>CAYVEC010000016.1:0-32486 GCA_964450385.1 uncultured Planctomycetales bacterium
GTGGAGAGAATTGGGGTCTTGGATCAACATAGAATATTACCTGGGCCAGTTCAGGTGTTGTAGCTGTCCATATTGAATATTCGGAGGCTGGCTCGATGTGGTTTGATATTACAGCTTCTACGCCGGCGAATACAGGGAGCTATACGTGGCCGATTGGGATGGGATCTCCTGGCACCAGTCAGGTTAGGATCACAGCGGTCGAAGATCCTACGGTCACGGATACATCAGATGCCACGTTTACTCTTTTTTAGGATTGCGGGAATGAAAAACAGTGAATGTTTTAGGCATATCTTAATGGAGAAAGGAGGCCATTAACGGTCTCCTTTTTTGGGCTTTTAAGTGGTTTTTAGACCGCGTGTTCATGGCTTAACTTTTACTAATGGCCCCACCCCTAAATTAAACCATCTGCAGAGAGAGTTTCGGGGCGATTTGGTTTAAATTTTCCCGTTCACACTGTTTCAAAAATTCTTCAGGTGTTTTGTAACCCAGCGAGCTGTGCGGCCTGAAGGTATTGTATTCAATTCTCCATTCTTCGATTTTATCTTTTGCCAAAGAATTTGAAGAAAGAGCTCCCAGCCCCGGAGCAGATTCGGGCACTCCTGGATAGCGCATGCGTTTGAGATTTAAGTCATTTGAGTGATTTTTCTCAATGAGATTTTGTCAGAGCGAGGACTGCTTGTCCCAGTGGGGTACCGACAAATGGGTTCAAAAAAACAAGATATCAAGTGAATACTTTCGCGAACAATGAATTCGTGTTATCTTGGAAAAGAGCGCTCGGGCGTATCTTGAGGGGGCTAAGGATCGCCCCAAAAAGATAATTTTGTAAATAGGCTGCTGACCCGTAATGGAGAATAATGAGAATACTATTAGTCGAAGATGAGGTTAAGATCGCCAATTTTGTGGCCCGAGGCCTTAAGGAAGAGGATTTTGTTGTCGATGTCGCCGGGGACGGAGACAAGGCCTCCTTTCTTGCCGAGGTGAATCCATATGACCTGATCATTCTGGATATTATGCTCCCGCATAAAGACGGCATCACGGTCTGCCGGGAGCTTCGGAAAAAAAAGATCAATACGCCCATTCTGATGCTGACCGCCAAAGATCAGGTTCGGGATAAAGTTTTAGGATTAAATTCCGGGGCCGATGATTATCTTGCCAAACCGTTTGATTTTGAAGAGCTCTCGGCAAGGATCAGCGCTTTGCTGAGGCGGAACAGCCAGGATAAAACCGGGATCCTTAGGGTCGATGATTTAGAGCTGGATCAGCTGCGCCATAAAGTTAACCGCGCGGGAAAGGATATTCAGCTTAGCAGCAAGGAATTCGCCCTATTGGAATATTTGATGCTGAACGCTGATCATGTGGTGACCCGAACCATGATCTCCGAACATGTCTGGCACGAAGATTTTGATAGCTTCACTAATGTGATCGATGTCTATATCAGTTTCTTGAGGAACAAAATCGACAAAGATTTTAAAGGCCCTCTGATCCATACGGTTCATGGCAAGGGATACGTCTTGAGGGAAGAATAATGCGCATTAAATCAATGATGGCTCAACGTGGCCTTCCAGGTGTGGCGGCGGTCTGCATCATGCTCAGTGTTTATGGCGCCTGGCGCGCGTTGTCCCGTCTCCATATGCTCAATATCGAGGGGGTCTTCTACGGGGCAGCCCTCGCGGCGTTGGTTTTTTTGGCTGGATACTGTGTTGGTCAGATGGTTTTGAGAAAAAAGTTTGGCCCGATCAGGCAGGTTGCTGAGATCGCCGAGAGCATTACTCACGAGGATTTGAGCCGCCGGGTCACGGTCGAGAGCGCTGGAGATGATGTTCAGTATTTGGTTAAGGCGTTTAATGATATGATTTCTCGTCTGGAGGCGGCGTTTGCCTACATCACAGAATCAAGCTCCTATATTGCCCATGAGCTCAAAACACCACTTGCGATCATCAGGGGCGAGGCGGAAGTTGTTTTAAAAAAAGAGCGCGACCGGGAAGAATATAAAAAAGTTATTCTGGGCAGCCTAGAGGAAACCCGACGGATGTTCAAGATCATCGAGGATCTGCTGTTATTGACGCGTGTTAACTATCGGTCCGGGGACATGGTCCTTGCGCCGTTGGACCTTAAAGCCTTTGTTATGGTTTTATATGAAAAAGCAAAAATTTTAGCCTTAGAAAAGGACATCACGGTCATGATCCAGGTGCCTGAGGCCACGGCCTTGGTGAATGGAGATGAGCAAATGCTCCGGCGTCTGTTTTTAAACTTAGTTGATAACGCGGTAAAATTTACCCCGCGGGGCGGAGCCATCGATATTTATGTCGCTCTTGAGGAGGGGCACGTTAAAATTTCCGTTGCCGATACTGGGGTTGGGATCGAGGCCGAGAATCTTCCGAGGCTTTTTGATAAATTTTTTAGGATCGAAGGAAAAATAAAAGAAACATCCCCAAGCAGCGGTTTAGGGTTAAGCATCGCGCAATCCATCGCGCGGCTTCATCAAGGTGAGATAACGGTTTCTAGCCAGGCTGGCAAGGGATCTGTTTTTATGGTGGTATTGCCCCGCAGTACCCAGTCGGGTTCTTCCCATTAACACCTCTCAGTATTAAAAAATTTAATGATTCTTTAATCTTCTGTTAATCCCCCGGCTGTTATATTTTCCTAGAGCATTCATGGGGCTTATGTGATGGGGGACATCTTTTTGCTTTTAAAAAGCGAGGGCCTGGTGGGAGAGAGGGGATACGAATGGTGAGGATCTTAATTGTTGAAGATGAGGAGCGGGTACGAAAAATGTACATCGAGCTTCTCGAAAACGAAGGCTATGACGTTGTCAGCGTTTCTGACGCGATTCAGGCCAACGACATGCTGAATAGAGAGTTCTTTGATATTATGCTGCTCGACATTAGGTTGCCTAAGGTGTACGGGAGCATTTTGTTTAATACGGTGCAGATGTTTCATAAAAATCTTCAAGTGATTGTGACCAGTGTTTATCCGCTTGAAGAACAAAAGATAATAATTAAAAATGCGGCTGATTATTATGACAAGGCCCAGAGCGTTGATCTTTTGCTTGAAAAAATAAAGAAAATAAGATCGTTCAGGGAGCCCGTGACCGAAAAAATGAGCTGACAAGGTATCAACGCGTGTCTCATGACGGCGTCGGTGCGGGGCCGCGGCGGCATTTTTATGACCACAGGAGGCGAGAGTGCTATTAGATTGGTTACAAAGCGAGTTTGGCCATTTATTGATTCCCGTTTTGATCTTTTTGGCTCGTGCGGCGGATGTCAGCATGTCGTCCGTAAGAATCATTTTTGTTAGTCGGGGGATCAGGGCCCTGGCTGCGGTGATCGGTTTTTTTGAGATGCTGGTCTGGCTTATTGGGATATCGCAAATTATGCAGAATTTAAATAATCCCATCAGCTATATCGCTTTCGCCGGAGGGTTTAGTCTCGGGACGTTT
Organism: uncultured Planctomycetales bacterium; assembly: GCA_964450385.1. Taxonomy (GTDB): domain Bacteria; phylum Omnitrophota; class Gorgyraeia; order Zapsychrales; family JANLHA01; genus JAKLFA01. The sequence continues at coordinate 3,440 of CAYVEC010000016.1, forward strand.
GTCGGCATCACGATAGAGCGGAAAATCGCCATCGGCAATCTCGCGGTTCAATTTATAACGAATAAGGATCCCGGCGGGTTATTAAGATATTTTCAGGAGAAAGGATACGGAGCAACGACGATCGACGGCAGGGGGATGGCCGGACCGGTTAAGATCATTTATGTGATTGTCCAGCGGAAGCTGTTAGACCAGGTGCTAACTATCATCAAAGATTTTGATCAAGACGCCTTTTATACCATTGAGGATGTGAGGACCGTGGCTCGCCTTCATCCGGTTATGTGAACCGGGGAGAGCATCGTCAAAAATAAAATCGTATGGACCGCCGCTGGAAGGGAGAAGATGACCATGTTTAAATTGATTGTAGCGATCCTTCCGAAAAAAAAGATAGCGGCTATAATGCCGTTCCTTAAAGATGCCGGGATTTTTGGAGCGACGATGCTTTCTGGGAAAGGTCTCTGCACTGAAGAGGCGTGGAGCAAGATTGGTTTGCGGATCGGGTCATTGAGAGAGGTCTTGGTTATGTTGACCTTGGACATGAACAAAGACAAGCTTCTTAATATATTGGTTCAACACGGGGAGCTGAAAGATCCTGGACAGGGGATCGTTTTTGTTATGGATATTGAAAAGATTATTGGATAACAGCCAGGAGGAACCATGACGAAAAAAAATATTTATATAACTAGCGATGACATGGAAAAATTGCAGGCATTGATCTTGGCCACGCGGCAATTTAAAAAAGAAGAGGAGAAATATCTTCAGGAATTGGAATCTGAATTGAATAAGTGTGAGGTCGTCAAGCCCCAGGATATCCCCGATGATGTTGTTACGATGAATTCTGAGGTTCATTTAAGGGATTTGGATACCGGTGAAGAGACAGCCTACCAACTTGTTTTTCCCCATGAGGCAGATGTGAGCCAGGGGAAGATTTCGGTCTTGGCGCCGATCGGCACGGCGCTTTTGGGATATAGCGTTGGGGATATTATTGAGTGGAAGGTCCCTGCCGGCGTGGTTAAATTAAAGGTCGAGAAAATCCGTTATCAACCTGAGGCGCACGAAAAAACAGGCTCCTGACTTTTGTTTGATTCAAAAAAAGAAGGAGGTGAGGAGAGTGGGGGATAAGGTCGCGAATAAAAAGAAGGAAAAGAAACGAAAAAAATAGGTTTTTTGCCCAACGGCCCGCTAGATTCTTTCTGGCGGGCTTGTTTTTTGAGTAGCATGATTCACAAATGTTTTTGATGTCCCGGGATCCGTGCATGATACGGGATGCTGGGATCAACTGGCGATCAAACGCATCAGGTCGGATTTAACTGTTTTAGAATATTGTATTTACAGCTATAATGGAAAAAAGTTTTACGAAATGGGTCAACAGGGTTGAGGCGGAATACCTAGCAAAGGCGATCGTTGTGAGCTCGGGAGAGTATCGTACACACACAGACCAGGACCAGGCAGCGGAGCGGATCAGGCTCGGGGCCCTGTTTTGGACATTTTTTAGGATCGGGCTGTTTACGTTCGGCGGAGGGTTGGCGATGCTGCCGGTCATCCGGCACGAGCTCGTCTTAAAACGCCGCTGGGTCAGGGAAGAGGATTTTATCTCGATGATGTCTCTCGCCACCATGGTGCCCGGGGTGATCGCGGTGAATCTCGCGTATTTGTTGGGCCGCCGGCTCCGGGGGATCGGGGGTGCCGGGATGGCGATCGTCGGAACGATTCTCCCGTCGTTTTGTGTCATTATCCTCATCGCCTGGTCCCTCCTGCCGTTCTTTTCGTATCCGTGGGTCCAGGCCTTTTTTAAGGGTGCCGCAATCGCGGTGGCGGGCCAGCTTGCGTTTGCCGGCTTTACCTTCGCCCGAAAACTCCTCCGCGGCTGGCAGTCATGGGTAATCACGGGTTTGGCGCTCGGGACGGTTTTTCTTTTTAAGATCCATCCGATCTGGGCCCTGGTCGTCTCCGGGATGCTCGGGCTCGTTCTTTATTCTAAAAGCGGCGACAACACGGAAACCGGGGGAGGGACCTCATGATCGGAACCCTCGTTAAATTGTTCATGAGCTTTATGCGCATCGGGCTTGGGGCTTACGGCGGAGGTCTCGTCGCTGTTCCGCTCATCCAGCATGAGCTTGTGGTCAACCAGCATTGGATGCGCTTTGATGAGATGTCGACGATCATCGCGGTCGCACAAATGACCCCGGGGCCGATTGCGATTAACGCGGCGACCTTTACGGGCTTCCGCTTAAGCGGGATTGCCGGGGCCGCGGTTGCCAACCTCGCTGTGATCCTGCCGGCCGTGCTTATCTATACGGTCCTGCTGCATGTTATGGATAAGTTTAAAAAAAACGGCCTCGCCAAATTCACGTACGGGCTCGAGCTCGGCGTCCTGAGCCTCATCCTTTTTGCCGTATGGACCTACGGGTCAACGGCGGTGGGCTCGTGGCGTGATCTCCTGATCGCCGCGGGCGCGTTCGTCTTTCTCGTTTTCTCTGAAGGCAAGGTCCATCCGGTTGCGGTGATCCTGATCAGCGGCCTCATTGGTGTCGTGATGTATTAAGTTTTTTCTAAGCCTGTCCAGGGAGAAGCGGCAGGGGCTATTTTTGTCGCCGGCCGCCCTAACCCGTAACCCGTGTTCTTGGGCCAGGGGTTGGGGCCTGGCGCGAGACCGCCATTCCGGGATCCTGCGGCCCGATCCGGATAAAATTCAAGACGTGAAGAAGTCAAAAAATTTTTTTTGAATATCGAGAGATGTATTATAATCGCAGGAGGCCTGATTCAGTAATGTCATGACGCTCGGACGGCCGAAACCCTTGTAGGGCCCGGGGGATCAGCGGGGCTCAGGCACGGCAAAGTGAATTTTGGCCCAGAAACACGCCGCATACAATGTCGACTCACGTGAGGGGTTCGGTCCATATGGGAACAGGTTCGGCAGCCGTAAGAAGAATTCTTCTCATCAATCCGGTATATAATAAAGAGATCCTCGGCCCGTTTGCCAAGTACATCACATCGCAGCTGCCGCTGTCGCTGGGGTTCATCGCGGGTTATGTGGAGGCCCGGCATCCCGACATCGAGATCCGCATTCTCGACGAGCAGCTCGCGCAATTGACTGACGAAGAATACCGTGAATATCTCCGAGAGTTCTCGCCTGATATCGTTGGGTTTTCCGTCTTAACACTCGTTGCCGAACGAGCCTATCATATCGCGCAGTTCATCAAGGACAACTTCCCGTCTGTTTGCATTGTCATGGGCGGCGTGCACGTGACCTTGGTCCCTGAAGAACCTATTAAAAAACGGATCGCGGATTTTGTGGTCAGGAATGAGGGCGAAGAAACGATCTCCGAGCTCATCGAATCGATCAACGGCCGGAAGACAGATTATGGGCACATCGCCGGGCTGTCCTTCGTCAAGAACGGGAAGGTTGTCAACAATCCAGAACGGCCGCTCATCCGCAATCTTGATGACCTGCCGCCTTTCCCGTATCATTTTTTCAGCAAAGACATTGAGAAATATCAGTTCGGCAATATGCTGACCGGGCGCGGGTGCCCGTACAGGTGTATTTTTTGTTCCCAGCGTTCCATCGCCGGATCCGTCTATCGGACCCGAAGCCCGAGAAAAGTCATTGAAGAAATGAAGACCCTCGTCTACACGTATAATCAGCGGTGGATCTTTTTTAATAACGACAATTTCATCGTGAACAAAAAAGAGACCATCGAGCTTTGTGAATTGATCAGCAAGGAACGATTCCCTAGCGATTTAAAACTCGGCATGAACGCGCGCGGCGACTCTGTCAACGACGAGGTGTTGACTGCCCTGAAGAAGGCGCATTTCACAACGATCCTGTTCGGTCTTGAGACAGGTTCGGAGCGCATCATGAAGCTCATCAAAAAAGGCGAGACCGTTAAGAGGATCGAAGAAGGGGTCCGGCTGGCAAAGGCCCATGGCTTTATTACGAGCGGTCAGTTTATTATCGGATTCCCGTCGGAGACAAACGCGGAAACATGGGAGACCATCAAACACGCTCTCAGGTTGCCGCTGGATTATACCCGGTTTAATCTTCTTGTGCCGTACCCCGGCTCGGAAATTTACGAGATTATGAAGAAAGAGGAGCTGCATAAAGAGCATGACTGGTCCAATTACGCTTCCCACAGCGGATTGACTGGCGAGACGATCCCCTATGTGCCGAAGGGCAGAACAGCACGGGAGCTGCTCTTTCTCCAGTGGTTCGGCAACCTCTGTTTTTTTCTTCGTTTCAAACAGCTGACCCATTTGGAGAATCTCAAATATGCCATGGCCGGTCAGATCATCTTGCCGGATCCGAAAACGCTCGGCGGATTCTTTGAATTCGTCGGTTTCGGATTCTCCCTTATTCTTTTTTGGATCATATCTTCGATAGGAAAGATCAGACGCTAATAAATAGGGCATGGACCCTATTTATTTTCTCTTTGCAGCCTCCATCATCTGGACAAGCAGATGGATCCGTTCGATTGCGACCCCGCCTTGGAAAATGGCGGCGTTGAGGTGGCCGCGTTCGAATGTCTTGAGGATCCTGTCGGTCGGGTCGATCGGAAAGGGGACTTCGAGGTTCAGGTCGTGGCAGGGGAAACCGATCCACACGGTCCGCCACGGATCAAAGACACGGATGCCGACGTATCGTTTGATCCCGAGGGTGGCCGGCATCCCGTAGACCGTGACATTCAGCCGTTTTTTGACATACCCGAGCTGGGGGATCGCGAGTTCGTGCGAGGTCTGGAACGGGGCCACGATCGCGTAGTCGGAAAAATGCGTCTCGATCTCCCGGGCCAGGGCGAGCTCCAGCTGGATGAGGTTGCGGTATTCGAGCCCGCGCTCGAGGTTGGTCGCCATGCATTCAGTCCGATTGTCCTGGGTCACGCCATGGGGCGTCTCGTACATGAGGCCGTGCGAGCAGACGGCCGAGAATAGGATCAGGATGATGATGAGGCCGTGGAGGACGCGCTCCTTTTTGATGACCGTGTTCAGGGCGATGACAACGGCACAGAGCAGAAACGGGATGAGGTGGAGCTGGTAGCGGTAGGCGAGTGTCAGAAAATTGCTTTGCACGGCAAACCACAAAAAGGTCATCAAGAACATCATGAATCCCGGTAGGCCGGTTGTGACGAGGGAGGCAAGGCCCTCGGCCGCCGCCCGCAGAACGGCCTTTGCTGAAGCAAACGCCCCTCGACGATAATGACGGATGAGCCCGCCGACGAATAGGACCGCGATGCTCGCCAGAAAGATCTTGAACCAGATGGTGTTCCGGAGAGTCGGGAATCCGCACATAAAGCGGACCATGTTAAAGTTTTGCTGCGCGCCGACGATGCGCATCCGCAGCACGGATTTAATCCCCGCGATCAGTATGACCACGGCCGGGATGATGAGGCGGCGGATCTTTTTAGGCCGTTCCATGAGGAATTTGAGGCCGTAGACAGCGAGGACCGCGGCGCAGGCGCCGATCCCCGGGTCTTTGCTGAAGATCGCCCCGAGCGCCGAGAGGCCCGCGAGCCACGGCCGGTCGAGGATGAGACAGTACGCGGTCATCACCGTAAAGAAGAAGAGCGGCATCTCGAGGTTGAGCAGTTCGACCATGCACTGGACCAGGGGCTGGGACAGGATGAGGACCACCGTCAGAATGGCGGTGCGGTCGTTTTTTAAGACCATGAGGCATATCTTCCGGATCGTGGCGAGCGAGGCCGCGGCCATGAAAAAATAGAAGAGGTGCATGGTCACGAGAAAGGCGGGTGTTGAGGGGATCAGCCGCATGACGACCGCCACAAACAAGGGATACAGGGCGGTCGGATAGATCTGCGGCCCGCCGGTGGTGAAGGTTGGCTGGCGGAGGAGTTCAAAATAATTGAGGTTGTTTTGGTACAGCCAGACCGTGTCGGAGAACGGGCCGGTGATCCCTTCTCCGAACGGCGGATAGAGGAGGATCTCGGGCCGGGTCACGAGGAGGTATCCCATGATCGCGGCACCGAACTGGAGCGTTGAGGTCCCGGGGAGATATTTTAGAGAAAAGAGCACAACCGCAAGGAGCGAGACGAATGTCTGGATCGGGCCGAGGAGCGAATTTTCGACCTCACCGATATAAAAGTCCAGCGAGTGCGTGCCATCGAACCCCGAGATCGTATTAAGGAGGTCAAAGGCCTGCCGATCAAAGAGATATTCGGTAAACAGATATCCTTTGTGTTTGATCAGGAAAAAAAGGGACCACAAGACTGCTTGTATGAGGAGAAAGCGCCAATTTTTTTTGATCATGGCGAGGACGTGTTTCATCTTTTGATTCGTGATTTATTTTGGTTGATTTACGTATTATCAGTATATAATATGGTGAAATTTTAACATATACATATTTCATTCCATTTTTATGAGCCCGCAATCAGCGACACAGCCGTTATCGCCGCACGCCTTACGCAGGATCATCCTCGATCAGTCCCAGCGGGCTAAGGTCGGTCACATCGGTTCAGCCCTTTCTGTCGTGGACGTCCTCGTCGCCCTGTATGGGCACATCCTTCACATCCCGTCGCCGGAGTCTGAGACGCGGGACCGTTTTATCCTTTCGAAAGGCCATGCGGCCCTGGCCCTGTACGGCACGTTTTTTCTGAAGGGCTGGCTTACCCAGGCCGAGCTTGATACCTATTGCGGACGAGATTCGCTCTTGGGGGTCCATCCGGAACATTTTTTGCGCGGCGTTGATTTTTCGACTGGCTCGTTAGGCCAGGGTCTGTGCCTCGGTGCCGGGGCTGCGCTCGCGGCCCGGATGAAAAAGGCGGAGTATCGGACCGTTGTTCTCATGAGCGACGCGGAATGTAATGAGGGCTCGGTCTGGGAGGCGGCCATGTTCGCGGCCCATCACGGGCTCTCGAATCTCGTGGCCGTGATCGACCAGAACGGCCAGCAGGCCTTCGGATATACGCGCGATGTCCTTGATCTTGAACCCCTGTCCCGTCGATGGGAGGCCTTTGGCTGGGATGTCCAAGAGACCGACGGCCATGACGTTGGGCAGATGCGCGCCGTATTTGAGCGGCTTTCAGGGGAGTCCGGCCGGCCGCATCTTGTGATCGCGCGCACGGTCTTTGGCAAGGGCGTGTCCTTTATGGAGAATCAGATCAAATGGCATTATTGGCCGATGTCCGATGATGAATATCGTCGGGCCTTGAGGGATATTGAGGCGGGGCCGAGGGGTGTCGCATGAGGCACGCCTTTATCGAGACCCTCACTTGTCTTGCTGAAAAGGACCCGCGGATTGTTCTCTTGACCGGGGACCTTGGGTATACCGTGGTCGAGCCGTTTGCCGAGAGGTTTAAGGACCGGTTTTTTAACGTGGGGGTGGCTGAGCAGAACATGGTCGGCCTTGCCACGGGTCTCGCCGAGGCGGGGATGATCCCGTTTGTGTATTCGATCGCGAATTTTGCCGCGCTTCGGCCCTATGAATTTATCCGGAACGGCCCGATCCTGCACCGCCTGCCGGTGCGGATCGTGGGCGTGGGCGGGGGTTTTGAATACGGCAGCGCCGGGATGACCCATTTCGCGCTTGAGGATGTCGGCGTGATGCGGCTTCAAAAAGGGATGACGGTCGTGGTCCCTTGTGACCGGGCTCAGGTCAGTGAGGCCCTGGAGGCCACGTGGGATCAGCCGGGGCCGGTCTATTACCGCGTCGGGAAAGGTGAGAAGGGGTTCAGCCTTCCCCGGTCGGGAAAATTTGCGCTCGGCCGCGCGGACCTGCGCGACCCGGGCCGCCGGATCCTCTTGCTCACCTACGGGGTGATGGCGAAGGAGACCCTTTCCGCCGCGGAGATCCTCCGGACCCGCGGGATTGATGTCTCGGTGATGATCGTCTCGTCATTTAACCCGTCGCCGGACAGGGATCTCCAGGCAGCGCTTGAGGGGACAACGCTTGTGGTCACGGTTGAAGATCATTATGTGGATGGGGGTCTCGGGTCGTATGTGGCCGAGATCATCGCCGAGATCGGTGCGGGCGGCCGTCTCGTCCGCTGCGGGGTCAGGATGCCGCACGACGGGAGGACCGGGGCGAAGGAGGGCCTGCTCATCAAGCATGGGCTTTCCGCGGGCCAGTTGGCCGAGACCGTGTTAACCGCGTATCAAGGACAGGAGCGATGACAGATCCGATATTCTCAATTGTCCTGCCTGTTTATAATCAGGCGGAACATATTCCCGGGGTGGTCGAGGGGTACCAACGGGAGCTCGTCCGCTTTCCCGCTCGTTATGAGATGCTCCTTGTGGTTAACGGAAGCTCGGACGGCTCCGCCGAAGTCTGCCGCGGCCTTGCCGCGAACGACGCCCGGGTCCGTGTTGTTGAGACCGCGGAGAAGGGATGGGGCGTGGCGGTGCGGCTCGGCCTGCGCGAGGCGCGGGGGGATGTTCTCTGCTATACGAATTCCAGCCGCACGCATCCGAACGACCTGCTCCTTTTTCTTCTCTATGCCTACGCGAATCAGGGCTGCATCATCAAGGCGAACCGAAAGGTCCGCGAGAGCCTTCAGCGGCGGACCGGATCCTTTCTGTATAACGTCCTGTGCCGGACCCTTTTTGATCTTCCGTATTGGGACATCAATGGGACGCCGAAAATCTTTCCGCGGACCTGCGGTCCGCTCTTGGCCTTGACACGGAATGACGACCTGATTGATCTTGAGTTTCACTGTGTCTGCCGGGCCGAAGGTTATCCGGTGATCGAGGTCCCGATCTTTTCGTATAAACGGCTCGGCGGCCGCTCCACGACGGGATATGGTTCGGCGTTCAAGATGTATTGGGGCGCCTTTCAACTCAAACGCGAGCGGCGAGCACGGCGAGCTCAGCGAGCGCGGCGAGGAGGGGGATTATGACCTCGATCCGTCAGCGGGCCGCGTCCTTATCCGAACGGCATCAAGAGATTTTCCGTGACCCGCGGGAGATCGTTGGGCAGGGGGTGCTTGGCGCTGAGACGGATCCCGCGCTCTTGCGGTGCCGGGTCCGCGGGCGGTTTTGGGAGACCCTCGACCGCTGCGGGGTCAAGCTGATCGTGACCCGGGAGTACGAGCACTGTGTCCTCATGCTGGGGGGGGTCGGAGGCGTGCCGGAGATGTCATCGATGCCCCTGCCTCACCCGTCGGGAGTCGCGGTGGACCGCGGCCGCGGTCAGGTCGCGATCGCGAGCACGCGCAATCCGAATCAGATCTATACATTTGAAGCATGTTCGGGCTGGGTCGATCGGGAGGAGGCGCGCGGCGGGAACAAACGCACGGCCTCCCATCGGCGGGTCCTGGTGCCGGTCAAGACGGATTTTTATCCGGGGAGCCTCTATCTTCATGACGTGGTGTCTGTCGCAGGAACGCTTTACGCGACCGCGGCGGGCCATAACGCGGTGATCGAGATCCTGCCGAACGGTCGCTACCGTTATGCCTGGTGGCCGAAGGTGATGGACCGAGGGGGCCGGCCTCGCCGGCCGCGGACCGAGGCGAATTATCTTCAGCTCAATTCTATTGCTGCCGGAGCGACGCTCGGTGCGTCTTTTTTTACAGCCTCAACGGACCGGATCGTCTCACCGAGGATCGGGGACCCGGCCTTTGTGGCGGACCGTCAGGGGGTGGTCTTCTCCGGGGCGTCCCGCGCGCCGGTCTGCCGGGGGCTCACCCGGCCGCATTCCGCCCGTCTCTATCGCGGGCGGCTCTGGGTCGCGAACAGCGGCTACGGCGAGCTCGGCTATGTCGACGGAGAACGGTTCCGTCCTGTCGCGCGCCTCGGCGGCTGGACCCGGGGGCTCTGCATTCGGCGCGGCTGCGCCTTTGTCGGGATCTCACGGATCCTGCCGAGGTTCGAGCGCTATGCGCCGGGGCTGGATGTAAACACGTGCCGGTGCGGGGTTTCCGCCGTTGATCTGCGGACGGGCGAGGTGCTCGGACTTTTGGAGTGGCCGCTCGGGAACCAGATCTTTGCCGTTGAGTGGGTCGACCAGGATTTTTCTGACGGGTTCCTGAACGTGGGCCCGGCCAAAGCGGACTCGCGGGGCGTCAAGGATGTCTTTTATACGTTTCAACTTAAAAAGGACGGATGATGAAAAACACGTTTTCGCTTCTCATGATCAGCGCGATGTATGAGAACGGGGGGAACACGACCCACCGTTTTCTTGACGGCCACCCCGAGATGTTTGTGTATCCGTTTGAATCCCAGCTCGGCACCCGGCTTGTCAATGACGCGCTGTCCTCGATGTTCCCGTTGAAGTACCGGTGGCCTGAATTTCCGCTCGAGGGTACGGTCGAGGGGGATTATCGTCTCATCATTGACGAGGAAGGCAAGGTCCGGAGCCGGACGCCGGGGGTGAGCAAATTCCGTCATGCCGATTTTCAGATGAGCGATGAGGACCGGCTGGAGGCTTACCGCCGGCATCTGAAGGCCCGGGGCCGGTCGCGGGGCCATAACGTTGAGGCGTTTTTCCGGGCCACCTTTGACGCGTGGACGAATTGCCGTCGGACCGGCCGTGAGACGTTCTATGTCGGATACAGCCCGGTTGTCCTTGTTGACGCCGAGAAGATCCTCGCGGACCTCCCCGGCGCGCACGTGCTCCATATCGTCCGCAACCCCTGGTCGGCCTACGCGGACACGAAGAAGCGTCCGGTCCCGCTGTCGATGCGGCATTATTTTCTTGGCTGGAATCTGAATCAGTATTTTGCCCTGCTCTTTAAAGAGAAATATCCCGGCCGCGTTCACCTCCTAAGACTTGAAGATATCCTTGCGAACCCGCGCCGGGTCTTGGGCGGCCTGTGTCGCCGGCTCGGGCTCAAGAGTTCATCGACGCTGTCGACGGTCTCGTGGAACGGCGAGCCCCTCGAGGAGGTCTATCCCTGGGGCACGATCCGGTCGGCAACGGTCGAGAGGAACCGGGCCACGGCCCAGGAGCTCTCGCGCGAGGAGCAGAAAGAGATCCGGCTTCTCACCGCACCGTATTTAAAAATCCTCGGGTATGATCGGTTCTTAGGGTAGGGCCTCTCTTTATGAAGAACGTCATTGTCACCGGCGCCTCGGGATTTATCGGCGCCAATCTTGTCTGCCGGCTGATCCGCGAGGGATGCCGTGTTCACCTTTTGATGCGGCCGCGGTATCGGCGGTGGCGCCTGACCGAGGTGCTGGCAGGCACCGTTGTCCACGAGGTGGACCTTCGGGACAAAAAACAGGTCTCTCGCCTCGTGGCGCGGATCAGGCCGCGTGATGTTTTTAATCTTGCCGCCCACGGCGCGTATTCATTTCAGACGGATCTTGCAGAGATGCTCGACACGAATGTCCTCGCCGCCTTTCATCTGATGGAGGCCGCGGCCGATGCCCGGGTCCGGTCCTTCGTTCAGGTCGGATCGTCGTCGGAATACGGGTTTAAGGACCATGCCCCCGGCGAGCGTGAGGCGGTTGAGCCGAACAGCCATTATGCCGTGACCAAGGTCTGCGCCACGATGCTCGCTCGATATGTCGCGACGAGCCGACAGGCGCCCGTGGTCGTGCTTCGGCCGTATACGGTCTTTGGCCCGTTTGAGGAGCCCGCGCGGTTTATCCCGACCCTGATCGTCTCGGGCCTCGCGGGCCGTCTTCCGCCGCTTGTGTCTCCGACGATCGTTCGGGATTATGTTTATGTTGATGATTTTGTCGAGGCCTGCCTCGTGGCGGCCCGGCATGCCTCGGTCTGTCAGGGGCAGATCTATAATGTCGGCAGCGGTGTTCAGACCACGATCCGGGAGGCAGTTGCGCTCGCCCGGAAGATGTTCGCGGTCAAAGAAAAACCTGTTTGGGCGAGCATGCCCGCACGGAGCTGGGACACGGATGTATGGTGTAGCAACAGCCGCAAGATCCGGCGCGAGCTCGGGTGGCGGCCGCGGGTTTCGTTTGAGCAGGGGTTTGACAAGACGGTTCAATGGCTTCTAGACCATCCGCGGCTCCTGCGATATTACCGGGCGCGGGCTGGCGCTGGGCGTGGCCCGCGGACCAGCTGATCATCGCGGATCTAAATTAAAAAGTTTTTATTATGGCATCATTCTTGCTGGATTATAGCGGGGATAGTTCTATTTTAATGCATTGGGGGGAGAAAAAATGAAGACGCGAATTTTATGTTTTTTGGCTTTGAGCTGTTTTACTATGATGGCGGTCACGGGTGCTGCCCAGGCGTCGATCCCGACCCTGCCGGATCCGTTCACCCAGGTAGTTGATCAAAACGGGAATCCGCTGTTCCATCCCATCACAGGTGATCCGCTCATCGTTTCCTCCAAACACGACCATTTTTATTCATATTCTGCGGATTTGCTTACACAATTAGGCTTTCCTGGTTTTGACACATCTGTGGGAACGGGAGGGCTGGATCTTTTAGTTTATACCGGAGCTGTAGGCGCAAATAATGCCTCAGTCCCGGGAGGCCCGTTCCCGAATCCGCTTTTGACCCCTGGGGGCGGGGCTGATTCGTTTTCAGGAACCTGGGGAGCAACAGGGATGTACAGTCCTGTTGCGGTTGATTCGGTGTTGAATTTCTTGCACAGTTATGATGAGGATCTGAACACCCCTGTCTTTAATTTTGACATGAATCAGACCGGGTCTGCGCCGACCGTCTTGATGAATGGCCAGATCCGGATCTGGGATCCGCTAACAGGCACGGTCGTTGACTCGTGGGCGTTTGATGATATTGATAATGGTGTCTATGACCCCGACTCGTTTGTGACCGCGTTCGGCAAGATGGATGTGGGGTTGTGCTTCAATAAAAAAGGGGATCCCGTGGCCTGCTACGAGCTCGACAATAATAAGGGAAGCGGCCAGTTGGATTTTATCGCCTTTGCCCCGAGCATGGATCTCAGCCAATATCAGGGCAAGGGGTATCAGTTGCTCGCGGATTTTAGATTGATCGGCGCCACGAATGGTTTTGAGGAGTTGTTCATGACAGGGGCGGTTGCGCCGGGAAATACCACAGTCCCTGAGCCGATGACCGTGGCGCTTGTTGGAGGCGCGCTGTTCGGACTCTTTGGATATCGCAGGCGTCAGAAATAACGTTCGAGCTTGAGTTTGGGATAGGAAGCCGTTGTGATCTCACGATCACAACGGCTTTTTTATTGCGGCGCGGGCCGCGGGGCACAGAGAGAAAGGATTCTTCTTAATTTTCTGGGTAATCGACCGGCCAAACGCTATAATACAACCGTTCGCGTTGCGACGAGCGATTTAGGAAAACAATGTCATCGAAAATCCTTCTCATCCGACGGGCCGCGGTCGAGGAATTGACCGCGCCCCTGATCTATCCGTTCCGGATCTCATCGGGCCGGCACGACCGGCTTCATAATGTCCTGCTCCGCCTGGAGTGTGAGGGCGGGATCGCGGGGTTCGGTGAGGCCGCGGTCGCGACGCACATTACCGGCGAGATCGTGGAAGCAACGCGGGCGAATCTTGAGCGGGCGGCCCGCTGGCTGGTCGGGAAGAATGTTTTTGACTATCGGTCGATATCAGGGGACCTCGGGCCTGAGCTCGCGCGGAACCGATCGGCGCTCGCGGCGGTCGAGATGGCCCTGATGGATGCCCTAGCGCGGCGTCGCGGGCTTCCGCTCTGGAGGCTTTTTGGAACAACATGGCACCGGGTCGTGACGGATATTACGATCGTGATCTCCGAGCTCCCGGAGACCCGAGAGGCGGCGCGCGTCTTTTGCCGTCAGGGGTTTCGGACGTTTAAGATCAAGGTCGGCCGTGATATCGATGCCGATATCCGGCGCGTCCGTGCGGTGGCCAAGATCGCGCCGCGGGCGAAGATCATTCTCGATGCCAATCAGGCCTTTACCGCGGACCAGGCCCTTGCGTTTTTGGCGGAACTCCGGTCGGCTGGAATCCGTCCGGGCCTCATTGAACAGCCGGTGGCGCGCGATGATTGGGAGGGGCTCGAGAAAGTCGCGCGCGAGGCGCGCGCTTCGCGTGTCAGGGTGTGTGCGGACGAGAGCGCGTCGAGCCTCCGGGATGTGCGGCGTATTATCCGTACCAGGGCGGCGGACGTCATTAATATTAAATTGATGAAGACCGGGATCCTTGAGGCGCGGGAGATCACCCGGCTCGCGGTGAGGCATGGGGCTGGGCTTATGATCGGGTCCATGATGGAAAGCCCTCTATCGGCGTGCGCGGCAGCGCATTTTGCCGGCGGGACCGGGGTGTTCACCTATGTTGATCTGGATACCCCGTTTTTTATTAAAGGTGACGCGCTCACCGGTGCGCATCTTTCTCCGAATGGGGAGTACGATTTGCGCGAGGTCACAGACGGGATCGGGGTGACGCCTTACGTGAAAGGGAAAACAAGCGATGAATAAAACGATCAGGATGATTGTGGCTGCGGCCGCGGTCATGGCTTCGGCGGCGCCGGCGGCGCCGGCCTCGGCGGCCCTCAACCTTGATGTGCTCTCGGCTCATGATATCGCGATGGTTCGGCAGGTCGTCGAGCGGCTTGAGCCGCTCATCCGAGGGCGTGAGGCCGAGGGGACCCTTGCGACCCTTACCTTTGAAGAACTCTACACGCCGCTTGGTGAGGAGGAGCGAGAGTTTCTAAAGGCTTTTGAGACCCTGGATCCTGCGGCCCTGAACGTGCGGATCCCGTTCCGGGGGGTGGCGACCGGCGCGGAAGCGCTCGTGAGGATCTCGGGCCAGCGCGTCTTTTCCGGGAATTTTGCGGGTGCCCCGTCGCGCGAGATCGGGATCCAGTATCTGCCCGAGGGGGTGTATCGCCGCTGTGAGGCCATGATGGCGGCCATGGAGGCGGACCTTGGGACGCGGCTTCTGATTGAATCCGGTTACCGCTCGAGCGCGTATCAGCTGTATCTTTTTGTGTACTATCTTCAGAACCACGCGTATTCGATCCGCGAGACCGTGGGCTTTGTGGCCTTGCCGGGATATAGCGAACATGGGGCACCGCGGTATCAGGCTGTGGATTTTATGAATCGTCTTGGGATCAACGGCGAGGATGATCCGGCGGACTTTGAGGCCCTGCCCGAGTACCGCTGGCTCCTCGATCATGCCGCGGCGTTTGGCTTTGTCCTCTCGTATCCGCGGGTCGAGGGGACCGGGATCACGTTTGAACCGTGGCATTGGCGGTGCGATGCCTGCGAATAATGGATCGCTTGGGAGGAGGATCGCGATGAAGACACGAGCGACGGAGATGGTACAGCATTACGGGTTTTCGTTGATTCTGATCGGATCGATCGTGGCCGGTTCAGCCCTTGGCCTGGCCCTCGGCGAGAAGGCCGCGGTCTTCAAACCGTTCGGGGATATTTTTTTAAACCTCCTTTTTACGATCGTGGTCCCGATGGTGTTCTTTTCGCTCGCGTCCGCGGTGGCGGGCATGCCGGACGTCCGGCGGCTCGGCCGGATCATGGGGTGGATGCTCGGGATCTTTGTGGTGACGGGGCTTATCGCTGCGGTGCTCATGGTCACGGCCGTGACGCTGTTCCCGATCCGGGGCACGATCGAGTTCACGGAATCGGCGGGTTACGTGCCGGGTCAGGTGGATGTCTCTCAGCAGATCGTGACGGCGCTCACGGTTCGGGATTTCAGCGGGCTCCTCGACCGAAAAAACATGCTGGCCCTTATCCTCTTTTCGATGCTCGTGGGTCTCGCCGCCTCGCTCTCGGGGGACCCGGGCCGCGGGTTTATCGCGTGGCTTCAGTCAGGCCGCGCGGTGATGGAAAAGGCGATGTCGTTCATCATGCTCTATGCCCCGGTCGGTCTCGGCGCCTATTTCGCGTATCTCGCGGGCGCGTTCGGTCCGCAGATCTTCGGGTCATATGGCCGGGCCCTCGCGGTATATTATCCGGTTGCGATTGGGTACTTTATCGTCGGGCTCTCGTTTTACGCCTATCTCGCGGGGGGGCAGCTTGGGGTGCAGCGGTTTTGGCGTCATATTGTGCCGGTCGCGGCCACGGCGTGGGGGACCGGGAGCAGTATCGCGACGATCCCCGTGAACCTGAGGGCGGCGGAACGCATCGGGACGCCGCGGGATATCTGTGAGGTCACGATCCCGATCGGGGCCACGATCCACATGGACGGCTCGTGTATGGCCGCGATCCTCAAGATCGTTCTTCTCTTCTCGATCTTTGGCGTCGAATTTTCCGGGATCGAGACGGTTCTCTCCGCGATCGGTGTCGCGATCATTTGCGGGGTCGTTATCAGCGGGGTCCCGAGCGGAGGCATGCTCGGTGAGCTCCTCATCATCACGGTCTATGGGTTCCCCATCGAGGCCCTTCCGATGATCACGATGCTTGGCACCCTCGTGGACCCGCCGGCAACGATGGTCAATGCCACGGGTGATAATGTCGTGAGCATGCTGATCGCGCGGATCCTTGGCGGAAAAAAAAGGATGGAGCCTGCCCATGCTTGAGCACCCGGCGCTCATTATCCTGACCCTGATCGTGATTGAGGCGGCTGTTCTGTGGGCGTCGGGCACTGTTCTTTATAAAAAATATTTTTCTTTTTTTCCGGCTGTTTTTTGGATCTATTTTTTGCCGATGTGCGCCGTGTCGCTGGGGCTCATTCACGCGGACAGCCCGGTGTACGCGAGGATCACGAGTATGGTCCTTCCGGCGAGCCTGATCCTCCTCTTGATGTGCGTTGACGTCCCGGCGGTCATCGGGCTCGGTCCCGCGGCCTTGGGGATGTTCCTCATTGGCAGCCTCGGGATCATGACCGGGACCGTTGCGGTCTTCGCCCTGGTGAAGGGCGCGGTCGGCCCCCAGTTCTGGTCCGGGTTTGGCGCGCTCTCGGGCTCATGGACCGGAGGGAGTGCCAACATGATCGCAGTGAAAGAGGCGCTGTCAGCGCCGGAGGATGTGTTTATGCCCATGGTTGTCGTTGATACCGTGGTGCCCTATGTCTGGATGGGCGGGCTTGTGGCGATGGTCGGATGGCAGGTCGCCTTTGACCGGTGGAACCGCGCCCGCACGGACCTCGTCCAGGGATTCGGTGGGAATGGGCCGCGGGGCGCTTGCTCGGATGTCGTCTCGGAAACTCGATGGAGGGCGCGGCCGCTCGTGTTCATGGCGGTGATTGCCGTTCTGGGAAGCCTGATCGCCCGGCGGGCCGCGGGCATCCTTCCGGAGATCCCGGGCGTGATCTCGGCCGCGGGCTGGAGCATCATCGTTGTCTCGTCGTTGGGGATCGTCTTGTCGTTGACGCCGTGCCGTCGGCTTGAGGGATACGGGGCTGACCGGATCGGGATGTGGCTGCTCTATTTTGTGCTCACATCGATCGGCGCCAAGGCCCGGCTCGCGGGGCTTGAGAGTTCGCTCGTGCTCATCGCCGCGGGATTCGGGATCGTCGCTGTTCATGGGATCTTTATTCTCGTCGGGGCGCGGGTTCTTAGGGCCCCGCTGTTCCTTGCGGTGACCGCGAGTCAGGCCAATATCGGGGGGATCGCCTCGGCCCCGATCGTCGCGGCGTGTTATCAGCCCGGTCTTGCCCCGGTGGGGCTGTTGCTTGCGGTCTTAGGGAATATGATCGGGACATACGCCGGGATCATTACGGGTCAACTGTGTCACGGGATCGCAGGATGAGAACAATGAAATATCTACGGATCGCTGTTGCTGTTGTGCTCGTGGGGACCGCGGCGGGCTGTGCCCATGTCCCTGGGCGGGTCCTCATCGAGGCGCCGGCCGTGCTACCGAATACAACGGCCGCGATGGGCTCGTCGGAGTTTTGGCTCGCGCGGGTCATGGATCCGGACCGAACGATCTTAGACGCCCGGCAGATCGCGGCCTTGAACGCCGAGACGCGGGATGAGCGGGGATTGGTCCTGGATGTGACCCGGTCCGGAGGAGGATCTCCCGACGGTCAGGAGGTTGCGGACCGGTTGAACCGGGCGGTGGATTCGCTTCGGGGGCAGGTCCTGTTCCGCGCGTCGGGTGCGCGGGCCGGGGCAGTGTTCTTTGAGCGGATGCGCGATGTGATGGACCTCGCGGCCCTGTCTTTAAGGATGGGCGTTCAATACGGCCTGGTCGCCCGTGCGACGGACCAGCGTATCCTGCCGACCGAAGAAGGACTGTATCGTGAGAAGGGCGATCTGGATTTTGATGAGCTCCAGAACAGCGGACTCGATATCGGGACCCCGGTCGAGGTCTATCACCGGAGTCGTGATGGTGCGTGGCTTTACGGCCGGACGCCTCTCAGCGAGGGTTGGGTCCGGGCCGCGGATGTCGCGCTCGCTGATCGCGCGGATGTGGCGCGTTATGTCGAGGCCGAGCCGTTTGTGGTCGTGACCGCGGCCAAGGCCGGGATCTTTGAGGACCCGGACTTTCGTGATCGTTATGATGAGGCGCGCATGGGCACGCGCCTGCCCCTGGCGCGCGCGACCGACGGCTATGTCGAGGTGCGTCTCCCCCGGCGGGGTCCTGACGGCAGACTCGCGGAGTCGCGGGGATATCTTCGGAGGGAGAGCGCCGCGGCTGGTTTTTTGCCGTATACCCCGCGCGTTATCATGGATCAGGCTTTCAAAATGTTGAACACCCCTTATGGGTGGGGCGACATGCGCGGTGACCACGACTGTTCGCGGTTCATTCAGGAGATTTTTGCCGTTGTGGGGGTCATGATGCCGAGGAATTCAGGGGATCAGGCCCGTGTGGGCCGCCGGGTCGTGTCTTTTTCTGGCGATGAATCACCCGAGGACAAGGCCCGGGCGCTCACCGATCACGGCCTCCCGGGAGCAACTATTCTCTATATGAAGGGCCATATCATGGTGTATGTCGGAGCATCGGCCGGCCGGCCGTATGCGATCCATGCCACGTGGGGGTATCGGGATCCGTGTCCTGATCCGTCGGGTGGTGAAGAGTGCCGGGAGGTCGTCCGGGTGCTGAACCGCGTGGTCGTGAGCGACCTGTCGCTCGGTGAGGGGTCGAAAAAAGGATCGCTCCTTGAACGCCTCCGGGCGGTTCAGCAAGTCGTGGGGCGGGATGCTTTATAAATGTTCACGACCCGGCAGTAGAGAATGTTATATCGGGGAAGGCGGCCTTTTTGATTTTCAGGCGCTCAAGTGCGGTTTTCACGCAAAAAGCGATTTGTTCGTTAAGCAGCGTTGGGCACTGTCTGTCGCGCGGAACTTTTTTATTGATTTCTTGTCTAATCGATGAGAGGGTAAGGGGGTTATGGGAAGCGGGGGAACGAGGATGAAGGATCATCATGATATACGGTACGCGGCGGCCGTGGCAGCGGCAGCGTGTTGTTTCTTTTTGGCTGCCGGGCCCAGCCTTGGCGAGGACGTGCCCGCCGTGAGGACGCTGTCCTGGTCCGAGTGCGTTCAGGAGGCCCTTCGGAATCATCCGGACCTTGTCTCGGCCCAAGAGGCGGTGCGTCAGGCTGAGGCGGATCAGGGAACCTCGCGCAGCGACGGGCTTCCTCAGATCAGTTCGGAACTCTCCGCCAAACGGGCGAGGACCCTGACCGCGGGTCCGACGGATACCTACAGTTATAGCGTGACTGGGAAACAGCTTCTTTTTGACGGGACAAAAACGTCTCAGGCCATACGCGAGGCCGCGGAGGCGGTGAAGGCCGCGGAGTATGATCTTTTTGTTGTCTCATCGAATGTGCGCTTGAGTCTGCGCGCGGCCTTTGCCGAGCTCTTGACGGCTCAAGACATGGTGGCCTTGACCGAGCAGATCCGGGCCCGGCGGGAGGAGAACCTCCGGCTTGTGCAGTTGAGGTATGAGGCCGGCCGCGAACATCGCGGGTCGGTGCTCACCGCCGAGGCGAATCTGGCCAACGCGGTCTTTGAAGTGGATCAGGCCCGGCGGAATCTTGCTTTATCGCAGACGCGGTTAGCCAAGGCCGTCGGATGGGATCGGGTGGAACCGCTCGCCGTCATCGGTGATTTTTCAGTCGCGGATCAGGGCACATCTCTGGATATGGAACTTATCGCAGACCAGACGCCGCTGCTTCTTGCCCTTGCGGCGCGAAAAGATGCGGCCCGATATCATGTCGGCGCGGCCAAAGCGGATTTTTTTCCTGAGATCTATGCGAGTTCATCAGCTGGCCGGAGCGATACTTCGTGGCCCCTGGAACGCGAGCAGTGGTCCGCGGGGCTCACGGTCTCGATCCCGATCTTTGAGGGCGGGGCTCGGGTGAGCGCGGTGTCGAAGGCGCGGGCCAAGCTGCGGCAGGCCGAGGCTGATCAACGCAGCGGCCGGGACACGATTCTTGTCACGCTTCATGAAACCTGGTCTGGATTGAAGGACGCGGTTGAGACGGTCGCGGTGAGGAAAAAATTTTTGGAGGCCGCTGAGGAGCGGGCGACGATCGCGGATGCCCAGTATTCGACGGGCCTGATCTCGTTTGATGATTGGGTGATCATCGAGGACAATCTTGTCAGCGCCCGCAAGGCGTATCTGCGGGCCCAGGGAGAGGCATTGACGGCTGAGGCCGTGTGGGTTCAGGCTAAGGGAGGGGTCTTGAATGATGCATAAACATGTAATGAAGATTGTGGTCGTTTGTGCCGTGGCGGCTGCGGCGGTGGTTGTGTTCGTGTCCCGCTCGGGAAAGGCCTCTGCCCGGATCGTCAAGGAGACCGTTGAGGTTCAGACCGGAGATATCCGTGAGACGGTCTCGACGACCGGAACGGTTAATCCCCAGAATCGTTTGCAGATCCGACCGCCGATCGGAGGCCGGATTGATCAGATGCTCGTGACCGAGGGACAGCGGGTTGCCGAAGGACAGGTCTTGGCCCTGATGAGTTCAACGGAACGTGCGACGCTGCTTGACGCGGCGCGGCTCCGGGGAGAGACGGAGCTCGACTATTGGCAATCGGTGTATAAGGCGACGCCGCTTCTTGCACCGATTGACGGAACCGTGATTGTGCGCTCGGTCGAGCCGGGTCAGACCGTAACGGCGAGCGATACCGTGGTCGTGCTGTCGGATCGTCTTATTGTGGAGGCAGATGTCGATGAGACAGACATCGGCGCCGTCGCCGTCGGCCAGCGGGCCGAGGTAACGCTTGACGCGTATCCTCAGATCTCGGTACCGGCAGTGGTGGACCACATTTCTTACGAATCCGAATTGGTCAACAATGTGACGATTTACAAGGTCGACATCTTGCCGGAGAGCCTGCCGGAGGTCTTTCGTTCCGGGATGAGCGCGAATGTTGATATTGTCGTGAGCGAAAAACAGGGGGCGGTCCTTCTTCCCCTTGACGCGGTCAGTTCTGACAACGGCCGTGAGACGGTGCTGCTTAAGACGCCGGGCCGTAAGGACCCTGAGCGGGTCGCGGTCCTGACAGGCATCCGAGACAGTGAACACGTTGAAATCCTTTCCGGTGTCGAGAGCGGGGATCAGGTCGTGGTCGTGCGCCAGAATCAGCGTTCTTTATTTAAGGCGGCGGGGACGGGGAAGAATCCCTTTATGCCATCGAGGACTCGAGGGATGTCACGGTGATCGAACTCCGTCATGTATCGAAGACATATCTCATGGGTGAGAACGCGGTCCACGCGCTCGATGATCTATCGGTCTCGATCGAGCCGGGTGATTTTGTGGCGATCATGGGGCCGTCGGGCTCCGGGAAATCGACGCTTCTTCATATCTTGGGGTTTCTCGATACTCCGGATCAGGGGGAATATATTTTTGCCGGGCAGCGCGTCTCAGATCTTGATGACGATGCCCTCGCGACCTTACGCAATCAGACCGCGGGTTTTATCTTTCAGCAGTTTCATCTCCTAAGAAGGATGAGCGCCCGGGAGAATGTCGCCCTTCCCTGTATGTACAGCGCCTCAGAGAACGGCGGCGCCCTTGAGAAGGCCCTGGTCCGGCTCGAGTCCGTCGGGCTCAAGGATCGGGCAGGGCATTGGTCGAGCGAACTTTCCGGGGGACAGCAGCAGCGGGTCGCCATCGCCCGCGCCCTGGTTCGGGACCCGATGATCATTTTTGCCGATGAGCCGACGGGGAATCTCGATACCGCGAGCGAACGCGATATCATGGAGCTCCTCCGCTTCTTGAACGAGCAGGGCAAGACTGTGATCATGGTGACCCATGAGCGCGAGGTGGGCGAATATGCGAGCCGGATCATTACGATGCGGGACGGTAAGATCACGTCGGATGAGCGCTTGCGCATGATCCGCTCGGGGCGGCCGGATGCCGTGACGCGGCCGGGGGTCGTGGGCCGCCGGTCGCTCTGGAAGAAGGACGAGGTTCTCGGGCACGTCCGTCAGGCCGTTGGGACGATCTGGTCGAATAAGGTCCGGTCTCTCCTGTCGATCCTTGGGATCCTGGTCGGCGTCGCGGCGGTCATTGCGATGCTGGCCCTTGGGGAGGGGGCCCGGCGTTCCATGGAGACGCAGTTAAAATCCATGGGGTCGAATCTCCTTTCGGTCCGCGCCGGCGGGCGTCATCACAGGGGGGTCACAAGCTCATCAGGGAGTGTGGCACGGTTCTCGTTTGAGGACGAGAAAAAGATCCGCGAGCTCGCGCCGTATATCAATAAGGCCTCGGGCTTCGTCTCAGGCTCGGTGAGGGCGGTTTACGGCAGTGAGAATATTAATACGAATCTCGACGGCGTCGGCTATGATTATGGGGGGATGCGCGCGTATCTGCCGACCTTTGGCCGCTGGTTCACCCGTGAGGAGATCCGCCGCCGCGCCAAGGTCGCGATCATCGGCATGACGGTTGTGGAGAAACTTTTTGGAAAGGATGAGAATCCGGTCGGAAAGACGATCAAACTCAATCGCATCAACTTTCGCGTCATCGGCGTCTTTCCTCCGAAGGGATCAGCCGGCCCGCGGGATCAGGATGACGCGGTCTTGGTGCCGGTGACGACCGCGATGTACCGGGTTCTTGGAAAGACCTATCTTGACGGGATCTACGTCGAGGTCGGTGAGGCGGGGTTCATTGAGGAGGCAAAAAAGGATATTCAAGACCTGATCCGCCGCCGGCATCGGATCTATCAAAACGATGAGGATTCATTTAATATCTGGGACATGAGCGAGATCCAGAATATGCTGAGCAGTATGACCCGGACCATGGGGATGCTCCTCGGCTGTATTGCCGCGATCTCGTTGATCGTCGGAGGGATCGGGATCATGAATATCATGCTCGTCTCTGTCACCGAGCGGACCCGCGAGATCGGGCTGCGTAAGGCGGTCGGCGCCCGAAAAAAAGATATCCTGGCCCAGTTCTTGATCGAATCGGTCGTGATGTCCGTGAGCGGCGGGCTCTTGGGGATCATCATCGGCAGCGCGGCTGCCGCGCTCCTTGCGGGCCTTGCCGGGTGGGCGACGCATGTGTCCTTCTTTTCGGTGTCGCTCGCGACGGTCTTTTCCGTTGCGATCGGTGTCGGATTCGGCCTCTGGCCCGCGTATAAGGCCGCAGAACTCAAGCCTGTCGAGGCCCTGCGGTATGAATAACGGCCATACGCCCGGTGCGGTCGGGGGGCACCTTTTGCCTGGGAATCGGATTCCTTGATTTTCACCTTGCCCCGGCCTGATTTGTTTTTATAATACATCTAAGGTGCGTCCGTGCGGTCGGCCGCCTCCATGTCATCACAAAGGAAGCGTCAATGTCGAAGCGAAAAATTTTGATCGTTGAAGATGAGGCGGATCTCAGGAGTCTTTTGGTCGAGGCCCTCTTCGACGGGGATTATGAGATTTATCAGGCGGGCGACGGGGCTGAGGCCCTGGACAAGGCCCGCGAGGTCCGCCCGGACCTGATCATTACGGACGTTCTGATGCCGAAGCTTCGCGGGGATGAGCTTGTTCAGCAGGTCAAGACCGACCTGTCCCTCGGTCCGGTGCGGTTCATCGTGCTCACGGCCCGGAAGCTCATGCGCGAGTATTTTGAGGCGATGGAGATCGATGACTTTATTGCGAAACCGGTGAGCGGCCAAGAACTGCGCGACCGGGTGAGGGCCGTGTTTGACAAGATGCCGTCATCGAGGTCTGCCGCGTCCGGCCGAGCTTCAGCCGTTGTGGCTCCCGCGTCGGATCCGTCGGCGCCGGCGGCGAAACGGTGTATCCGCTGCGGGGAAGACGTCCAGCCTGGAGAGATCCGCTGCCCGTCCTGTGGGTCCATGTGGCTGGAGTAGGACGTTTATTGGACCTGCTTTCTTTCCGATCGATTTATTTCAATTCAACAGAGATTGCGGCGTAGGCGCCGGACTGGTTGCAGCAGACGTCGTTGATGATCCGCGTGGTGTTGCCCGTCAATTTTTTGACGTCGTCTGCGGTCAGGCGAAAACTTCGGCAGATCTCGCGCGTCGTGTTCTTTTCTCCAGAGGTGATGACGCAGACCAGCCGGTAGACCTGCGGCCGCCAATAACACATCCGCTGGATCCCGCTGATGGCCACCATCGCGGCGGCCGATGAGATGAATTCCTGCGGCAGCTGGGCTGTGTCCCGGCGGTAGCACGGGCTCGTCTGCCAGGAGAGGGTCAGGTCCTTGATGAAGGGCTTCATCTGAGCGAAACAGAAATTGTCGACGAAAACGATATGGAAGGGATAGGCGGTGCGCGCGTAGAGGATGAATTTGGCCGGCGACTTGTCCGCCGAGGTCACGAGATCCGGCTTGTCGTGCGCGAACCAGTCGAGGGTGTGGATCTGGCGGTCCTCCATTCCTTCGAGGCTGATGTGGATCTTGTGGATGAAGTGGGTCGCCCGCCGGGCGTTTAATAATCCGCTCAGGGTGACGGAGACCCCGTGTTTTGAAAATCCGATCTCTGCTGAGGATGACAGGTGGCAGGTGAGGCGCGACGGGCAGAGCCAATCAGGGAGGATGTTTTTCATGGCGGCACAGCCTACGGAGATGGTGACAATAAAAAAGGGTTTTTATTTTTTCTTCTATAAATCCATATTATAATATCACAGGACAAAAAACTTTCCTTTGAAATTTTCTGAAAGGTTCTCTATGCGTCCAGCTGTTTGCCTCATGACGCTGTTGATGATGGGAGTGATCGTCGTGGCCCCTGCTGCGGCTCAGACCCAAGATGCGGTTGTTCAGAATCAAGAGCTCGCCGCGAAGATCGACACCCTTCTTGCGAAATATGAGAAATTAGAGCAGGAAAAAAAGGCCCTTGAGGTGGAACTGCTCAAGGCGCAGAACCAGTCACGTGAATACGAGCGTCGTCTGACGGCGTTGAGCCGTGAGGCCGAGATGGTGTCCCAACGCATCGAGGCGCGCGACGGCGATGCCCAGGCGATCGCTGTGCTTTTGGACCAACAGCGGATCCAGATCGCCTTGCTCGAGGATGAGAAGCGGGCTCTGGCTTTTGAGAAGGCGAATCTCGCCGGAGAGATCAAGGTTCTTCAGGAAAAGACCGCCGGGCTCGAGGCAGACCTCGCGCGGGTCAGGCAGGACGTGGACCGTGAGATGACCGCGGCGCGTCAGCCGCTTGTTGATCAGATCGATGCTCTTGAGAGGGCTTTAAAGAAGGAAGAGGATGCGGCCCGTGAACGTCTCGTCGAGGTCGAAGAGGCGGCGCGGACTCGTTTGGAGCAGGCCCAGGGCGCCGCAGGTCAGGCAGAGCTTATTCGGCAGGAGAACCAGGCCCTGAAGACCCAGCTAGCCGAACTTTCCCGCGAACTTGAGAGTCAGCGGGTCCAGCTTGAGGCCACGGTCCAGGCCCTGACCCTCAAACAGCAGGAGAGTGACCGGCAGGTGGCCGAGGTGCGGCAGATTCTCAAAGATCGGACGCTTCAGTTTTCTTTTGAGTTGGACCGCAGTCAACAGGTGCACGCTGAACAGGTCGCCCGCATGCAGGACGCGTTTGTTCAGGAACGCCAAGGGATTTTGAACGAGCTTCAACAGGCGAAGGCCTCGGGATTTGATCAGGCCGAAGCGGCCCGTCAGCCGCTTCTTGCCCAGATCCGGGACCTTGAGGCAGGTCATGCGGCGGAGCTTGCGTCATTGCGGCAGGGTCTGGCGGATCAGGAGTCGGTCCGGACCCTTGAGCGTGAGGAGATCGCCCGCGCGCTGACCGACATGACGAGTCGTTTTGAGGCGCAAAAAGCGGTCATTGATCAGAAGGGCGCGGAAATAGCTGCGGCTGAGGGGCGTGCGGCTGAGGCGGCTGCCCGTGAGCAGTCTCTTCGCGCCGAACATCAGGCCCTTCAGAAGGAACTCGAACAGGCTAAAACAGCTTCGTCCCGTCAGGTGACAGAGGCCCAGCGGCCGCTTCTGGACAAGATCGAGGCCCTTACGCGTCAGCTCACTCAGCTTGAGCGCCGGGAGGGAGAGAGCGAGGCTGACCGCGCGAAGGCCCTTGAACAGGTGGCGGCATTAAAAAAGGAAATCAACGCGGCCGAGGCGGCGTTAAAAGAACGGGATCAGCGGATCCAGGAGGCGGACAAACAGGCGGCACGGTTGGCGAAAGAGGAGGCGGACCGCTTGGTCAAGGTGCGTCAGCCGCTCGAGGCCGAGATCGAGCGTTTGAACAAAGAGATCCTTCGGCAGGACCAGGAGTCTCGATCGGGTGAGGACGCGTTAAAGAATGCCTTTGAGAAGGAACGCGCGGGATGGATCAAGAAAAAAGATGATGAGGTCAAGGCCGAGGCGGACCGCGGGGCTGCGGCACGCGCCGCACTTGAGACCACGATCATGGATTTGAAGAAATCCCTTGAGGCCAAGGATCGCGAGTCAGCGGCCAAGGTTGAGGAGGCGCGCGCGGCACTTCTGAAAGATGTCGACCGTTTGCAAAAACAACTCGAGGCGGTCCAGGGGTCGATCCCGGAGACACTCGATAAGGCCAATCTCCGGTGGCAGCAGAAGACCGATGAGCTCGCCGCTCAACTTGTCCAGACCCAGCAGGCTTTGGCCGAGCGCGAGACGAGGATTCAGGGGCTCGAGAAGGATTTAACGGCGGCGCGGGCTGATATCAGCCGGCTTCAAAAGACCGAACAGACGCTTGGCGCTGATCTCGCGGCGGAGCGGTCGCTCAGGGAAAAGGAGGCGGCGTCATCGTCGGAAAAGGCCGCCGAGCAGGTGGCGCCTCTTCAGGAAAAGATCGCTGATCTGGAGACCCTTTTGGCCGCCGAGCGTGCGGCCGCGGCTAAGACGACAGCGGCGCAGGCCGAGGCCTTGAAACGAGAAGTGGCGGCGCGGGACCAAACCATCGCGCAGCTTCAGACGGTTCAGCAGGATCTTGAAACGCGTTTAGCCCAGGCGGAGGAGAAGCTCTCTTTTCAGAGTAAGGAGGCGTCGACGTCTCTGAAGGGCTGGGAGGGGCAGAAGGCTGAATGGACCGAGCAGATCAAAAAACTCGAGGGAGAGAAGGCGGCGGCCCTAGCCGATGCGGCCGCGGAAAAACGTTCTTTTGAGGGGTTGACCGCCGAGGCACAGGCCCTTCGCGAGGAGTCGGCCCAGAAATCTGCCGAGATCGCGCGGCTCACAACGCAAGCGCAGACTGCCTCAAAAGAGGTCGCTCGGTTAATGGCTGAGCGAGAACGGCTGCTCAGTGATCAGGCGGCCCGGTTAAAGGCCCTTGAGGCCGAGCATCAGAAGGCGGTGATCCGTGACCAGACTGCGGCGGCCGAGGCTGTGAGCGTCGAGAAGGCGCGTGGTCAGGCGCGGGTCGCGGAGGTCGAAACGATATTGGCCGCTGAGCGGGCGCAGCATCAGGCTGCGCTTCAGAAATTTGCTCAGGAGAAGGAGGCGCTCATGGGGAGCCTGCCCGAGCAGGTGGCTCAGGAGCGCAAGCTGTTCGAAGAACGCTATGGAGTGATGCAGCGGGATTATGAGACGCGGATTGCTGCGCTCGCGAAGGAAAAAGAGGATGCCCTTGCCGCAGCCTCGGTGAAGACCGCGGAGGACCTTCGTGTGAGGGAGGAAGAGATTCTGCGGCTGAACAATGATCAGAAGCGGTTGGCTGATGAGCACGCGGCACGCATGAGCGCGCTTGAGGCCCAGCACGGTAAGGCATTGGCCGGTGAAAAGACCGCGGCCCTTGAGGTCTTGGCGGCCGAGAAGGCTCGGCTGGATGCCCGGGGCGTTGAGATCGACCGCCAGCTTGGTGTCCAGCGCGCGGAGTTTGAGGCCCGGATCAAGGCGTTGACGGATGAGAAGACCGCGCTTTCGGAGAGCGTGCCGGAACAGATCGCGCGTGAAGTGAAGGCCCGCGATGACGCCTTTGATAAAAAAGAGGCGGAGTTTCAGACGAAGATCGCGGCCCTTTCGGCGGAGAAAGAGGCCTTGGCCGCGGCGTCTGAACAAAAACTTGTCGACACGCGTAAGGCCGTAGAGTCGTCGTTCGCCAAAAAGGAACAGCAGTATCAGGCGGATATCAAGAAGCTGAATGATGAAAAACAGGCCTTGGCCGCGGCCGTTGCTGAGAAGATCGCGGGTGAGCGTAAGGCGCTCGAGGATGGATTCGCGAAAAGGTCGGCGGAATATGAGACTCGGATCACGACCTTGATCAGCGAAAAAGAGGCGTCGGCCCGAGACGTTGCGGCTCGGTATGACGATGAGATCCGCCAGCGGGACGCGGAGATCGCCCGGCTGCAGGCGGCCCAAAAGACGATGAGCGACCAGCATTCGGCCCGATTGAGGGCTCTTGAAGCGGAACATGCCGGGTCGCTCGCCCGCCAGGCAGAGGAATGGACGCGTGAGCGGGGGTCGTATGAGGCAGCCCTGAAGAAGAAGGATGAAGATATGGCGGCATTGGGCGTGGTGGCCTCTGATGAGAAGGCGCGGGAGCGTAAGACCCTTGAGGAAGGTTTTGCCAAAGTCCGCGCGGAACTCGAGACTCGATTAAAACAGATCAGCGACGAACGCGAGACGGCCGTTGCAGCGGTGAGGGCTCAGGCTGCGCAGGAGATCCAGGCCCGTGAGGCGGAGATCAATCGTTTGACGGCGGAACAGAAGCGGCTTACCGAAATGCACGCCGCGCAGCTTAATGCGGTCAAGGCCGAGTATGACAAAGCCGCTGAACGTGAACGGGCGCGGGCCTTTGATGTTGTCGCGGCTGAGAAAGAGGGCGCGGCCGCCCGTGTGGGTGATCTTGAAAAGCAGGCCGCCCAAAAGATGAAGGCCATGGAAGACGTGTTCGCGAAGCGCGAGGCGGAGTATCAGGCAAAGATCACGGCGCTCTCGGCGGAGAAAGACGCGT
>CAYVEC010000016.1:32586-44999 GCA_964450385.1 uncultured Planctomycetales bacterium
CAGCGTTGCCTGGGAAGATTGCGGCGGAGCGGAAGACATTAGAAGACGCGTTCGCGAAACGCGAGGCGGAGTATCAGGCAAAGATCACGGCGCTCTCGGCGGAGAAAGACGCGTTTGCGGCAGCGTTGCCTGAACGGATCGAGCGCGAGGTCACGCCGCGTGAGGCTGAGCTCGCCGCGAGGGCCGAAAAGATCGCGGCCTTTGAGAAAGAGGTTGATACCCTGACACGCACCGCCGCTGCCTGGGAAAAAGAAAATCTGTTCCTTCATCAGGAAACCGAGCGGCTGAAGGCTGAGGCCCAGGCCGCGGCAGCCCCGGTGCTTGACCAGCTCGAGGCCTATAAAAAAGAGGCGGATGAAAAACTGCGAGCGGTTTATGATCAGCTTGATCAGAAGGAGCGCGACCTTCGTCAGATACAGGGCGAGCTTGCTGAGGCCAAGGCGCGTATTGAGTCAATGACGCGGGAGAGCGATGAGCTCGCGCGCGATTATTTTGAGATCGTGGACAAGAATGTTGAACTTCGAGATCGTGTTAAAGAACTTGAGGATTATATTGATCAAAAGAAGGCGCAGCCATGAGCGGTGACGCGAGCCTTGCTCGCTCCGCTCGCTTTATGCAGATGGCGATTGATCACGCGCGCGCGGGCATCGCCGCGGGCCAGACGCCGTTTGGCGCGTGCATTGTCCGCGGCGATGAGGTCATCAGCGTGGCGCATAACGGGGTCTTTCAGACGACGGACATTACCGCGCACGCCGAGATCCAGGCGATCCGCCTGGCCTGCGCCTCACTCGGCGTAATCGATCTCTCAGGTTGTGAGATCTTTTCAACGACCGAGCCGTGCCCGATGTGTTTTAGCGCGATCCATTGGGCGCGGATCGGCCGGATTGTTTACGGGGCCGCGATCGAGGACGCGGCGCGCGCCGGGTTCAATGAATTGACGGTATCGAATGAGACATTAAAACGGGAGGGCCGGCTCGGGGTGGAGATCATGGGAGGGTTCATGCGCGAGGAGTGCGTGGCGCTCTTTCGCGAATGGGGGGCCCGGACCGGGCGCCGTTCGTATTAAAGGAGGGACAGGATGCGTTGGGCATGGTGTGTCATGTTGGTCGTGTTGTGCGGGTGCGCGGTCGCGTATGAGGAGAAGACCGTGGTTCAGCCCCGGCCGATGCTTCGTCGGTTTGTGAGTCTCTCGGACATCCGTCCGGGCCTGAGCCGCTCCGAGGTGCGGAGTCTCCTGTCGGATCAGGTGATCGTGGGATATGAACTCGAGAATGTTGTGACCGGGCAGTACCGGCCGATCACGGTGACCAATCCGTATCGCGTCGAAGAGGCGGTCTCGGGCCGAAAGACGTATACGGTCGATTATTATGTCGTCGGGGTGAGGGCCGATGACGGCGTCATTTCCGATGACGAGCTCGAGCCGCTCGTGTTTTTTCAGGACAGACTGACGGGGATCGGTTGGGACCATCTTCGCTCGATCATTAAAAATTAAATCACGGAAGAAATAGATTGCCTGTGCCGTTATCTAACGATATGATGGCCCGTATTGTGATCCCTTTTGCCCGGCAGAAGCGGCCGTGTGATTGGGCATCGGTCTTTCCCGACGAGGCGCCCCTGGAGGTTGAGATCGGTTCCGGGCAGGGCGAGTATCTGCTCGATGCGGCCGGAACCCTTCCGCGGGTGAATCGCGTGGGGGTCGAATGTGATTGGGAACGGGTCCGGCGGACCTGCGGGCGCGCCGCGCGGTTGAGCCCTGAGGCGCAGGAACGCGTGGTCCGGTCGGTGAGGGTCCTGCCCGTCGATGTCTGGACCGCCTTTGAACGGATGTTCCGCGACCGGAGCGTGGCCCGGATGATCTGTCTGTTCCCGTGTCCGTGGCCCAAGGACCGCCACATCCATCACCGTCTTTTTTCCGGGGAGTTCCTCCGTCTTGTGAATGCCCGGCTTCAGGACGGCGGGGAGCTCGTGATCGTCACGGACTATGGCCCGTACGCGGATTGGATCGCTGAGGAGTACGATCAGGCCGAAACAGGCCTGCGTCTCGTGCGGGGCATGACCCCGCCGAGGTTCGCAACGAAATTTGAGGCGAAATGGCGGGCGGCCGGACAGGATGCGTTTTTTCAGCTTGTCCTGACCAAGGAACGGCATCTGTCTGTGCCGCTTAAGGAGGATGCAGGGGTGAAGGCGTTTTATCATGATGATTTTTGCCCGGAGCGTTTTACGGTCGAGGAGACGCGCGGAGACCTCGCGGTCATCATGAAGGATTTTCTTTATGATTCGGCGAGGAATCACGCGATGGTCCGCCTGATGGTTGCGGAGCCGCATCTCACCCAGCCGGTCTGGGTCACGATCATCCGCACGGAAAAGGGGTGGTGTGTGCTCAAGGCCAAGGGCCAGCAGATTGTCCCGAGCGACGGGGTGGCCCGGGCCATTGAGCTTGTATCTGAAGGCGTCGCGCGCAGCGCGGCCACGAAGCAAACCGAGGGGAACGGTGTTCACGCTTAAAAGGATTTTTAGTCTTGGATTGGTCGTGGCCCTGATCGTGCTGCCGCTCGAGATCGTTTCTCCGGTCGAGGCAGCCGGCGGTCATCGGGTCTCGGCGCGGTCCGCGATCTTTTCGAACAGTACGAAGGGGAAGCGGTATTACGGCAAGAACGTTGACACGCGCGTTGTACCGGCGAGCACGGTCAAGGTCATGACAGCGCTCCTGGTCCTCGAAAAGCTTCCGCTTGATAAGGTCGTCACAGTTCAAGCGAGCGCGACATACCCGCAGCCCACAAAGATTGATGTCCGCCCCGGCGAGAAATACCGGGTGAGCGACCTTTTGTATGCCGTGATCCTTAAGTCTGCGAATGACGCGGCGGTTGTGCTGGCCGAGGCGGTCGCCGGGTCAGAGGCGGCTTTTGTCGAGATGATGAACCGGCGCGCGCGCCAGCTCGGGGCCAAGAACACGCGTTTTCAGAACGCGCACGGTCTGCCGACCAAGGCCTCTCAATACACAAC
Source organism: uncultured Planctomycetales bacterium (assembly GCA_964450385.1). Taxonomy (GTDB): domain Bacteria; phylum Omnitrophota; class Gorgyraeia; order Zapsychrales; family JANLHA01; genus JAKLFA01. The sequence goes on from CAYVEC010000016.1 coordinate 35,590, forward strand.
GGCCTATGACATGTATCTGATCTTCCGTGCGGCGCTCAAGCATCCTTTTTTTAGAACCGTGATCCGGCGGAAATATAAGACGATCACCTCGCTCGGCGGCCGGGTGATCAAACTAAAGAGTCATAATAAGATGCTCTTTTTCGATTGGCGGCAGAAGATCTACGGCAAGACCGGATGGACCCGGTCGGCCCAGGCGTGTTTTGTCGGGTATGTGCCCAAAGGCGATGACATCTGCATCATCGCTGTTTTTGGGAGCACGACCCGTTGGGACGACATCAAACATATTGTGTCGCACTATGGCGGGATCCGGCTTTGATCCCTCTCGGATCGTGGCAACAGAAAGGAAAGACCATGAATAACAGATTTTTTACGATCGCCTTTGTGCTCATCTGTACGATCTGGTTCGCGCTGATCGTGATGATGCAGCGCTCGCATGACGCGGGTATGGCCGAGATGATCCGGCGCCAGGCCGAGATCGTCAATATGCTTGAATATCAGAAGGCCTCGATCGAGATGGTGAAGACCGTGGCGGACCGGCTTGATGTGATTGAGAAGAGGATCGGGCGCGCGACCCCGCCTGCCCCTGCGCCGATGCCGCAAGAAGATTTTTCTAAGGTCCACACGATCCCGCTTGATCAGGCGGCGTTCAAGGGTGACGCGGCGGCCCCGGTCACGATCGTGGGATTCCTGGATCTGCAGTGTCCCTATAGCGCGCGGTTTCAGCCGGTCATTGATGAGGTCCTCGCCGCCTATCCCGGTAAGGTCCGTTATGCGGTGAAGCATTTCCCGCTGTCCTTTCACCCGCAGGCGCGGCCCGCGGCCAAGGCGGTCCTCGCGGCCGGCCGGCAGGGGAAATATTATGAAATGGTTGATGCGATCCTCAAAAATGTGAGTAGCCTCACCCCAGAGATCTATGAGGGCCTGGCCAAGGACCTTGGGCTGAAACTCGCTGAATTTAGTGGGGATATGGAAAAGAACGATGCGGCGTGGACCGGGCTGATCGAGGGGGATATCAAGGATGGGGCCTCGGCCGGGGTGCGGGGCACGCCGACCTTCTTTTTGAACGGGCGGCTGACGCGGGCGCGGACCCTCGAGGCCTTTAAGGCGGAGATCGATCCGATCCTGGCGGGCGAGGCGGAATAGCCTCGTGCCGGGTCCGGCGGCGGCTCTGGAAAAAATATTTACAAAAACAGGCTTTTTTGTTATGATGTCTCCTCATTCATAACGGAAAAAAGCAGCACGACAGTGTTTTTGAAGGAGGCAGTGATGGCAAAAAAAGGCGGGACGACAACAAAATTTTACCGCGAGACCCGTGGGGTGAAGGTCTCGGGCGGTCAGACCGTGGCAGCGGGCGCGATGCTCACGCGCCAGGGCGATCGCTGGAAGCCGGGGATCAATGTCACAGGGCAGATGCATCTGACCGCGGCATGCGACGGTGAGGTGTATTTTACCCGGAAGAAGAATACGTATAACAAAGTTGTCACGTATATTAATGTGCGGGCTCAGGCCTAATAGTGTTGTGTGACATGATCGCGAGGGCCGGAGGCGGTGTCTGTTCCGGCCGTATCCCGGTGGGCAAAATCCTATGTGCGGCATTATTGGCTATGTGGGCCGGCGGCAGGCCCTACCGATTCTTTTAAAGGGCCTCAAGAAGCTCGAGTACCGAGGCTATGACTCGAGCGGCGTCGGGGTTGTGGACGCGGCCCGCCGAAGGCTGGCCTTGTGCAAGGCCCCGGGCAAGATCGCCCGGCTCGAGCAGGCCCTTGCGCGCCGGCCGCTGCCGTCGGGAACGACCGGCATTTCCCATACTCGGTGGGCCACCCATGGGGCGCCGAACCGCACGAATGCCCATCCTCATCAGGACCAATTCAAGAAGATTCTCCTTGTTCATAACGGGATCATCGAAAACTATCAGACCCTTAAAAAGATTTTAGAGGACGACGGGGTGGTCTTTGCCTCGGAGACGGACACCGAGGTCGCGGCCCAGCTGGTCGGCCATTTCTATCAGGGCGACCTTCTCGCCGCGGTCCAGGCGGCGGTCGCCAAACTCGAGGGCGCCTTTGCCCTGGCCGTTGTTGCTGCTGACGCGCCGGACACCCTGATCGCGGTCCGGGTCGGGTCGCCGCTCATCATCGGGGTCGGTGAGGGAGAATACTTTGTCGCGTCGGATGTCCCGGCGATCGCGGATGAGACCCGGCGGATCATTTATCTCAAGGACCGCGAGCTTGCGGTGATGACGCCTGAGGGCGTGGAGGTGATGACCTTTGCCGGGGATCCGGTCAAGGCGCACGTCCAGACCGTGGATGTTGATGTTGAGGCGGCGCAGAAGCAGGGGTTCGCGCATTTCATGTTAAAAGAGATCCATGAGCAGCCGCGGGTGGCGGAACGGATGATCCGGGCCTGCCTGAAAGGGGACGAGGTCTCGCTCGAGGGGCTTCATCTGACGGACGCGGAACTCCAGGCGATCGATCAGGTCGCGGTCGTGGCCTGCGGGACGGCGTTCCATGCCGGGCTCGTGGGTAAATACGCGATCGAGCGTCTTGCCGGGGTCCGGGTGGCGGTGGACGCGGCGAGTGAATTTCGCTACCGCGATCCGCTCGTTGACGAACGGACCCTGGTTCTTGCGATCAGCCAGTCCGGCGAGACCGCGGACACCTTGGCGGCGGTGCGTGAGGCCCGGCGCAAGGGCGCGCGGATCGTCTCGATCTGTAATGTCGTGGGGTCGTCGCTCGCGCGGGAATCCGACGGGGTGCTCTATACCCACGCGGGGCCGGAGATCGGGGTCGCCTCGACCAAGGCCTATGTGGCGCAGCTCATGATGCTCTATTTGGTCGCGCTGAAATTGGCCGACGCGCGCGGCCGGGGTATGGACCGTGTCCGCCAGGCGGTGCTCGCCTCGTTGCGTGAGATTCCCCGGGCGTATGACGCGATCCTCGGGACCGCGAAGGAGATCGCGCGGATCGCTAAAAAGAATTCTCATTTCGGGTGTTTTCTCTTTTTGGGACGGAACATCAATTTTCCCTCGGCGCTGGAGGGGGCGTTAAAGCTGAAGGAGATCTCGTATATCCCGGCCGAGGGGTACGCGGCCGGCGAGATGAAGCACGGGCCGATCGCGCTCATTGACGAGTACCGCGCGGTGGTCTGTATCGCGCCGGAGTCTGACGTTTATGATAAGATGATCTCCAATATGCAGGAGATCCGTGCCCGGCGGGGCAAGATCATCGTGATCGCGACCCAGGGGGACGAGACGATCCGGGCGCAGGCGCATCATGTCATCTATGTGCCCCGGGTCCATCGGCTGCTCACCCCGCTCGTCGTGGCCCTGCCGTTTCAACTCTTTGCCTACCATGTGGCGGTCCAGCTCGGGTGTGACGTGGACCAGCCGCGTAATCTTGCCAAATCCGTTACGGTGGAATAAGGAATAAACGGTGACAGGCACCTGCAGGTGCCTGTCACCAGCTATTTTAATATCACAAACTCTCCTCGCGGGGTGTGCTCGGTGTAGTATGCCGCGAGGTCAGCAGCGCGGCCTGAGCGGGTCTCTTCGAATTTTTTGGTGATCTCGCGGGTGACCGTGACCTCGGGGTTGTCGAGGGCCGCGGCGATGTCGGCCAGGGTCTTGGCCAGGCGGTAGGGGGATTCATAGAAGATCACAGTGCGGGTTTCGTCGCGGAAGGCCTCAAGCCGCCGCCGGCGGGCCGCGGACTTCGGCGGCAGAAAGCCTTCAAAGATGAACCGGTCGGTGGGCAGACCCGAGAGCGAGAGGGCCGCGATCGCGGCGCAGGCGCCAGGCACGACCGTGACCGGGATCCCCGCGGCCCGGGCCTCGCGTACGAGGAGGAACCCCGGATCGCTGATCCCGGGGGTGCCGGCGTCCGAGACCAGGGCCACGGATTTGCCGCTTTTGAGCGTTTCGATCAGGGATGAGGTTTTTTGGCGCTGATTGTGTTCAAAATAACTCGTTTGGGGGGTCGTGATCCCGAAATGCCGCAGCAGGGTGCCGGTGTGGCGGGTGTCCTCGGAGGCGATGAGGTCAACGCTTTTTAAGACCTCGAGCCCGCGGACCGTGATGTCGCCGAGATTGCCGATGGGTGTTGAGACGATGTAGAGCATAGGATCCTTCGCGAAGTTAACAATAAGAGTGACAGGCACCGTTTATAAATGTGTGACAAAAACCTGGATCTTTCCCTCTGTTTCGCCGTTCGGCCCGCCGGCGAAGCCTTCGAGGGCCTTCCCGATCACGCGGCCGAAGGAGGTGTCGAGGTCCCGTTCCGCGCGCATCGCATGACCCGGAACGGATGAGGTTGTGAGCAGGTCACCGGCCGCGATCGGCCCGTTCTCGAGCGTGACCTTGCACGGCACCTGGCCGGTGAGCGCCACCGGAGGCGCGAGCGGGTCGGTAAAGCTGTTGGGATTGGGGGAAATAATCGTCTCGGTCCCCTTGAGCACGAGCGCGGGCGCGGTCGAGACGATGCCGACCACCCGGCGGTCATAGGGAGAGACGGAACGTTTAAACTTATTGGGTGCGCTGGTATCGATAATAATCACGTCACCTGGGGTGACGGGTTCTGAGGTGTCAAAGATCTCGGCAAAATCGCAGTTCGTGCATTCTTTGACTTCTTCTGTGCTCGGATCCAGACGGAGATGTTTCACGCTTCCCATGTCCTGGGCAGCAATGCGGACGGCTCCTCCGAGGCGGACATTCCCGTTAACATGGAGGCGGCTTCTCGGATTTACGACACCGATGCCGACCCGGGGATAGCTAGATTTCCATTGGTTGCTCGAGGTGCTGTAAGATTTGAATAGAGAGAAGGAGTTGTTTTGGTCCACGACAATTGGGTCATTTGAAGCCGCTCCTTCCGCCCATGCAAACACCTTTGAGGCTTGAACAGAAAGGTTGGATCCCATGGCGAACGAGTTTCCGTAAGCGTTTTGTATATCAACGGCTGATCCGCCCAGGATGCCGGAATTGGGCGTAAGCCCAATATCATACACGGTAGTTCCGATTTTATTAGATGATCCTCCGAGGATGATGTTGTATGCGCCGAAGATTTGGTTATTTTGTCCTTCGAAGACCACATTATTGATCCCGAGGTCGTATGTGTTTGTCCTATTGATCGTATTGCTGATCCCGCCGCCGATATAACTGGAATGTCCGATCGTATTATTCTGCCCTCCGGAGATCGCGCAGTAGTCATTGGTTGAGGTCGTATCGGAGCCGCAGATGTTCCCCTCGCCGCCGGCGACGACGGCACCGGTGCCGTTCGCCTGATTGTTCTGGCCGCCGATGATCGTGCCGAGGGTCCGCGAGATGCTGTTCCCGCTGCCGCCGCCGATCGAGGCCCAGGTCGCGATCGGGTTGTCGTCTGCGAAATTGCCGCCGCCCCCGCCGATAAACCCGAAATTTGACCGGATGATATTGTTATAGCCGCCGATAATGGTTGATGTCGGAGATTGTCCTTCCCAATCTATTCGATTTTGTTTTCCTCCGACGATAATTGATGTGGTGCTTGATAAGTAATTTCGCGTTCCTCCTCCGATCACTCCGCCATCGGTGGCTGACCCGGCGATAACGTTGTTGATCTGGGCAAAAGACGCGGCGCTCACGAGGTCGGTTTCTAATGTCGCGTCGGTCCATGGGTTGGTCCCGTTCCAGGTATCGATCGCGCCGCCGCCGATAAAATGGGTAAGGGTGCCTGTCAATGTGGCGTCAAAGGAATTATGGCTGCCGCCCAGGATGATCCCTTCGGCCCCGGCTGCGTCCTTCATTTTATTAAAGAGGCCGCCGCCGATCAACTGGTTATCTTTTACGGCTGTGGCGTTCTCGCGGCCGCTTAAGGCATACCCGGAGTTACCGAAGCCCGAAAAAGTTAGGCTCCCGGCTTGGTTGGCCCCGGAGGAGAATCCCGCACTGTTTGCCGCTGTCCAGTTCGAACGGTCGCCGCCCAGTGAGTAGAGAGGTGTTGTGTCAAAATAGCCGACGTGGAGCCCGGCGTTCTTGCTGTGCCACATGAATTTTGTGCCGGCTCCTTGGGCGGCTGCCGGCGCCAGATCCTGCGGCAGGTTTGTATGCGCCTGACCCGCGGCAAGGATCCCTCCGTCATTGTCAAGCGAGAGTTTAAAACGCGGGTCATCCGTGCCGATCCCGATCAGCTTTGAGGCCGGCAGAGCCTCAGGGTTCAATTCAATAAAGTCATCGGTCTTTTTCCAGGCCTCGCCGCCTGACGCAGCGGCATCCGGCGGCTGCCATAGGCCGGAGTTATTACAGATGAGGACGGTGGTCCCGTCTGTTTTCATCCCGAGGGCGCCTGGGGCACAGCCGGTTGCGGTCGAGTCCGTGACGTTGATGAGGCGGATCCGGTCAAAATCCGCTCGTGGCGGCGGCAGATAGGAACGAATGATCAACGGCGACCCGGTCTGGGCCGCGGCAGGGGGCAGATCGGTCAGGCCCATGATCAGGGCGAGGGTGAAAAATATGGATAATGAGTATGTTTTCATCGTCGGTTCACGTAGGCCCTGATCCATCCGGTTGATTCGATCGTTTCGGGTTTGAACGGTTCCATGGCCTTTCCGATAACGCTTCCGAAGGCCGCGCGGGCCGTGCCTGCCCGCATCGCGTATCCCGGCCGTGATGCCGAGACCAGGGCGTCCCCAGGCTGGACCGCGCCATTTTCGCCGCAGATCTTGATCATAACCTGACCGGCAAGCGCGATCGGGGCCCGGCCGCCGGCATCGATCGGGCCGTCAATAGGCTCCGGGGTCAGGATCGTTTGATCCCCCTCGAGGGTCATGGCCGGGGCCAGGGACACCACGCCGATCGCGCGCGGGTCATGGGCGACGGATGTCTTCATCACATGGCCGGCGTTCGAGGGTGACAGGATCACGGTGTCGCCGGGTTCGAGCGGCTCGTCCGCGGTGAAGGTCTCGGCCACGTCATAGCCCAGGCTCCAAAGAGGTTTCAAGGGCAGATTCTCGCTCGCAATTTTTCTTTTGAGCTTTTTATCATCCGCCTCTTCGGTATCTACAGTCGTTAGGCCGGTTAAATAGAGGGCGCCGTTGTCAATTTGAAATGAGCCTTCTATTGTGAGAGTGGAGACGGGGTTGGCTCTCCACACTCCCGCTAGAATGTTGTTTGCACATATGTTGAGTTTTCCGTAATAGACTGTTGCAGAGTTTACGATGGCCTGTTGTCCAAGAATTAAGAAGGAATATTCAGGGAGGTCCGCGGCGACATCGTAACCCCAGGCGAAGATCATATCGCGGCGCGCCCCGGCCGTGTTACGGATGTTGCGGCCCATAAAAAGATTGTATTCGGACCCGTTCTCGATCAGGATGTTGGACCCGATTGCGGTTGAATAGGAGCCGTTGACCTGGTTATTCTGTCCGCCGGGGATAAAGGCGTACGATCCGCCCAGGATCTGGTTGTTGGACCCTCCGCCGATCACGCCGTACGGCCCGGCAATGCTGTTATTGCTCCCCGCGCCGATGAAGGAATAGGGGGCGGAGATCTGGTTGTTCTGCCCCCCGACGATACCCGAGAAATTGCTTCCGGTGATGATATTACCGATGCCCCCCGCGACGACCGATCCGGTTGAATCGGTGATGTCATTGGAGCCTCCGAAGGCCGCTGAGCAAACGCTGCTGGTTATATCGCTGCCGCTGCCGCCGAGGATCACGCTGTTTCGCGAAAGGGTGATATGGTTGACCCATCCGCCTCCGATGAGAGACAGGAGGGAGGCCTCAATATAATTTTGTTCTCCTCCGATGAGAGCGCTTTCAGGAGAGTCGGTCAGATGGTTGTTAAGGCCTCCGCCGAGCAGGGTAAATGACATGGGCACGTAGAAGATCTTGTAGCTCAGGTAATTGTTGTTTCCGCCGAGGATCGTTGCGTGAGTCACGAAGCTTGAGGTCGCGTTAATCGTGATTTGATTGTTATTTCCGGCGCCGATCGTGAGCATGGGCGCGTTCTTGGCGGCAGAAATGGAAGACGCACTGGTCATGCCCATCATGATCGAACAATAATCTTTTTGTGCCGCCGCTCCCCAGATGCTTCCGGCATTCCCGATGAATGAAAATTGTCCGTTTGTTTGTAACGTGTTGTTAGAGCTCGTGTTCGGCCGGACAAGAAAGGCGTATTGACCGCTCGCCGTGGCCGTGTTTGGATTTCCAGGGCCAAGAATTGTTGCGTAGGCTGCTGGGGCTGAGGCTGGGGTGAGGCCGAGGACATAAGAATAGGGGCCGAGAACTGGAAGAGTGCCACGAGCATAGGCGTGCAAGGAGGCGTATTTGGGCGACCAGATGAACCAGCGGGTGGGGAGGCGCTTTGCGACGTTGGTGTAATATTCTTCAAGTTCAGATGGGACGAGCGGGCTGAGCGTGGCGTCGCTAGGCGCGACTGAGCCACGGGCAAAGATGCTCGTATCGCCGCCGCCCGAGCCGTCGAGTACGAGTTTGCAGATGCCGGTTCCGACGGCCGTTCCACTCAGATTAAAAAGTTCAGCCGCGGAGGAGTCCGCTGGGATTGTCCACGCACTATCGAGCGCGCCGTTGGTCGCCGGAGGGTCTGTGAGTGTGACGAGGGCCCCGTCCTGGGTCCAGACCCCGCCGCTCGCGGTTCTAAAACTCGACCATTGTAAATTTTCGCCTGCGGTGTCATCGGTGTCCCGGCAGATGACCGGGCCCGCGAGCGTGTTCATATAGATCGTGCCGAGTTCGGCGCAGGGGCTCTCCAGGGGGGCGATCTCCATCCGCGGGTCGAGACGAAAATACTGGTAACTCCCAGTGGGCGAGGGGTGGGAAATCGGTTGACGCAGGGTGTCGGCCTGGCTGGACGAGGCCAGGAAGACGAGGCTAATGAGCAATGAGTAGGCGTGTTTGTTCATGGCGTGATCACCAGGACCAGAATGACGCCTTCTTGCGCGTCAGACTGTTGCGGGTTGAACGGCTCAAGGGCCTTCGCGAAGACCGCGTTAAAGGCCTGTTCAGGATCAGAGGCGCGCATGGCGTATCCCGGGGTTGACGAGGCAACGAGCAGGTCCCCGGGTCGGATCGCCCCGTTCTCTGCTGTCACACGGCACGGGACCCGGCCGGCAACGGCGATCGGCGCCATGTCGGTATATTCGGTTGTTGTGATCTTGGGCGACAGGACAAAATGCCTTTCTGAGAGGATCATGGCCGGGACTGTTGAGACCACGCCGATCGCGGCCGGCGAGTAGGCCGTCTCGGTGCGGGTGAGAAGACCGGCGGTCTCATCCGATGCGGAGAGGCCGGCCACATCAGCGCTTCGGACCGGGGTTTTAAGGCGGAAGTCTTCCGCGATGTCATTTCGATAGCGTTTTTCGATCTCGTACGTGCCGCTGTCCCACAGGAGATAATTTCCCATTCCCTCTGTGATCCCGTCGAGAGATGAT
>CAYVEC010000017.1:0-44745 GCA_964450385.1 uncultured Planctomycetales bacterium
ATGTTGCTGGTCATGATATGGGGACGCATGAGGTTGAGCTGAAGGTTATTGAGGAAGCGGCGCTCGAGATGGCGCTTGAGCTTTATCTTAACCGGAGCGACGCGATTAATTCTGGGGATCGGCAGCGTCTTCGGGCGATTGTGCGTAATAAAAAATGGCCGCAGCTCACTCGGCACGATGTTGAGGAGATCGGGCTGACGCTTTCCGTCGTGGGCGCCGGAGATCAGCAGTCGTTCGGTGTTCCCCAGGGCCGCTGGATGCTCGTGGCTCATGGGGTTCTGGGTGCCATGAAAAACGTGCTGCGCAATCGGGAGATCCAGGAATACCTGGGTCTGCATCAGGTCGTGGGGATCGGCGGCGGCGATGAAACTCAGGATGGTAATCGGCTATTCACCGCCGATGGAAAAATATATCGATCTCAATATCGGAATGGCCGTCGAGATTGGGTCCCGGTCTTGCGGATCATCCTGGTCGGCCTTGGGCGCGTTAATCTCTCAGTCATCCGTCTTCTTCGGACGGAGTTCGCTGATTATCCTTTTGAAATCGTCGGGGTTTATGATGATAATGCTGCGCTCTATGATCTGGACGGCATGGATATTCAAAAGCTGTCGCATTTAACGGGCCCGATGAATCTCCGAACTGGCGGCCCACGAGTGAACGTGATTCAGAAATATGCAGCCGCGGAGGGAGAGTCTTATTTTGGGGAAAATGCCCGGCAGGTGCTATTTAAACCCGCTGATATTATGATCATCGCGTCGGGCCGCCACCTGTTTGACGCAGCGGATGCGGACAAGATCGAGGCCTCGCTGATCTTTGATGCGGGGGTTGGCAGCTTTACCGCTGAGGGCCTGGATGTGGTGACAGAGCGTCAGCATATGGCCGATATTGATCGCCGGGTGATCTATTATCCTTCTGCCCTGATCGCGGGGGCCGGGGTTCGCGCCGCGGTTGAAGAGGTTTCGCATCTATCAACGTCGAGGGACCTGGACCACTGGTATTTCTACCGTCATATCGTTGAGCAGGTTATTGAACAGATTACGACCGCCGTATTCATTGTGAATCAGCGGGTGCGTTTTTCTGACCCGACCTGCCGTGAGACGCCGCGGAGCGTCACCGATCAAGTCGTCCGTGAGATGGCGGCTGACCGTGCACGCTATGTTGCGGACCTCAGGCGGCATCGCGTTATTGATGTTGACCGTGGGGAGCTTGTTGAGGACATCTTCAACGGCGAGCGGACGGTGCATGAATCGGTTCAGAACCTCACCGAGAACATCGGACGTCGGCATGCCTCTGGTGGCAATCTTGTCGCCGCGATCGGCGAATCGATCTCTGAGGTATATGCGGCCCGTTTTTATGAACGGATCAGCCGGGAGGCGTGTGTTCTTGGCTTGACGTCGCATGAGCCTCAGATCCGTCGGATCTCGGCCTGGATCTTAGGTGGCGGACTCGTATCGGTCTCGCGTGATTTTACAGAGAAGGCCGAGATCCTGGAAAAGATCAAGAGTCGCAAGGCTTCAGAATGGGATCCAAGTGAACGGTATAAACCCGTCTTGGCGAATATGATTCGTCTTCTTGGCAAATTGTTCGAATATGATTACCAGGGGGCGGCCGGATTTAAGGCCCAGCATCCTGAGTTGGCGGCGCTGGTTGAGAAGATCCTTTCGGCTCGGTTGATCGATCCGGATGACCGGGTCCGGTCCTGGGCCTATTGGTCTATCCAGCGGCTGAATATGAATCTTCGGGCCCGCCGTCAGGTCATTCGAAGGGAGATCCGGGCCACCCGGTGGGCGCTTGTGCGCGCGCGATGCATGTATGCCTCCCGGGCACCGTTCGCGTATCTTCAGATGAAGTTTACATCACAGAATCTTTATAGCACGCTGGGAAGCTTGTGTCAGATGAAGGCGGCGTTGTATTGGCTGGACGGGTCTATTCAAAATGCGTATAGGTGGTATATGCGCGCCTTTCGTTTGTATATTAAGGCCAAACGCGAGGGAGGCCTTCTCATGGTCCCGATCCAATATCATATTGCGAAATGTTTTGAGATATTTGGTCTGTTGTCGTATGCGCGTTTTCAGTATCTGTTCCTTATTCTTCCTGAGCGGATTGCTTTTATCATGAGCGGGCAGGGGAGGTCCTATACAGAGGAGGAGGCCCGCCGGGATCTCTATGCGAATCAATATAAGGTGCTCGCCTTTGAGGGATTTTTGCGAACGCTGCCGGGGATCGGCGGGGATCCGAATTATGCGGCGATGATCGCGGCGGACCTTGTCGATGCCTGGACAAGGGCCGAGGCCTTTCTACACGGGGACAATCCGGAAGGCCGTCCGTATTTTGAAGAGATCCTTACGGCCACGGGGCGTTTGGCCCAGTGGCGCCTGATCTGTGAGCTGGAGGCCCGTCTCCTAGAGCAATTTTACGATCCGCCTCACGGACTGTCGCAGTATGTTAATGACTATCCTTATATCGGGCTGTTCTTTCTCTATTCGCTGGGGATCTATCGGTATCGAGTCGCGTTTACCGATATGATTGAATTTTGTCTCGAAGAGAACACGCCGCCCCGCAAATGCCCGCGCCATCATGACCGGCCGACAAGGGGTTTTTCGATCGGGCAGATCGCCCGGCACGTGGTGGGGATGAGATATTATGGTTTTGATGCGGCCTACCTGCGCGCGCTTTTCGTGGATGTTGATAAGCTCCATGTGCCCGAGGAACTCATCCCGGAGATCACCCGTCTTCCGTCGAGGGGAACAGCGCTCGAGATGGTGGACGGGCTTGATCATGCGGCGAGGCGGAAGGGGGCCGCGCACCGGTACGCGCAGAGCGACCCGCAGATGAGGCCGGAGTCTGAAGGTCCTCGGAATGATGAGGGGTCGGCACACGAGGATCCGGGCATGCTTTCCGTCGGGAGCCTGCGGGTTTCGGCGGCGCTTCATAAGGCCCATTATCATGGGCAGCTCCGAGTGTTGAATGATGTCCAACGCATCGTTATCGATGGGGATGAGGTCAGTGTGAGGATCTCTGTGTATCAAAATTCGGCCCAAGCTCCTCCCGGGCACTATATCGATTCGTTCGTTTATGACGACATGCTTGTTATTGTCTTATCTCCTTCTGTTTATTCGTTCCTCAATTCTTTAGATGATGGTGAGCGCAGAGGCGTCATCGCAGGTCTGATGCACAGCGGTTTTTTGGAGGCGGTTAGAGGGTGTGCGCCGTCTGCAGCCCTTCGTGCGGCCGAGAAGGCGTACCCGTTGTTTAAGGTGCTCACGCGCGCGTTCCCGTTTGCCGGGCCACGCGGCGGCGGGCTTCGTGGTTGGTGGCGGCGGGCCGCGCTTGTTATTTTCATCGGGATGTGTATGGTCAATATTGAGGCGTTCGGAGGCCAGGCCGGTATTGCTGGATCGGATTCGGCTCCTATGGCCCGGGCTGTCGTGTGGGCCGCCTGGCGAGTAGGGATTCTTTTGGATCTGGGCCTTTTGGGCCTGCTCTCCTTCTTGGCATGGAAGGCCATGAGGGGAGAATTTGCAGATGTCCGCGATGTAGGACAGGTGTTGTGTCATGAAGTGGCTTCAGTGGCGGATCGGTTTATCAGCAAGACGCCCATGAAGATGTGGCGGCGCGCCTCGTATCAGAGAAAGGGAGTTCCGTTCTCATATGTGCTTAAGACCCCTGATGAGCGCGAGGCAGATCGGCTGCGCATCATAGGCGCTACCGCGCTCTATCGACAACAGCATAATATCATTGATTTAAGTGGCGCGCGCGTTGCCGATAAGAGGGTCATCCTTATCGGAGATCTCCATGAACGGGTGGATCATTTAGAAGGGGTTCTGTCGCATCAGCCCTTCAGGGCGCTCAGTTCATCGCCCTATATGGAGAACATCCGTCGACAGCTTGAGCAGGGAGAGGTGATTGTCTGCATCCTTGGCGACGCCCTGCATCCAGATAATGGCAAGGATCTTTCCTTTGACCGATCGATCGTTATGCATGAGCAATTGCTGGACCTGAAGATCCGTTTTCCCGAATCGTTCTATTATTTGGCGGGCAATCACGATGATTGGCGCCAGTGCCATTTCCGATTGTTTAACGGACGACGAGTGAATATCGGCCTGGTCTTTGAAGAGCGACTGCGCGAGATGTATGGTCCAGAATATCTTGAGTTGTATCATGCCTATACGGATACCCTGCCGCTGGCCTTTGTCTGCGACGGGCTGGTCGCGGCGCATGCCGGTCCGTTTGAGATCTCATCCTATTCGGAGATGAACAGCCTCGGCGCCCAGGATGAGCGGCGCGTCCGGGGTCTCTCCGGAAGGCCAGAGACAGTACGCCTCGCGTGCCCGAATCATGAGTATTTTTATTCGGCGAGCGGGGTCGAGCATTTTCGGCGTGCCCTGGGCCAATCGGATGCCCTGGCTGTTTTTGCCCATACCCCATGGCTGATCGAGATAAATTCATTTTTTAATGCGCGGGATTTCACAAAAGGGGTGTTCTATATTTATGCCGCTGATGGAACACCGGGGTACGCGATGTACGATCCCCGTCTGAGGCACATTGAGTTCTACGCCCTTGACACATCCGCGTGTGTTCGGAGTTTTTATTCGCAGCGGGGAGCTGTTAAGGAGAATCATGATGATTTATTTTTAGAAGCGCGGGATCTTGATCGGGATCTGGCGGCCTTTTATCGAAAACGCCATCCGAATGAGGCCAATCAGGACCACGCGATGCTTGCGGCACGATCGTTCTTCATTCGACAGGGAAAGCTTGTACAAATACCGTCGCTGCCCCAGGCCCGTGATGGGCAAGGGGGTCTTGGGGGGAGAAGGCTCGGTTGTCTCCGTGGCTGGTTGATGAGCCTGAACGAGACCCTCGGGGCAGCGGCGGTCAGTATTTATTCCGCCCGACAACGTTATGGGCGTTTAAATCTTATTGATGGAACACATGGCTGGGGCGGGGCGTATCACATCCGTCTTAGAACAGGAGGAAAACGATGGTCAATGTCGCGGACTTTGAAATCACGCGCGTCGAACAATGGGAGAGGGACACGTATCTGCGCGCGCGGTACCCGGAATGGTGTTATGAGTACGCATTTATCATTAAAGGCGATGAGGAGGTCTGCGGCCAGACATCGACCGGTCACTGGGTTCCGCTTAGCCGCAACACGGGCATGCTCATCCGGCGGAAACTTGAGGCCTTTCGCCGTGAGCCGCAGGCCCGGTTCGCCTGAAAGGGACCCGATGCCGTCGCGGATGAGCGGGTCGCGTTTTCGTGTTCCGGTACGACGCGCGCCGGATTTTATAGCGGAATCCATGCGAGGTGCTTTTTATATTGGGCAGGAGAGCGGCGCCGTTTATAGAGGAGGGGATACCCTGTCGGAGAACGGGCAGAAGGCTTTGGACCGGCTTGATGGTTTGTGGGAGGCGATGCGAGGGGATTTTCCGATGGTCGTATTGCCAGGCGGTCTTGGGGAGATCCCTTTTGAGGTCGTGGAGCGGACCCCGCATCGCCTTGCGGCTGAGGTTGCGGAGGTCGACGGGGAGAAGAAGATCTTATTGTCATGGGCGTTTATCCAGGTGCCCATTGATGCCCAGTTGAAAAAATATATATTGATCGAGGAGACGCTTCATTATGGATATCCGGGCCGCGATGACGCGGTCCATGAATATGTTGACCGGCTCATGATTTTAGTCGAAGGCGAGGGATGGGCCTTTTTGATTTTTGATGCCCTTCAAAATGGGTGGGAAACGGATCCTTTATATCCTCAAGCTTTATATGCAATGTGGCAAAAATGTCTTACCGCGCAGGATCTGGATCGGTATTGGTACGCGCATTTTGTTGAAAATCGCGATGACGTGGAGTCGAGACTATCGTTCCTGCTGGGGGCGGTGATCTCTGAGGACGATTCTGTTGAGCAGGCGGCCGGGCTCCGCCGGGTGGAGAAGATCTGGAGGGGTCTTGACCGGGAGGCTCGGTCAGCGGCATTGGCGACTACGGAGGGCGCCTTGGTGACCATCCTTCATGCCGATCCGGCAATCGAGACGAGCGTGACAGCGCTGGAGGTTCTCGCCACGGTGTGGAGAAGCCGCAAGGTCTCGGATCCCGGAAGGGCCACCTCGGCGGTGATCAATTTTCTCTATAAGAATATTTCGGTGAGGCAGAGGCTCCGCGCCATCAACATTTTGAATGGCGAACTCTTTGACCAGATCCGGTTCTATAGCGTTACACAGATTCTTCAACTAAGCGTGGTGTATTTTTTGGCAGAAGATGATCAGGTGAGGATCCGTCTCAGCGATCTTCTCGGGACGGTCATGGCCGAATCGATCGAGCCCGTTGGTGTTCAGCTTATCGCGGAGCTATTTTTTGCTATTGCCCGACAGGCGCCATTTGATGTGTCTGTGAGGGAGGATGGGGATGGGAATGGGGCCTGCCTGATCGGGCTTTTGATCAACGCGGAAACTCCGCTCCAACGACGATATATTCATTTGGGATCAGGGGCCGCTCAACCGAGCTGGGCCCGCCGGGCCTCCTCATGGCAGTCGAGTGCCCCGGTGGCCTATCATGCGTTGCGGTGTCTTTCACGGGCCGTCGCCCGGCGTTTGGATCGGATTATTGATTCACTTAATGGCGTGGGGCTTATTGAGATCGAGGAGCGGGAGTACGATTGGTTGACACGGAATGTCACCCGTGTTGTGAAGATAGGACTGGGGCGGATATCAAAGCAGCCCCGCGGGCTATGTCTTCTGTGGCTCAGGGACGCGATGAAGGCATCATTTAGACCGTGGATCGAACGTGTTGCGACGATTGATCAGGCTGGATACATTGCTTCCGACGATGGTCCTGTGATTGATGAGCTCGCAGATCATTTGAGCCATTGTTTTAAACACTCACCGTTGGCTGAGCCAGGATATCATATGCTGCTCTTAGAATTGATGGACTCGTTGATACGCGAACAGTCTTCTGGGGCGGCATGGGCCAGGATCCTCGGCGCTGTGGAACTGGCTCGTTTTAGTTCCAATGATGATGTTGCCGATGAGGCCCAGCGCATGCTTGATGAGCTTGGGGGCTATGATTCTGCAATGCTCGCCTTAGAGCAGGCCGCGGGCAGTCAGGGCGATCATCTCCACCTGACTCGGATTCGCTGTGTCGAGGATTTCTTGTTGAGGCAGGAGGCTGGGCGGGTCGACATGGCGAACGGGATGATCTACTTACCTGTTACGGTTGAGGCAATGATACGGGCCTTTGAGCTCTTGGAACATAAGATCGGTCCTCTTCACGGCAAGACCTTGCTTGATATGGGCTGTGGCAAGGACATCCGCGTGGGGCTCATGGCGGCAGTTGTATATGGAATGAGGGTCCGCGCTGTTGAGATGGATTCCCAGATTTTTTCTGCGGCCTATCGAGCGTACTATGCGGCGCTCATTGAGGGGTTGATATCGCCAGCGGTTCTTTCGTTGAGAGATCGACCGGAGAATGCCTTTGACCTTTCCTGGACCGGATTTGATGCGGCGATATTTTATTACACGGAACCGTTGTGTGGATTTCAACGCGTGTTGTTCCGTGAACGATTTGAAGCCAAAGTAGCGGAGCTTTCAGAAGCTGGCGGGGTGATGGCGGTCATCCATGCAGGGTGTCAGATCGACGACCGTATTCATAAACAGCTGTACCTTCATGGGGAGTATGAACACCCGGTGAATATCGATCGCGAGGGCGAAGGGCGGTATCTTCAGTTTTATACGGCGATGGATCATCATGGGCCTGTGTCCGCGCTGACCCATGCGGTGGTAAGCCGATTCGAAGAGTGGCGAGGGGAGATGGCGTTTCGCCGTCAGCGCATCCTTGCGGCGCGGCTTGAGGCCGAGACGCGCGCAGAGTGCGCGGAGCGCTCGAAGGATCAGGCCATGGTGACCGACGCCCGGCATGGTGTCCTGGGGCGTCTTTCCACAGAGCAGCGGGACATCCTTTATGAGTGGTATCGATCTGGGGCGGTGACGGCGCAGACAGACATGACGAGCCTGTTTGCCGAGGCCCATCCCGGGCGAGAGGTCGTGTTTGTGAGCGCGCGTGAGGAAATAGGTGAGCGCTGGCCTGGTATTTATGCCCTGGGTGTTCCGAGGAGTGAAGGGCTTACGATCATTTTATCAGCCTTTTTGGCGCGTGAATTGATGGCGAAGTCTCACGCATACCGGCAGATGGTGCTTGACGCGGTCGCGGCCTATGAGCGCGCCGAGGTACTGGAGGGGAAAGACCATCGGCGGTGTGAGGATCAGGTTCGGATCGAACAGCGCGCGGGATTGAGTGCTCTTATCGAGATGCATCGGTCCTGGCGGTCTCAACACATCGGCGACGACCGTTTGGCCAAGGTCTTCGGCCGGATGCAGAAAAAATTCCAAGGCCAGGGTTTTTATGTTTATGACATTTCTTTTGTTATGCCGGGGATGTTATTGGGCCATCATAAGGCACAACAAGAAATCAATAAGGCTGGTCAGGCTCTTGGTTTTAATGTTGTCCAGATGGTGATCCCGACCGGGTATTTTGCTGAGGTGGATGAGGACTACGGCTGTTCACAGGGCAAGGCCCTGACGCTGATCATTCAAGAGCTTGCGACGAACACAGGTCATATTGACATTGACGATCTCGCCTGTATCGGGATCAAATGGCATCACGGTGACGCACGGATCGAAATCGCGTATTTTGATACGGGGATCGGCAATCCTCAGGCCGCAAAACGTTTCGGGTCGATCTATACAACGACCCACCTGCCGAACCGCGGATATGGATTGCGGCTGATCAAATTTCTTGTGGGATCCATGGGAGGAACGATCCGATTCCATAGTCAGTATGAGATGGGGACGTATGTCCGCATTGGGGTCCCTGTCCCTGCCCGCTCGACGCCATCCGATCGAGATACGGATGACGTTGAACATGAGGATCTCCGTGGATTTTTTGGGAACCTGAATCCGCAGGAATATCGCCACCAAGTTGCGTTTGCCCGCAGCTATCTATGGGCATTGACCGATGTCCGCCGCCTGGGCTGGCCCCTTCCGCAGACTGGAGACATCGCCGTGCGGGTCTTAGCGTATCCGGATTCCGGACTATCTCCTCCGGGCGCATTTATTTTTGCCTTTCAGGAAAGCGCTACCTTAAATATTGTCCTTTCAAATGAGATATGTCACGCCATAGAGACCATCCCTTCTGCCGAGATGAGGCGCAGGATTCTTCGGGTGATCGTTATTCACGAAATGTTAGAGACGGTTCGCGGCCTGTCCCACCGGAGCGCCGATGCCTTGACCGCACGCATGGATCCTGCGGCCTATGAGGAAACTCGATCGTGGCTGAGTGAGGATCGTGCTCGCGCGGTCGAGCTGGGATTGGTCCTTCTGACGATCCATCAGCTTCAGGTGCAGTATCGGAATATTTTACATCCGGCGCATAACCGCCTTCCTGAAAGCGTGCATCAGGATGCCGATCAGATGAGGGATCTTTTGGGAACGCTTTTTAATCGTGTCGCGGCTCTTGTGTCGGAGGATTCTTATGACGTGAAGGATCTTGCCGGGGCTGAGCAATTGTTGCGGCAGAGCCTGCGTCATCACGAGACCCTGCGCTGGGTGGTGGCTCACGATCGGGATGCAGAGCTTCAGCGGCAGGTCTTGTCCAGCCTGACTGCTGTCACAAACGCGCGGGTGGCCGCACGGCTTGAGGCCGCGGCCTTGAGTGGCCCTCAAGCGAGTGCTTGCCATGATACCGCGATGGTGTCGGACTGCGGTTTTCAAGAGGCGCCGCTTCGGGTGACATTTATTATTCCTATGTATGATGAGACGGCTCGGATGATGCCGAGGACAGATGAAAATCCGAATGGTGAAGATGCTCTCCGTGTTAAGGTCGCAGAGCTCGAGCGGCTGCGCGCGCTGCGCGCGTCACTGGACCGCTCGCTCGTCTGGCAATTGGTCATGATCGATGACGGAACGCCAGGTCTCAAAAGCGAGGCGAGCGTTGATCAGTTACGCGAGGCGATCATGGCGGAACAGACGGCCGTTAGGTCAGAGCAGATCGTGACCCTCCATGTCACCGAAGGAGAAAAGGCAGCGGAAAAAAGTGTGAAGGGTTACGCGGTCCTTAAGGCCGCTCGGTATATCCTCGACCACAGCACTGCTGATTATATCGGGTATATGGATATGGATCTGTCCATCCGAGATCAGGCTGGAGATCTGCTGACGCGGCTGGAAAAAGGCGATACGGATGTTGCTATCGGTTCCCGATGGATACGAGGGGCCTCACGTGCTGAGATGCGTCTTTACGAAAAGGTATCGAGTTATATGTATGCTGCGGCCTGTCGTTTCTTGATCCCGGAATTGCGAGGGATTAGCGATCTTCAGCGCGGGTTTAAACTATTTCGACGGAGCGCGCTCGCCGAGATCTTGGACCTCGATCCTCAGGAACATGGACCGGCCTTTGATACCGAGTGGCTTGCGTATGCCCGGCTTCGGGGATATCGGATCTCTGAGGTTCCGGTGATCTGGCATGATTCTTCAGAAATGTCGAAGATCCCAACGGGGCGCCACGCCATGCGGATGCTGGGTGCTGTTTGGCGTCAATCTGAGCGCTTATCACTCCTGCGCAGTTTTGAGCGCGGCCGAAACAAGATGATGCGGCTGCTCGACGCCTATGATTTGAACGATGAGGTGAAGAGGCGGATCGGCCCTGTGCCTAGCTCGCGGCTCGGCAGGCTCGAAAACCGGCTGTATCAATGGCAAGACGGGGCATGCGTTTTTGATGAGGATACGATCTGCGTCATGTCGGCGGATGAAAGGGCGGAGCTTTGGGAGGAGGCGTACGAGGCATGGTATCTTCAGGCCTTGAATCGTCGGTGGGCGCGGGCTGTTAGCGGGGCGGTACAGGATGGGGCGCCGGGCCGCGGAGGCTCACAGGACGGCGCGATGTTGGCGAGCTCACGGCATGTCGCTCGGCGACAGAACGGAAGCTCCTGGAAAAAAGAATTGCTGCAGACGTTGAGGTCTGTCGAGAGCAATACAGCGGGTTTTGTTGATTATCAGCGTCTTCTCGCGCAATTAAGGGAAGCGCGGGTCCGTCAATTCATTGGTGAACAGTTCGGTCCCGCTTATGTTGATCGTTTAAGGGAAAAGGTTGTTTCGAACATGCGGGGTTTATTGCTCGGCTCACGGTCTGGATCCGACGGAGCAAAATCAGATGTTTCGTTTACATTGTTGAAGAACCTCGTGCGGGAACTCGCGGGTGAGCACGTCATGAAGATCCGCGGGATCGTGATCAGGGGCTCGATCTTTTTCGGCTTGACTGGCGCATTTGCCGTGAGCATTGTTGTCTTTGCCAAATTTTATGTGAGATATCGCTGGCAGCTCGGGGCAGCCGGGGTCGGCCTGATCGCAGGGGTGATTGTTTGGCAATGGCTTCGGCCAGTGGATCGTCTGAAAACTTTTCAGCGCGCGCGGGTTCGTCAGCGGGAGACGATACGTAAGGCCTCCGAACGGATCCTCAATGCAAAGGACTCATCTGACCTTGATCGATTGATCGCTCTGCATCAGGATAAGCCGTGGTTAAGGGCGCTTGAAGGATCTATTCAGGCGGCACGCAGCCAGATCGCTGAGGAAGAACGGGTGCGCGCTGAGCAGAGTCGTCAGGCTGAGGAGGCCCGCCAGGCCGAGGTTGAGGCGAGGAAGCAAAAGGATACGTTGGATTCGATGACGCAGCCGGCTAAGGACGATTCGACCGTTTTAAGTGAGATCCAGGAGAAGGCTGCCCGCGCGTTACGCGTGTTACGCCGCGAACGGTTTGATAGTCTCCGCGTGCGTCAGCGGACTTTGAACAATTGGATTCCAGAGGCGCTCCGTGAAAAACTTGATGCTGTCTGGGCATTGGCCCAGGTTGAGCCGGAGACTTTGGCTTCGGAAGATGTCGAGGCTGTTTTGGGAAACATCACAGCCAAGATGGCGCGCGCGCTTGTTGATCGCGATCGTGTGGTCGCTCGCGTGGGGATTGAGAGGGTGCAGCGGGTCGTGCGTCAATGTTTTGAGACGCGGGGAACCGAGGGTTGGGCAGATGTTATCGAGACGTTACGTCATGAGGGTCATCAGATTCAGGCTGAGGAGAAAAAGGAGGCTGGGCTTGAATTGTCAGGACAGGCCGGGCCAGTTGAAAGCGCGTTCGTTGAAATTGTTGAGACGCCCGGCGTGCCCGAACCTGTTCGCGAAGATGTGCCGCTGTCTTCTCTTAATAAGGCGGAGGAGGCCGCGGTCGAGGGTGCTGAGGGCGTTCTACTTGATTCTGTGGCTGAGGTTGAGCCTCATGAGGAACTGGTGAGTGTGCCGGATGCCCGGGCTGTTGTGGGTCTGGCCTTGGCTGGGGATCAGGGGCGTTGGATTTCCTATGGAGAGGTCACGCCTCTGGCACGTCAGATGCGTGCACGATCGGTTGGTCTTTTGGATCAGGAGGCGGGTCCCGTGAATGCTGTTTGGAATCCCTCCGCGAGGCAGCCGGTGATCCAGGCCATGCCGGAATATTATTATGATTATTTAGCTGAACAAAAACGTGAGTTGCAGCGAGAGCGGGAACAGCGAGAGGCCTGGCGCCGGGCTGAGGAACAGAGGTGTCAGGAGCAGGAAGAGGCCCGGGTTCAAAAGCGCCGTCGCGCTGATGAGATCCGGGTCTGGTTGACCGCTCATTACGGCGAGCCCGTAAAGGCCAGGAACAAGCGGCCTGTGGTCGCTGTGCTCCCTGAGATCTCAGCGACGCGTCAGTCGCAGATCCGCGTCGCGGTGCACGTGGAGCGGTTGACGGGATTGAGAATCTATTTGAAGGAGGCCCTTGAGTCGATCGAACGCCATTCGGCGCAAGATCTTCGTCGGGTTGAGGAGGCTGTTTCAGAATTGACACAGGCGCGTGCCAGCCAGGACAGGGATCTTCAGACGGCGTGGGTTTATGTCAGGTTTACCTATTTAGATATTGAGGATCTGATGCGTGAGGCTCACCAAGGTGTCGATCAGATGCGATTGCTTGACAGCGTGGTCGGTCCGATCCTTGACCTGTCGTCAAAGGCGGAAGAGCTGGTCATCACGCTCTCAACCCGGGAATGGGACAGCCTCGCGAAGGTCGATGAATGGCTGGCGACTTTAGATGCCTCGATCTCAGCCCTGGAACGCATCTGTCAAGATCCTCAGTTTGAAGGGGTCATTCGGGAGATGTTCCCTGAGATGCCGAAACAGGTCACGGCGTGGCGCGGCCAGATCGTGGCCTGGCGGCAGAAGATCGCCGAGCAGCGAGAGGGCGAAGCCGCGGCGCAGGGACGCGAACAGTACCTACAACGATTGACGCGCACCGGAAATGATAAGGCCTCTCAGGCCGCACGCCTTGGCTTTAAGCGAGGGCTCTCTCTAAATGAGGTGAAGGAGTCTGAGGGATTATGGCAGGATCTGCCGTGGACACGAGACGCGGTTCATTTTAGCAAACACTTGATCGACACGTTCTGGCAGGGGGCCGCCCGAGGGTCGGAAGAGGACATCCTTTCTTCATTGGAGAATATTCAGCCCCTGCGCCGGGGTGTTCGACTTGAGGCATCGGCCCGCACTGCGATTGCCCGATGTATTTTTGTTATGGTTGAGAGACGCGCTACGCTGTCGGTCCCGGTGTTTGATGAGATCGATTTTGCCGAGGCGCTTCCGGTTGAGCGGCCGGTCATTGTGTATGATGCCCTTCACATCTTTATCGCGGCCCGGGCCCGGGTGATCGCCCAGGAGCGGCAGCCGCAGGATGATGAACTTTTCTTCCGCGCGGAGGAGGCGTTCAATTTTTACCGGGATCATTTCATTGCTCATCAGTCAGGGCCATCGGCTCTTACCTTGAGCGTTGAAGAGCAGACGGCGATTGGGAGGTGTTTTAATTATCAGCCCGTCGTTAATGCCGCTCAACCTGCTGATGCCGGGATGGTGGCGAAGGCCCAAGGGCTGTCGCGCGTGACGAGTTATGCCGAGGCCTATCAATTCTTGAAGGTGTATGGTCAAGAACACGTCCTTGAGTTTTGGAATGAATTAGGCTGCGCTGAGAGGGCCTTTTTATTAGACCAGATCTCGAAGGTCAATTGGGCGGAAATCCAGGCGCTAAAGGAGAGGCTTGTTGATCATCCGACGGCGAAGGCTTTAGATGTCGCGGGTGCTCAAAAGGTTGAGTTAACGATGCCCGGGGATGTTGAGGCGATCCGGGAGGGAGAGGTATTCTTGCGTTGGGGGGCGGATGAAGGTCGGGCGGCGCTAGGGATGATCCTCGTGGCGGGCGGAAGCGGATCGAGTTTCGGCGCATTTTATCATCGAGACAGCGATAAGCGGCCGTTTATCAAGGGAACGTTCCCGATACATCCGGAAACCGGGGAGCTCTTTTGCCCGGGTGAGACAGCATTTCCGCTGACAGACGATACGTTCTTTGAAGGTTTTGTTAAGAAGGCCAAGGCCTTCGCGCGACGTCATGGACACGGCAAGATATATCCTCTGGTGATCATGACGAGCGATCTGACGGATGAGGAGACCCGCGCCTATTTTGAGAAGAATGACTATTTCGGGATGAGGGACAGGATTACGATCCTGCCGCAGAACGGGATCCCTGTCTTTGATCAGACGACCGGCCGTGTGATTATGCAGCAAAAGGGCCGGATCTCGCTTCAGGGAGGCGGACACGGGGACGCCTTTGATGATGTTCTCCAGCGGGAGGATGTTGCCGCGTGGCTTGAAGGCTTCGGCGTGCGTACGATGCTCTACGCCAATATCGATAATCCGCTTTATCCTTTTGATGTGAATTGGATCGGGGAACATGCGCGTTTTGCTCGCCGGGTGCACAGCGGAGAGATCCGTCTGCCGCCGGGGTTTGCGGTGATGAGCGAGGGCATGATCCCGAAGATCGATCCTCTTCATGACCGCCTTTCAGAACTGGTGACCCTTCCGTCAGACATCCCTGGGTTCACGCGTATTCGTTTTCCTCTTCATTATTCGAAGGCCCCTGAGCGATTAAGGGCCGAGACCACGCACGGCATGCCGTCGTTCCGTCTGGTCGATCTTCCGTTAACGGGGACGGTCCCGATCGAATTCTCGCTCGCGAAAAAGACATGGACAGACTTGTTTGGGACACGACACGATGTTTATAAATTTGAGCGGAACAGTGATGACAAGCCTTCCGACGGGATTGCGTTCGCCTTTTCGCGGACAACATTCGCCCCGATCAAAAATCCTCCGGGATCGAAGGAAGAAAATCCCGATACCTCGCGCCGGATCCAGACGCGTCATTGGGCAGAGGTCCTTGGATCCGCGGGATATGGTGTTGATGGGACTGATGAAATTCTGATCCAGCTCCCGTGGGAGGCAGAGTATCTTGCTCCGGAGGAGCTCCGCGCCAAGCTCGCGGCGTGTTATTCGCTTGAGGGTGAGGTCTTTCCGGCCCAGCTAACGCTGTCTCATGACGGCCGCGCCGTCAAAGGGTATCTTGTCCGGGACGACTGGTCCTGGATGCCGGTTTATAGGGACACCGTCGGCCGTGATCAAGTAGAGCGCGATCCTGCGATGCTGTCCCTGCCGATCTTCCGCTCTGGGGTCGAGATGTTTATTGACCACCACAAGAAGACGCTCCCGACGCGCATGATATCAATGGAGGAATGGGATGCCCTTGACCGGTTGTGGATGGCATTGATCCGCACGCGGACCATTGCGGAGAATCGCCGTGAGGTGGCGTATGTTGTAAAACAGTTAGAGATGTTGGGGTATGCCGCTTTTCTTTGGGAACGCCCTTATGGTGAAAATGAACGTCACGATCAGGCGGCTCGTTTGTTGAAGGGGATTTATGAATCGATCGATCAGGCACGGGTTGAACACCCCGTAGAGGTGAAAGAGGCTGTTTATGAATTGTTCGGCAACATCCTTCGGCATACAGGGCGTGATGCGGTTCTGCTGCTCCGCGTCCGCGACGACCGTGTTGATGTGATCGCGATTGATAAGGGCCGCGGTCTGAACGAGGAGGATCTTCAGATCAGCGATGAGGAGCGCGCGGAGAGGTTGGGTGATATGCTCGCCGGAGTAGACGTTGGGTATGGCACAGGATTGCTTAAGATACAGCGGAACATGGTGGATTTTCGCGTGGATGTTGTGCGCGGCAGAGGGACTCGGATCATGATGTCAGCGCCGCGGGCCGAGGCAATTACGCACGATCATGCAATGCTCGCGCTCCCCATCTTCCGTTCAGGGATCGAGATGGTCTTTGAACATCGTAGCGAGAGGCTGCCTCGCCCCATGATGTCGATGGATGAATGGGATGCCGTTGACCGATTGTGGATGACATTGACCCGCTCTCGAGCGGTTGCGGATGCTCCGGATCAGTTCAGGTATCTTTTGGCGCGGCTGAACGAATTGGGGTATACATCGTTTATGTGGGAGCGGCCGTCTGAAGAGGGCGAGCGGCGCGCCCGTGCTGAGCCGGTCTTAGCAGGGATATGTGAATATATTGATCAGACCCGTGTTGCGCGTCCCACGGATGTGAAGAACGTTGTTGGCGCACTATTCGGCAGTATTGTTGAAGATACGAGGTCAGATGCCGTTACATTGTTGGCTATCCGTGAGGACCGGCTCCATGTGATCCTTCTTGATAAAGGGCGTGGATTGATTGATCGCGATCTGTTGACTGGTGAGATCCGGAGAGGCAGTCTTACCGGACCGGCGGTTGCCCGCGGCACCGGGATCGGCGCGCTTCAGCGGATGACCTTGGATTTTCGTGTGGATACGGCTGAACGGGGCGGGACACGGGTCATGATATGGGTGCCCCGGGTGGCGGAAGGGGTTCAGGACCATGCGATGATTGCCGATCTCATGCCGAGGGAAAAACAGGAGATCAACGATCTGGTTGAGGATGTCTTTACGGCTAACCCGCGGATTGCGCCTTATCCGATCATGGGGACGCCAACGGGGCCGATCTTTATGAAGACCCCGGCTGGTGCACCGCAGGTTACGGTTCTGGGTGAAGAATTTTCATCTCTTCCGTCCCGATTGTTGGCTTATGCTCGGATGGATGAGAAGAAACTCTTGGATCTTATGCAGGGCGAGCTTGCTCGCGATCTTCGGATAGATGAGAGGCAGTTGGTTATAAAAATAGTTCATGATGTTCAGGCCTTGAGAGCCGGAGAGGGTCCGGGAGCAGGCGTTGTGGATGCCCTGAATAGAGTTTTAATGCAGACCCACACGATGAGCGGCGGGCATTCGATCTGTCAGGGTGCGGCGATCTGTCTGGCTGGTTACTTTGATCAGCTGCAGGTTGCATATCGGAGGGTTGTTTTTATCGGCGTTTATGATCATCTCACGAGCCTCTATCCGTTTGATCCGATCGTTCAGGGGTTTTGGGATACCCAAGATGCGTGTTTTAAACACCATTTTGTGATCTTTCGATTGTTTGGTGTTGATTTGGTTGGGGACATCTCGGGTGATCAATTTGTTATTGGGAAGAAAAGATGGAATATCGATGGCGAGAGCGTTGAACGCAGTCGGGCGACTGATCTAGGCATTATCATCATTCCTGTTCAGCATCTTAATGAGCACGACTATCCTTATACAGGACTTACGGGGTCTCTGGTATGGGCTGTGAATAGAGGGGCAACAGAATGGGACGGGGCAAAGAATCCGCGGATCGATGAGGTCCAACGAATTTATCACAGGCTTTTGAGCGATGCGCAGACCGATGGCTCGGCGCGCGATTTTGGGATGGTGTCGCGTTCGCGGGCTGATGGATCGACGCGGTTGGTCCCGATCTCAGACGAGGTACAAAAACAGATCGAGGATGATGATCGGTTTAGGCGTCTGTTTGATCACCTTCGTCGGCATGCGCCTTTGTTGCGGCCGGATTTGTTGTTGGCGGTGTATCGTCAGATCACACAATGGGACACGGATTTCGAAGAGGTCAGGGTGATTGTTAAGGAAGCGGCCCCCCACCAGATGCCTGAATCATCGAGAGCCTTTAAGTTGTATGGGAATTATTCAGGGATAACGATGGAGGCGCGGGAGGAGTATTTTCGGAGATTTTCCTCTGATGTTCGTTCGGGGGCGATTGTTCACGCGGGGCCGGTGAAGGACGGTTCGTTCATTCATATGTTACGAAAGGACCTGGGAGTTCCCAACGCCTATCTGTGGCATCAGGTGTTTGTGAGCGCTGAGCCGTATCAGGGGAATATGCCGGATTTTGTTGCCTGGCTTTCTGAGCAGATTGATCTTGTTGTCCCAGAGGATGCTGTCGATGTTGTGACATTTTATTTATCGGTTCCCCCGGCGTTGATCCGCGAGATCTGTTGTGGAGCGACCGGGGTCTGGTCACGAGAGGAGGACTCGCCACTCCGTGATCTCTTGGGTTCGGATATGCATTTTTATCAGATTTATCATGCAATGCGCTTGATCAATCCTGGATTTGATCGTCAGGCGCTCATGAGAGGCTTTTTAAAACGGAAAGTCAGCAGCAACGCTTCGCGTGAGTGGAGCCGGACAACGGATCCGCGCTTGAGAGCCACGACCTATGAATTTGAACGGTTTAAGTTTGATACCTATGATGAGTCGCTGAGTGTTCCGAATCGTGAGCAGCGCATTGACGATGACCACCTTTTGGGAACGCTGCGTCGGGATTTTCATGTTCCGGTCGCCTATAAGATCGAGATGTCCGAATCCTTCGCCAATCCGACCGCGATCGAGCATTACGGTGACGGCTATCGGCGCGTCACGCTTGTTGTATCGGAGGAATATGCGGAGCTCGTCGGTTTCTATCTTGACGTCGGAGATGCGGCGACGCGCGCGATCCTGTTTCCTTTGCATCATCGACCTGATGGGCTCGAGGCCCAGGTCAGGGCCGGGATCCGGAGATTGGGGGAAGGGCGCGCACGGTCGTTAACTGGGAACAAGGAGGCTGGGTTCCGGGTCTTTGATCGGCTAGGCCTTCCATACCCTCACGGGGTTGTGCTCGCTGAGTCTCTTGTTACAACGATCCTTAATTTAAAGGCGCGAAAGGCGATCGCGTATATTCCCTTTATTAAACGTGAACTGGCTCATGTGGGAGTCTGTAGCGGGAGCGTAGCGATTCGAAGCAATCCGAGAAAGTCCATGCCCGGGATCCTTGAGACCTATCGGGTGAACCTTGAGGATGATCGGATGGTCCTGAGAACGATCCGCAAGGCGGCGATGGCGTGGTATTCAGACCGCGCGCGGCGGTATCGAAAACGCAATGCGATCCCTGTTGAATGGGGATTGTCGCTGATCATTCAGCACTATATTTCAGCTCAGCCAGCCCCTGATGGAAACCTGCGTCGGCATGAATTGAATCTGTCAGGCGCGTATTCGACGCGGAACCCGAACAACAATCAGCCGGGGCTTTGGGGCGAGTATCTCGAGAATCTGACAGGTGATGCTCTTATGACGAAGGGGAGGGCCGGGCGTGATATTCTGGAACTCGCTCATCGAGCGCCGGCTCTTTATGGTCAGCTGGCCGATGCCGCGTCGCGTCTAGAGGAGGCGGTCGGCCCTCAGGAGATCGAATTTGTGGTGCGTGCCGGCGTCCTTTATTTTCTCCAGACCCGTCATATCCATTTTGCGCCGCAGGCGGAGATTGATTATTTAAGGCAGCTCTTGGCTCATGGAAAGATCAGCGAGGCACGCGCGCTGCCGAGGATTGTGGCGCTTCAGGAGGCTGTTGGGATCCGGAAGATGTTTAAAGTTAAGCCCGGGGCCAGGGTGAGAATTTTAGGACGGGCTCAGACATCGACCGCAGGGGCCTTTGCGGGTCAACTGGTCTGGGATGTGCACAAGGCGCGCGAGTTGATGCGTCAGGATCAACCGATCATTGTTGTGATGCACCGGGGCAACCGCGAGGCGGTCCAGTTATTCCTTTTCGATTATCCCCATCTTGCGGTGATCACGAACTATGGAAGCGGGTCATCGCACGAGGCGGTCTTGACTCGCCTCTCGGGGATACCAGCGCTGATTCATCTCGGCGGGGCAGAATGGCATGTGTTCGGTAAGAATCAATGGATTCGGATGAGGGACCGGATATTACACGAAGGGGATATGGCGATTGTTGATGGTGATCACGCACGGTTGTTGGCATATGACCCGGCCGTATTAGAAGAAGATCATATTGTTCATGATTCGAGCTTCGGCATTTATATCCCTGAATTTAAAAGGAATTTCCTTCTTCCATTTGTGACAAAATCCGGAAAGATCAGAGAGCGCGTGACGGTTCGTCGACTCGATGAGTTGAATCAGAAGGCGAAACAGCGGTATTTGGCGCTACGAAACGGTCCGGATCCGCGTGCTGAATTTATCGCGAATCTTGAAAAACATCTTTTGCATGCGTTATTGACTCAGCTGAGAGAGGAACAAGAGCTTAAGACGTGCGAGGCTAGCGGAGAGGATGTTCTCAAGGACGATCCTCATGGGCACGACAGTCATGGGCGTGTTTTTCGCAGAACGAGAGTTGACCCGGCGATGATCGGTGATGTCTCGAGGAAATACGACGGGCCGGGCGGCGAGACGGATTGGATGAATTTTTGTTGTGACTGGCTGGACCGCCGGGGATATTACGTGGGCTCGGATTTTTCACTCTCCAAAACAGCGCTGATCGCCGCGTGGAATCTCATTAGGAAAGACGCCTCGACGCCACGTTTTTATGAGGAGCTGGATCCCTTTGTTGATTTGATCTTTCTCAATCAATCTGACTTTTTCCGGGAAAGCCCCGTGGGCCGATTTAGACATGACCTGATCCTGTGGGCGCGCGCGGCGATCGATCGGTGGCGCAACGACGGCCAGGCCCAAAAGATACGGATCGGCGTGATAGGCGCCGGGTTCAATCAGGAGGCGTTATCGATCGCGATGATCCTTGAGGAGGTCTTCCGAGAGGAGAGGATTGACCGAACGCGCTTTGATTATGAAATTATTGTGATGAGCCGCGGGGATGAGGTCTTTGATCGTTTTCTTGGCGCGAGAGATGGCGAGTATCCGATCGTTTATCCCGGGCGCACGGTCAACACTGTGGAACCGGCCTACCGGGAGCGATATTTCGCCGTCGGAGATAAGGGATATTCTCCCTCGCGCGACCTCATCAGGCGGATCCGATATGCCGAAGTGGACCTGGTCCGGGATCATGCCTACGCCTTGGCCGGCATCTTGGCCGGTAGTATCGGGACATTTGATCTCATTACCCTCCACAGGGTTCTCTGTCACCTCTCCGTACAGCAGACAGCTGGGGGAACAGAGGATGGGGGGCATCGGGCGCTGCAATTTGTTTCGAGCCTTCTTTCTCCCCGGGGAGTAGCTTCGATTGCGGATCCGCGGGCTGACGATGTGTCATTACGACCGAGGATCCAGCGGTTCTTTGAGCGTCAGAGTTCGGATGTCATGTCCTCGTTCTATCGAAAACGATCCGCGGAACGTGCGCCTGTGGCGGCGGAGGCCCGTGATTTTGCGATGGTGGCGTCAGGATCCTTTTTGCGACTTTCATTGAGGGGGGGCTCGTGGCCCTCCGGCCGGTCCGAGGCGCATGTGCAGGCCGTGTTCCGCGGGAGATCTGTCGCGGTATCAGTCTGGGCTAATACGCTTCCTGAGGAAGACCGGAGGGCTTTTGAGGCGATGCTGAATCGTTGGGCTCAGACCGTGGACGGCGATCTTCCGGATGTATTGAATTTCTCCTTTGGCGATCATGAGACTCTGGCATTCAATGAGCCAGAACGGCTTGTGTTGAGCTACGCGATCCTGTCACTTCCCGAGGTCATCACCTTTGGGCTCCTTTATCATGAGGCGATCTCCCGGCGTCTTAAGGGGATCCGCGATGATGAACTGGCTCGCATCGACACGGTCCATCAGTATTATCAAGGCAAAACCTTTGGGGAGGCATATCCTCATGCGATCGAAGACGCCATTGCCTTGTTATGTTACGAGGAGAAATATCCGTTCGTCCGGAATGATGCGTATGCCGGCTGGTTTCAATCCCTGGTTGGTGCTGATCCGCGCGCTCTGCTGTTTAAGGAGCGGCTGCAGTCGGCGGAGATGAACGGATATTTTGAGATGATCTTTGGGGAGCCGGTCCGCCTCATGCACGTGCTCGGCAAGGGGGACTCCCATCCACTCATCCTGTTTGATTATCCCTGGCACGCGGAGTCTGACAATGAACGGCGGGAGATGGCCCTAAAGACCCTCGTCATCCGCAACGGCAGGGTTGAAATCGACAGCGAAAGGGTGGAGCGCCCTGGATTTGAGGGGGACAGTATTGACGCGTACCATGACGAGATCAACAGGATTGCGCGTGAGCTTATCGTTCGCAGGCTCAGACGACGCGAGGCCGTCGTGGAAGCGACCCGGTGTCTTGTGTTCAGAGGAGAGCGGACGGGCGCCACGTACCGCCGGATCTATAAGCCCTTTTCTTCAGTCCGCCTGGAGCGCCGGGTGATGGATCTCTATGCCGAGCTTGGCCTGCCGACTTTTATGATCGATGTTCATGAGGACGCGTGGGGCGCATACGCCTGGATCGAGCATGTTGCCCATTATTCCCTGAACGTGAGGGACGAAATCGTCCGCAATATCGCAGGCGCGAGCGCGTATGAAAATCCTGCGCTCTTTTCTCCACCGTGCTGTTTTCTGCAATGCGTTCACCATGTGACCCTTCAGCTCATATTGGGGAACAGCGACATTCATGTTTCTAATTTCTTTTTGGGCAAAACAGAAGGCAGCGAACAGTTCGGACAAATTTTTGGGATCGATTTTGAATGTGCGCTTGGATTGTTCTCGAACGCTCTGGTGCGTCTTGAGTCCTTTGGGAGGTGGTCTAGTTTATTTACGGATTATTTGAAATTTATTTCTGGGAAGGAACTCTCTGCGGCATTCATGGAGGCGGGCCTGGAGGGCGCCTTCGGTCAATTCATGACGGATGATTTTTTCAATCATCATCTAACGGCCTTTCAGCGTGAAACACAGGGCATGCTCCGGCGCCAGCTGTTGGCGCATACCGGTGAGTATCTGTTCAGGGATCCTGAGATGCGGGGAACAGCACCGATGTTCCTTGTGCCGATCGGAGATGTGGAGACGTCGCTTATTGAGCGGCGCTTTCAAAGTTTTCGTGAGTGCCGCAACCTCAGGGCGTTGGCGGAGGCGGCCGTATCGCATGATAACGGAATGCTCGCCGTCGAGCGGGTGAAGGCGCTGTTGGGGATCGAGAGTGATGAGGCAGTGCTCGAGCATCCGTTCACGCCAGCCGCACACCGCAGGATCCAGGGCGCTTTGAGCCGGAAGAATGATCTGTCGTTCACGCAAGACGGGGTTACGGTTTTTTATTATTCCGGTCATCGTTATGAATTTGACCATCAACAGAATCTGGTTCGGCATCTGTCTGATGATGATCCATATCGTGATTATAGCGGGGAAGTCACTCAGCTTGGTCATCTAGAGGAGAGTGTTCACGCGCTCACAAATGGGGATTGTGAACGGCGTGCACCGATAGCGGATGGCCTTGCCGTGGAGCAGGTCCGGAAGGTCCGTGAGCACGTGATCGTTCGGTGGCGGCAGTCGCTTCACCTTGTTCGTAAAGTTGTTGAGGAGCGCGAGAGTGAATTTCACGAGGCGGTTGTTTTATTAAAGAGGAATCCAATCACGCTTATTATTGAGATCCTCGGAGATATTAACGGGGTGGTCGGCCGGGCGGATCTTATCGCTGAAGCGGTCCGTTTTTATCTACCAGACTTGCCGATCAAGGTTGAGATTGCCCGTATCAAGAACATTGATCTTTGGAAGCATTCTTCGATCATGCCGTCCAAGGATCGGGCATCGGCCAGGGCTCGCCGGGACAGTTTTCGTCTTAAGGTTCACGGTGGGGGTGATGTTTTTTTTGGTGGTTGCCTGAGTGCGGTTCCGTTTGCCTTTGCCTTTGAGGGGGATCATGGTAACCAGGGGATCCTGACAAACGACCTCGCGAGCCCTCATGGGACAGTGATCTTGGACCCGTGGCTGCGCGAGCGACGACTTGCGCGGGACCGCTGGTCTCACGAGGACCTCGCCAAGCGCCGCGGTGAGTGGATTTCCGGGATTCTGTCGCCTGCGGCCCTCTCGGCCTTGAAGCGGGCAGGGGAACGCGATCCGATTCCGTGGGATATGGAGCGGTCGATCTGGACATGGGCCTATATCCGGGATGAAGAGAAATTTATTGCTGAAATGGAGCTCCTGAGGGACGCCTTAAAACATGGGGCATCATTCCCGTTCGCTCAGGAGGGGCGGCAGATCCTGATCCACCTTGCCCAGGCTGAAGAGGGTTATTTTACGACTGATGATTTTCTGGCGATGGGGTTCTCGGTCATGTTATATAACGGCCGGCACTGTGAGTCTATGAGACCCCGAGCCGAGCGATGCCCTGTTACGATCGTGTGGCATTGGGACATCGATCATGAGGCTGTGAAGACCCTAGCCGCTGAACTATCGGGCACCTTTGTGAAAGCGGAAAAGGATGGGCAGCCATTTTGGATCGATTTTCCGGCGTTCATAACCGGCGGGGCCTCGTGGCTTGAGGCCGTCTCGTCGCTGTCGATCATCCGTCACGATCATTATGATACACGCGCGAACGCGAAAAGGGAGCAGATCATAGCGACTTGGGTTAAGAAACTGGCGCTTGATTATCCTGATCTGGATTGGAAGGCGGCGTCTTGTCTTGCCGGCTCAACCGCCTACCAGATGAAGATGGGGGCTCGGTTTATTGACAGCCGTGATGGATATGGCGACCTTGAGGCATG
Source organism: uncultured Planctomycetales bacterium (assembly GCA_964450385.1). Lineage (GTDB taxonomy): Bacteria > Omnitrophota > Gorgyraeia > Zapsychrales > JANLHA01 > JAKLFA01. The sequence goes on from CAYVEC010000017.1 coordinate 24,788, forward strand.
GACACGGTGGTCGCGCGATTACAGCGAGAGCATGTTCCGGTTTAATTACGTTCAGGATCTCATCCGCGTGATGGCTGATCCGTCGAAGGTCCCAGGCCTTATCGAAATCACGGGAGGGCGGAGTGACCATGATTTTGGGATGATTGGTATCGTCGGGCATTTTGGGGGCATGGAGAAGAATTCAAAACATCGGATCTTAACCGAGATGATCGCCAGCGCGAAAGGGACTGTGATCGTTGAGCCGGGCCGAGCCGTCTGTCGCGGGGTTGAGTGCGTCCTTGGCTATGGGTTTCACGCTCGGCCGTCGCTGCGGTTGCTTGATGAAATGGTGGAGGTCGGTATTGCGACCGGTGGGAGGATCGTGATCGAAGCGAAGGGCCAGAGTTTCGCGGTTGAGAAGGTGCGGGTCATTCGCCGGGCGCATGAGCATGGAGTTAAGTTTAATCGATTGTCGCCGAGGATTCGAGACCTTCTTGTGAGCAATGGTGTTGATGCTCGCATGTTTGATGATGAGCGTCCCCGTGCTCTGCGAGGCTCGAATTTTCCATTTAGTTATTTTTGTCTTCAGTCTCTGGCGATTGCGCCGGGGGATCATTATGATATCGTTATTGAGGCGCGGCTCCCGGAACATCTTTTAACCGAGGTTGTTTGTTATATTCGCGATTTCAGTCTTGAGGAGGATCTACTTGAAGCGGCCGGGTCCCGAATGACGGGGAGACTGCGCGAGATCGACAACGCATATGCGCGACGGCTCGACAGGATCGTCGCGGCGATCAGTGATGGTCGGCGCTGGGACGCGCCCGCCCGTCAGGAAGCGCGAGCGCGCAGGGCGGATCCCGCTATGATCACAGGCGAATCCGGCGAGGGTGCCGGCAGAGGTGCGGATCTTGAGATGCAGCGAGAGGCGGTTCGCCTGGCCTTCCGGAAGGGGCTTGAGTTTCCGTACACGGAAGAGTCGTTCATAAAACCCGGGAGTTGGGGATTCAGCGTTCGGGAACGTTTTTTTGATGAGGACGGCGCTGTGGCGCCTTTTTATAGTCTTTCATTGGTGGTCTTTCTGGCATCCTCAGAAGATGTCAGCGGTCGCGTCACAGCTGTTCAGGATGATTTTTATCGTGTCCTTTCGTTCGGTGAGGGCACATTTTTTAAGACCCCCGCCGCGTTAGCGCACCTCACGTTGTGGCCAGCAGCTCATTCACGGAAGACCCCTTTTAGTCTCGTTGAGGTCTCTCAGGGACGAGAGAGGGCTGCGGAATTTTTAAAAGACAAACACGCCTTTGATGTTCATATTGAAGGGATCGCGATCGACGGTGATACCGGCAGGATTCGCGCGCATGCCCTGTCGTCCTGGGCATGGGCCCCACGGATACAGGCGGTTACGTTGATGACGCCGATCCAGGCGTTGGATGGAGGCGCCCGGGCGCGGCTTCATGCCTGGGTTGAACAGAACCGCGATCTCAAAATGGGGACGTTCCCTGTGAGACAGGTTGAACTCGTCCATGAGGCGGATAACTTTGCGATGACGCGGCTGCCTGTTACTGGGGCGGTCTTTGATCTGCCGGTGAGGAATAGGGAAGAAGCTCATGATCAGGCAATGACAGCAGCCCCGCTTCGGACTCGGGAAGAATCAGGGGACCCGCGAGTTTCTGGCAGAGACCTCTTGCCGATCTGCACGCGCAGTTTTGAGCGCACGAAGGGATTCTCATTGACCGGGATGATTCGGCATGGCCGTGAACTGTGGTCAGGGATCAAAGCATGGGATCGTGCTATTGAGGAGAAGGGACAGGGCCAGATGTTCGAGTCGGCCGTGACCTGCTCACCGGGAAGCCGGTCGATCTTTCTTTTTGACGGGGTTGCGGTCTGCAGGCCCGAGTCGATTGTCATCAAAGATTCTCGAGCGAGCCGGATTCGGAACGGATTCTGGTTCGTCCCAGAGGCCGACCGTCAGCTCCATCCGCTGTATCAGCAGGTGTGGACCGCTCAGACCCGGCTTGTGCATCTATCAGGACCTGAGCTGAGATGTCTTCGGGCTTATGTGACGAATCGAGAGGACCGCCAAATGGCCCGGGTCTTTCGGTTGTCGCGCGGGGAGCATGTTTTTGCTGCGTTCTTTGGGCCCTCGTATTGGAAGAGATTTTATGAGCAGGATGCGAGCCGGCCCCAAAGCAAGGCGTTTCGTTTTAATCAGAGCGCGCATGAATGGGTGGCGCGTGCCGCGGCGGAGATTCTCAAGGAGGTGCGTCGGACGAGCGGGAAGAAGATATTCACAGTCCTGCATGTCGGAAGCGGCGACGGACAATTGCTCGGTGTTCTGCGCGCACGGCTGCCCGTCCTAGCACCGGAGCTGTTGGTGAATCTGTATGGGATCGACATCAATGCCCGGATCCTTTCCGGAGAGATCAGCCAGCCGGGCCTGGTGATCCGTCAGGGATCGGCCCTTGAGCTGTCGTGCATGGGCAGGGCTGGAGAAGATGAAGCGGTTGATATCGTTATCGATTTTGGACTGACGACTGACGGCGTCATTTCTTCGCTCGATGCGATGACGGCCGTTCGTGAATGGACCAGGGTGCTCGCGCCCGGCGGGTATCAGATATCTGTCCCGTATGCCTTTAGTCTGTTGCCGGTCCAAAAGATGCGCGGCGGCCAGTTTGACGGCTTTGACCTTGAGGTGAAGGGAACGGGCCTTCTTCCGCATTTCCTCGCGGGCCGGGAACCGAGCGAGGTGTATCTCTTCCGGAAACCGGGGCCGACAGCGGTTCGCGTTGACCCCGCGATGCTCACCCGTCCGAGCGCCGCCGCGAGAGGCAGGGAGGCAGATCAGGGATCGGTCGCGGAGAGCCGAAGACGGCAGGACATGTTCCAAAAACTCCAACGTTTTATCGAGGCCCGGGCGATCACCCTAGGCTTGCTTCGTGACGGTTCAGTCCATGCCCCGACACCGTTCGGGCTTCTCTATTATATTATGGGCATCGTGGATCGGGCGTGCTCTAGCATGGCAGGAAAACAATTCATGGATTTTGGGACAGGGACCGATCTTCGGGCGGCCCTCATTGCGCACTGTGTATTCGGGGCAAAGGTTGTGGCGGTCGATAAGGATGAGGCCGTGTCGGTATGCGCCCGCGGTGTTTTAACGGACGCGCTTGCCGACGGGATCGTGGCCCCGGGCGAGATCGAGCTCAGGGCAGGGGCCGATGGACTGGCGCTTGATTGGAGCCCTGTGTCGGCTGGATTTTTCTTTTATACCGAGCCCTCAGGCGCAGGCGAGGCGGCTGAATTTCATCGGCGCTTAACAGAAAAGATTCGCCAGATGAAACCAGGTTCTGCGTTTGCGGTTCTGTTGACCGGAGGGTTCCGGGCGGCGCATCGTGATGTGTGGGAAGGGATTCGAACCCGCTGGCCAGAGTCGCGACAGATTGGTGGCGGTTCTGGCGATTTGTATCTGCAGCTTTATCACGCTTCGCTGGACGATCAGACAAATGGCGTCCGGGCGGAACGTGATCACGCGATGATCGTCGAGGCGGCAGAGAACATCCGGATGCTCGAAGGTGCGGACGGAACCCCTGCGGATGAATCACGGCTTGTGGATTTGGTCGCGCGGTACTTTAGGCTCGAGCCTGTGGCGTTGCACGCGATGTTTGATCAGCGGCAGATCGCGCGGATTTCTGGTTGTATTGATCGGTTGAGGGAGCGGGCGGGCGCCGCTGATCCCTGTAAGGAACTGCAGAGGCTTTTTTGGCGGGCAGAGGCAAGGAATATGATCGCCTCTTTTTTGCCGGAGACAAAGGATGCATTGATCAAGGCCATCGAAGATGCGCTAGATCATGAGGATTATCAATGGCAGATAGCGGCAATTGGGTGTTGCCTTAACCAGGGCGAGATCGGATCAGTTTTTTTGTCTGAGCGATGGAGACATCGTGAGACCCAGATCTTTAGAATTGTTCTCGCAGGGGTTTGGAAAATCAATTTTCTTTTTGAGTACCTTCAGTCGTTTCTTTCAAACGAAAGAATTTACCAGCTGCTGACAGAAGGGGCTCTTAAAGAAAAAGAAGACGTGGTGTTCCAGATTATTGAAGAGAACATGGAAACGGATGAGCGGTATCATTTTATGATCATCAATGGGCTCTGTGTGTTGTTGCGGGATCTGTTAAGGGTTGCGGATGTTGACGCATATTCAGACAGTGTGTTAAAGCAATGTTTTGATCCTGATGTGGAAGGCGAGTATCGGGGAAAGTTGTCTGAAGAAGGATATAGCACGCTCGGCGCTAATGAGCTGTCAGCGTTTGTGCGTTTAGCCTTGTGCCAGCGTCTCTTGGGCCTGCGGAGCGACGATATTTTTGATCGGATCGTGCGCCGCTCCGGGCCCCCTGTTGCCCTTAATATCTTGGTCCATCCGGTTGCGGTCGCGTTCCATCTTGTTGGGCTGAGGGCCTCGGCGTATCATCCCCGCGTGGATCTTCAGGCCGAGTATCGTCAGGTTGTCCCTGCGCTCTCTGTTCGCGACCTCCCGGTTGTTGAGACCCTTGAGGACCTCGGGTTCGTGAGGGGTGTTCCGATCGAGCAGGCCGGGCGGGCCTTGTTACAGCGGACGCCGCATGGCAGGCGGGCGTTAAAATTGGCCCATGGGGCGGAGCCGCTCGACGAATTTAATTTTGAAGGTTACGCCTTTGACCGCCTCACCCGCGATGCCGCTATAGGGACGAACCTGTATGACGGGGTCATCCCGCGGGGCGCGGTCCCTCGGGGCGCGTCTCACGGCATCTACCTGTTTAAGATTCCTCTTGCCGGCCTTCATGACGTCCAAGGTGTGATCCCCCGCGAACGGATCTTTTTGGATGGCGATGCATACTGTGTGGGTCTGTGCTATGAGGCCGCGGAGCCGTATTTTGATTACAGCGATGAGATTACGCCCTCTGAGGCGCTCGCCTGGTTCCGGAACATCGCGATCCTGGGCCGGGAGTACGGGTTGTTCCATGCGGAATTGGTGTCGCTCTTTCATGATTTCCGTGACGACCGGTCCTATAGTCTCTATCCGCACTGTCCTGCCGGCTGTATCGATCATATTGATGAGCATACGCGGTATCCGAATCTCCGCGGCCTGGGCACGGTCGCTGATTTCAGCCTCGGTCATATGAAGTCCGATCGCGTCGTGGATCTCTTTGCCTACCCGCTTTTTGGCGCGCTGATCTTCGTGTGTCAGCGGCTTCATCGGTCAGGGATATCCGGCCCGGCCCTTGGAATGTTCCTCAAGAAGGCGGTCACAACGTATGCCGAGGAGATCCTGGGGCATGTGCCGGACCGCTTGAGCCAGATCGATTATTGTGATCATGGCGAGAAGATCCTTCATGGATTTGATCATAAAGACAGAGATCCGGTCACCGGAGAGGATCGTGATCTTGGGCCGGAGAACGGGCCGCTCTCGATTCACGGTCTGGTGGACCTCGCGGATTTTACGTCGCTCGTGATGATGCGGGACCTGTTTGAAGGTGAGCGGAGGGAGCCGCTCGCAGATCAGGATGTCACACGCGGCCCGCCGGGAGTGACCACACATCGTTTTACTGCTATTGAATGGGTTGTTGGGTTGTTGCTTCTTGCCGCTGCGGCTGTATTGGGTCTCCTGAGCCCCGTATTATGTGATCCCTTCTTCATTTCGACCGATGTGAATGCTGATCTATCGATGGCGATATTGCCGTGGCTGATGGTGGCCCTGTGCCCCGCCTCGGCGGAATGGTTGAAAAAAAGAAAGGCCCGCCGCGCGAGACGCGTTCTTGTCTGGGATAACACGGAGGAGGTCGCGAAGGTGCTTAACCTGCGCCGGGCCGCAGGGCTCTGCTGCGCTAGAGCCTTTATGCATTTTTCTCCTGTCTTTGCCGGCGGGGATGGGCCGCTTGCCCGGGCATGTCAGCGGCTTGGGATCCCGTTGGATCCCGAGCCTCGGGCCGCGGCTGCGGCTGAACCCGTGGATTTGAATCATGCTTCTTTATATGAGATCTGGTGGCACCTGTATTTTGCCCCGGTCCTGCGTTATCATAAGATGCGGCTGATTCGATGGATCCGCGACGCGCGGGAGCACAAGGTCCCGCTTACCGTGGAAGGCCTGATCCACCGGCCTGAGTTCCACATGCCGCCGGTCTTGCGCCAGACCTTGAGACAACATTTTGCTCCGATGGGAGAGTCGCCGTTACGCCTGCCGCTTGATCTGAACGGGCCGGGTCTTAGCATGTGGGATATCGAGGACGCGCTCTTGGAAGGCGGGTTTCATACCAGAACGATCGAGTCGCTGAAGGCGAGGATCCGGGATCTTATCTCAGAGGGCAGGCGGTTAACTCTGGCAGAGGTATGCGCGATTTACAATCGGAGAGGATATAGCCAGACGATGATGCGGCGCCTCGAGCGGACGTTCTTGCCCCGCGGCGAGAATCGCTGGAAACGAGGGAAGATCCGGGATCGGGCTGAGGCAGAGGCCGATCTCAGAAGCCGCCTTGAGGACCGGACGTTAATGATCGAGACCTGCGGACGGCCTAACACGACGGATGTTTTTATTAATTACCCGAAGTCCAGGGGAGGCAACCGGCGCTTGTATAGCGCTGTTCGGATCATGGGGATCCGGTTGAAAGATTTTCAAGGTCCGAATTTCCTTGAGGCCCTGCCGCTTGACCCTGCCTCGTGTGATGAGCTTACGGCCAAAGGAACTCTGCATCAGGCAGGACTCACAAAGAATGAGACGAGGCAGGCGTGGAAGGCTCTTGTTGATTTGCGGGCAAGGATGAGGCGTGACTATCGAAGGTCCTTGTCACCGGGGAGGGACGCGGCAGACATTTTGAACACCGTGGGCAGAATTTTTGACCGTTATTGTTATGCAAAACGGCGCGCGGTGGCGCGCGTTTTTGGCCTCCCGGAGGCCGCTCCTTCAACCGAGGCAGGGCGGATGTCGGATTGGGACATCCTGCGAGTCCGGCTGATCCATACGCGCGGGGTCGGTAGGAAGACGGTACAACGGATTGAAGAGCTGGTCCGGCGTCAGGCCTTTGCCCTGGATCCGGCGGAGCGACGTCTTGTTCGTCGAGAAGATCTGAGCGGTCTGCCGAAATTGGGCCCAAAGAGAATAGACGCGGTGTGGGCCCTGGTGCAGGGACGCATGGACCTTGGCTTTGCCCGCGATCGCGTGGACCAGGATGATACGGTCAAGGATATGATTCCGAGCGTGAGACTAGAGGTTGTGGAGAGACGAGGGGCTGCGGGACACGCGGGTCGAGGGCTGAAGGAGGAAGAAGGGGCTGCTCGTGATCAGGGGATGGTGGGGATACCTACGGGATCGGCGGTCAACGCGGAAAAGGATCGGTTTTTTAAGATTGAAAAAGAGCGGGCACGGCGATTGATGGGCGTTTCGGAGATCCCTGATCATGCGGTTGCCGGGTGGGACCTCCGGGTCGGTCTTATTATTGATCCGAGGACGATCGGTCTTGAGAGCTCGACGGCCATGAGGATCGCTGAAGGGTTGGCTCGTATGGAACATGTGAAATTCGAGAACAGCCTGTCCAGCCTGGGGAGCGGCCGCGCCGGGATCTGGTGGCAGCGGCTCCTGGACCTGCCGTCGCCGGACCGGATTTTTTGGGTGATTGTGAAGGACGGAGACCTTGCCGGGGCCTTGATCGGCGAGGTCGCTGGTGACGAGGCCTTTGGTCATGAGGTTTTTTGCCATCGGCCGAAACGCGGCATCGGTAAGGTCTTGATCAAAACGTTTTTTTATTATCTCCAGGCCCGTGGAGTCCATAAGGCATCATGGCGTTCTGATACGAAACAGACGAGCGAAGACACGGCCCGTTTGAAGAGGTATTACACCGCGATTCTTGATGAATTTAGCGCCGAAGGGCTTGTGGACCATTTTGATTGGCTGAGCCGAGATCAGACCGCGGGAGGCGATCTGGGATGGGGACGGAATGATCCTCAGGAAGATCATCGTGTGACGGTGTTCTTGAGGGAGGCGTCTTCATCTGTTGACCACCGACAGGCGTCTTGGATTACGCCGGGAAATACCGCCGAGGGTAGGCATGTTGAGTTCGTCAAAGAGATCCTCGCTGATCTCGAGGCCATGGGGATTTCGTTTCGAAATGGCGATCACACGATCGTTGACGTCGGGGTTGGAGTTGTTCCGGTGACCCTTGCGGACAGTGTGCGGCTTTTCCGCAGGACCGCGGGTTCGAACGCGGACCGGCTGCGGTTTGTTGGGGTCGAGACGCCCGAGGCCACGGCCTATGCGCATATCTGGACTGAGACGATGAGCGGATCTCTCGAGGATCAACTGACGCGGCTCTTGAGGATCGATCAGAACGAGGTCGAACAGGTCGCCTTAGTTGTCGGGCCTGAGCGGCGCGTGACATCTGTTCTGGTTCAGCATCGAAAGGATCCGAAGGGCCGGCGTCATTATCAGACCGCCGCTGTTGCCGGTGATATAGGGTACCGGATCCGAGGACGCGAGATTGAGAACGGTCAGGAGGATAAGCACGTTGCTCTTTTTAACCGGTTGATGGCGGAGGTGGATCATGAGACTGTTTCAAGGCTCGTGAGCGCGGGGCAGGATGACAAGCAAGGCATTTATCGGATCGGGATTCATCCACAAGAGCGATATTTGAAGACGGTCGGCGCGGATTTTGTGTCGTGCCGCGACCTCGCACGGTCAGGTCTTCGTGATGTCTCCGTCGTCACGGCCTTTAATACGGTGATGCATATGACACCCGACGAAAAGGCTGTATTTTTTGCCGGGATGAGTATTTTGAAAAATGGTCATGCTGAGGAGGGCCGTGTCGTTATGAACGGTGGGATCCTCATCCAGCGGGATTTGCGCGAGGACGGCGCGATCGGTTCGTATAACGAGGCGTTCTTTATGCGCGTGGATGGAGCGCTTGTGCGTTTTAGCCGCATCGCGTTCTCGCCGGCCCTTCATCATCAGGACCTTCGGGTGGTCGGACTCGAGATCGATGAGGAGGGCGGGGAGCCCGCGATCTTCCCGGTTTATGCCGACGCTCTGGTTGACGTCGACCCCGCGATGATCGCAGCCCGGCTCGAAGAGCCGCTCGGCTTAGATGCGGCGCGGGAGGTTTTAGACGTGCTCAATGTGTTCAGTAAACATAATGATTATGCCGGCGCCGCAGTTGAGGTGATCTTGCAGTATCCGATTGAGGATATTGTTGTTGTGGGCTCGGGGATCGCGACGCTCCATTGTTTATTGGCGCTGGTCGGGAAGAGGGCTGTCGTGGTGGATCAGTCGGACATGATGTTGGAGAATTTAAAGAGGATCAGCAGATATATTGACCGGCACCTGGTGCGCTTAGGCCGTTCACCGATGCCCGTAATCCATTATGTCCATAGCGAGATCGGCGCCCTTGATTTGAAGAAAGAGGGGGTGGTCCAGTATGGATATGATCTCGTGACCTTCATCGATCTCCTCGGAGGATATCCGCGAGGCCAGCCCCGTGCATGGTATGACACGGCTCGCGAACTTTTGAGGCCTGAGGCTGGGTATTTGATCGTGGATGAACACGATATTTCTTCAGAGCAGATCCATCGGCAGGTCTTTGCCGACGCCTTCCCTCATGCGGAACTCCTTGAAAGCGGCCGGCGGGTCTATGGAGCCTATAATGAAATCTTTGGAGGCAACGCGCTGTATCGCGTGGGCGCTTCGCATCGGCGGCCCGCAGTCTTGGATCATGCCAAGAACGATTTTCGGCTCCTTCCACCGTCTGCTCGGCCGCGGCCGGGCAGGACGATGCCGACATCAGCAGCAGTATCGGACGTCGCACGCGAGCTCTCTGCCGGGCGTCTGGAGGCGGCGGCGATCGATCGAGAGGCTATTATCAACGCTGTTGCTGAATTGCGGCGACAGAAAGAGGATGGGGCTGCGGATTTATTAGAACGGATGTGCCGCGCTCATCAGATCGCGGCACCGCCTGCGGCCGGCATCTTTCGTGATGTTTTTGGTTTGGTTGTTGTTGATGGTCCTATCGTTGATGAATCCCATCTAAAAATATTGATCGCGGCTGATGTCGCGAGTCCGCTCCATCCGGAGAGTTGTATGACCCTGACGCATGAGGCGGTTGAGGCATGGTCGCTGCGGGAGGGCCTTGACGCGGGGGCCGCCCACAAGCGGGCTTGTCGTGTCAATGAGGCATCCGCGCGGTTGATCGGGGCCCTTGAATCAAGCGCCAGTCGTCTGACGGAGAGGATATTCGTTTTCTTGAAGGCGTCTCTTATGAATGGAGAGACAACCGGGATCTTCTTAGGCACGGATGAAATCAACGTGAGACTTAGGGATGTTCTTTTGTCGGTCGAAGAACTTGAAGAGCTGACCGGGGTCTCGTTACAGGGGGCCAAGGACAAGCTGCGGTCGTTGAGCATGGGGGCAGAGTCTCGATCGGTCGACCTTTCATTAAAAGAGGCTCGAGAAGGGGCGTTCGCCGAAGGGCTTCGGATGCTCGATCTATGCTCGATCACCGCCGCCGAAATTTCCCAGAAGTTGCTGATTTCCTTTAGATTGGTCATGGCGACCTCACACGATAGCGCGGTTCTTTACCGCATCCTTTCAGACAGCGGGACCCGGGTGATCGCCTATCTCGGGAGCAAGATCGGGGTTTATCATGCCGAGTCGGTTAAAGTGTGTCAGTTGAATCCGGAGGGAATGTCGGGCCCCTTTACCTCACCCAGCGGGATCCTCATGCCGGAAGAATATTTTAAAGTAAAAGTTGAATGGGACATGTCCCATGTCTGGGCGTTCAGGGATCAGAGGCCTCTGCCCGGGGTGTCCCTGTGGGCTTGGAAGATATTTTTAAAGACGGTGACAAGCACTTGGTCATCTGAAGATGTTCGTCAGAGGGGCCTTGCATCGCTGATACGGCAGGCCGAGTATGAAGATGCGGTTCTGCATGAAATGCGCCATTGGATGGATGCGGCGTATTACCGGGATATGAGCGGCGAAACGCGGCCGGCTCAAAGTCTCTCTATTTTAGACTGGCTGCCGCCCTTGATCCGCCCGGAGTCATTTTTGTTTGATTATATGGAGAAGGTCAAGGAGAACGATCCGGCGACGTATCGCCATCTTTTGTTTATGATCGGGGAGGCATCCGCTGAGATGGCGGTGGTTATTCATCATGGCCAGCGGAGGCTTTGTTTTATAAACAGATTGTTGACTGTTGATATTAGGGAGATCGCCGATGACATCGAAACGGTTGTGAAGCAGGACCCGATGTTCTTTATGTTCTTTTTAATGCGTCGAGCGTGCAGGGAGCGGGGAGATGATCTGGCCAGGCTTTCACCCGAAGAGTTATTTGAGAGCATGATCAATAATGAGCGGGCCCTCTGGAGCGTGGCGGTGGTGACGTGGAAGAGTCATTTTAGGCATCCAGTCTCTGACACGCTTTTATCGGAGAGGGCTCCGTTCGAGGATGTTGAGGCGCGGCAGGATTCAGGCAGCGGGCGCGCATCCACGGTGGAGGATCTTTCGCCGTCTGTTAAGAATATTGACAAAGCGCCTGAGCCGGCCGTTGATCCGACGACCATCGCGGCATTTGAGGCCGCGGTTCATAAGGCCTTTCCAAAGGCAAATCCGAAATTCGGAATGTCTCTGCCCATGATCCTTAGGCGTTATGGTCTTGACGTTTCAGAGTCGGTTGCGGCCGCATCCCTTGAACGACTTGGATTTGAAGACAGGGATGGAAAATGGTACCGGGTTCGCCTGACGGGCTCGGCGGCAGCGGGTGATCTGTCGGGTTCAGATACCGGTATGTTAGCCCGTCTGGGTGACGACGATTCCGCGAAGGAAGGAGCGCTTGGTCACGCAGGCCGTGGAAAGGAAGAAACCGATCGTGTGTCTCGGCCTGCGTTCGATGTGGGCATGTTCGCGGGAGATCCTCTGGGTAATGAGGGCTGTGAGCCGCCTCTGCGAACGGAGAAGGATTTTGGTCGGGAGTTTTCCCGTTTAGGGATAAACGCGTTACGCGAGGGATATGTCTTAGATCGGGAGCAGGTCTTTTTGCATGATGGCCGTCGGGCATATCGCGTTTACCGGGACGGGGAGCGGCAATGGATCTTGAAGGACCGGGGACCCCGGGAGCGTTTCTTTAGAGAGAGGGTGGTTTATGAGGTCGCGCGCCTTATCGAGTTTGACGGATGCCATCGAGCGATGCTTCATATTAATACGGTGACCGGGGTGGCGGATGGAGTCCTTGTCGAACGCTTTCTCGGATATCGCGAGCCGTCTGAGGAACGGCATGTTGAGAAAAATTTCGGGCCTGGGATCATTGAGGATGATTATGAGCTCCATCTTGTCGGCTTAGCGGACCCCGCTGAATATGTCCGGGCCGATCTTTTTCGATGTCTCATTCTTGACGCTGATTCGTGGAAATGGCGTCATTGGCTCTTTAAACGATCAGGCGATGGCCTTCATGTGAAAAATATCGATCATGACGAGCCCCCGCGGCATGCGCTTGAGAGGCTTCAGCTCCCCGATGCCGAGTTCTTAAGGACCTTCGCTATGTATCTTCACGCACGGCGGCTGTTTTTCCTTCAATATGCGCCGGATCTGCTCCAGTCTATCCGCGCGAAACTCACAAAAGACGTCATCGCGCGATTGTCGAGGTTTGTCTATGGACGGCCGGGTTTATTAGAGGACACGTCGGGCCAGATCGAAGAATTTGAATATTGGATGAATCACGGAGTGAACCTTGTAAATGGCATTGTTGTGTCGGCGATGATGAGCGCGCCCTCATCGGTGACGCGCCGGCCGTTGATCGATCATGGCATGCTCGCGGGTCAAAAACAAAAAGTCTTTGATCTGTTCAGCAGGTTGGCTGAGGCCGGGGGAGGGCGTCTTTTGGCTGATGCCCTGGACCGGATCGCGGATCAGATCGCGGTCCACGTTTTCCTCGGGCCGGTCACGGAAGGAGAGATGCATCTTTTCATTGGTATCCGGCGAGGCGTACGGCTGTGCGCGCCGGATGGGTTGATGCATGAGCGTCGGGATCATGCGATGATCGGTGAGGCCGCGGAGGACTTCTTGAGCCGACAGGGCGATGAGGCGCTCGCGACTAAGGGGGAGACGGATGCCCGGGCGATGCGGTATGAAGGTGCGCGGGTGTTTCAGCAGGCGTTCGGCGCGCAAGAACCGGCTATCCGGGAGTTTCTTGAGATCGCGCCCGAGGACAGGATTCTTCGATATCAACGGGATGCCAGGCCGTATGTTTTTACAGAGCATGACGAGATGTGCGGGATCGTTAAGTATCGACGCGTGACGTATGGGTATTCGGCGGGTTTTAGGTCAGGCAAGGTCATCCGTTTTTATATCAAAGGCTATGAGGATATTCACCCTGGTTTGATATCAGATCCGGAATGGCTGTTAGAACAAGAGGCCTTTGTGGCAGGGCATTCGCGCGTGTTCCCTCCCACGCGGGTCGTGACCCTGAATGGCCGGAAGGCCTTGCTCCAGCAGGCGGCGGTAGGAACGGTCTTGGTTCCGTCGAAGGCGGGCTATGAGACGGTGCGGGCCTTTGGGGCCGCGCTCGGCCGTCTTCATGCGGACCGTGTTGTTCACGATGATCTCGTCAGCCGGTTTCGGACGTTGCAGCATCGGCATATCTTTGTCGCTGGGTATCCGGCGGTGTCCGTTATGTTTATTGATGCAGGTCTTGCCCAATATCATCCACGGGCTGATTATGGGGATTTCATGAAGGGGCCCTATCGACGGGACGCTTTTTATTATCATTCCCAGGATGAAAAGGAGGCCTGCCGCGAGGCCGCGCAAAATACGTTTGTCCATTTGGATCGCGAGCGGGTTCAGGAGGAATTCATTAAAGGATATCAAAACGGTCCGGCGGATCATGCGATGGTATCGGAAAGCCGGGACGCTAAGTCCGATGATCGCCCTGTCACCCCCGAGGGCGGAGTGGATGGCTGTGATCATGCCGAGGCAGTGTTCCGCCAACATTTCAGCGATAAGGCCGAGGCGGTGAGGCGGTTCCTTGACATCCTGCCGACCGAGAGGATAGTTTCTTATAAAGGAAATGTCGATCCGTATATTTTTTCTGAACATCACCTGCTGTGGGGATTCAGCAAATATGATCGGGTCACGGTGGGGTACTCGCTGACCCTTGATTCTGGGCGGTCCATCGGGTTTTATACGAAACAATATCGCGGCGTTCACATGAGCGAGAGAGGTGGGACTCCGCAGTTTGACGAGAGGCTTCGGCATGAGGCGTTTGTCGCCGGACAGTCCCGGGTGTTTCCTTGCACTGAGGCTGTAATGGTCTGGGGACGGGTGGCCCTTCTGCAATGGGCGGCACAGGGCGCTCCTCTTGAGATCGAGAGCGCGCACGATCCGATCGTTTGGGCGATCGGCGCAGCCCTGGGGCGACTCCACGCTGACGGGGTGACGCATAAGGATTTATACAATGAACGAGGCCAAATACAGGCGCGACATATCTTTGTGACGTCTCATCCGGAGATCCGGGTTTCGTTCATTGATGCCGGTATGGCGGAGTACTCTCCGCCGAGAGTTTCTTCCCCTACGGCAAAACAACCGTGTAATTTTTCTGCCTTGGGAGAGAAGAGCGGGTGCCAGCAGGCCCTGGTTCGTACATTTCGGCATCTTCCTTCTCGTCAGGTGGTTCAGGCCTTCCAGGAAGGGTATCAGGCGGGATCTGTTGACGGAGCGATGGTTGGGGAACGGATTGATGTTGAGGACAACGTTTTTTCGACGGTCAGATGTCCCGTGGGGCGTGGGACCTGTCGTGAGCATGCGGAGACATTGGCGCGAACCCTTTGGGCGGCAGGTTTTATTGTGACGCCCAAGGGATCAGCGCTCGCAGAGGAAATGTATAGCGGCAGTGTGCGGGACGCCAAGGAAACGGCATTGGTTATTCAGGGTGCGAGGGCGATGTCTGATTATGGCATGGTGACCGGGGGGAAGGGAGCGGCGGCTGATATTCAGGTGCATTCGGTCGACGGGAACGCCCTCTGCGTGATGATCAACAATGATCCATTCGTTGTTTCAACAACCCAGGGTCTGATCGAGCGATTGATTGCAAAGGGATTTGTGGCGTCCGTGGACCGGCGGCAGCCGTCCCGTCTTTGGATCCATCGCTGCGTGGAGCAGAAGTTTAAAACGGCGAATCTCAGCTGGAACAACCCAAACCGCGCGGCCGATCTTGAGCGCGCGCTTCGCGGGCTTCAAGGCCTTATGTTCAAGGAGGAGAACGCACCGGCACCAAGGGATGGCGGGATGGTCGCAGAGGAGACTCCTTCATGGTCTCATTCATGGAGGGGAAGCCGGGGAGCAGAGGTGCGATGGCTCCGAGATTTTTTTGATACGGTGCGTTTTCATTCGCGCCTCCAGTGGACCTATTCGTTCCGTGACGGCCTGAGCCTCACGGTTCCGGCGATCCTTAATTGCGATGAGGCGATCGATGACTGCTGGCTCTTCCCGTTCATCGATGTGCTTCCGGAGTGGAGATTTTTAGACGACCACCCCGAATTGGCCGGGCCGCTCAGAGAGCTCGGGACATCAGATTATGACGCTGTCTCGCCGCTCGATGGGTCATTCGGAAGGATCCATGTCGCGCTCATCGATGACGAGAAAACTGATCGATACAGTCTGTTGATCGATCAGGTCCATCCGAGCCGAGGGTTGCGCGGGGTTAAGCTTGCTGAGAATCCGTACCGGCGGTGGAATCATGCCGCGATCCGAAGGATCGCGTGGATTGCCCGGTGGATGGGGTTTGATGTCGTCTACGGTTCGACGCCGGAGCGGATCGCGCGGCAGTGGCCCCATATTTGCCGGGCCAATCTCCGGCAGAATTATGTCGTCCCCTTCCGTGACCTTGGCTGGCGGACGGTGGAGACGGATCTCGGCCGCGGGGAAGAGACCCTCTGGCGGGCGCCGAGGGACGGGGGCATGATCGCCGCTCTGACGGTCGACGACTTTGTGGCGCAGCAGGTTCTTCAGCAGAATCAGGCAGCGGTCCGCGAGTTTTTAAGCAACGGAAACGCGATCGTCCGTGCGGATGATGGGGCCAGGTTTTTATTTAAACGCAGCGAGATAACGGAAGAAGCGGGCGCCGGTCATCCGTATTACAACATATCGGTCCATGAAATGGCAGGCGAGCGACCGGTGTTGTTTGTGGGGTATTGCGTTGTTGAGGTCTCGGCGGGTGCAGCGACATGTAATATCGATCCCCTGTTCCGTCATTTTAATGACGGTATTTTTGTCGAGCCGCTATACACCGGATTATACCAAGGCATCGGGACAACCCTGGTTTATTTAGCCCTGCACTATGTGGCCTTTTTAGGGGTCAATCGTTTTAAGGTTGTTGACACAACATCATCTCATTATTTAAGACGGTTAGGATTTAATGATGAGGATGAATTTTGTTTGTGTAGAGAATCTGCGGCGCTCGCACAGCCAGGGATGCCATCCATTGAAATTATCGCGCGCTTGGGTTGTGGAGAAAAATTATTTTGGCGGGCGCCGAGGGACCAGGCGATGCTGTCGTTGACTCGGTCTCGGGAGACCGTCTTTAACGACCCCAAAGGCATGCATATCATGCCCTCACAACGGCTGGCGCAGTTTATTGTGTTGATCGAGGAGAGTTTTAAGGCCAAGGGGATCCGGCTCAGTTTTATGTTGAAGAATAGAGTGAGCCAGGAAGAGGCGCGGCCGACATCAGCGCTGGCGATTATTTCATTGGGGATCTATGAAGGAACGCCGCTCCAATGGACATGCACGTTAGAAGGCTCGGGCAAAGGGTCGGCGGAGATGTTGGTAGATCAATTGCTTGAGATTGTGGCGGAGTTTACCAATAATTGGGAGGCGATGAACAAGGGATCCGATACGTATGTCCGCGAGATCCGGGAGATCGCGGGCCATCAGTCAGATTTCGCGATGCTCGCGGATGCGTCAGAGGGTGTGGGTGCGACTGCCCTGAGGCCTCGCGAGACCAGGTCACCGAGTGAGCGGATCCGTGAATATCTCGAGATCATGGTGGACGGAGGCGCGAGGTATCCCGAGACAGCGGGCCAGGTCGCGGAGTGCGACCTGCGCGCGATGCTCCGCGAAGGGGTCTCCGTGTCCGAGGATGATTTTCGCGCGATCCTCGAGGCGTATCTTCGCTTAGGCGGGGATTACAGATATCCCGAGTTCAAGACGGCCGTGTGGTACGCGATGTCGCATCAGCCTGAATTATATGAGGTCCTTCAGGCAGAGCTGATCGCTCTTATATCGAGAGTTAAGGGGAAGCGTGTGCGTTCCTGGCGCGATAGCGAGTGCATCGTATCGCTCTGTATACTTGTTGAAACAGTGATCTATGCTTCAGACGCTCCGGCTTCTCAGAATAATGTCAGGCTGACACGCTCGTTTATTGATGAGGGAACCGCGGCAGGGGTCCTGCCCCGCGTCTGGACGTTGAGGCTTCTCGCGGCTCTTCTTCGCGATTCGACACCCGAGGAATTTCAGCTCTCGCGTGAGGAACGAGACCTGTTTGTCCAGGGCCTCGATGATCCGAGGATGACGTCTTCAGAGATAGGGCTTCGCCGTATGATCCGGCGCGGGGATGAGGTGTTAAGCAGTCTGATGCCGCACGGCCCCCCGGATCTTGCACTTGCCGCATCGCTGAACGCGGGCGCTGTATCGGTACGGCACGCGGACAGCACAGGCCTCGACTGGCTCACGTCGCATGAGCCGGAAATGTCCTCTCTCCTTCTAGTTCTGGAAAATGTCAAAAAACTTTTTGATCTCCTTTGGCGATTACGGCGAATGTATTCTTATGATGAGGCCCAGAATCGGATCGGGATTGACGGGTCCTTAGCCATGGCGATCAGGGATGGAGATTATTTTCCGCTAGGCCGTGATCTTTATGTTACGCCGATGACCGAGTCGTTCCGTCGGCATGTGATCTTTAGGATGGATCGCGATCAGCGCGTGGTGTCGGCGATCGAGATTAAGATCCCTGGTGAGCAGAGAGTCAGCGATAAAAAGATTGTTTTCGAAGAGGATTTTACGATCGGGGAGGAGCTCCGCCGTCAGGATCCGATGATCGTGATGGCCCGTCCGATCGCCTTTCTCACGCTGCCGTTTGCAGTGGTCGAGATGTACGGGGAATCGATTGATTATATCCCAGGCGGCCCAGCGGATCAGTCCTGCAATATCATGATCTTTGAATATCACGATGGCCGGCGGTTGACCACGCTGGACGCCGTTGACATTGAGACAATGGCCCGCCGGTGCGAAGGGTATGCTGGCCGGGAGAGCTGTGTGGCTGATGACATCTCGCGTCAGACCCTTGGCCTGGTCGCGCGGCTTCACCGTTTGGGGTATCGCGGGGAGGGAGATGAGGGGACGGACATCCATTTAGAGAATTTTAAATACGTCCTGAGCGGCGGCCGCGCGCGCGTCGAGCTTGTTGGGGACTTTGGGAGTCTGTTCTATGATCCATCCGATGCGGCGGCGCGGAAGGCGGATATTCACGCGGTGATCTGCGGCACACAGGGCGGTGGGATCATTGGATTATCGGACATCTTTGGTCGTTATGGAATTTTGATCCCGCGGCATCATGAGCTTTATCAAGAGGAGGCCGCGCGGCTTGAACCGCTGGCCAGAGCGTCGGCGTCTTCAAGGGATTCCGGCATGATCAGCCGTGAGGCGTCGGCGCCGGGAAGGGTAGAGAAAAAGGCGGAGAAGATCTTCCGTTTTATGGGGCAGACCCTTTCCGAGGTGCTCGCGCAGGACGACGCCCTTCGGGCGCAGATCGCCCGGATGAGGATCGAGATCGTTGATGGGGATGGATCCTCTCTCCGGGAGATGCCGGTCGCGGACGCGGTTGCCGCGATGCAGGACCGGGGGCGCTGGTCGTTCCGTGACGATGCTGACCGGGCGTATTCGATGCATCTTGCGGGTCTCGCGTCCGACGGGTTTTTCCGTGACGAGAGTGTTCATAAGGTGATCCGAGAGATCCTGCATGAAGAGGCGGCAGAGATCTTGAACGAGAAGGCGATGTTCGTTGTTTGGATCAAAAAGATCTCATTTGCCGAGGTGGCATGGCATAAAAAAGAGCGGGCGCTTCATCAGCGGATTCAGACCGTGCGGGAACTTGGCGAGCTTGGCGAGCAGCAGGCGGCGATCGAACGCGAGCGCAAACATTTAGATCATGAGCTTCAGCAGATCCAGCGGGCGTTTGCCGTTCTTCGCGAGACGATCTGCCGCTGGAGCACGGGCGTCGGAGAGGGTGCCCGGGCGCAGCAGGCGGCACCTTCTGCGCAGAAAGATGCGGTGCCTGTGAGCTCTCCGGCGCAGGCGACACAATCGGCGGCTGTTGCCCCTGGGAAGGATATCTGGGAGGATGTTTTAGATAAGGCCGAGGCGTTGGCGGGTCAGGGGGACAGGGGGCGGGCGATCCGGGCGTTGCGGGAGTATGCCGGATGGGACGTTCCGGTGTTCGCGCGCAAGAGCGGGATCGATGAGGTGGCGGTGGAGGCCCTTGAGGGAAACCGGGCGGTTCCGTTAACAAAACTTGAGGCTGCCCTTCGGGCCTTGAATAAAGGATTTTTGATTAAGCGGCTTGGTAAGCTCGGGCGATTCCCTGATCTTATGCGGATGATGTGCCAGGCTGAGGCGCGCGCGATCGCGGTGCGTGAACAACAGCGCGTGATAGAGGAACCGGCTGATCGGCGTGATCCGTCAACCAAGGAGGAGAAGGACTGTGGAGAGAACCCTGTTGCGCCGGAGCCGTCTGTGGCGGCGGCGACACCAGCACAGCCGGAGCCCCAGATGACCGATGCGGAATCGGCGGGGGATCGCGGGGCTGCTGATCCTTTAAAGAATGGAGATGACGTTCCGGTTCGTTCAGAATCGGCATCATCGTCAGTTCCGGCGGAGGAGGCGCGGGATCACGACCCGGTCACAGCATCTGGAAAGAGCGAGC
>CAYVEC010000018.1:0-32823 GCA_964450385.1 uncultured Planctomycetales bacterium
GCCCGGGCCTCGACCCACCGGCGATTCCGTAAAAAAATCATGGCCCGGTCAAACAGGGCCTCAGTCTGATCCGGATTCACCCGGAGCCATTCCCCATATAATTCAAGGGCCCGCCGGTCGAACCGATCAAACAGGGCCTGCTTCGCCGCTGCCTCACGGGCAATATCCAGATCCCCGGCTGACCATTTCAGCGCCTCCTGATACGCCCGAACCGACCGATCATACCATCCGAGCCATCCATAGACCCTCGCCTGCTCGCGATATAATTCCGTATCGTCCGGCAGGTCACGGATCAATGCCTCATAAACCTCAACGGCCTCAGCATGGCGGCCGGACCAGCTCAACGTCCGGGCCTGCCACCGCCGGATGTCACGATCGCCTGGAACCCGGGTCAGGGCCTCGCGACAAAAAGCCGCGGCCTCAGCGTGACGATCCGATTCAACAAAGGCCTCGATCTTCTGAAGCGCTAAGACCCGATATTCATCAGATCCGATCTCGGCTTCAGCAAGAATCCGCCCAGCCTCATCCGTCCGCCCACTCCTAGACAAGGCCTTCACCAATTCAGACCGCACTTCTGGCCGATCAGGATCGGCATCATAAAGTTTCTGTAACATCACGCGGGCCTCGTCATAACGGCCGAGATTGTTCAAGCTCTGCGCCTGGCCCAAGAACGCTGCGGCCTCCTCGGTTCGATCACCCAGAGGATCCCCCTCAGAATGTGCCGGATACGCTTCAACAGCCTCGGCATCCCGGCCCGCATACCTCAAGGCGTCCGCCATGTGACGGGCCGCACGCTGATTGTCGGGTTCGACCGCAAGCACGGCGTGATATTCCTCAACAGCTTCAGCAAATCGCTGATCCCATGCAAAGACATCCCCGCGCAACTCTCGCGCCCGAACATCATCAGGATGGCGCTCAAGAAAGAGCCCAAGATACTCGGCAGCCGCCTGATACTCTCCCTGCCAGGCGAGGACCTCGGCATATTTCCGCAAAATAACCGTATCCTGTCGTTCAACCCAAAGCTCACGATAGACCGCCGCGGCACGGGGAAAATCCTGTTCCGCATAATAACGGTCTCCGAGCATCTCTCGGAGAGTCCGATCAGCAGTGCCCTGGCGTGCCAGGCCCTCGAGCAGGCGTTGAACGGCCTGCGGACGATCGAGGCGCTCATAGACCCCGAGCAACAAACGCGCCGCCCGGAGATCGCCGCCGGACCGGGCGTGGGCCCCAACCAAGTAGGCGACCGCGAGCGCGTCACGCCCCTCGCGGCATACCTCTCGCCGACAGCCAATAATTTTTCATATTTTTGAGTGACATGGAAGACAGCGGTCGTCAGAACAACAACAGACACCGCGAGGATCCAGGGGATCATTTTACGCATCGTTTGCTCTCACCGCAAGGGGTCATCAAACCACCACGACGAAGGGATTATATCATTGGCGGCTTCAGGTCAATATAAGTTTCTAGCATTTTTAAAGAGGAAGTAGGCTGAAATCCTTCGTAAAACAAAAAAACGGGTCATCGTCTGGTAAAGATCGCGGCCAATCTCGGGTCATGATCAAGAATATTGATCAGCTCCTCAACCCGTTCGGGATCGGACAACACCGTATAAAAATCCTCTTTGATCGTTGGGGCGAGCCGGACCGCCTCGATCCACTCTCCGAGATCAAGCGGCTCAGTGCGAAAGGCATCCCAAAATCCGGTCCGGTCAAAGAGGTCCGTGATCCGCTCCGTCTTCTCCCTTCCCTGGACCTGGCTCACCAGATACGTGGCGATCCCCACCTGCAGCCCGTGAAGACGCGGCCGAGCGCTCACCATATCCAAGGCATGGCTGATCAGGTGTTCGCTCCCGCTCGCCGGCCGCGACGACCCCGCGATCTCCATCGCGATCCCGTTCAGCATCAGGGCCATGGCCAAGAGCCGCACCCCCTCCAGGTCCCGGGTCGAATGGGCGATAAACTGAAAGACCGTTGAGTCGGACAAGAGGGCGGCGAGGTCATTCACCTGTGTCCCCGCCTTTTTATGCGCGAGCTTCCAATCCCTCACCGCCGTGAATTTCGAAATCAGGTCCCCGACCCCTGACCACCAGAGCATCACCGGCGCCTTCATACAGACCTCGGTATCGACCACGACCCCGTACGGCATGGCCGCGGGATAGGATTTTTTTACGCCTTTCAGGGTCAGACTCACCTGGGGCGAGCAAAAGGAGTCGTTCGACAGGGACGTGGGCATGGCAATATAGGCGGTCCGCGAAAGAAAGGCCACGTACTTCGCCACATCAAGGGCCTTGCCGCCACCTAAGCCAATGAGCAGGTCCCGTTGACGCGGCAGGGCATGAAACACCTCGTCGGCCACATCAAACCCAGCCTCCGAGATTTCGATCTCCTTTAAGACAACAATCCCTTCGGCGCTCAGGGATGAACGGACCCGATCAATGAAGACCCGGTCAAGCTCCCGGTTAACGAAGAGAACGGGATGGCGGAATCCGCCGCGCGCAGCATAAACCCCAATGCGGTCCATGGCGCCGGGCTTCATCCGGACCAGGGTCGGGATCGCGATCTGTGTTGTGGTCAGCATCTCTCGTCCTCCGCGATCAGGGCATCGGCCACCTCGGACCATCGCTCAAACGGCTGAAAGTCCTCGCCGATCTCCCTTAATTTCACCGCGAGCCAGTTCCGGGCAAAACGCCGCCGCGGGTCCACGAGGAGCGCGGCCGGCAGGTCCGGCCGGCCGTCTCCGGCAAAGGCCACGCGGGGAACCCGCGCCAGGGCATCGCGGACCACCGCGACCTTATTGATCCCGAGATCATGCGAACAAAAAACTGACGCGACCGGGAGTTCCATCAGGAGACCGCGCTCTGGGTCAAACCGGCCGGGATTCGCATGGACAGGGACGTCGACACCGGCCCCATGAAGAATGCGCTGAATATACCAGTCACACCCCGCCGAGGCCACCCAGACCACCCACCCCCGGGCCCGTAAGGCGCCGACGCTCTCGGCGAGTCGAGGGCACACCTCCATCTCGCGCATGATATCGTTCAAGACCTTTTCGTCGGTCCGGATCTCGGCAAAGATCCTGCGCAAGGCCTCAAAATGCGTGATCTCGCCGACCTCATAGCGTTCCCAGTGCCCCGCGGCAAGGATCTCGGGATACCGGCGGCATATAAGATCATAAAAATCATACCGCGTGATCGTCCCGTCAAAATCAGATACAAGAATGGATCGCTCGCGCACGCTTCGCTCCCCTATAGTATTTGAATAAATAAAATCTCTATCTTTTTGTCGACCCGCGCCCCCGAACCTTACCCAGGGCCGCCGGTGCTATTCTCCCGCGATGGTACGGCCTACGGCATGCACCATCTGCGTGACGCAGCCCCGGCAGCAGGCCGCGTCTTCCTGAAGACAAATCTTATCGGGATAGATCTGATAAAGCCGGCGGTACTTTGTCGCCGTGATATTCGGCATAAGCACATTCGCCCCGCATCGAAGCGCCTTCTGTCGTCCCAGGGCGTCGATCGTCCCGACCGCGGTCGTTGCCGGGATATTGGTTGTGCGGGTCACGATCCGCGTCAGGGCAACGGTCTTGAGGACCGTCTCGAGTTTCCCCGTCGGGCTCGAGGCGAGCGGGGTGTGCGGATGCGCAATGAACGGGCCCACCCCGATCATATCAAGGTCCAACTCCTTGAACAGTAAAATATCGTCAGCGATGCTTTCCTCGGTCTGGCCCGGAAGCCCGAGCATGATACCGGAGCCCGCCTCATATCCCAACTCTTTCAACCACCGCAGACACTGGATCCTCTTGTCAAACGAATCACCAAATTTCAAGGCGTCGTACAGCCTCCGGTCCGAAGTCTCAAAACGAAGCAGATACCGGTCGGCCCCGGCCTCGCGCAGGGCCTGGTACTCCTCACGCGACCGCTCGCCGATCGAGAGCGTGACGATAAGCTCGAGCTTTTTGATCCGTTCAACCATCCGGCAGAGGTCCGGAATCGTGTACCACGGATCCTCGCCGGATTGAAGCACGACCGTCGGGATCCCGAGCTGCCGGGCCTTCTTGGCATGCTCGAGGATCTCGGGATAATCCATGCGGTACCTCTCGATATGCGCGTTCTCGGCCCGAAGCCCGCAATAGGCGCACCGGCGGTGACAATAATTTGAGAATTCAATGATCCCGCGGAGATGGACCTCGTCACCGACGCACTCATGGCGGACCCGGTCCGCTTCCTCAAATAACCGGGCGACCATGTTTTTGTCCTTCTCTTTCAAATGTCTGATCAACTGCTCACGATCCATGGACGCTTTTGCCCTCCTCTTTCGACATCCTCGTGCCCATTTTATATCGGAGACGCAAGCCGCGGCCTCCACGCAGCTTTCTCCGGATCTCCCCCGAGTAAAAATCCGCCATCATCGCCGCATCCGCCCCTACCCCTCGGTACCGAGCGGCCGTTTTATCAAACAATTCCGGATCGAACTGTTTCCACGAACAGCTACAGGCCTTCACGGGACAGCGTTTAAGATGTCTTTTAAAATGAATTTCTGTATAAACATTGCCGAGTGGCTCATCCTTCGTTTGAAGGCATGGGACCATATCGCCGTTCGGGAACACGAACGCCACGCTGCAGCCCGCGTCACAAACACCACGATACTTCCGATACAGGGCCACGACCTTGCGATCCAGGCCGAAGGCCTCGATCTCCCTTTCAGTATAACCACCCGGAAAAACTCTCCCGTCATATCGCCCGAGAAACTGAGTGAACTTGATCTCGATGCCGCGCTCACGAAAAAATGCCCGATAAGATTCTGCTTCATCGACGAGCGCAGGATAGGCGATGACCGGCGCCGCGATCCGGATCCCCCGCTCGCGACACAAGAAAAAATTCTCGATCACCCTCTCTAGGAGCCCGGTCCGCTCGAGTTCCTTAATATGAATAGCGGCATTCACATTGTACACCCGGCTCGGATCAACCTGACGGGCGAACTCCGCGACCCGCGGGGACGTCAGATTCGTATTAAACCCGATATAATGCCGCTCGCTCACGGCCAAGGCCGCCTCAACCATGTTCGGCACCAAGAACGGCTCTCCGCCTCCTGTAAAAAGAACGCGAAAGGTCCGACGCGCCGCATCCAGCGAACGCAGGAGGGCCGGGATATCGATCACAGGATTGACCGCGCTCGCCCGGTCTTGTTGCGAATGTGAAAAACAATAGATGCAATCGAGATTGCATCGTTCAGTCACCCTCCAATGCAGCCAGGCATCGTATGCAACCTGAGTGTTCAAACCCGTCATCCCCTGCCTCCCGCCATGAAATGCTAGGCGGCCTTGGCCTTCTGCTGCCGCTTCCGCCTCATGATCCTGAACCGATGATCGACCCGCGCCTGCAAACCTCGTACCATGCCGGCCGTCGCCGCCTCAGCCTTTTGATACAGCCCCGGGTCGCTGTGCCTCCACGAACAGTTGCACCGTTCGGCCGGACAGACTGTTAAATGCTTTTTAAACCCGAATCCCTGATAAACATTCCCTAAGGTCTCATCCATTATCGAAAAACACGGGAACATATCGCCCTTTGAATCCACGAGCGCGACATTACATCCGGCATTACACAGACGCGGACGCATCGCATAAAAATTGATGGTCCTTTTATCTAATCGGAACCTCTGGACCTCTTCATCCGTGTAGGCATCGGGGTAGACCTTCTCGTCATACCGGCCAATAAAACAAATAAACTTCAACTCGATCCCCTGATCCCCAAAAATTTTTCGATATCGGTCGACAGCGGGCATGAGCGGCGGATAAGCGACGACCTTGGCCTCGATTGGGATCTGCCGATCCCGGCACGCCCAGAAGTTCTCGACCACCCGATCGATCAGATGATAGCGCTCGATCTCTTTAAGATGGATCGAGGCGATGATCCCGAGGACCCGGGCCGGATCAACACGGGCAGCGAGTTCCGCAACCTTAGGCGAGGTCAAATTCGTATGAAAACCAATGACATGCCGCTCGGTCAAGGCAAGCGATGCCTCAACGATATTAGGGACCGTGAACGGCTCCCCTCCCGTGAACTGAAAACGAAACGTCTGCCCGGCCGCGTCAAGCGACCGCATCAGGGCCGAAATATCGATCACCGATCGCGCCTGCCGCCGACGATCGACCCGGCCGTGAGTGAAACAATGCTCACAATTCAGATTGCAATGCTCGGTCACCTCCCAGTGCAGCCAGGCATCGTAGGGGATCGCGCCGGTTAACGCTCGTTTGTCGGAGACCTTCTCGGTCATACACGCCTCATCAAAGTGGCCTATAGTTTATCATACGGATGACAGCCGGGACAGGGGGTTCTTGGTGTTCAGCTCCCGTCGGATCAAAAAAGCCGGACCGAGACATCCTTGCGGAGCCCCCGGAGTATCTCAGCGAGTTCATTGACAAGCCCCAGGCGGATCGAGATATTCTTCGGCAGGAGTGGATTCTGATAAAAAGGATTGATCGTCCGGCCGACAAAAAAAACGATATGGTCGGCATAAAGCATCTCGGCCATGAGCCGGAGGGCCCCGTGGTTCCTAACCTTCTCCCCGGAAGGACTGGGCCGGTTTTTTTTAAGATACTCGATGACCCGCGCGAGCGTGATGATCCCCTCGGTCAGGAGATCAACACTGCGCATGCGCCCAATCGGAGGCACATCCTCTGACATCGATTCGAGATCGGTCTCGATCGGTTCGCCGATATGGCGCGCGACAATGTTCGCGGTCGTGCCACCGCAGACGATCTTTTTTCCGTCAAACCGCATGAACTCGTCCACCACCCGGCCCTCTTTATCACGATCGATCGGCGGGCCGGTAAACACGATCAATTTTCGCTGCTCACGCGCCTGGACCCCAACGAGCGTCGCGTCATCCCCCACCTCGCCACCGTAAAGGGCCTCGACCTCATCAAGCAGGCACGAGACGATCTCCTCCGCCGACATCTCCTTAGCGGTAAGGGCCTCCTCAAGAAACTGGGCGATGTGGTCCCACCCCCAGCCGAAATTCATCACCTTCCCAAGCCCGGCATAGAGGACCCCATCCGTGGCCAGACCGATAAAGTCACCCTGACGCAATTCGCCATGATAGGCCACGACCTCCCGGCCGAGGACCCGCTCCGAGCTCTGCGCCGGCTGAACGGCCTTCCCCTCCCGCAATAAAAAGATCGGCGGATTCTCGGAATTGATGACCTTAAAATGATTCTTCCGTTCATCGATCTCGAGCACGGTAAAGGTCGCATAGGCCATCTGTCGGGTCTGACAGATCGGCAGGGTACCGAGGACCGTGCGGATCACCTCCTCGAGCGGCACCTCGTGGGCGAGCATGGTGTTCACGATCCCCGTCGTAAGGGTGGCAAGGATATTCGCCTTGACCCCGCTCCCGAGCCCATCCGACAGGACAACGACCGTCTTCCCCCCGCCGCGCGAGATCTTCACCGCGTCCCCCGACAGCTCTTCGCCGTGTTTCTTCAGGCTCTTTTCATAGATGTCATAAAAAAGCTTCACCTGGTCACGACTCCTGTTTGAGCATGTCGACGAGCTTCAAGACAGCGACCTTGGTCTCAGCAGTCGTCTCTCCGAGCAGCCCGGCGATCTCCTGCGCGACCTTCATCTGGCGATCCACAACATGATCCACCTGCTCGGCAACGTCGGCCTTGAGTTTCTCGAATTCCTTTTTCTGCTGCCATTCGTGAGTGACATCGACCATGATACAGGCGATAATCTTCTCGTCCTTGATCGGAAAGATGACCTTCCGGACATGGAGCCCGTACTGGGGATACGTTTTTTCCTTGGCCTTGATGATAACCCCCTTGTCCCAGGCATACTCAAAGTCCTCGATATCATCGAGGAGCTGGGAGACGTCAAGACCGAGGAGGTCCTGGGCCCGGCGGCCGAACATCGCGCAGAACGACTGATTCACGACCCGGATCTTAAATTCCAGATCGATGACCATGAGACCGTTGGGGTCATAGTCCCACAAGAGCTCCCAGAGTGTTTTTTTTGATTCCGCCATCGTCTGCTCCCTGTTATTTGATCAAGGGAAAGATCTCGCCGAGGAATCGCTCCGTGATGTTCTCGCGCGAGATCCCGGTAAAGATCTGGTCCCGATACTTCATCGTGATCCCCTGGGCGCAGTGCCCAAGGCAGAACGCCCCCTTCAATTCGACCTTGTCGCCGAGATTATAGTATCCGATGAGCTCCTTAAGGGTCGCGAGCACATGATACGACCCCTGCTGATGGCAGGCCGATCCCATGCAGAGATACAGGGCCTGTTTCGCATCATCATTCGTATACGGGACCGAGACCGGTTCCTTGCGCATGAGCATCGACAGGGTCAAAAAGGAGGCGGTGAGATTCTGATTCCAGACCGCGACATGCGCCGGAACCTTGAGCTGGACGGGAGTGAAATTCCATATCCCCTGGATCCCGGCCGATACGATCCTGTCCGAGACCCCCTGAGCCGCCTCACCGGGAACGGAAAGGATGGCGAGCTGAACGCGCTCCACCCGGATAAAGTCATCGAGACCGTCCACGGATCGGACGGTGTGCTCGCCGACCCGCCGCCCGATCTTCAAGCTGTCCGCGTCAAAAACCCCGACAAGGGCAAACCCATATTTCGCAAGACCGGGATAGCGGATGATCGCCCCGCCGAGATTCCCGGCCCCGATCACGATGGCCCGCTTTTCCTCCCGGAGTCCCAAAAAACGGTCGAGGTGCTCCATGAACCCCTTGATCTCATAACCGACCTTGGGCTTGCCGATGTATCCGGTGAGCGCGATATCCTTTCGAACCTGGGTCTTGTCGATCCCCAAGGTCTCAGCGATATCATAGCTCGAAATATAGGTCTTTCCCGCCTCAAGGGCCTCGAAAAAGATCGTATAATACAGCGGTAGCCGTTTGAGGGTCGGCAGGGGGATCTCGCTCATGACGCAGCCTCCTTCATGCATGGTGATAAAATAGCCCGTTCAAAGATCTCGGACACCCGTTCCGGGGTCACGTGATGGATGGCCGTCCCGTCGATCATCAGGGTCGGACCCTGATCGCACTGCTCGAGACAAAAGGTCGCCTTCATATCAACGCGGTCCGAGAGCCCGTGCTCGGCGATCTTCTTTTTTAAAAGCCCGATCACATCATAGGCGCCCCGGAGATAGCATGACGTGCCGACACAGACACGGATCTCGACCCTGCGTTCCCCGGCCCCGCCCTCAAGGCCAATGTCCCCGGTCGTGATCCGCCGCAGGCTGTGATAGGTCGTGTGCAGGGCCGCGTGCGCCTCGTGGCCGTTCGGCTCTTTAAGCCATTCCGCGTACAGCCGCTTCACCTGCCCGTTCTCGTGCGAACGCCGCACCGTCGCTGACTGGTCAATATCATACAATCCCTGGCTCCGTTTGATCCTGAGCAGATTATTATCAATGCTGTGCGGCTGTCCGGCCCCGCCGATACACCCGCCCGGACAGGCCATGACCTCGACCATGTGATATGATACCTCTCCGGCCGCGATCCGGTCCAGGAGTTTTCCGGCCTGACTCAAGGTATTGACCACGGCCACCCGGACCGGCGCTCCGCCGATAACAAGTTCCAATTCCTTAAAACTTTCCACCCCGCGCGCCTCATGAATATCAAGCGCCTCAAGCGGCTGGCCCGTCAACCCCTCATACGCGGTCCGAAGAGCGGCCTCGGCCACCCCTCCCGATGAACCGAAGATCACGCCCGCCCCGGTGCTCTCGCCGAACGGCTGGTCCAGCGGCTCCTCGGCAAGGCGATGGATATTGAGCCCTGATTCGCGGATCATCTTAATGAGCTCCTGGGTCGTGAGGACCGCATCGACATCAAGGCTGTCCCCCTCCCGGAACTCAGGGAGCCGAGCCTCGGCCTTTTTCGCCGTGCAGGGCATGATCGAGACCACGACAAGGTCCCGACGGTCGATCCCGTATTGGCCGGCCAAAAAACGCTTGGCCGCTGACCCGAACATCTGCTGCGGAGACCGGCAGGTCGAAAGGTTTTTCAAAAATTCAGGATATTTCTGTTCCACGAGTTTCACCCACGCCGGACAGCAGCTCGTCAAGAGCGGCAGCGACCCTCCGGTCTTCACGCGCTCAAGGAATTCCGCGGCCTCCTCCACGATCGTGAGGTCCGCCGCAAAGGTCGTATCAAAGACCTTCTTAAATCCCATGCGCCGAAGCGCCGCGGCAATGACGCCGATCATATTCATCCCGGCCGGCAGCCGAAAGGCCTCGGCGACTGCCACCCGTACCGCCGGCGCGACCTGAACGATCACGGTCTTCGCCGGGTCAGCCAAATATTTCCAGACCGTGTCAATGTCCGACTTCACCCGAAGGGCGCCGGTCGGGCAGACCGCGACGCACTGACCGCAATAGGTGCAGTCGACGTCGGCAAGCCGCTTGTCATACGCCGGCCCCACCCGCGTCTCTGCCCCGCGATGGGCAAAATCAAGGACGTTCTTTCCCTGGATCTCGCGGCAGACCCGCACACAGGCGCCGCAGAGGATGCATTTATTCGGGTCGCGCACGATCGACGGGTTTGAGGTATCCACCGGGACCGTCTCGGTCCGCGGGGCAAAACGCACATCCTTGATCCCCATCGTCTCGGCGAGCTCCTGAAGGTCGCAGTCCCCGCTCCTGAGGCACGTCGTGCAGTCGCGATGATGATTCGCCAGGAGAAGCTCAAGGGCGACCTTCCGGACCCGGCGGACCCGGGCCGTGTTCACCCTCACCCGCATCCCGGCCTCCGGCGGGATGCTGCAGCTCGTCACGATCCCCCGGCCTTCGATCTCGACCACGCACATCCGGCAGGCCCCATAGATCGTGAGGTCCGACCGATAACACAGGGTCGGGATCTCATACCCGGCCTTGCGCAGGACCTCAAGGAGATTGCGCTCGCCGTTAAAAGGGAACTCCTTCCCGTCGATCGTTAATAGATTCTTCTTTTCCTCGGTTGCCATGGATCTATCCTTCTGTTATGGCGTGGAACGGACAGCTGTCCAGACACGCTCCGCATTTGATACATTTCGCCTGATCGATCACAAACGGCTGTTTGATCTGGCCCGTGATCGCCGCGACCGGACACTGGCGAGCGCATTTGCTGCACCCCCGGCAGAGCGCGGGATCGATCCGGATCGTCTTCATCGCCGCGCAGACCCCCGCGGGGCAGCGCCGGTCCACGATATGGGCCAGGTATTCATCCCGAAAATATTTCAGGGTCGAGAGAACAGGGTTCGGCGCGGTCTTGCCGAGTCCGCAGAGCGACCCGTCCTTGACCGCGAGCGCGAGCTCCTCAAGGAGGTCAAGATCCTCCATGACCGCCTTGCCCTGAACGATCTTTTCGAGGATCAGGAGCATGTTCTTCGTCCCCTCGCGGCAGAGGACGCACTTGCCGCACGATTCCTTCTGCGTAAAATTCATGAAGAACCGGGCGACCTCCACAATGCAGGTGTCCTCATTCATGATCACGAGCCCGCCAGACCCGACCATGGCCCCGACCGCGGCCAGGGATTCATAATCAAGCGGCATATCGAGGTGCGCCTCGGTGAGGCATCCGCCCGACGGGCCTCCGATCTGAGCGGCCTTGAACTTTTTTCCGTTCCGGATCCCGCCGCCGATATCAAAAATGATCTCGCGCAGGGTCGCGCCCATAGGCACCTCAATAAGGCCCGAATTACAGATCTCGCCGGTCAGGGCAAATGTCTTCGTCCCCGGGCTCTTTTCCGTCCCGAAGGCGCGGAACCACCCGGCCCCGTTCTCCATAATGAGCGGCACATTCGCGAGGGTCTCGACATTATTGATCAGGGTGGGTTGGCCCAGGAGCCCCTGATGCGCCGGGAACGGCGGCTTCGGCATCGGCATCCCGCGCCGGCCTTCGATCGAGGCGATGAGCGCGGTCTCTTCCCCGCAGACAAAGGCCCCGGCCCCTTCTTTGATCTTCACCGAGAACGACGTCCCGGTCCCCATGATCCCCTCGCCCAAAAACCCGCGCGCCTCGGCCTGACGGATCGCGATCCTGAGCCGCTTGATCGCCATCGGATATTCAGCCCGGACGTAAATATACCCATGGCGGGCGCCCACCGCATGCGCCGCGATCGCCATGCCCTCAAGGAGCTTGAACGGATCACCCTCCATGACGCTCCGGTCCATAAAGGCGCCGGGATCGCCTTCGTCGCCGTTACAGATCACATATTTCTCGTCACCGGGTTCGCGCCGAACGAATTCCCACTTGCGCCCCGTCGGAAACCCCCCGCCGCCGCGCCCCCGCAGGCCGCTCGCCTCGATCTCCCGGCAGACCGCCTCCGGGGTCATGGCCAAGGCCTTCCTCAGGGCTGCGTATCCTCCGGCCGCGATGAACTCGTCGATCTGTTCCGGATTGATCTTCCCGCAATTTTTCAGCGAGGTCCGGGTCTGCTTGGCATAAAAATTCATCTCCTCGCTGTGCCGCACGGTTTCCTGGGTCTGGGGGTCCTTATACAGAAGCCGTTCCACCACATGGCCGCCGATCAGATGCCCGTCCACGATCGCGTCAACATCCTCAACCCCGACCCGGACATAGGTCACCTTCTCGTCGGGGATGTCCACAAGCACCCCGTTCTCACAGAACCCGTGGCACCCGGTCGGGACCGCGCACAGGCACCCGCCCTTGACCGCGGCCTCAACCCCGCGCGCCTCAAATTTTTTCAGCACCTCATACGCCCCGTTCGCCACGCAGCCGGTGCCGCAGCAGATGAGCACCCGTAACCCGCGGCCCTGTTCAGCGGCATTCGCGCCGGCACGCATCGTTTCGTTCGTCATCGCGCCGCCTCGTCTTTCATGATCCGGTCGATCACGGCCAGCATTTTTTCCGGTGTCATCTGCGGATACACCTTATCGTTGACCACCACCACAGGGGCCAGCCCGCAGGCGCCGAGACAGCTCACGGTCTCAAAAGTAAACTGCAAATCGTCCGTTGTCCGCTTCTCTTCGCTCAACCCGAGTTTCTTCCGGATCGCCTCGATAATCGGCAGGCTCTTGCGCACATGACAGGCGGTGCCGTCACAGACCCGGATCTCATATTTCCCCTTGGGCTCAAGACTGAACTGGCTGTAAAACGTGGCCACCCCATAAATGCTTGATAAAGGAATATTCATGACCGTTGAAAGATAGGTCAAAATTTCCTCTGGGAGATATCGGAACTCCTTTTGAATATCTTGTAAAATCGCGATTAAATTCATCATATCGTTGCCATGGCAATCAACAATATGATGAACCTTTGAAAGATCCCGTTCCTGTTGACAATGACATCCTGTGGGGCACATACTGGACTCCTCGCTTATTGGTGATTTATTTCACTATAAGTAAACCATATCGCACCACCCTTGTCAAGCAAAAATTATCACAATGGTGATTTTTTTCGCTTAACAACCCCATAAAAAAGGCCCCTGCATGGCTGCAAGGGCCCGATGTCTTCCCTGTATAAAAGTCTCGGCTAGACCTTTTCCTGCTTTCGAAGCGGTAAAACCCCGGCCATCTCGCCGATCACATTGATGAGCTCTGTGTTCTCCGGGACCACGATCTTGGCGTTGTTCTTGAGCGCGTTCTCAACCGCCTCGATCTGGCGCAGGACCTGGGCGTTGCCGACAAAATACTGCTCGGCCGCCTCGTTCACAAGCCGGATCGCCTCGGCCTCACCCTCGGCCTCAAGGATCCTCGCCTGCTTGATCCCCTCCGCCTTTTTAATCTCCGCGCGCTTCTGCCCGTCGGCCGCGGTCTCGGTCGCGGTCGCAAAATCAATAGCCGCGATCTTCTCGTTCTCGGCCTTGACGACCTTGTTCATCGTGTCCTGGACGTCCTTCGGCGGATCGATCTCCTTCAATTCCGTGCGGACGATGGCGATCCCCCAACTCCCGGTCTCATCACACAGGGTCTTGTGGAGTTCCGAATTGATCTTGCCGCGCTCGCTGTTCGCGGATTTAAGCGTCAGGGTCCCGATGATGTTCCGGAGCGTGGTCCGGGCGAGGTTCACGATCTGCCAGCGGTAATTGTCGACGGCGTACTGCGAACGCTTCACGTTCTCCTCATCCTCTTTCACCTTAAAATAGACCTGGGCGTCGACCCGGGCATTGAGATTGTCATTCGTGATGATCTCCTGCGGCTCGGCGTCCACCATCTGCTCGGTAATATTGACGAGGTACATGCTCTCGATAAGCGGGATGATCCAGTTAAACCCCGGCGCCGCGAACCGGCTGTATTTTCCGAAACGCTCAACAAGCCCGCGCTGCGTCGGCCGCACGATGCGGACCCCCATCACAAAAATAAGAACTACCGCGATCAACCCCATCATGATCAGATTCATCCGCCCCCTCCTTGGTGTAACAAGTTGCGCAGCCGCCGTACCGGGCGACAACGATTGAGGATATTGTACTATAGGGATCCCTTAGGGCAAACAAAAATCATGAGAACGCGGCCCCACCTCCTTTTAAAAACTGATTTTTTAATGAAAATTCGGTTATTATATCGCTATAATACCCTCATTCACCCGGGACAAAGATTTTTTGTAACTTTTCACCGTTTCCTGCGTTTAATGGTTGGAGAGAGGGAAACAAGGCACAACGGTTATGCAGAACCCAACAGACGAGGAACTCGTTCGGGCGTATTACGATGGCGATCTGGCAGCGTTTCGCGCGCTCTTTGACCGCTACAAGACCCGGATCTTCAACTTCTCCCTCCGCATCACGGGCAACCGCTCGGACGCGGAGGATATCACGAGCGAGGTCTTTATGGCCCTGGCCGAACGCAGGTATATTTTAAAAATCGAGGCGCGCTGTGCCACGTGGATCTACACCGTGGCGCATAACGCGGCCGTGACCCGGATCCGCCGGAGGAAATACACCACATCTCTGTGGTTTTCTCATCAGGGTGGCGAACCCGGCGAGATGGACGTCAGCGATACCCGCACCCTGCCCCCGGACCGGGTCATTGAAGAAGAAGAGATCCGCCTGATCCGCGCCTCGCTCGCCGAGCTCCCCCTCCTTCAGCGCGAGGCCCTGGTCCTCCGTGAATATGAAAAGCTCTCGTACCACGAGATCTCAACGGTCCTTGAGTGTTCGCTCGACCGGGTCAAGGTCCTACTCTTCCGCGCCCGCGAAACACTGCGCACGATCCTCATCCAAAAGGACCCGGAGTTTCTCAATCGAGTGAGGAAACAGCAATGAACATGGCAGACCTCAAACAACTCGTTTCTCTTTATATCGACGGGCAGGCAACGCCCGAGCAGGAGGACACGGTGCTCTCGTCCCTCCGCGACTCAGCGGAACTGCGCGCGTATTATGAAGAACTCTTAGCGGTATCCGCCTCTCTCCGCATGGTGCCTGAAGAATCCCTCTCTCCAGACTGGGAACAAACCCTTCAGCGTCATTTTCTTAAACAGGAGGCACGAACCATGAAACGCTCTTATCTGATCCCCATGACCGCGACGCTCGCGGTCGCGATCCTTGTTGTGCTCACCGGACAGCAGTATGTCCAAAAAACGATGCAGGCCCGGATCAGGGCGGCCATGGATGATATCGGGGATCAGTGGGATACTGATCTCCCACAACTTCGTAGTCCACACCAGGCCCAACCGGATTACGCAAAAGGCCCCCGGTACCAGCCGTATTATCTTGATAAACAATATGAGGTCGCGGGCACAGACTCACTGAGTAGGGGGATCCAAGGGGCCGTCATGTCCTCTGAACCCGTAAGATACGAGGCAAAAGGCGGCTACGGAACATACGGCCAAGAAGCCGAATCAAGGTCGTGGCCGGTTGAAGACAGGTGGGATTCGGGTCTCACCTGGAACGCGCCCACCATGAGCGAACCGTTCAACACCGAGCAGTATGACGTTATCGCGGATAATGAATTTCAGCATGTCACGGACCATCCGCTCTCGACCTTCTCGATCGACGTGGATACCGCCTCGTACGCGAACCTCCGCCGGTTTATCACCGCCGGGCAGACCCCGCCGGCCGATGCCGTCCGGATCGAAGAGATGATCAATTATTTTGTCTACGACTACCCTCAGCCGGCCGGGAACGACCCGTTCTCAGTGAACATCGAGCTCGGCGCCTGCCCGTGGAATCCGACGCACCAGCTCGCGATGATCGGGCTCCAGGGCCGCTCGCTTGACGCCTCAACGATCCCGGCGAGCAACCTCGTCTTCCTGATCGACGTCTCGGGGTCCATGCAGGACGCGAACAAACTCCCGCTCCTCAAACAGGGCTTCGCCATGATGGTGAACCAGCTCCGGGCGGATGAGAAGGTGTCGATCGTGACCTACGCGGGCCAGGCGGGCGTTCTCCTTGAAGGCGTCTCGGGCGCAAACAAACAGCAGATCCTCACCGCGATCGATCAGCTCCAGGCCAGCGGCTCGACCGCGGGCGCCCAGGGGATCCTGACCGCCTATGAGATCGCCCGGCGCTACCTCATCCCCGGCGGCAACAACCGGGTGATCCTCGCGACCGACGGCGATTTTAACATCGGGGTCAGCTCCGACGGAGAATTGACCCGCCTCATCGAAGAGCGCCGGCGCGACGGGATCTTCCTCACCGTCCTCGGCTTCGGGATGGGGAATTATAAAGACGGCAAGATGGAAAAGCTCGCGGATAAGGGGAACGGGAATTACTACTATATCGACACCGAGCGCGAGGCCAAGAAGGTCATGGTCCAGGAGCTCGGATCGACCCTGTTTACGATCGCGAAAGACGTCAAACTCCAGATCGAGTTCAATCCGGCCGAGGTGAAGGCCTACCGCCTCATCGGCTATGAGAACCGGAAACTGAACAAAGAGGACTTTAACGACGACACCAAGGACGCGGGAGAACTCGGGGCCGGGCACACGGTCACGGCCTTCTACGAGATCATCCCGGCCTCGAGCACCGAGGAGATCGGATCGAGTGTCGACCCGTTGAAATACCAGACCGCGCCGGCGGCGCCGGCGGCGTCATCAGGGAGCGGCGAGGTCATGACCGTCAAGCTCCGCTATAAGGAACCGAACGCCGATACGAGCCGCCTGATCGCGCGCGCCGTGACCGCCGCGGACATTGCGTCATCACCGTCGGCGAACTATCAGTTCGCGTCGGCCGTGGCCGAGTTCGGGATGCTCCTGCGGAATTCTCCCTTCAAGGCCCAGGCAAGCTTCGCGTCCGTCCTCTCCCGCGCCCAGGCCGCGCGGGGCCAGGACGCCTTCGGCTACCGCCAGGAGTTCATTGACCTCGTGACCCGGGCCCAGGGCCTTGTTCCCGTGACCTTCTCGACGGGATACGGATTTAAGGGCCAGCATTAACCGGCCGCGTTTCTCTAACGGCGCCCCTTTTCACCGGGGCGCCGTTTTCTTTGAAACAAAGAAACGGAGGGCAGCTGCCCTCCGTTTCTTAATAAGACCTGACTGTTGCGAGGAATCACTCCTCCCCGAACACCGTGACCACGAACTCGAGCGGAACAGCGCCCATGCTCGCCTGGACCGGAACGGACGGCAATATACGCACCCGCGCGGCATCACAGCCCGCCGTGATCAAAAGATCATACACCGCCTTCGCGCGGATCCCGGCAATTTCCGCCAAGGCGACCGCATCCGGCGGCGCGCTCTCAACAAGCTGACGTTTGATCTCCTCGATCACCTTCTCATCATAATCACCAACGCCCAATTTATACTTTTTAGTAAGCTCCCAAAGATCCCGGAGGCCGAACCGCCGCTGATATAACATCTCATACACCTCCCGGTCCGAACGGCTCGACTGGGCGCGAAGCTCCGCATAATCACGCTTGAACATACCCTCCTGGATCGCCTTCCAATCCGTCTGGGGGTCATATCCCGCCTTGATCTGAAGTGTCAACCGAGGCCGATCGGTCATCGCCTTCGCGATGAGCCCGATCTTCTCCCTTTCGGCATCCGCGAGATTAGTCTGGCCAGGAACAAACCGGATATAACTCATCTCCTCGGTCCCCTCCTCGCCGCCCATCCCCGCGATCGAGCCGAGCATCGAGAACGGCTTAGTCACAAGCTTCATAAAAAAATTCCTCGCGACCTGACCGATGAGATGAAGATACTCAAATTCCGGATCGCTCAGATCCCCCTTCACCGGAAGCGAGATCTTGATCTTGCCCTCGCGGTCCTCGAGGAGCGCGAGCGCGAGCCCGAATGGCAGCGGCAGGGCGTCCTTGCTCTCGACCCGCTCCCCGAACGTAAAATGCTGAATCAATATGTGGTGCGTCGCGTTCAATTTGTTGTCCGCGATCCGATAATCCATCTTCAGCCCGAACCCGCCGTCGGCCAGGGCCCGGCCCGTGTATTTCCCAACATACGGGCTCAAGGCTGTGAGGACATACTCATTAAGACTCACGCTCGCCTCAAGGGCAAGGGGCTGCATCAGGGGTTTGACGAGGGCCTCCACCGATATCGCGCCCTTAGCATCAAGGCCCGATGAAAGAACGACCCGCGTCTCCCCATCCGGATCCGTGGAAAACCCGGTCACGGTCAAGGCGATGTCGCGCACCGCCGTTGCCACGTTCGGCTCGATGCTCTCATCCATAAAACGAACCTCGCCTCCTCCGAGCCTCACGGCATCGACAACAACCTTAGGTAGGGGCTTGGGCTCGGACGCCGCGCCAGCGTCCACGGCTGGCTCCTCAGGAGCCGCGGCCGGCTTAGCCGTAGCCGGCGGCACCAGATCCAAAAGATTGATCCCCCCGTCAGCGCGAAGGACTGCATTCACGCGAAACCCCTTGAGTTCCACGGATTCAACACGATAGATCTTTTTAAATAAAGCAAGGAAACTCACGTCAACCTTCAGCGAATCAAACCCGATCGCCGGCCGCCCCTGCCGATCCTGGACCTCGAGCCCATTGATCGACGCACGAAGCAACAACGGATTAAAAAAGACCGATCGGAGGGCGACCCTAGTCCCGAGTATCTTAGACCCCTGCCAGGGGATCACCCACCGCACCGCGAGCGGTACCACCACCCCGGCCAGAATCACATAGACCGCAGCGATCCCCAAAACGATCTTCCCGATCACCTTTAAAATTCTTTTGACCACACTGAATCTGTCGTTCATCCCCATCGTTTCCCTCGTTGTTCTTCTGAGACGGCCCTTTCAGACCAAAAACCGCTCCTGTCTATAAACGACCCCCCGTCAACTCGCCGCTGACAGGGGGTCATCTCTTTCCTATCCCACGCTGGGGATAGGCCGGGCGTATCACAGCATCTGCGTCATTTAAAACTTGTACTTAATCCCAACGATCACCTGCTTGTCGGTCTTCTTTTTATCAGCCGCCGGATCAGAATTATAATCCACGACATACTTCACCTGAAGGTCGAGATCCTCGCTTAACGGATTCGTCAGGGCCGTCTCTGAACGGACCAGGACCCCGGAATCAGCCTCAAGACCAGGATAGACCGTGAGGTCCTCTGATAAAAAGGCATTATTCAGGACCTTCTTTTTCATGAACGTATGGAGAATCGCGGTCACGACCTCATCATCCGCCGCGGTATTAACCCGATGGCGGGTGATCCTGTACCCGAGGCCGGTATCAACATCCCAAGTCCAGTCCTCGGTGCGGGCAATATAATATCCGATCCCGGCAGACGGCGTGATCCGATAATCAATATCGGAGAAATAATCATGATCGATAAAAAGCTGATACACCTGGAACCACTGGCGGTCCTTTCCAAAATCATAGAGATATTTAGCGAGACCGTCCCATTTCTGGCCGTCCATCTTATCGTTGGACTCGGAATACGAGGCATTCCCCTTGAGACTAAATTCCGATGTCTCGAATTTCTTAACAGCCTGGGCCGTGAGACTCCCCGCGCCCTTGTCGGTATTACCGCTCGTCTTGTTGTATCCGAAGAACACATCTCCGGTCCACCCCTCCAACAGCCCTTCGGCGGACGCCACCGGCGCCACAACGAGCGATCCGATCACGATCGCGCACGCCAAAAACACATTACAGAAAAAACTCTTGTTCATGATCCTCTCCCAATGATGTTAATTCTTTTCTCGACGACCGGCTGACGGCCTATTTCGCCTTGCCCGGGCCTTTCATCAGACCCTGAACGCCTTTCGAGGCCTCGCCGGCAGCGCCCTCGACCTTGGCCCCGGCCTCTGCGGCCGCCTTCTCAGCCTTTTGGGCCTCTTCCTTAACCCTCTGTTGCGCCCTCTTCGCCTCCTGCTCCGCCTTCTTCTGGGCCTTCTTGGCCTCCTGCTCGGTCTTCTTGACCGTGCGTTCTGCCTTGCGCTCAGCCAGAATCTTCGCCTTTTCCTCGTCAGACTTCCCTACTGTTGCGAACCAGTCCGCGGTGCGGTTAAAGATGGCCTCGTCGCTCGCATGCTCATAGGCCTCAGCACTCGCACCCTTTGTCGCTGTCTCCTGGGCCAGGGCCGGCATGGCGATCGCCACGCAGCCTAACATCAAAACGGTCATTAACACTTTTTTCATGGATGTCTCCCCCATCTTGTTGAACCGATCTCGTCGATCAATATCAAAAGGCCTTCCGTCCCTGCCCGATCATCCGCAGGTCAGGCAGGCCTTCTCCATCGTACGAACCCTTACTTTCTCTGACGTAAGAGATCCCGAATGTCCGTAAGGAGCATTTCTTCTTTGGAGGGTGCTGGCGGCGCGG
This sequence comes from uncultured Planctomycetales bacterium, assembly GCA_964450385.1. Taxonomy (GTDB): domain Bacteria; phylum Omnitrophota; class Gorgyraeia; order Zapsychrales; family JANLHA01; genus JAKLFA01. The sequence goes on from CAYVEC010000018.1 coordinate 20,657, forward strand.
ACGGAGCAGCCGCTTCCTTCTTCTTTAAGCTATTCATCGCCTTGACCATCAGAAAGATCGCGAAGGCAATGATCAGAAAGTCAATCGTGGTCTGAAGGAACCGGCCGTAATTCAAGGCCACCGCATCGGTCACGACGCCGGTCACAGCGTCGGTCTGCGCGGCCTTAAGAACGACCTTGAGGTCCGTAAAATTCACCCCGCCCATGAGCAGCCCGATCGGCGGCATGATGATATCGTTGACAACGGACGACACGATCTTCCCGAACGCCCCGCCGATAATGATACCGACGGCCATGTCCACCACATTGCCCTTCATCGCAAAATCCTTGAACTCCTTGACGAAACTCATGCTCCCCCTCCTGGTTATGTCCTGTCTCCCACACACTCAGGCCGGGCCGCCTCGACCCTGTCTGTCCCGTTATTGGCGATAAATCTTGTCGGTATGGTCCGCGATCACGTCCCACGAAAAATCTTTTTCAACCGCGTAGCGGCCGTTCCGTCCCATCCACCGGGCGTGTTCAAAATTCGCGAAGAGGGTCCCGATCCCCCAGGCGATCGATTGAGGCCTGGGTTCGATCCGAAGCCCGGTCACATCGTGCCAAACAAGTTCCCAAGGGCCGCCGTTCGTGGTCGCGACCACAGGCTTTTCCGCGCTCCACCCCTCCAGCACGACGATCCCGAACGGCTCGTTACGGCTTGGAACACAGACACAGTCACAGGCCTTAAAGAGATCCCGCAAGGCCCATGAATTCTGATACCCCAAGAACCGCGTGGCATGCGCGACCCCGAGCTGATGGGCCCGGTGCTCAACGCTCGGCCGCAAATGGCCTTCGCCGGCAAACACAAATTTTGCTGTTGGAAAGGATCGAAGGATCATCGGGACCGCCTCGACCAAGAGGTCCGGCCCCTTCTGATAGACCATCCGGCCAGCGAATAGGATCATCGGATCGTAGGGATGGATATGATAGCGCCGCTTGACCTCTCCTGCGTCGACCGCGCCGTCAAAATGACGATAGTTCACCCCGTTATAGACCGTATGGACCTTCCAGCTCGGAAGGTTATACATCCACATGGCCTCGTTTTTGAGGGCGTTCGACACGGTAATGACCCGGTCCGCGCAAAACGTCCCATGACGCTCATGATCACGCACCCGCACCGACGGCCCATCATAAAAATTATTGCCGCAGCGGCCATATTCGGTCGAATGGATCGTGAGGATCCCTTTTCGGCCCCGGCCCTGTTTGATCCAGACCATGGCGTTCGAGGCGAGCCAATCATGGGCATGGACCACGTCAAAATGGGCGCCCATATAATCCTCAACATGAAAGACGCTTGAGACAAACGCCCGGCACATATTATTCACATCCTCAATAAAATCCTGGTGCCCGGGATACGGGACCCGATGATAATGGACCCCATGGATAAGCTCATACTGGGCGTGACCGGACCAGGCCATCCGAGTAAAGACATGGACCTCATGACCCTGACGCTCAAGTGCTGCCGCGAGTTCCGTGACATGGACCGCGACCCCGCCGACCGAAATCGAGTGAAGGCTCTCCCAGGTGAGAAGCGCGATCCGCATGGGCGAGCGCGTCTGAGGCCGCGGGCACGGCGCCTGAGGCGCCCCCTGACCGCGTTCGATCGCGGCAAGGACCTGGTCCGTTGCCGAGGGCCGCTCTTCAAGAATTGGTGATTTGGCCAGAGCGTCCGCTCCGCTCACAACCGCGGGCACTGAGGCCTTTTTATCTCGAGGTATTTTCTGTTTGATCAGTTTATGACGGAGCACAATGATACCCTTCACGTGATTCATAATGTTGACGGCCTCTAGGCCATCACCGCCACAACTCATTGCAGGAAAACCACTTTGATGTGACCGATACTATATCACTTTTTAAAAGGAAAGACAAGAAGGAAAAATGACCGGCAGGGATTATTTCTGGGTTAAACGGTCAATGCCCCACAGCGCGACCCGGCCCAAGGCCCAGACCGCAAAAATAAAGACAAAGACCGCCAGGATGATCTGAAGAAAAAAACCGAGGAGCATGAAGAACGGGGCCATAAAGACCCCGATACTCCCAAAAGCCGTAAACGTCATAAGAACCAAGAGACCAACAAAAAACTCCTTCATAAACTCCCCCTTTTCCCATCGCCCTTTTACATCAGCCGATTGATCAGGTCCACCAGGGGCACAAACCGATCCCCGGGACGGATCCGTATCGGGCCCTGGCGCTCGCCCTTCACCGTCTGCTCGAGTTCGCGCACGATCCGGTCAAACGGCCCCACGATCCGGTGGGTCATCCGATGCGCGACCCAAAGAATGACGAGCATCACCACGGGCAGGACCGCGATCAGGGCCGAAAGGACACGCTCGGCGGCCGGGATCACGGTGGCGGCGATCGCCTCAGGCATCGCCACCTCATCGGCCATAATATAAAATATGAAATAGAACATCCCGACCGCCGTGACCAGGAGCGGGACGGCCATCGCGAGAAAGACAAGGATGAACATCTCGCGGTGCAGGGAATTGGCAAAAAACCTTTTGCGTTTGTTCCTGAGATCAGTCATCTTTATATCCTATTCGTAGATTTTTATACGCGGCCTCCGCAGTCGAAACAGAGTTGTCGGCATCGGTCATGAGCGCCACAGCCCCGGCGTAACGCGGCGGCCGCGCGCCGAAGACCTTTTTATAATCCTCAAAGATGTTCCGTTCTTCAGCGACCCAGCGGCCGAGATTGGCCCGGCCCGATTCAATAACAAAGAGTTTAATGTTATGAGAATACGGGCTCGTGAGGACCGTCCCGGCGGGATTCTTCTCATCCCAGATATATTCCAGGGTCTTGATCTGATTAAAATTCCAACTGAGAAAGATCACATAGACCCGGGCCGCATAATCATCGCGTTCGATCCACCCTCCGTTGGCGCCAGAGCTTCCTCCTTTTGACGGAAAGACATCGACCTTCCACTCCCACGAGATCATCGGGAAATGATAGACATCGAACCGGATCCGATAAAAAAGCCCGGAACTCGCGGCCTGACTCTGAGCCAACAGAAACCCCTGACCAGGGGCCGCCTTGATCTCATAAAGGACCTTGCCTTTAAAGACCTTTTCCTGCCACTCATCGAGCCCGCGGGATTGATTAAAGGGGAACCATTTCGGAAGTTCATAGGCAAAGGCAGGGACCAGAAACACAGCGGTGATGAGGACAATCAGAAGATAAATCAGACGGCGAGGGGTCATTCGTAAGGGTCTCGCATTCGCCCTGGTTCAAAAGCCGTTTTATTATAACACAACCCCCACAAAAACAGATGTTTTATCAATTAAATCATCCCTGAAACCCAGGTCGTTTTTGTCGATCAAGAGGCCGTCCGCACAAACGACGGATCCGTCACCCCGAGAAAGGCGTTAAGGTCCGTCACCGGCTGAACCCCGATAATGGTCGGGGTCAGGCCTGCGGCAGCCTCGATGACCTGAAGATGGACCGGATCGATCCGGAAGACGATCCCTTCGCCAGAATGAGCGGCCTGAAGATCTCTCCTGACAGGGGTCAGATCAATACCGCCAGGGGACGTCTGACCGGTGGCCGCAGACGTGTCTTGTTGTTGAACACCCCCCTCGCGCGGCCCAAGATCACCTCTCTGTCCGAGCATCGCGGTATCTCGCGGCGTCACCCGGGGCATTTTTGTTTCTGGAAAATATCTATCGCGGATGTCCTCGCGGACCACGACGATCGCCTCAAAAACACTCGAGGAATTGCTCACTTCCGGCACGACGATCATATACACCGGGGCGTTGTCCTCCGCCACCCCAAAGCGGTCCAGGAAATCATTCCGCAGCAGGCCGAGCTGCCATCCGGTCGTGATCACGGCCGCGGGATTCAATCGGCGCACCTCGTCAATAAACCCCGCTCCATAATCAACCGCGACGTTCATCACCACAACCGCGTCCGTCCACTCTGACGTATTGACCGCATTGCTGTCGATGGCTGCCCCGAGATATTCCACGATCTGATAACGTTCTCGTGCCCAGCCGTTATCGCGCAAATTGCGTTCAAGGGCCGCCCGTTTTTCAGGATCCGGCTCAACAAACAGGACCTTGGGCGCCCTGCCAAACGTGAGCCCGAGCTTCCCGTCGTCCGCCCCAAAGTCAACCGCCGGTAGGTCCCCCATCCTCTCCCTCACCACCTGCATCGCGATGAGCGCCCCGTGGGTCGCGGCCGGAGGGGTCTCAGCCACGCCATGAATATTGATCAACTCCAACGACTCAAGTGTCACGAACATCATCCCTGGATAACGCCCTTTAACCCCATCGACGATGGCCCTGACAGCGGGATGGGCGTAATAATACACCACATCACCATGACGCCGGAGGATCACCCGCTGCCGGCCGTCGCACTCAGCCTCGATGAACTCCATCGGAAAATACCGGCCCCCCATTTCCGCAGGATAATGAAAATCATACCGGGCGCCCGGGAATTCCCGCTCGACCAACGAAAAGAAACCCCTGATGATATCATCGCCACCGGCAAGCGGCAGGGGTGACTCGGGTCCGAGCCCATTCAGCCGGGCCCTCGTCTCCGGAGAGACGCTCGAGACCAGACCCCGCAACCGCTCCAGCGCGGCCTTTAGTCCGATGCCGCGACCGGGCACGTCAATATTCACAAGCGACGGGAACTCCTTTTTTAAGTCGTTCGCGATGTCATTCACCGACCATCCGCTATAATGGCTGAGAAAGGCAACCGGGTTCCGAACCACAGCAACGGCATTGCGCGCCTCCTCGACCGTGGCGAATGGCTTGACCTGCGCATCGCTTATATCGCGATGGAACGACACCGGATCTGCGATCCTCTCCTCCCCGGCCCGTCCCGCGACGGGTAAGGCCATGACCTGGATCACGCTCAGGGCGCCAGCCCCTGGGGAAAGCATGGCCACATCCGACGTCGTGATCATAGCCCTGTCCAGATTCCGTCCAAAACCAACCCCGCCCACAAAATATTTTCTCGGGATCAGAGTGTTCGAAGCAGGATCATATTCTTCCTTAATCAGCTTATACGCGCCCTTCTGAAACGCCTGGACATACCGCTCCCAGATCTTTCCGGCCTCATCAGGGTCGTCGATCGCCACCCCCGCGACCTTGCGCCGGTCCACATAGGCCTCGGATAAAAGACTGGCCGTGATCTTTTCCTTATACCATGCCGCCAAGATCAATGAATGATAGACCTGACGGAGACGAATAAAATGCGCCCCCTCATTGACCTCGCGCTCGAGAGCCGGGATCACCACATCACGAAAGACCGCGCGCGCCATATCGCTCCTGCCGTCGTTCCCGGCCGCGCCGCCGCCATCGACCGCGGCTAGATAATCCGCCTCCAGCAAGACCTTGAGCCGCGCCTCGACCACATAGGCCGTGACCGCCTCGGGATTTTCATAGACAACGGCCTTCTCAGGAACGATCCAGACCTTATTGAACATCTCGACGGGAATATCCGTTGTTCCGAACCGCTCGGCTGCCGTCGCGTAGACCTCGGCCCAGAACGCCTTGCCGACATCTCCCTCCGGATACATGACAGCCGCGCTGATCTGCTTAAGGAGATAATCCTGGGCGAGCAGGTCGCGCCCCATTTCTGTCTGACCCAAGGCTTCGGGCACGATACGATCCTTCTCATACGGCGAAAGATTTACCCAAAGGTCGTCTTCAGGCACCGTGAGGGCGGCGAGAAAATATTTAATGAGACGAGGGATATCCTCGGAGACCGCGGGGTCAGCGGATCCGGCCCGGCCACGGTCCAGAATAAAATCAAACCGGAAGGGATTCTCCGGATACACCCTGATCCCGGTGAGCACCGGCGGCTGGGCCGGCTGACTTAACGATACCATCACCCCGGGCTCCGGGAGACTGAGCGCCCCCTGGGCATAAACGGGTCCGAGAGCATCAACGCTAAAACAGGCGCTGAAAATTCCTATCAAGAGTCGTGCATTAAGACTATGCCTATTATTTTTCCGCATAAATATTAAATGCTTTCCGATACTAACTATAAATTATTTAAATCTCCTTTACCAATCAGACGCCGCCGTTCGATCCCTCAAACTCCGACGGGCCCAGCTCAGGTCTCAGTCTCATCTGGAAACCCGAACATCTCCCGAATAATATAATTCGGCCGGCCTTTCGATTCAAAGAACATTGAGCCAACATAAAGACCAACGATCGCGATCGAGAGAAGCTGAACCCCACCGATAAAAAATATGCTAAGGAGAAGAACTGAAAATTCCGCCGGAAGCCGCGGCAGACCGAGGGGCTGAAGCGTGAGATACATCAACAGGCCCAGCGAACCGATCACGGTAACGATCCCGGCAAGGAGCGCGAATTTCAGAGGCACGCTCGAGAACGAGATCAGGGCAGAATCAAGAAAATTACCGATGACCCCCCGGCCGAAAACCGGAAATTTTGTCCGTCCCCTCCGTCTCGGTTCACGATGATAATAAACGAACATCTGATTGAACCCGATCCAACAGACAAGCCCGCGCAGGAAAGGCCGCTTTTCCTTCATCCTCACCAAATGATCCACAACCCGGCGAGAAAGGAGTTTGAAATCGCCGGCCTCGACCGGCAGTTTAAAATCCGTGGCCTGACTCAAGATCCAATACCCGAGCCGCGTCATCGCGATCTTGACGATCGATTCACCCGCCCGGGACCGGCGGACCGTATGCACAACATCAATATCCTCACGAGTTCTCCAGGCCTGGATCATTTCGGGGATCACCTCAGGCGGATCCTGAAGGTCGGCGTCGAGATAGACCACCGCGTCCCCGCGGGCATGTTCCATACCCAAGAGCACGCACGGCGACACGCCAAACGGCCGCGAGGTCGTAATGACCCGTATATCCCCGGCCTCACGCGACGCCTTCCGAAGCACGGCCAGAGAGCCATCTGTTGAACTGTCATTCACAAAGATCAGTTCATAATCCCGGATCACGCCCCGGGCCGTTTGTCCGCGCAGCACCGCCCGACAGCGGCTGATGAGTTCGGGCAGGACCTCCTCCTCATCCCGGAATGAAAAAACAAGTGAGATCAGGGGCAACCCCTGTGGTCGTGAGACCTTTTCCATGTCGCGACTCCCTCCTCCTTTATCGGGGCACCCCATCGCATCGGGGTGAACACCGTCACATGATCCTTACCGCTTCCTCGGGGGCCGGCAGAGAGACGCCAGAGAATGCCAGGCCGTCACAAGGATCGTCCGGATCCCGAAACGCTTCACGATCGGGACCCACCGCCACCAGCAGAGATAAATCCGTATCAAGGCCTGCTGCTGGAGCCGCATGAGGTCAGCCACCTCAAGGTCCCCGACGGACATGACCGCTGAGCCATAGCGCTGAAATTTTGAAAAATCCTTCTCGACGATCCTGAGCCCGTGCTCCCCGCGCTCGGCCATGCGCAGCATCTCGGTCCCCGGATAGGGGATCGCCACATTGAGCGTGACATGCTGAATATCGCGCTGACGGCACAGGTAGCGCACCGTCCGTTCGATCGTCTCTCGGGTGTCACCCGGCAGGCCGATGATGACGGAATTGGTGGTCTCGATCCCAAGACGATTATTGATCCGATTCGCCGTCTGATAACTCTCGAGCGGGATCCCTTTTTTGATGATCTTCCGCACGGCCTCATCCGCTGTCTCGAGGCCAAAACTGATCCGCACCAGTCCCGCTTCCTGCAGCCGCCGCGCGAGCTCCTCATCCCAGAGATTGGCGCGCGTGCTGCCTTCAAAGGTGATCCCGAGTTTTTCTTCCAGGATCGCGTCGCATAACGCGAGAATATACCCCCGGTCCAGGGTCAAGACATCGTCAACAAAATAAATATGTTCAACCCCATCCCGTCGCACGACCTCGCAGAGCTCGACCATGACATGGGGGATGCTCCGGCGCCGTACGGCCTTCCCATAGAGGTCGTTCGCGCAAAACACACAGGCAAAGGGACACCCCCGGGCCATCTGGACCGAGGTATACCTTTTCTCTCCGCGAGGGGTGCCGAGGACGTACATTTCATTCTTCAGCAGTTCGCGCGCGGGCGCGGCACCCGTGTCGAGATCTTGAAGGACCGGCGCCGGGCCGGCATAAACAATCGCGCCGTTCCGCCGCGTCATGATGCCGGAAAGAACCGGACTCAGGTCCCCCTGCTCAATCGACCGAAGAAAATCAGAAAAGATCAGATCGCACTCCCCGACTGCGACATAATCAAATCCATCATCAAGCGCGGCCTCCGGATAATAGGTCACGTGCGGGCCGCCCATGATGACCGGCCGGCCCAGGTCCCGCTTAAATAATCGCGCGAGGCGAACCGCGTTCGGATAAAAGGGTGTTGCCGCGGTCAGGCCGATCAGATCAGGGGCAAACGCACGGACCCGTTCGAGAACGGCCTGGTCATCAAGGCCCTCGATGTGGGCATCGATGAGCTGAACGGTCCAGCCGGCCTTCTGCGCAATGGCCGCGATGAGACAAAGATTGAGCGGCGGAAAAGTCGAGACCTTGCGCGCGGCCTCTTTAAACCCGCCGAACTCCGCAAACCACGAAGGGAACACCAGCGACAATTTCATGACACCCATCCTCATCTGCACCCTGCCGGGCCGACGAGACCGCACTCTCCTGACGCTCATCGCCCGCCCCGGTTCTCCGGATCCCTTGGATCCCGTCCGGCCGTCTATGCCCCGGCTGTCCGGCCCCACTCATTCCACGACACGACCGATGGATCAAATTTGTCGCGCGGCCTCTCCTCCCCTGAGGGAACCCCAACCGCGATGACGCACAGCGGCATGACCGTCTCAGGAAGACGCAGGATCTCTTTAACAGCGGCCACACGCTCCGGCCGCGGATGGGCCGCGGTCCAGCACGCCCCGAGCCCCAACGCCGTCGCGGCCACAAGGATGTTTTCGGCAGCCGCCGCGCAGTCCTGGACCCAATAGTCCGTTGAAGATCCCCCATGAGCAACGCTCAGATCACTCGCCACAACGATCGCGTGCCGGGCCGAAAGGAGCATCTTGGCATACGGCAAGACCGCGGCCAGGGCCTCGATGACCGTCGGGTCATTGATCACGACAAAACGAAAATGCCGCGTATCGCGCGAACTCGGGGCTGACATTCCGGCCCGGACGATCTCGATCATCCGTTCATCATCCACCGGGACCCCGGTATATTGTCGGATACTCCGTCGCTGTAAAATTGCCTTCAACGCGTCCATCATTTTTCCTCCCCCATTCCTCTCCTTCAACCACGATTCGACCCTTCCTTACCGATCCGTCGGCAGGTCCACGCTCATCCCAAAAAGCCGGACGGTGTCCGCCCCGTCCCTGGGCACCAACAGGAAACGATAATGCCGCACGGGCAGCGGACGCCGCAACACAAAACAGGCCTGACCATTCACCGAGATGACCTCGGCCTCGAGATCCGCCCAGCGCTGCCCGTCGGGCGACCCATAGATCCGACATTCAACGCCGCCCGTCACATTCCCGTAGGAAATAAAATCCGCGGCAAAATACACCAGCCGCTGCGGCGGCCCGTCCATAAAGTTCATCTCAACCCAGGCCCGGCCCTCGCGCGGATCGATTTCCCAAAAGGGCTGGCGCTCCCCATCGCGGATCTGATGGAACAGCAGAAGCCGTTCGGTCACCTGCGAGACCTCAACCGGAAAACGCCCTGTGCCCGATGCCCGGATCGCCACAATCGGCTTGCCGGTCTGCGCCCGCAGCGCCTCATGGACCCCAGCAAAGAATTCATTCATGTCCAGAACAGCCGTAGTGTCATCAGCAAAAACAATGTCTCCAAAATCCAGCAGGCTCTCTACCCCAGGATTCCCGCGCTCGGCCGCGATCTTTCGCACCATATGGCTGATCCGGACCGGCGCGAAGCGACAATAATCCCATTCAAGGAGGGGCCAATCCTTGGCTGGCCACGAGGCCGTGCTCCGAGGTAGCATGATGACCATCACACGATTCTTTTTCTGAAAATCAACCGCCCCCAATTTTTCCTCAAGAAAATTCAGCTCATAATGGAGATCGCGCGCCGCGGTGAGGCCCCACCGAAAAGCCACGGCGCTGCTCGCCGTGAGAAGTACAACCGCGAGGATCCGAAGCCCCTGGCGCACCCGCGCACCCCCGACGCACTGCTCCGCACGAGCCAAGACCCCCATCTGCCAGAGCAAAAGGATGGTCGCCCCAGGGAAGAGGACCCGATATCCCACAACAACGGTGCAGTCACGGGCGATCAAGGCGGGAAGATTCGCGAGAATAAACAGGACAGCGGCCATCGCGCACGCCAAGAGCGCAGACCCGGCACGCCGGCCCAGGTCCTGCCCCGGCTCACATGCAGAACGCCGATGAAAGACAAGGACCCCATACCCCGCAAGCGCGACGGCAACGGTAATGAGGCCGCCCCATTTTCCGATCTCAGGATGCCAGACGCCGGCCAGGGTTACAAGAAATGTGTCGAGGAGCAGTCTCGCTTTTTGAACCACATCCGTGGATACAGAAAAGGCGTAAAAACTTTTCGGCATCGACTGAAAACTCAGCCACGTATGGGCATTGGGGATCACCCACCAACGATTCACGACAAAATAAATCAACATCCCTCCGCCAAAAAAGACCGCGTCCCTAAAGATCAACCCGGCGCGTCGAGGCAATGCCGCCACGGAAAAAAAGACAACGGCAAAGGTGCAGGCAAAGACAAAAAGGGCGTTCGGCGGATAGATGAAGAGTGCCATCAAAAAGAGCCCCAACGACGCGGCTGTCCCAAAACCCGCGCGCCCCCTCTTCGCCTCTGCCCAGAGACCCGCAGCAGTGTCCCATGTCAGATAACTGCTCATGGCCAACAGCAGGGCCAGGAATCCCGGGACCAGATTGGTCGCCAAGATAATATTGATCTGACTCGCCGGAACCACCGCCATCTGAAGCGCGATCATCCGCGCCCAAAAGACATCGAACCCCAAACGCCGTTCAAGGAATCGGGCAAAAAGAACAAGCAAGGCGATCATGAGCACCCATGAGACGATCCGGGCCGCAGTAAAATGCGCCACTTCATTAAGACAGAACGTCTGGATATTAAGCAGGAGCGCCCCGAGGCCCCTACCGATCAGGACAAGGTGAGCGGTCTCTTCGTGGAGCTTGAGGTCCCGGAAGGTCCCGGGCAATAGACTATAATCATTATGAATACCAAAAGTAATGACAAAAGCCGGGGCATAGACAAAAAGCGGCCAGATGAAAAAACACGCGGTCTGGATCCGATTCAGCGTTGTTTGAGAAATCCGATTCATGGGGATCGAGAAAATCCTCTTGGGACCGTTCCGTTCTCTTTGTTCAAGCGGAAATCATTATACTGTGTTCTCCCCTCCTCCTCCACCGCTTTTTATGAGAAAACATCCGGCCTCGAACCCCTAACGCGCATCATTATAATACAAAACCTTTGCCTGGCCATAGCTACTTGACCGGACAAAGGCTGTGATCAATTTCCTTCCTGTCTCAATCTAAAAAAACTATTGTGCCCGGCTCAACTGCGGTACCTCTTGGCTATTGGTTTCACTTAAAAGAGCCGGAACGGTTATCGGCGCGACCTTGAAAAACAAATCCTACCCTTGCTGGAAAGGATTGAAATCCCCCCTTCATTCCACAAATGGACTATCAAACAACTCCAAGAAGAACACGCCAAAGAACAAGTTGATAGGGATGAAATTACGAAGACGCATCAGAAGGAAATGGAAGAATGTATTCGTCGATTAGATAATCTCTTTAATATGCGGATGAACGAAGAAATATCTGCTGAAGAATATGCTATTAAGAAAGATGCCCTTCTTGCTGAAAAGCAAAAATATGAGCACCTCATTGCAGACACAAATCAAAGGATTGAAACCTGGTTAAGCCGAGCTGAAGACCTATTTTCCTTTGCTCAAACAGCCAGGCAGCGTTTTGAGGTGGGGTCTTTGGAAGATAAAAGGGCAATTCTTACTTGCCTTGGTTCGAACCTCTTGCTTTCAAATCGAATCGTCGAGTTTAACGTCGACAAAAGCTTCTGCATCCTCAAAAAGCTTGCCCCAGAGGTTCAGGCCTTCCACAATCGGTTAGAACCCCTACAAAGTGAAGCCCCCCCAAGGGTTTTGGAAGGCTCACTATACAAAAAATAAAAAATGGGGT
>CAYVEC010000019.1:0-31265 GCA_964450385.1 uncultured Planctomycetales bacterium
CTCCGCATAAGAAGTTCAAGGCATCTGTCTACGTTTTAACAAAAGAGGAAGGCGGTCGTCACACGCCGTTCTTCAAGGGGTAGCGTCCTCAGTTCTATTTCCGGACCACGGATGTGACGGGGACGGCTGAGCTTCCTGCGGGCGTTGAGATGTGCATGCCCGGGGATAATGTTGAGTTGACGATCGAGTTGATCACCCCTGTCGCGATGGAGAAAGAGTTGCGTTTCGCGATCCGTGAGGGTGGACGCACGGTTGGGGCCGGTGTTGTTTCGGAGATCCTGGCATAACGCAAGGGCGTTGGTGGTCGAATAATGATAACGAGGTGTAAGGGAATGACTCCGCCCCTCGCGAGGAGCGGAGTCATTTAGAATGGTTGCCATGCAGAAAATACGATTAAAACTAAAGGCATATGATCATCGGTTGATTGATCAGTCGGCTCAGGAGATTGTCGATACGGCAATCCGTACGGGGGCGAAGGTCTCAGGACCTGTTCCCCTGCCGACGAAGAAAGAGCTTTATACGGTCCTTCGGTCGCCGCACGTGAACAAGAAGTCCCGTGAGCAGTTCCATCTTGTGATCCATAAGAGATTGATTGATCTCGTGGAGCCAACGGCCAAGACCGTTGAATCATTGCGCAAATTAAATCTACCGGCCGGCGTGGACATCGAGATTAAGCAATAACGGCGATGAACCCCCTGGGGTGTAACTGAGAGAGTACCATGATTCGAGGATTACTAGGTAAAAAATTAGGAATGACACAGCTGTTCGATCAGGAGGGCAATGTGACTCCGGTGACGGTGATTGAGGCCGGCCCGTGTCCGATCGTATCGCTGAAAAGCGAGCCCAAGGCGAAGGTCTCTGTCGGGTTTCTTCCAGAGAAGGAGTCGCGGATCAACAAGCCGGAGGCGGGGCTTTTTAAGAAGGCGGGCGTTGCGCCGATGAAGGTTGTTCGCGAATTTGAGTCCGTCGACAATAAGGACTATCAGCTTGGTCAGGAGATCAAGGTTGATATATTTAAGCCGGGGGATTTTATTGATATTTCTTCGGTCTCAAAGGGAAAAGGTTTTCAGGGCGGGATGAAGCGGTGGAACTGGAAGGGCGGCAAGGCATCGCACGGTTCGATGCATCATCGTCGGGTCGGTTCGATCGGTGCGAGTTCGGACCCATCACGTGTGTATCGCGGGCTTCATATGCCCGGCCACATGGGGGCCGATCGGGTCACTGTTCAGGGATTACGGGTAATGGAAGTGGATCTTGAAAAGAATCTATTGATGGTCAAGGGGGCGGTCCCTGGATATCGTAATGCGATCATTGAGATTAATCGTTCAAAGAAGAAGGCCTATCGGTCACTTGAGGACAAGCCGGTCAATGTCGTCAAGAATCGTAACCCGATGAAGCAAAGTAAGTCCAAGGCGAAAGGTAAGAAGTAAGATGGTTATGATGCCTGTGCTTGATAAAAAGGGGAAGAAGAAGGATCAGATCGAGTTTTCTGATGACCTTTTTGGTAAACACGTCAACGCGGATGTGATCCATCAGGCCGTGGTGATGTATCAGGCCTCGCTTCGTCAAGGCAATGCGTCGACGAAGGAGCGGGGTTCCGTCTCCGGTGGCGGTAAAAAGCCCTATCGTCAAAAGGGAACCGGGCGGGCCCGCCAGGGGTCGACCCGTGCGCCTCAATTTATCGGCGGCGGTGTGGTCTTTGGGCCTCATCCCCGTGACTTTGGGTATGACATCCCCAAAAAGATCAGGCGCGCTGCCCTGAAAGAAAGCATCAATGCCAAGCTCAAGGCCGATCAGCTCATCGTGATCGAGGAGCTTACATCCGCACTGGGGAAGACGAAGGAGTTCGCGGATATTTTGAAGGCCTTGAAGATGACGGGCCGGACCCTGGCATTATTGGACGGGTCTGATGCCAGCATCCATCTCGTGAGTCGCAACATCCCCCGCTTTGAGATCCTGCGCGCTGAGGACGTGACCGCGTATGACATCATGCGCAACAAGAATCTGCTGTTGACCAAAACGGCGGTCGAAAAAATTTTGGAACGTATCAACAAGTAAAGAGCCGGCATGATTACACATTACGATATTATTCAAACACTTGTTCGGACCGAAAAAGGCACCAGCCAGGAGCCCATGAGAAAATATGTTTTTCAGGTGGCCGACCAGGCGACAAAAGTCTCGATCCGTAAGGCGGTCGAAACGATCTATAACGTCAAGGTGGCCTCGGTGAATATTATGGTGGTTCCGGGAAAGAAGAAGCGTGTCCGTCGGGATATCGGCTATACGACGCCGTGGAAAAAGGCGCTCGTGACGCTTCAAGAAGGACATTCCATTAACGTCACATAAATTAACGTGAATTCGAGGATCGAACGGTGGGCATTAAGAAATTTAAACCGACGACAAATGGCTTGAGACATACCGCGATCTCTGATTTTTCTGAGATCACGAAATCAAAACCCGAGAAGGCGCTTTTGGAGCCGCTTAAGAAAAGCGGCGGGCGCAACATGTACGGTCGGGTTACCGTCCGCTTTCGCGGCGGCGGGCACAAGCGGATGTACCGTCTCGTTGATTTTAAGCGCAAGAATATCGACCTGTCTGCAGAGGTCCTGGCGATTGAATATGATCCTAACCGGACGGCCCGGATCGCCCTCATTCAGTACGAGGGTGGGGAAAAGTCCTATATCTTGGCGCCCCTTGAATTGAAGGTCGGGGACCGGATCGTCAGCACCATCGACGGGGAAGTTGAGATGAAAGCGGGTAATTGCATGCCCTTGAGCCGCATTCCATTAGGGACCGCGGTTCATAATATTGAGCTTCAACCGGGCAAGGGCGGTCAGATGGCCCGTTCGGCCGGGACCTCGGCGCAGCTTATGGCCAAGGAAGGCGGATTTGCCTTGCTCCGCATGCCGTCGAGTGAGGTCCGAAAGATCGGATTAAGCTGCCGGGCGACGATCGGTCAGATGGGTAATGTTGAGCATGAGACAAAGTCGCTGGGCAAGGCTGGTCGTTCCCGATGGCTTGGGCGCAAAGGCCATGTCCGCGGGGTCGCGATGAATCCGATCGATCATCCTCATGGAGGAGGCGAGGGGAAGACCCCTCAGGGTAACCCTCATCCGGTCACACCGTGGGGGAAGGCCACAAAGGGATTGAAGACGCGTTCACGCCGAAAATATTCCGATAAGTTTATTGTTAAGAGAAGGACAAAGTAAGATGCCACGATCGATTAAAAAAGGACCGTTTATTGATGAATCGCTGCTTAAAAAACTTAAGCAGGCCGAGCTCAGCGGGCGCAAGGAACCGATCAAGACCTGGTCACGACGTTCCACAGTGACGCCTGAATTCGTCGGCTTCACGGTCGCTGTCCATGACGGACGCAAACATATTCCAGTGTATATTACAGAAAATATGGTGGGTCAGAAGTTCGGGGATCTGGCCATCACACGGACCTTCCGTGTTCATGGCGGCGTCAAGGCGAAAAAGGCCCCGGCAAAAACATAATTGGAGTTAACTTCGGTAGGATACGACATGATAGCACACGCAAAAGGACGATATATTCGTGTTTCTCCCACAAAGATCAGGACGACGATTGATTTGATCCGCGGGAAGGATGTTGTGACTTCCAAGGCAGTCCTGGTTCAGGTGAACAAAGGAACAGCGGCGGCTGTCCATAAGGTTCTGGACTCGGCCATTAGCAACGCCAAACAGAAGGGGCTGGATGAAACGCAGCTGTTTATTTCCAAGATCACCGCTGATTTCGGCCCCGCATGGAAACGGTTCCGGTCGGCCCCCTTTGGACGTGCGACGCGTGTTTTGAAGAGGACGACGCATTTAACGATTGAATTAGATGTGATTACGAAATAGGAGAAGACGGCAGTGGGACAAAAGGTACATCCATATATTCAGCGAATCGGGGTCAATAAGAATTGGCGGAGCCTTTGGTACGCGGATCAAAAAGATTATTCTGCCAAGATCGTCGAGGATCATAAGATCCGTCAGTTCATTCAAAAACGATTTTTGAACGCCTCGGTCTCCTACGTGAGCATCGAGCGGATGGGCGATCAGATCAAGATCAAGATCGCCTCGGCCCGGCCTGGTGTGATCATTGGACGACGCGGGGCCGATATCGATCGGTTAAAGGCCGAGCTCAGCCGGATCACGCCGAAGGAGCTCTCTGTCGATATCATCGAGATTAAGAACCCTGCGATCGATGCCCAGCTCGTGGCGCAGAATATCGCCTTTCAGCTTGAGAAGCGCGTTGCCTTCCGCCGGGCGGTAAAGCGGGCGATCGATATGGCCCGTCAGGCCGGGGTCAAGGGGATCAAGGTTTCGGTATCGGGACGGCTTGGAGGCGCGGAGATCGCGCGTCGGGAGACCTATCATGAAGGGTCCTTGCCCTTACAGACCCTGCGCGCCGATATCGATTATGGGTTTACCGAGGCCGTGACGACCTATGGGCTCATCGGCGTTAAGACTTGGATTTATCATGGGATGATTATTCCCGAAAAGAATAAAGCGAACGTTCAGAAGTAATCCGTGTGAGTGTGAGAGGGAGATTCGACAATGTTGCAGATGCCGAGAAAAGTTAAATACCGCAAGGCCCAAAAAGGGAAGAACCGCGGTGTCGCGACTCGGGGCGAACGGCTGATTTTTGGGGAGTATGGATTAAAGGCCCTGGAAAACGGCATTATGAAGGCCAATCATATGGAGGCCAGCCGTCTGGTGATCGCCCGAAAAATGAAGGGGGCGGGAAAACTCTGGATCAATGTGTTCCCGAACAAGCCTGTTACGAAGAAGCCCGCGGAAACCCGGATGGGGAAGGGGAAGGGAGATCTGTCTCACTGGGCTTTTATGGTGAAGCGCGGCAAGGTGATCCTCGAGTTGGGCGGGATCCCCGAAGATTTCGCCAAGCAGATTTTTAGGCTTGTGGCCTTTAAACTTCCGTTCAAGACCAAATTTGTGACCCGTGTTCATCATTGATGTGTTAAGACGAGGATAGATTGATGAAGGTAAAAGAATTACGAGAGATGACGAATCAGGATTTGGCGCAGAAGGAACAGGCGCTCAAGAAAGAGCTTTTTGATCTGCGTTATCAAAAGAAGATCGGGAGCGTTGAAAAGCCGGCGCGTTTTAAGGCCCTGAAAAAGGATATTGCCCGGATATTAACGATTTTGAACGAGAGAGAAGAAGATGGAAAATCGAATTAACCGTCGGCGTCAGCTGGTGGGCGAGGTTGTTTCTGACAAGATGGACAAGACCCGCGTGGTCCAGGTCCGAACGTCAGTGAAGCACGATAAATATCAGAAGACCATGATGGTGGCCAAGAAGTTCAAGGTCCATGATGAAAAGAATGAATCGAAGATGGGGGATCAGGTCCGTATCATGGAGACCCGCCGTCTGTCGAAAGACAAACGCTGGGTCATGTTGGAGATCTTAAAGAAGGAAGCGTAAGGGGCAAACCATGCTTTATATGAAATCGATCTTAGATGTAGCGGATAATTCAGGGGCACGTAAGGCGTCCTTGATCGGTGTCCTTAACAGTAAAGGACGGCTCTGGGCACAGGTCGGCGATGTCGTCCGGGTCAATATCAAAGAGGCCGCTCCGGATTCCACATTGAAGAAGGGGCAGAAGGCCAAGGGGGTGATCGTCCGGACCAAGGCCCCCATCAAGCGCGGCGACGGGACAACAGTCCGCTTTGACTCCAATGCGCTTGTGATTATCGATGATGCGGGCAATCCGCGCGGAACCCGGGTCTTCGGTCCGGTTGCGCGTGAGTTGCGGAATTTAGAGTACATGAAAATCATCTCGTTGGCACCAGAGGTAGTTTAATATGTTACGGATCAAAAAGAACGACATGGTGATGGTGATCACCGGTAAGGACAAAGGCAAGACCGGAAAGGTCCTGAGGGTTTTCCCCAAGACCGAGCGGGTCCTTGTCGAGAAAATCAACATCGCCAAGAAGGCCAAGCGCAAGACGCAGCAGGATCAGCAGGGAGGTTTTATTGACCTCGAGATGCCGCTTCATATTTCGAATGTCATGCTTGTCGATAAAAAGACCAATAAACCCACACGTTTTGGCGTGAAGGTCTTGAAAGATGGAAGTAAGGTCAGGGTAAGCAAAAAAAGTGGAGAAGTCATTTAATCGTTAGAGGTGCACTGTGGTCCCAAGACTGTTAGAAAAATATAAAAAAGAGATCTGCCCCGAACTGCAAAAGAAATTTGGCATCAAGAATGTGATGGCCATGCCTCGGCTTCAGAAAATTGTTATCAATATGGGTGTGGGGGCGGCGATCCAGGATATCAAAATCCTCGAGACGGCGATGGCCGAATTGGCCGCGATGACGGGCCAGAAGCCGATCATGCGACGGGCGCGAATCGCGATCTCGAATTTTAAGTTGCGCGAGAATCTTCCGATCGGATGCAAGGTCACGCTCCGGGGGGCCAAGATGTATGAATTCGTTGATCGTCTCGTCAATGTTGCCTTGCCGAGGATCCGCGACTTTAATGGGCTGTCCCGTAAGTCCTTTGATAATTTTGGGAATTATTCCTTCGGGATCTCGGACCAGACGATTTTCCCTGAGATCGATACCGGGCGGCTGACCCGCGCGCAGGGGATGGATATCACCTTTGTCTTTAACAATAAGCACGAAGAGCAAACAATGGAATTGTTGCGGCTCCTGGGTGTGCCGTTCCGCAAGGCATAGAGGCGATAAGGAAAGGGAAGAAGTCAGTTATGGCTAGAAAAGCGTTGATCTTAAAAGCAAATCGGGAACCGAAATTTTCGGTGCGGCAGCATTTTCGTTGTAAACTCTGCGGCCGCCCTAAGGGATATCTTCGACGGTTTGGGCTGTGCCGCATCTGTTTTCGCGAATTGGCGTGGAAGGGTGAGATTCCGGGGATCCGTAAGGCCAGTTGGTAATTCTAACAATGGGATTAAAGGTTTATTGATAGGGGAAGAACGATGTCTTTAAGTGATCCGATTGCAAACATGTTGACAAGCATCCGTAACGCCAGTCAGGCGAAGAAGGAGACCGTGGATCTCCCTGCCTCGAAGCTCACAGGCAAGGTCTTGGAGATCTTTAAGCAAAAAGGGTACATCGAGGATGTGCGGCTCCTCAAGAATAATGTGCAGGGGATGTATCGTGTGTATCTCAAATATGATGATAAGAAGCCTGTGATCTTGGGGATTCAGCGCGTCTCGAGGCCCGGTCTTCGCAAATATATTCCCGGGACAGCGGTGCCGCGCGTTCTGAATGGGCTGGGGACAGCGGTGATTTCAACATCAAAAGGGGTCATCACGGATGATGAGGCCCGTAAAATAAAAATTGGCGGAGAAGTAATCTGCCATATTTGGTAGGGATAGAGACTATGTCAAGACTCGGAAAAGTTCCACTCGTTCTTCCTAAAGAGATCAAGGCCACGGTTCAGGCGAGCAGCGTTCTGTTGGAGGGACCGAAAGGCAAAATGACGTTGGACATCCCCTATGGGATCAAGGTTGAACTCAACGATGGGGTTCTGACCGTCACCCGCGGGAGTGATACCAAACAGAACCGGGCGAATCACGGGACGGTGCGGGCCCATCTTAAGAATATGGTGACCGGGCTGATCAAGGGTCACAAAAAAGAGCTTGAGATCCAGGGGGTCGGGTTCAGGGCTCAGCTTCAGGGCAAGAAGATTTCTTTTACCTTAGGATTTAGTCATCCGGTGGAGTTCGAGATCCCGCAGGGCATTACGGCACAGGTCCCGTCCCAGACGTCGATTATCATCGAAGGGGTGGATCGCGGCCTGGTTGGGCGCATTGCCTCTGAGATCCGCGCGATCAAACCGCCGGAACCGTATAAGGGCAAAGGGATCCGGTATATCAATGAGAAGGTTCGACGAAAACAAGGAAAATCTGTAACAAAGTAAGATCGCTATGGTAAAGAAAAACGAAAAAGAGCTTCAACGGTTGGCCAAACACAGCCGTATTCGCAAAAAAATGGTTGGGACGCCGGAGCGCCTGCGTCTATGTGTCCATCGCAGTCTGAAGAATTTGTATGCCCAGGTCGTTGATGACACAACGGGACGTGTGATGTTCGGGATGTCGACGCTCAACAAAAAGGTTGTGGAGATCACCAAGAAGGGCGGCAACGTCGAGGCCGCGGGTCTTTTGGGCAAGGTGTTCGCCGAGGAGGCCAAGGGCAAAGGGCTCGTGAGGCTCTGTTTTGACCGAGGGGGATATAAATATCACGGGCGGGTGAAGGCGTTCGCCGAGGCTGCCCGCGAAGGCGGATTAGACTTTTAATTACATGAGCGAAGGTGGAGATCTGATGGAGAAGGAAAAGCGCACGATGGAGCCGGATCAAGGTAAGGAGAGGAATCTTCCTGAGGCTGCTACGGGAACGGAAGCTGGCAACGCGGCTGAGAGCCCTCGAGGGGGCGGACGCCGGAAGGGGCCAGGGCGGAGGGGGCCCGGTGAACATAAGAAGCCCGCGGCTGAGAATTCTGAGTTTGTTGAGAAAGTACTCCAGATCAAGCGTGTTACCAAGGTCACAAAGGGGGGCAAGAAGATGTCGTTTAGCGCCCTCGTTGTTGTCGGTGACGGCAAAGGCCGTGTGGGATACAGCATGGACAAGGCCGGTGAGGTTGCACTCGCGATCAGAAAGTCCGTCGGGACTGCCAAGAAACGAATGGTCAAGGTGCCTATGAAGGGTAAAACGATCCCCCACGAGATCATCGGTCAGTGGGGCGGGGCTAGGGTTCTCCTGAAGCCGGCGGCCGAGGGTACGGGTGTCATCGCTGCGGGTTCTGTCCGGGCGGTCTGTGAGGGTGCTGGGATCCATAATATTTTGACGAAATGCCATCGATCGAACAATCCTATGAACGTCGTCAAGGCGACCATGGAGGGATTGATGCGCTTAAAGACAGATAAACATACGATACAGGAAGTCAAGAATGCAGCTGCATGAATTAAAATCACCGAAGGGGTCGCGTAAGCGCAGACGAATCGTTGGCCGGGGCAATGGTTCGGGTCATGGAAAGACATCTGGCCGGGGGATGAATGGTCAGCGATCTCGATCTGGTCGCGGGGTATTGGGGAGCTCCGAGGGTGGTCAGATGGCCCTTATCCGCCGTCTGCCCAAGGTCGGGTTCCGGAGCCATCGGCCCGTTGTGTATCAACTCGTTACCTTGGCGGACCTCGCCCGTTTTAAGAAGGGCACGGTGGTTGACGCCAAATTGCTCCGTCTGGAGAATCTGATCCATAATCCGTATAAAGCGTATAAGATTTTGGGTAACGGTGAGATTAAGGTCGCCTTGACCGTGAAGGCGACAAGTTTTTCGAAGGCGGCGAAGGAAAAAATCGAGGGCGCGGGCGGCACAGCCGAGGTCTTTGATATCTCTTCGTTGAAAGAGAATAGTTAAGATCTGAGCACACGAAAGATACGTGTCATCCATGTTATCCGCGTTTGCTAATACATTTAAGATCCCTGAACTGAGGAATAAGATCCTGGTCACGTTGGGGATCATTGGTCTGTATCGTGTTGGTTGTTTTATCCCGACTCCCGGGGTGAACGGCTCTGTCTTGACGCAGTATTTTCAAAGCATGGGGGCCTCGGGAGGGGGCACGCTCTTTGGCATGATGGACATGTTCTCCGGCGGCGCGATCCAAAAAATGACGGTCTTCGCTCTGGGGATCATGCCGTATATTTCGAGCTCGATCATTATGCAGCTGTTGACGGCGATCATCCCGGCCCTTGAGAAATTAGCGAAAGAGGGACAGGCGGGATATCACAAGATCAATCAATATACGCGTTATGGGACGCTCGGCCTTGCCCTGATCCAGTCGTTTTTTATCGCGCTCTGGCTTGAAAAGCAGGCGTTTCAGGGGATGCAGGTCGTTAACGGTGCGGGTTGGGGATTCCGCCTGATTACGGTCCTGACCCTGGCCAGCGGAACGTTGTTACTCATGTGGATGGGCGAGCAGATCCAGGAGCGCGGGATAGGGAACGGGATCTCGCTCATTATTACAGCGGGGATTATTTCCTCGGCTCCGGCCGCGGTTAAGATGCTGGTCCGGCTGATGTCGGCAAAGACGGTCGGGGCGGCTCAGTTGCAGCCCATGACGCTCGGGGTCATGATTGTGTTTCTGGTCGGGGTGATTTTTGCGATTACACTCATCACCCAGGCGCAGCGAAAGATCCCTGTTCAATATGCCCGACGGGTGGTTGGGCGGAAGATGTATGGCGGGCAGAGCACCTATATTCCGCTTAAGGTCGATACATCGGGGATCATTGCGATCATCTTTGCCCAGTCGATCCTCTTGTTTCCGGCGACGCTGGCGAGCTTTATTCCCTCACGCGGGTTTCAGGCCTTTGCCGAGATGATCACCCGAGGGTCGTGGCTTTATTATTCGCTTTATGCCTTGTTGATTGTGTTCTTTTGTTACTTTTATACGGCGATCGTGTTCAACCCGGTTGATGTGGCTAATAATATGAAGAAACACGGCGGATTCATCCC
The DNA here is from genome assembly GCA_964450385.1 of uncultured Planctomycetales bacterium. Classification (GTDB taxonomy): domain Bacteria; phylum Omnitrophota; class Gorgyraeia; order Zapsychrales; family JANLHA01; genus JAKLFA01. Next base: position 10,496 of record CAYVEC010000019.1, read on the forward strand.
CGGGGTTCGGCCGGGAGACCAGACGGCGATCTACCTTGATTTTGTTTTGACCCGTATCACGTTGGCCGGCGCTATTTTCATCTGTCTCATCGCGATCATGCCGGACTGGATCATGCACGCCTTTAAGGTCCCGTATCTCGTGGCGTCATTCTTCGGCGGGACGGGGGTCCTGATCATCGTCGGCGTCATGCTTGACACGATGAAGCAGATCGAATCGCATCTGTTGATGAGGCATTATGACGGCTTTATGAAATCAGGGCAGTTGAGGGGACGGCGATGAGGATTGTCCTGTTGGGGCCGCCAGGCGCTGGGAAAGGGACGTTGGCTGAGGTCATTGCGCGTGAATTTGGTGTGCGGCATATTTCGACGGGTGATATCCTGCGTGCAGAAATGAAGAGCGGGTCTGAGCTCGGTCGGGAGATGAAGGGATATGTTGATCGGGGTGAGCTCGTGCCCGATGATGTGGTCACGCGGATTGTTGAGAAGGCGGTGACGACAGAGGATCTCACAGGCGGGGTGATGTTTGACGGGTTTCCGCGCACGACACAGCAGGCAAAAGATCTTGATCGGATCCTTGAGGAGATCGGGCAGCCTTTGGATGGAACGCTGCTCATGGAGGTCGGGCTGCCGGTCATCATTCAGCGCCTGACCGGGCGCCGGGTGTGCCGGGCCTGCGGGGCGGTCTATCACCTGAAGAACATGCCGCCTCGTCAGGAGGGTGTGTGTGATAAATGCTCGGGCGAGCTCTATCAGCGTGCGGATGACAATGAAAAGACGATCCGTAACCGCATGGATGTTTATATGAAGAGCACCGCCCCGATTGTTGATTTTTATGAAGCCCAGGGCAAGCTTCGACGAGTCAATGCGGAACAGGATACGCGTCAGGTCCTGCGGGTCCTGAGTGACATGTTAGAGGCGAGGCATGGCTAATATTTCAGTTAAGACGCCGGCTGAAATTGATACAATGCGTGAAGGCGGTCAGATTTTATGCTCGATTTTGACAGAGGTGGCGGGGGCGATCACGGCCGGGATGACCACCAAGGACATTGATCTTTTGACAGAGGGGTTGATCACCGGGCATGGATGCCGGGCGGCCTTTAAGGGGTACCGCGGATATCCGGCATCGGCATGTGTGTCGGTGAATCAGGAGGTGGTCCACGGCATCCCGGGGAAGAAAAAGATCCGGGATGGCGACATCGTCAGCATCGACGTCGGTCTGATTTACCGTGATTATTATGCCGATAGCGCGGTGACGGTGACGGTCGGGGATGTTGACGATGAGGTCAGGCGTCTCGTGGCCGTGACCCGCGAGGCATTGTATGCAGGGATCGCGCAGGCTCGGCCGGGAAATCGGCTGTCTGATATTTCCCATGCGGTCCAGGCGCACGCCGAGGCCCAGGGTTTTTCCGTGGTGCGTGATTTTGTGGGGCACGGCATTGGCAGTTCTCTTCATGAGGAGCCCGAGATCCCCAATTACGGCGCGCCGCATCATGGGCCGGTGTTGACAGAGGGCATGGTCTTCTGTATCGAGCCGATGATCAATTTGGGGTCCTGGGAAACGAGGATCCTTGACGATGGATGGACCGTTGAGACCGTTGACGGCAAGCCATCAGCCCATTGTGAGCACATGGTCGCGGTGACCGCGACGGGACCTGAAATTTTGACGGAGCCATATGGCCAAAGAAGATCTTATAGAAGTTGATGGCACGATTTTAGAGGCCCTCCCGAACGCACAGTTTAAGGTGCAGCTCGAGAATGGGCACACGGTTCACGCGCATATTTCCGGAAAGATCAGGATGCATTTTATTCGTATTTTACCGGGGGATAAGGTCAAGGTGCAACTGTCGCCGTACGATTTAACGCGCGGTCGAATAACGTATAGGGATAAGAAATGAAAGTAAAGTCATCGGTTAAACGTATTTGCAATAAATGTAAGATCGTCCGTCGGAACAGGGTCGTGAGGGTTATTTGTGAGAACCCCAAGCATAAACAGCGCCAGGGGTAATCGGTCCATCGTATTAACGAGCCATTATTAAGGAAGCGAAAATGCCAAGAATTTTAGGTGTGGACATCCCGAGAGAGAAGCGAGTTGAGGCCGCCCTGCCGGTGTTGTACGGGATCGGCCGGGTCAATGTGATTCGGATCTTGAAAGAGGCGAATATTGATCCCAACAAACGGGCCAAGGACCTCACAGATGAAGAGGTCGCGCGGATCACGGCGGTGATTCAGAGCAATTATATTGTTGAGGGAGATCTTCGTCGCGAAGTGTCTCAAAATATCAAGCGGGTCATGGATCTGGGGACGTACCGCGGGGTCCGTCATCGCAAGGGGCTTCCGGTCCGCGGTCAGCGGACTAAGACGAACGCCCATACGCGCAAGGGCCGCAAGAGCGTCATGAGCAATATCATTAAGAAAAAAGAAGGTTAACGATACTGGGGAAAAGGTATGGCCACGAAAAAGGAAGTCACGGGGAAAGAGAAGAAGACAAAGAAGAAGAGCCTGAAGGGGGTCACGTCGGGACAGGTTCATATTAAGGCGACGTTTAATAACACGATGATTGCGATCACGGACAAGCAGGGGAATCTGATCTCTTGGGCGAGTCCGGGGACGGTCGGATTTAATGGGTCAAAGAAGTCGACCCCGTTTGCTGCGCAGGTCGCCGCGAGTGCTGCGGCGCGTGAAGCCAAGGATCTTGGTCTTCAGAGCGTTGAGGTGTTCGTGAAAGGACCAGGCACCGGGAGAGAATCGGCGATCCGTGCGATCCAGACCGGCGGGCTCGCTGTCACGGCGATCCGGGATGTGACGCCGATGCCGCACAATGGATGCCGTCCGCGGAAGAAGCGACGGGTCTAATTTTTTTAATTCGGGAGAAAGGATTTCATAGATGGCACGATATACAGGACCTAAGTGGCGATTATCCCGTCGAGAGGGGATCGAAATGTTTTCCTCTAAGCGTGATGCCTTGGAACGCCGGGATTATGCGCCGGGGCAGCACGGCAGCAAGCGGGCGAAGCTCTCCAACTATGGGATTCAGCTTCGTGAGAAGCAGAAGGTCAAACGGGTCTACGGGATCCTCGAGAGACAGTTCCGACGCTATTATGAAAAGGCGACGAGTTCAAAAGGGGTTACCGGGACGGTCCTCCTGCAGCTCTTGGAACGGCGTCTCGATAATGTGGTCTACCGGTTGGGCTTTGCCACAACCCGTCCCCAGGCGCGGCAGATTGTCGGACACGGCCTGGTCTGTGTAAACGACAAGCGCGTCGATATCCCCTCATATTTGGTGAAGGCCGGCGATGAGATCTCGGTGAAACCTAAGGATCCCATCAAGAAATATGTGAAGGCGAATTTAGAATTGAACGGCCAATATCAGCGCCGAGAAAAGGTTTCGTGGGTCACGGTCGACGAGAGCCATCTGAAGGGCAAGGTGACGCGGCTCCCCGAACGGGCGGATATCACATTTCCGATCAATGAGCAGCTGATCATCGAGTTGTATTCGAAATAAACTGTGGGTTTTCGTTACCATTCACTTAGGAGGAATCTATGGGGGTCAAGTGGCGCGATTTCCAAATGCCCAAGCGGTTGGATTGCGATGAGGCAACGTACACTAGTTTTTACGGGAAGTTTGTTGCTGAACCCTTTGAGCGCGGTTATGGGGTCACCTTGGGTAATTCGCTCCGAAGGATTCTTCTCTCTTCGATCGAAGGGGCGGCGATCACGTCGATCAAGATCGATGGAGTGCAGCATGAGTTTTCAACGATGGAGGGGGTTCTTGAGTCGATCGTTGATATTGTTTTGAACATCAAAGGGGTCGTACTCCGGTCCCATTCGAAGGTTCCCAAAACGGTTTATATCAAGGCCGAGGGCAAAGGTGAGGTGACGGCTCGCGACATCATCTGCGACGAGACGATCGAGGTGATTAACCCTAAGCATCATATCGCGACCTTGACGCAGGATATTCCATTTCATATTGAGATGGAGGTTTCGCGTGGCCGAGGGTATGTTCCGGCGGACCAGAACAAGGTCCCGGAGGCCCCGATCGGAACGATCGCCGTGGATTCGATCTTCACCCCGATCTCAAAAGTGAATTTTTATGTTGAGAACACCCGGGTCGGCCAGCGGACGGATTATGACCGCCTCGTTTTAGAGATTTGGACGAACGGAGCCGTGGAGCCGAAAGAGGCCCTTCTTTATGGAGGCAATATCCTTCAGCGCCATTTAGACGTCTTTGTCTCGTATGGGCAGCTCCCTGAAGAGGAAGAGGAAGAGGAAGAGATCTCCGCCGAGGAAGAGGCTATGTATGAGAAACTGCGCCTGCCGATCTCGGAGCTCGAGCTCTCGGTCCGTAGCGCGAATTGCCTCAAAGAGGCGAATATCCAGACGATCGCCGAGCTTGTGAAGCATCAGGAGTCCGAGTTGTTGAATTTCCGGAATTTCGGGAAGAAATCCTTAACCGAGATCACGGATCTCTTAAAAGTCATGGGATTGTCGTTGGGTATGAAGGTCGACGCCAAGAAGGTCAAACGCAAATAGGTCATAACGAATGGATGAGGGTGTAGTCATATGAGACATGCAATTTCTGGGAACAGTTTAAACCGCTATTCGAGTTGGCGGCAGGCGACGTTGCGTGATATTGCCAAGGCCACATTGCTGCGACAGCGGATTTCGACGACCGAGGCCAAGGCAAAAGAGGCCCGAAAGCTGGTGGACAAGTTGATCACCCTCGGAAAAAAAGGGACCCTCGCCCATAAACGCCGCGCCTTTGCGATTCTCTGTGATCACAAACTCGTCAGTGACCTTTTTAACACGATTGCTGTTCGTTTCGCGAACCGTCAAGGTGGGTACACCCGGATCCTTCGGATTGGGGTCAATCGTCGCGGCGACAATGCCAAGATGGTGATCCTTGAGCTCACGGAAAAGGCCCCGGAAAAGAAAAAGGCGCCGAAGAAAACGGCGGCACGTTCGACGGCCGAGAAATCGACGGCAGCTGCGTCGGCCAAGGGCAAGCCTGTTGAAAACGCTGACATCGTTGAGGCCACGCCTGTCAAGAAGGCGCCGGCCCGCAAGAAGGCTGAAGCCAAGGAGCCGGAGGCCGCGCCCAAGAAACCGGCGAAGACCTCGGTTGGCGGCGGCATCAAAAAGATATTTTCACGGAAGAAGGCCGAAGAATAGAGACTGAGGAGGGTGCCTTGAAGATTAATCATCGGGTTAACCAACTTGAGGCATCATCAACGCTTGCGATCACGGCCCGGGCTAAGGAATTGAGCGCCCAGGGACATGATGTGGTGAGTTTTGCGGCAGGGGAACCAGATTTTGACACCCCGGATCATATTAAGGCCGCCGCGATCAAGGCGATTCAGGACGGCTTTACCAAATACACCCCGAGCATCGGGGCCCTCTCGCTTCGAGAAGAGATCTCAAAAAAATTTAAACGTGACAATCAACTGACTTACACGCCGGCGCAGATCGCGGTGTCGAACGGGGCGAAACATTCCCTGTATTGCGCCATCCAGACGCTTGTTGATGACGGAGATGAGGTCCTCATTCCCGCTCCGTATTGGGTCAGTTATCCCGAGATGGTAAAATTGGCGGGGGCGGTCTCAACCTTCGTCGCGACCGAGGCGGCCAATGATTTTAAGATGACCCCCGCTCAGTTAAAGCGCGCGATTTCGCCGCGTACCCGTATGCTGATTTTGAATTCCCCGTCGAATCCCACGGGCAGTGTTTATACGAAGACTGAGCTTCAGGCCCTGGCTGAGATCTGTGTCGCGAAAAAGATATGGATCATCAGCGACGAGATCTATGAAAAATTGATCTATGATGCCGATGAGTATGTCTCGGTTGCGGCCTTAAGCAAGGAAATCTATGATGGGACGATCACCGTTAACGGCGTCTCGAAGGCCTATTCGATGACGGGTTGGCGGATCGGTTACGCCGCTGGCCCGACTGCGGTCATGAATCACATCAAAAATTTTCAGGACCACACGACATCGAATCCGTGTTCGATCAGCCAGGCGGCGGCCCTTCAGGCCTTGAAATCGTCTGATGACGAGGTCCTTAAGATGCGTCGTGAATTTAAGAAACGGCGGGATCTGATGATGGCGAAAATGGACCAGGTGCCCGGCGTTTCCTACATTCGTCCTGAGGGGGCGTTTTATCTTTTCTGCGATTTTTCTTCGTTAGGCATTCCCTCGATGGAGATCGCCCAAAAAATTCTCGATGAGGCCAAGGTAGCCCTGATCCCCGGAGAGGGATTCGGAGCCCCCGGGTATGTCCGTCTGAGTTTTGCCACGTCTGAGGAACGGATCATCGAGGGGGTCGCTCGGATCGCCCGATGGATTCGGTCTGTCCGTTCGTAAGACGCCATTTCGTGAGAGGGTCCTAGACCTAAAAAATGTTCCGTGATACACTAAATCGCTATTGATGATCGTCGCGATCACAGGTTCAATGATGGGAAATTAGGTGCGCCCGCAAAGGAGAGGACATGGATCTTCGAGAATTATTATTGATGGCCAACGAACGCAAGGCGTCCGACCTTCATTTGACATTTGATACCCCGCCTATCCTTCGGATCGATGGGGATCTTGTGAGCACAGACCGGGAGCCCCTCACCAAGGACCAGCTCAAGAAGATCATTTACGGCGTCCTCTCGGACCGCCAGAAGGAGAAATTCGAACAGGACCGCGAGCTTGATTTTTCTTTAGCCCTTTCTGGGATGGACCGCTATCGCGTCAATGTCCATATTCAGCGCGGGTCTGTTGAGGCTGCCTTCCGACGGATCCCGTTGTTTATCCCGAACATGGAGGAATTGGGGCTGCCGCCGGTCCTCGCGGATCTCGCCCGCAAGCGTAATGGGCTGGTTCTTATCACTGGGCCGACCGGGACCGGAAAGACTACGACCCTTGCCTCGATTATCAATCTCATCAATGAGGAGCGCAAAGAGCTCATCATTATGATCGAGGATCCGATCGAATATGTTCATTTTAATAAAAAATCCGTGATCAAACAGCGTGAGGTCTTTAGCGATACCCATTCTTTTGCCGAGGCCCTCAAACGGTGTCTCCGTCAGGATCCGGATGTTATCGTCGTCGGTGAGATGCGTGACCTCGAGACGATCTCGACCGCGCTGACCGCGGCTGAAACTGGGCATTTGGTCCTGGCCACCCTTCATACGCCTGATGCCCCGCAGACGATCGAGCGTATCATTGATGTCTTTCCTCCTCATCAGCAGGGACAGGTCCGTTTGCAGCTTGCCTCGGCGCTTCAAGGGGTCGTGTCCCAGGTTCTTTTGCCCCGTGCCGAGGGTGAGGGACGGGTTCTGGCCACCGAGATCATGATGGCGACCCCCGGGGTGCGGAATCTGATCCGGGAGCAGGCGATCGAACAGCTGCCGACCGCGATCCAGACCGGGAGCGCTTACGGGATGCATACGATGGACAAGTGCCTGCAGTTGTTGTGTCAGAGCGGCACGGTGAAGTATGAGGACATTCTGCCGCACATTAAGAATCTTGAGGAATTCCGACAGATGTTCAATGCGAGAAACGCGTAGGCGGGACGAGGTGGCGCGGTGAATGGTGACAGATGGGATTATGTCGCCGGCCGGGGAGTCCGGCCATGATGTTTGATGTTGATGACGCAGGGTTTCTCCCTTTTGGAGAGGCGTGGAAGCGGCAATATGATGCGGTTGAACAGGTCCGCAGGTCTGGTCGTTCCCGGCTTATCCTCTGTGAACATCCCACAGTTCTTACCTTGGGGCGTTTGGCCCATCAGCAGCATATTTTGAGTTCACGGGAGGCACTCGCCCGGAATGGAATTGCAGTCGTTGAGACGGATCGCGGCGGTGAGGTGACACTGCACGCGCCGGGTCAATTGGTCGTGTATCCCATTGTCCGCCTCGACGGACCGGCGAGGGACCTTCATCGATATCTTCATTTATTAGAAGAAACGGGGATTGATTTCCTCGATCGTTTTGGTATAGTGTCTGCTAGGGTTCCGGGCAAGACCGGCGTCTGGGTCGGCGAACGGAAGGTGATCTCGATCGGAATCGGTGTCAGGCGCTGGGTTGCGTTTCACGGGATCGGGATCAATATCAGCACGGATTTGAGTTTGTTTTCCCTCATCCGGCCCTGCGGCCTTGATGTCGGCATGGTCTCGGTAGCGCAGATCTTAGACCGGGATGTCGAAATGGCCGCGGCAAAGGAGATGGCCGTGGCATCGTTTGAGGCCTGTTTTAACGGTTAGGATCAGCAGGGTCTCGCGGAGACCCAACGGAGGCACATGCGATATATTTATTTACCCGACTTGGGAGAGGGGATCACGGAGGCCGTTGTTGCCTGCTGGCACTGCAGTGCGGGGGATTCGGTGGCCGCTGATACTGATGTGGTCGAGGTGGTGACGGATAAGGCCTCGTTTAATGTTCCGGCAGGAGAGGCCGGGGTGATTCAGGAGATCCTTATTCAGGAAGGGCAGACCGCGGCCGTTGGGGACCCGCTCGCCCGTCTTCAGTAACACAGCAACGATCAGGACTGGACGTGACGACACAGAAAAAACGCAGAATTTTATTGATGTACATTACGAAGGTTTCCGGGCATCGTCAGGCCACGATGGCGGTTCAAAAGGCCTTAAAGGAACTGGACGATTCGGTCGAGACCCCCATTATCAATGGATTCGGTTATACCTACCCCCGCCTTGAGAAAGTCGTGCATGGGGCTTACATGAGCGTTATTAAGACAACGCCCAAGGTCTGGGATTATTTGTATGACAATCCGAGGATCGTCAAGAAATCGAAATCCATCAAGAAATTCCTTCATAAGACGAGCTATGCGAAGCTTGATAAGCTTTTTGAGAAGCATCGGCCGGACACGGTCGTCTGCACCCAGGCCTTTCCGTGCGGGATGGTCGCTGATTATAAAAGGGCGAAGGGCCTGGATTTTAAACTCGTAGGGGTTTTGACGGATTATGCCCCGCATTCATTCTGGATTAACGACGGGGTTGATTATTATATTGTCCCGTCGGCTGACGCGAAGGAACGGTTTGTGGCGAAGGGCATCCCGGAGGACGTGATCAAGGTCTATGGGATCCCGATCAAGTCGAAATTCGCGGTTCAGCTCGATAAACGCCCGATCGCGGACGGCCTTGGTCTTGACCTGTCGATCCCGACGATCCTGATCATGGGCGGAGGCCAGGGGCTGGGGCCGATCAAGAGCGTTGTCAAGTCACTGATGAAGATCGAGCTGCCGCTTCAGATGATCGTCCTCACCGGCGTGAATAAGAAACTTGTGAAATGGCTTGATGACAAGGCTCATAAGAAGAATAAGCACGGCAAGAAGTTCCTGTACTATGAGTACGCGAACAATGTCGATGAGCTCATGGAGGTGTCGGACCTGATCATCACGAAACCGGGTGGAATGACGACGAGCGAATCGCTGGCGAAGGGTCTGCCCATGGTGATCGTCAATCCGATCCCGGGTCAGGAGATGCGGAATACTGATTTTCTTCTAAAGAAGGGGATCGGGATCCGGATCGATAAGACAAGCGACATCAGTGAGGAGATCGAGCTTCTTTTGAAGTCTCCGGACGTTCTGGCGAAAATGAGACAGGCCGCATTTGAGAACGCCCATCCCCACGCCGCTCAGGATATCGCGCGGCTTATTCTGGATCAGGCCGACGAGCGGTAGGGGGGGGGAGACGGTCGAAACGCGGGCATCGGGAGGGGCATGTTTTCATACGCTTTATACAGGGTGACACAGTTTTTCGTGAATCTCTTTCCGATCGGATGGTGTTATCGTGCGGCCGCGGTCCTCGCCGACATCAAGTTCCGCCTTGCCTGGGACGATCGGGCGGCTGTCATTGATAATCTGACCGTGATCACGGGGGACCGCCGCCGAGCTGAATTGCTGGCGCCGGAGGTCTTTCGGCATTTTGGCCGGTATCTTGTTGAGTTCTTCCGGATGACGCATGATGTGGATGATCGATTTATCCGCGACAAGGTCGCGATCAAGAATTTTGATTATTTGAAGGATGCCTTGGCCTTTGGTCGAGGCGTTATCATTTTGACGGCCCATGTGGGGAATTGGGAGCTCGGCGGCCTCGTGATCAGCAGCCTCGGGTACCCGTTCACGGCGATCGCCCTGCCGCATAAGGATCGTCAGGTCAACGAGCTCTTTAATCAGCAGCGGGAAAAGTTTGGGGTCACGATCGTCCCTGTCCATTTGGCCTTTCGTCGCTGTCTGAAGGACCTCAAGGCCAACGGGGCGGTCGCGGTCTTGGGGGATCGGGATTTTACCGCAACCGGCGAGGTCGGGGAGCTTTTCGGGAAAAAGACGATGATCCCCAAAGGGGCGGCCCTGTTTGCCTATCGAACGGGAGCAGCGATCCTGCCTAGTTTTTTATGGCGACGTGAAGGAGGACGGTTCGTCCTTGAATTTCAATCACCGTTGGTCCTCCCGGATCCGAAGGCGGGGATCTCGGAGGAGGAATATACCCGAATGGTTGTGGCAGAACAGGCGCGGGTTATCGAAGAGGCGGTCAGGCGCGATCCTGCCCAGTGGCTCCTGTTTCGGCGTTTTTGGTTCGATGAGGCCACGGGGCCGGAAAGGGTGACGAGCACATGACCTTCTGTGTCCTCATCCCCGTCCTGAACGAGGCCCGGACCATCGGGCCTCTTGTTGCCGGCATTAGGGCGCAGGGCCTTGATGTGGTGGTTGTGGATGATGGCTCGACCGACGGGTCCGGTGGATTGGCCGCGGCGGCTGGTGCCGCGGTGATCCGCCATGAGGTCTGTCAGGGAAAGGGGAGGGCCTTGCGGGATGGGTTTGATTGGGTTTGCCTCCGGGACTACGGCGGGGTCGTGACCATGGACGGCGACGGTCAGCATGCTGTCGGAGACATTCGGGTCCTGTTAAATGCTGCGCACGATCATCCTGAGGCTGCGATCATCAATGGTTCGCGCATGGGCGATCAGGCTCGGATGCCGGTGATCCGACGCTGGACGAATAGGTTAATGTCGTTGATGATTTCGTGGCTCTGCCGGCAGCGGATCCCGGACACCCAATGTGGTTTTCGGCTGATCCGTCGGGCCGTTCTCGAGACGGTTGCGTTGACCTCAGGGAATTTTCAGATTGAAACAGAGGTCCTGGTGAAGGCGTCTCGGGCGGGGTTTCAGATCGTCTCGGTGCCTGTTCAAACGATCTATTCTGGTGAAAAAAGCCGGATCCGTCCGGTCGTCGACACCTGCCGTTTTGTGGCCTATTTTGTTCAACAGGTTTTTATCCGGTTCACATCATGACGGAGTATCTGGCCCTGTTAGAGCACCGCATTTTTCGTTTTGCCTTGATCGGCTCCGCTGTGTTTCATGTCGTGTTCCTTGTTGTCCTTTGGTTCTCAAACGCAGAATACAAAAAGAACATTCCGCCGGCCTCCCGGGTCGAAATGGTCTATCAGGCGCCTTCCTCGCGGCGTCAGACGCCGGTGAAGGTAGCAGAACGCGTGGAGATGACGCGTGATACGCCCGCGTCCCTGCCGCCCCGCTCCATGATCCATGACCGGGTTGAGGAGAAGGGTCCGGGATACAGGATCGAGAAACAGCCGGTTCGTCTGCCGCCGGCCCAGAGCTCGGGCCCTGGCCAGCCGGTCACGATCGAAGGGAAGCGGCAGATCTCGGTGCCTGTTATCGAGGCAGAAAAGATCTCACACTCGCGGTATCTGACATACCATGATCAGGTGCGCAACCGGATCCGCGCGAGGGCCTATTTTTATATCGATAATCCGAGTTTCGAGGTTGGCGAGGTGTACCTGACGTTTGTCCTCAAGGCCAACGGGCAGCTCGAGGCCGTGAAGATCATTCCGGAGAAAACGCGGGCCAACACCTTTTTGAGGAGCGTGGCGGTAAGGAGTATCAAGGAGTCCGCGCCGTTTCCGTCTTTTCCCGACGACCTGAAGTATCCGGAATTGACGTTCAATGTCGTTATTTCCTTTGAGGTTGCGGAGTGATATGGGTAAAAATATTCTTGCCTAACCTATGAATTTCATGTATAGTTTGTTCTCAATATTGGTCAGGCGGGTGCCGAAGGCTGTACATTCACACAGATAATACACGGGTGTGGGGGGAGAGAGATTGTTAGGGATGGTCTTTTTAGGTGTTCAATTGTGAAAATTTTCACAAAATAGGATCCGCATCGTTTCTCGGATGGGATGAAGGAATGGCGTCATGATTAAGCTCCGCACGAAAATTATTATTGCCATCGTCTCGCTAGCAATCTTCTGGGGGCTCGTGATTGCGGTTTATGGATACGGCACGATTAAGCGTTATATCATCCGCGAGGCCCAGGAGAGGGTACAGCTCGACCTTGAGATGGCGCGGAAGGTCTTTCTGGAAGGGGTTGAGGAGGCGGCAGCCGTTTTTCCCTTTATTAATAGCGTCGAGGACCTTCCTGCCGTTAAAGAACGGCTTGATTTGGATTATTTATTCATCATCGATCGTTCTAGGTTTGCCGGGGTCCCGAGCGAGGTCGTCCGGTCTGTGATTGAACGGAAGGTCGCTGCGGGTGCGGCGCGGATCATGGCGTCCTCGGAATTGGCGGGGATTCGGCCGGTTGAGGCGATCCTTATTCGGGAAACACCACGGGCCCGAGAATCAGATCGGACAGAAATCAGAGATGTGTTGGTCTTAGAATATGCCTATCCGATCATGGTCTCATCCAATGGGGTTGAACGCGTGGTCTATGGCGGCCGTGTGGTCAACGGCAATCGCGGTCTTGTGGATGATATCGCCCGCCAGGTGTTCTCAGGGCCGGGCCGAGCGGCGGCGCCGTCGGATACGGTCACGATCTGTCAGGACGATGTTCGTGTCGCCACGAATGCTCGGGACGCTCACGGCGACCCGGCGGTGGGGACGCGGGTCTCACAGGAGGTCTATCATCAGGTCGTTGAGCAGGGGCGGCCATGGCTGGACAGGGCCTTTGTGATCAATGACTGGTATCTCACGGCCTATGAACCGCTCCGGGATGTCCACGGACAGATCATCGGGATCTTTAGTGTTGGGATCCTCGAACGGCCATTTTATGATGTTCAAAAGACCCTCTTGATCGGGCTGTTTATGATCTTTCTCGTTGGAGTGATGCCGACGATGCTCGCCGCCTATATCTTGGCGAACTCTCTCGTTCGGCCGCTCACCGGGATGGCCCAGACAACGGCACGGATCGTCAGCGGCGACCTGGAGCGGAAGATCGAGATCAAGACCGGGGTCCATGAGCTCCATGAGCTCACGAACGCTTTTAATAATATGTCTGAACGCCTTGTCGAGCGGGAGCGAAACCTGGCTGAGAGGAATGAGGACCTGGCCGTGATGAATAAGCGGTACCTCGATATGATCGGGTTTGTCTCGCATGAGCTGAAGGTGATTCTATCGTCGATCGTGCTTAATACCTATCTCCTTCGGAAGAAGATCTTAGGTGATATTAATGAAAAGCAGGAGAATGTCTTAAAATCAATGTCGAGGAATCTCGATTATCTCACGGTGACGGTGAAGAACTTTTTGAATCTGAGCCGTATCGAGAAGGGCGAAATGAAGATCGAGCCCCAGGAGCTATCGATTCGGGAACATCTCTTGGACCCCGCGATCGAGGCCTTCCAGCAGCAGATCGAGGAGCGGCACATGCGGATCGAGAATGCGGTGCCCGAGGGGCAGAGGGTCTCTGTGGACCCGGGGTTGATCCAGATCGTTCTGAATAACCTTCTCAGCAATGCCTTGAAGTATGGTCGGGAGAAAGGATTGATCAGGATCTCATCCGTTGTCCGGGGCACGATGATCGCGATCGAGGTGTATAATGACGGGGATCCCATCGATCCGGTTGATCTCGATAAGTTGTTCAAAAAATTTTCCCGGGTCATTTACCGCGGGATGGAGGGGATCAAGGGGACCGGGATCGGCCTTTTTATCTGCAAAGAGATCGTCGAGAAGCACGGGGGCAGGATTTGGGTGGAACCGCGAGAGCATGGGAATGCGTTTACATTTGAGGTGACCGCAATACAATAATGAAGGTTTAACGAAGGTGGGGGCATGAAAAACACAATATTGCTGGTGGACAATGATCAGGATTTCATTGAGGCGACCACGGCCCTTCTTGAGTCGGATGGATATGCTGTGATCGCGGCGTCGAATGGCCAGGAGGGGTTTCAGCGGGCCAAGGAACATTCGCCGGATCTGATCTTGCTCGACATGATGATGTCGTATAAGACCGAGGGGGCGGAGCTGGCGAAGGCCCTTTCGGCGGACGCCGCGACGCAGGCGATCCCGCTCATTTTGATCACCGGGGCAAAACGCGAGATGGGGTTCGCTTTTGAGTTTCAGCCTAATCAAAAAGAGCTGCCGGTCAAGATGGTGATGGAGAAGCCGGTGCAGCCGGAGCGCCTGCTGGCCACGGTCCGCCGATTTATTCAGAACACCGGTGAGAAGCACCGCCACTTTGTCGGCGATATGGACCAGCTTGTGGCCAAGTGGAAGGACAAACCCGGCAACCTCATCATGATCCTCCACGAACTGCAGAATCATTATGGATATGTGCCGCGAGAGGCCTCGTTTGAGCTGTCGCGTCTTCTCGATGTCCCGCTCGCGAGGATTTATGAGGTGATCACGTTTTACAATTATTTTAAATTAGAGCCGCCGGGTAAACATGTCATTTCAGTCTGCATGGGCACGGCCTGTTATCTGAAAGGGACGCCTCTCGTTCTGGATGAACTGAAGGAGGTCCTCGGGGTCGAGGAGGCGCAGACGACCAAAGACGGGATGTTCCATCTCCAGGTCGTGCGCTGCCTCGGGTGCTGCGGTCTCGCCCCGGTGCTGATGATCGACGGGAAGATCTACGGGAAGGTCACGAAACAGGATGTGGCCCGAATTTTATCAGAATATTCACGTGAGTCATAGTAAGGGGGACGTTTATGGCGAAGTTAACAATGAGCCAAATGGATGAATTGGGAAAGAAAGGGCACGACGGAGATCTTGTGATCCGGGTCGGGATGAGCTCGTGCGGTATTGCGGCCGGGGCGAAGCGGGTCTTTGAGGTCTTGGCCCAGGAGCTTAAGACTCGGGGGATCAAGGCGGAGCTCAAGCAATCCGGCTGTATGGGGATGTGTTACGCCGAGCCGTTGGTTGAGGTTGTGGAACGCGGCGGGTCCACGATTTATAGCCATGTTGATGAGAAGGCCGCGGCAGCGATTGTCGAGGAGCATCTTGCCGCGCGAAATCTTGAGGCGCCGGGGATCAAACCGTTGGTTATTACTCAGGCACCGAAGCAAGTCCGGATTGTTCTTCGAAACTGTGGGCTCATTGACCCTGAACGGATCGAGGACTACTTTGAGCAGGGAGGGTATCAGGCCCTTAAAAAGGTGCTCGCGGCGGGGTCCCCGCAGAAGGTCATTGAGGAATTGAAGGCGAGCGGCCTCCGCGGTCGCGGCGGCGGCGGATTTCCGACCTGGATGAAATGGAATTTCGCGCACGGGATCACGGCGGACCAGAAATATGTCATTTGTAACGGCGATGAGGGGGACCCAGGTGCCTATATGGATCGGAGCGTCCTTGAGGGCGATCCCCATTCGGTGCTCGAGGGGATGATGATCGCTGGATTTACCGTCGGGGCAACGAAGGGGTATCTCTATATTCGCGCTGAGTATCCGCTTGCGATCGAGCGGGTTGAGAAGGCCCTGGGGCAGGCCCGTGCGTGGGGGCTCTTGGGTAAGAATATCTTAGGCACGGATTTTTCGTTTGACCTTGAGATCCGGCTCGGCGCGGGTGCGTTTGTCTGCGGTGAAGAGACGGCCCTGATCGCCTCGATCGAAGGCAAACGAGGGTGTCCGGTGCCGCGGCCGCCGTATCCGTCGGTCAAAGGGCTGTGGGGTAAACCCACGGTCATCAATAATGTCGAGACCTTGGCTAATATCCCGGTGATTTTTATGAACGGAGGCGAGCGCTTTGCCTCGATCGGGAGTCCCACAGCGAAGGGGACGAAGGTATTCGCGTTGACGGGAAAGGTCAAAAATACCGGTCTGATCGAGGTCCCTATGGGGATCACAATTCGGGAGATTGTCTTTGAGATCGGCGGGGGCACCGGTACCGGGAAAAAGATCAAGGCAGTTCAGACGGGAGGTCCGTCGGGAGGCGTCATTCCTGAGGCATTCTTTGATACTCCGGTTGATTATGAAAATCTCCAGAAGCTCGGGTCGATCATGGGTTCTGGAGGGATGATCGTGATGGACGAAGATGATTGTATGATCGACATCGCGAAATTTTATCTTGGGTTCTGTGTTGAAGAGTCCTGCGGAAAGTGTGCGCCGTGCCGAATCGGGGGAAAACAGCTCCTCGAGATCCTGACGGATATCTCGGAGGGCAAGGCATCGATGGAGGATTTGGATAATCTCCGGGAGATCGCGCACGCGATGCAAAAGGCCTCGCTCTGCGGCCTGGGGCAGACGGCCTCAAATCCCGTCCTCTCGACCCTTCAGTATTTTGCGGAGGAGTACCGCGCTCACGTTATTGACAAGAAGTGCCCGTCGGGAAAATGCAAAAGTCTCTTTCGTTATGAGATTCGCCAGGAGAAGTGCCGTCGGTGCACGCTCTGTCAGAAAAATTGTCCTGTCGGGGCGATTCCCGGGGATCGGGAACAGGGGTTCTGGATCGATACTGAAAAATGTATCCGCTGTGGTCAGTGTTTTGAGGTCTGTAAATTTGATGCGATCCAACGATAAGCAAGATAAAGGGAGTCCGTATGGGAAAAGCGATCATTAATGGGATGCCGGTTGAATTTGATGCCGGCATGACGATTTTGGAGGCGGCCAAGAAGGTCCAGGTGAAGATCCCGACCCTCTGCCATCATCCGGATGTTAAGCCGACCGCGGCCTGTGGCATTTGTGTCGTGAGGGTCCGGGGGACCAAGAAGATGCTTCGGGCCTGCAGCACGCCGATCGAGGAAGGGATGGATATTATCACCCATGACCCTGAACTCGTTGATATCCGTCGGACGGTCGTGGAGCTTATCCTTTCGAATCATCCGAACGACTGTCTTAAGTGCGGCCGGAACAATAATTGTGAGCTTCAGCATATGGTCGCTGATTTCGCGATCTGGGAGGAGAAGTTCAAAAAGATCGTTCCGGAGATCCCGAAGGACGATACGACCGGCACGATCGTCCTTGATCCGAGCAAGTGCATCAAATGCGGGCGCTGTGTCGAGGTCTGTCAAGAGGTCCAGGATGTCTGGGCCCTGTCGTTTTTGGAGCGGGGGTTCGTGACGCGGATCTCGGCGGCCGGTGAGATCACCCTTGGGGATTCGCCCTGCGTCCGCTGCGGCCAGTGTTCGGCGCATTGCCCGACGGGCGCGATCTTTGAGAAGGATGATGTCATTAAAGTCTGGAGGGCCCTGCAGGATCCGGAGAAACATTGTGTGGTCCAGATCGCTCCATCCGTGCGCGTTGCGGTCGGCGAGGGGTTCGGGTTCCCTCCGGGGACGAATCTGACAGGGAAGATCTATGCCCTGCTCCGCCGCCTCGGTTTTAAGGCGGTCTTCGACACCAATTTTTCCGCTGACGTCACGATCATGGAGGAGGCTAGTGAGTTTGTGGAGCGTTTTGTTCATAAGAAGGGACCGCTGCCCTTGATCACGACCTGCTGTCCGTCATGGGTCGATTTCATGGAGAAATTCCATACGGATATGATTGAACATTTTTCGTCAGCGAAGTCGCCCCAGGAGATGATGGGGGCGCTGGCGAAGACCTATTATCCTGAGAAGAATAATATTGACCCCGCGAAGGTCGTGATGGTGTCGATCATGCCGTGCACGGCGAAAAAGTACGAGATCTCGCGGAGTGAGGAGATGTATGCCTCGGGGTATCAGGGGACGGACATTGTCCTCACGACTCGCGAGCTCATCCGGATGATCAAGCAGGCGGGGATCGATTTCACCAAGCTTCCAGATGAGGCGCCCGATCATTTGATGGGTGATTATTCCGGGGCTGGGACGATCTTCGGCGCGACCGGAGGCGTCATGGAGGCGGCCCTCCGGACGGCGTATCATTTTGTCACCGGCGAGAATCTTCAAAAAGTCGAGTTTGAGAATGTTCGGGGGCTTGAGGGGGTCAAGGAAACAACGGTCGCGATCAAGGGGACGGAGATCAAGATCGCCGTTGCCCACGGGCTTGCCAACGTCGCCTACGTGATTCACAAGATCCGTCAGGCCAAAGAGAACGGGGATCCTCTGCCGTATCATTTTGTTGAGGTCATGGCCTGCCCCGGCGGGTGTGTGGGCGGCGGCGGTCAGCCCTACGGGGTCAATGATGAGGTGCGCGCGGCTCGGTCCAAGGGATTGTACGCGGACGATGCGGCCTGCCAGGTTCGTTGCAGCCATGACAATCCGTTCGTTAAAAAACTTTATGCGGAGTATTTGGATGCCCCGTTGAGCGAGAAGGCGCACCATCTGCTTCATATGAAGTATAAACCGAGACCCGAGTATCGGAAATAAGTCAAGAGGCGCGGCTGGGCGCGGGGATGTAGTGTTTTTTTATGTGCGGCGACTAATCTACAGATGAGAGCCCAGATGCTCACGACACCAAAATCCATGAGGCTTCAGATCGGCTTATTCGGCAGAACGAATGTCGGCAAGTCCAGCCTCCTTAATATGATCGCGGGTCAGGATGTCTCGATCACATCCGAGACGCCGGGGACGACGACAGATGTCGTCGAAAAAGTCATGGAGCTCCTCCCGCTCGGCCCTGTCGTGTTCCTCGACACAGGAGGGCTTGATGATCGCTCCCTTCTCGGTGCGGAGCGGATCCGAAAGACGCATAAGATTTTTGACCGAGCCGATATTGTGATTCTTGTCGCTGAGCCGAATATCTGGACTGAATTTGAGGACAGGGTCTGCGACGAGGCGAGACGGCGGGAGATCCCGTGTCTTGTGGTCGTTAATAAGATCGATACGGCCGAGGCGCGAGAGGAGTTTCTTCGGACCGCCCAGGATAAGGCCCAGGCCGTGGTCTCGTGTTCGAGCACGGATCATCGCTGCCGGGATGAGTACCTTCATCCCTTGAAGAAGGCGCTTGCGGCGCTCTGCGCCCCGGATTTTATTCGGCCGCCGAGCCTGCTTGAGGGACTCGTCCCACCGGGAGGACTCGCGCTGCTCATTGTTCCGATCGATCTTGAGGCCCCGAAGGGGCGGATCATTTTGCCTCAGGTCCAGACGATTCGTGATTCCTTGGACAATAACGCGGCGAGTCTGATCGTTAAAGAGACCGAATATCGAGCGGTGCTCGAGAATTTGAAACAGCCTCCGGATCTGGTTATTTGCGACTCTCAGGTGGTCCATCGGATGGTTGAGGAAACGCCTGCCCATGTTCGGTGCACGACTTTTTCGATCCTGTATGCGCGTTATAAAGGCGATTTGACCGCCCTTGTGCGCGGGGCGAGCGCGATCGATGGGCTTACCGACGGAGACCGGGTCCTGATCGCGGAATCGTGTTCGCATCACGCCGTCGAGGATGATATCGGCCGGGTGAAGATCCCCCGGTGGCTCCGGGAGTACACGGGCAAAGAGATCACGATCGACGTCTGTGCCGGCCGGGATTTTCCAGATGACCTGGGCCGCTATCGGCTCGTGGTGCAGTGCGGCTCGTGCATGCTCACCCGCCGGGAAACGCTGAATCGGATTTATGCGGCGGACGAGGCCGGGGTGCCGATCACCAATTATGGGGTATGCATCTCATTTTTACAGGGAGTCCTCGCGCGGGTTCTTGAGCCGTTCCCCGAGGCGAGGGGCGCGTATCAGGGGCCGTCTTTACGGATGAAGAAATTATGAATAGTCTGAACACACCGCATCAATCGTGGGCTGCTCAGCGGATCAAACGGGACCAGATCGAAAAACATCTGGTGAACGGCCAGGATTTTATCCCGCAGGCCGAGATCCCGCGCCTTTTGGAGCGGGCCAAGAACCCCGACGCCGCGCGGGTCCGCGAGATCATGGTGAAGGCGAAGGCGATCGAAAGCCTCTCGGCCGAGGAAACCGCGGTTCTGCTTCAGGTGACCGATGAGGGCCTTCTTCATGAAATGAAGGCCGCGGCCCTGGCGATCAAGAAAAAGGTCTATGATAATCGCATCGTCACGTTCGCCCCGCTGTATTTAGGGAGTTACTGCGTCAATAATTGCGCCTATTGCGGATTTAAGACCGATAATCCCGGTGCCCAGCGGAAGGTCTTGACCGATGATGAGATCCGTCGTGAGGTCGAGGTCCTGGCCGGACGGATCGGGCACAAACGTCTCATCGTTGTCTATGGCGAGCATCCGAAGAATGATGTCGATTATATTGTTTCGAGCATCAAGACGATCTATGGCGTTAAGGTGAATGTACATGGCCATGAGAGCGGTATCAGGCGGGTCAATGTGAATGCCCCGCCGTTCTCGGTCGAGGATCTGGCGCGGATTAAAGAGGCGGGGATCGGGACGTATCAGGTTTTTCAGGAGACGTATCATCGTTCGACCTATGAGCGTGTCCACCCGAAGAATACGATTAAAGGGGACTATCAGTGGCGGCTTTACTGCATGCATCGGGCGCTCGAGGCGGGGATTGATGACGTCGGCATGGGTGTGCTCTTTGGCCTGTACGACTGGAAATTTGAAGTCCTGGCCATGGTCTATCATGCCCTTGAATTGGAGCGATGCTTCGGGGTCGGTCCGCATACCGTTTCGTTCCCGCGCATGGAGCCGGCCCTGAATGTGGCCCTGGACCAATTCAAG
>CAYVEC010000020.1:0-30948 GCA_964450385.1 uncultured Planctomycetales bacterium
GGCCGCGCAGGAGCGCGATGTCATCATGCATCTGCATGACCTTCTCCTGGAACCTCGGCCAACCGGCAAAGACCCGACAACACCATTGATACGCCGGCCGATGGAACAGGACCCCGATCAAGCCTGCCAAGACCGCGGCCATCATGCCGATCATGATCAAAACCATCGGGTCCCCGATCCAGGCCGCGCCCAAGACAAACGACACAAGGGCCAAGACCACCATCCCGGCGAACCCGCTCATCCGGTCAAGGAGGACCGAGGCCACGATCTTTGTCTTCTCCTCCCTGTGAGCGCAGAGCCCCGCCGCCTTGATCACATCGCCACCGACGGCACTCGGCAAAAAAAGATTTCCAAAAAGCCCGATCAGAAAAAACCGCACGACCGTCAGGACCGGGATCGATACAGACAACCCCTTCATAAAGGTGATCCATCGCACAACCAGAATCACATGAATAGCCGTAAACAGAACGGCGCCCCCATAGAGATAGGGCATTGAGGCTTCGCGCACAAGTCCGAGGGTCTCTCCGATATCGATCCGTTGAAAGATGATCGCTAATAACGCGGCGCTGATGCCGAGACGCAACACGAGCGAACCGAACTGTCGAAATCGTTCCCCCATCACGCCTCCTCTGATCCCCGCGTTGTCCCGGCGACATACGCCTCATGCGCCAAATAGGAACTGCGAACGAGCGGCCCGCTCACCACATGACGGATCCCAAGCCCGCGGCCGATCCTCGCATACTCATCGAACTGTTCGGGAGAGACGAACCGCCTGACCCCCACATGCCGCGGCCCATCCGACGGCGCAAGATACTGCCCAATCGTCACGACATCGCATCCCGCCTGATGAAGGTCCCGCAAGACCTCAATGACCTCACTATCGGTTTCGCCGAGCCCGACCATGAACCCTGACTTGACCATCACCCGCCCCTGGCTTGACCGACCGACCCGGCGCAGGATCCCGAGACTCCGGTCATATCCGCCCTCCGGCCGGAGCGTCGAAAAAAGCCGAGGGACCATTTCAATATTATGACCGATTGTCTCAGGCCAGGCCTCAACCACAGCATCCACCAGCCGATCCTCGCCGGAAAAATCAGGGATCAGGACCTCAATGCCGACATTCGGACACCGCGCGCGGATCGCCTCAATCGCTGCAGCGAACTGCCCCGCCCCCTGATCCGGAAGATCATCCCGGGTTACAGAAGTCATCACGACATAACGCAATCCCAACCGCCGAACCGCCTCCGCCACCGCGTCCGGTTCTCCCGGATCAATCGGATCCGGACACCCGTGCTCAACCCCGCAAAAACGGCACGCGCGGGTACAGCGATGACCTAAGATCATGAACGTTGCGACTCCCCGGCCCCAGCATACACCGGTATTCGGACACCGCGCCCCCTGACAGACCGTATATAACGCGCCAGACCCGACAACCCGACGCATGGCAGCGATCTTCTCTTGATCTGGAAGCGGCTGCCGAAACCAGGCAGGAAGCCCTTCACGCCGACAACTCGCATTCGTCTGAACCTCTGCGGTACGCGTCATCACTCGTCCCCGCCTGATCCCAGATGAAGTTTTTCCCTGATCTTATTTCGGATCTCCGAAGACGCATAATCCACAATAAGCTTCCCCATTAAATGATCATGCTCATGCTGAATCGCGCGCGCAAGAAGCCCGGTACACGTCAGGCGCTGCGAAATATTCTCCTCATCAAGATACTCAACCGTGATCGTCTCCGGGCGCTCAATCTCAACCGTTCCTCCGGGGACGCTCAGGCACCCCTCCTCCATCACAACCTGGCCCTCGGCATCGCGGATCCTCGGATTCGCAAGGACAAGGGGCCCGTCGCCAACATCGATCACGATGAGCTGTTTATTAATGCCGACCTGCGGCGCCGCAAGCCCTATCCCGTCCGAATCATACATCGTATGAAACATCATCTTGATGAGCATCCGCTCGGACGGTCCGATCTCCCTCACCGGCTCTGACCTCTGCCGGAGGCACGGATCACCATAGGTCCGGATTTCTAAGACAGGCTTTTTCATTCGTTCAAAAGATTCGTCCGGGATTTAATTCTGTTGTGTTCGCCCAAATGAACGATCTTCACCGCGGCGGCGCGGGCCTCCTCGGGCGTCATCATCGCATAACTGAGGATAATGATCTGATCCCCGACGACGCCGCTCCGGGCAGCGGCCCCATTGAGGCAGAGCACCCCGCTGTTGGCCTTTCCAGCGATCGCATACGTCTCGATCCGTGACCCATTGTTCATGTTGAGGACCTCGACCTTCTCCCCAGGCACGATCCCAACCTCTTTCAATAATACCTCATCGATCGTGATACTGCCCTCATAGTACAGCTCAGCCTGCGTGACGCGGCCGTGCGCGATCTTTGATTTCAAATACGTGATATACATGATCCCATTCCCGACGATATGTTTAAGACAGATGCGCCTTCACCTTTGTTAGTAACTGCGCCTTCGGCAGGGCCCCAACCAACTGGTCAACGACCTTGCCCCCGTTGAAAACCAAAAATGTCGGAATGGACATGACCCCGAACTTCGCAGCCAGCTGTTGGGCCTCATCGACATCGACCTTCACCACCCTCGCTGCGGCCCCAAGTTCATCGGCGACCTCATCAACAACAGGCGCGACCATCTTGCACGGCCCGCACCATTGCGCGTAAAAATCCACGAGGACCGGCACCTTGGCCTGAAGAACCTCCCGATCAAAATCCTGTCCCCTTAAATGAATCGCAGGCATAACCCCCTCCTTATCAATGTTCATTCATCTAAGACATAGGGCCGCGAACGGCCCCCGATCATTCAAACAACCGGTCCATACTCCAGCGGCGCGCCGCCGCCATCCCCTTCCACAACAGGACCGCACCGGTCAATAAGGTCAGGTCCACGACGAGCGTCACCCATAAAGGAAAGTGCGCGAGGTCCCCGAAACACCCGCAGTCCGTAATCGGCAACCCGCGCCACATTGCCTGGCTCACCGCAACGGCGAACATCAGGCTCATGAGACCTGTCACAAGGACCGCGAGCCTCAGCCATAAGCCCACGATCAAAAAGACCCCGGTCAGAAGCTCTGCCCACGGTAAGCAGAAGGCGAGCGCCCGTTCCAGTACCGCATGATGAAGCAGGTCATAGCCCTGAACAACAAAAACGATATTCTCCAGCGGGCTGAGCAGCTTCTCAACCCCTGAAACAATAAACACAACACCGATACAGACCCGGAGGATAACAAAAATATTTTTCATAGGCTCGCTACGGCGTCTGACCCGCCGTCTCCGTGAGTTTTTTTTCCAAGGCCAACCTCCCGACGACCATCTCTCCATTAATAAAATAGGTCGGTGTTGCCTGAACACCAAGGGTCTCGCCCTGAAGTTTCATAAGATCGATCTCGCTCCTCACATTCGGGTCCGTCAGACAGGCCCCGAGGTCATCCATGTTCATACCCATCTCAAAGGCCATGCCGCGAAAGAAGGGGCTCGGGTCCCTCATCCCCTGCCACTGATATTGACGCTCAAATAAGGCGTCGTGGAATTCCCAAAACCGTCCCTGCCGGGACGCGCACTCGGCGTATTGAAAACTAAGCGGACCGAGCGGAAATTGATGCACTGAAAAAAACTTCACCTCGAGGCGAATGCGCCCCGGATGAGCGGCCATGAACTCCTTTAACCAGCGGGACCCTGCGGCGCACGGGGCGCAGCGATAATCCACGAATTCAACGATAATGATCGGCGCAGTTTCAGGCCCGGTGACCCGAGAATGACCCTGATCCGTGCCTGGACCTGCTTTCGGCATCCTCACGGAACGAGCCGAAAGAATCGCCGCGACTGAAACAGCCACAAGGCAAACGGAAGTCACATATTTAAGGGTAAGTTTATTCATTTTTTAATAAGAATATTATTTATATGCCTTTTATAGTACTCAACTTAGTCATTTTGTCAAGAAGGAGACGACCCGTGGACCGAGCCAAAGAGAAGCCCTCCGGAAGCACGCTCTCTTCTGACGCCTCTCACGCTCAAGTCGGACAGATCATGAAGGGCATCCGCCGGTTTCACCCGTGTCACAAA
Organism: uncultured Planctomycetales bacterium; assembly: GCA_964450385.1. Taxonomy (GTDB): domain Bacteria; phylum Omnitrophota; class Gorgyraeia; order Zapsychrales; family JANLHA01; genus JAKLFA01. The sequence continues at coordinate 4,081 of CAYVEC010000020.1, forward strand.
GGAATGCCAGATATAGCCAACCCATATTAAAAAGGAATCGGGCTGCCTGTTATGCCTGCGGCACAAAATAAGGCAGGGTCACCGTAAAGACAGCGCCTCGGCCGTCTTGACTTTCCACGGAGATGGCGCCATTGTGACGTTCGATGATCATAAAGGCTGTGCTCAAACCAAGGCCCGTGCCCTGACCCGGATCCTTGGTCGTGAAAAAAGGATTGAAGATCTTATCCGCGATATCCTGCGGGATCCCCATGCCGTTATCTTGAATTTGAATCACCGCCTCCTCAGCCCCGTCCGACTCGCGGCGGCTCAGGGCCGTTCTAATGCGGATCTCGCCGGTCTTCTCAATGGCATCAATGGCATTATTCAGTAAATTCACAAAGATCTGCTCAAGGAGGACCTCATTACCCTGGACCGTAAGGGGTCCGGACATATATTCCTTAATAAACACAATATCTTTTTCCTTCGCCTTGTTGCGTGCAAGAAGCTCCGCGCCGTCTAAGACCCCGTGGATATCAACCGTCTCTAAATCCACGCCGCTGATCCGAGAAAACCTCAGGAGCTCAAGCACGACCCGATTGGCGCGTTCGGCCGCGTCCTTGATCATGCGGACCTTGTTCGAGACTCGTTCCTCGTCGCCAGCCGCGCGCGCCATGGCAAGCCCCTCGGCCGCAAGAAGAATGATCGCCAGGGGATTTTTGACCTCGTGCGCGACACCAGCAGCAAGCTGACCGATCGCCTGCATCTTCTGGGTCTGCCGAAGCTCCATCTCCATCTGCTGACGTTCAGTAATGTCCTCAACCAGACCAAAAAGCAATCGTGGATCACCCGTCTCACCATAGATCGGCACTTTGATGAGGTCCACATGGCGCTCCCCGTTCTTGCCGCAGATCACCTCATGGGCAACCCGACGGACACCCCGCCCACTAACGACCGCCTGGTCAGCCTCGTCATCCGCGGTCTCGACCCCATCGCCGAGCGCCACCGTTCCCGAGTGACCCAACACCTCGGCCCGCGGGATCCCGCTCAGTTCTTCCATGCGCTTATTCCAGACCATCATCTGATAGCCGGAACGAACATCCTTCGCATAAATGCCGATCGGCATATTCTCAATCAACGTCGAAAGGACATCTTTCTGACTTCGAAGTTCATGCTCGATCGTCTTGAGCGGGGTGATATCCTGAACCGTGCCCACACAGCGGACGGCCTTGCCTTCGCTCAAAACCGTATGACATTTTCCGTGCACGTAGCGGATCTCACCGTCATGACGAATGATCCGAAAGACCATCTCAGGACTGCTCCCGCCGCCGGCGATCGAATCCGCGATGAGCTGATTCACCCACTGGCGGTCATCAGGATGGATACGCTTCAGGATGTCCTGGTACGTCCTTTCCGCCGCGGGATCCGCGCCAAAAATCTCATCAACGATCTCGGAGCGCATAAAGTTCTGGGTCGCAATATCGAGCTGCCAATACCCGAGGCGCGCCACACTCTGCGCCTCTTCAAGCCGAGAGGCCTGTTCGTGCAGGGCCTGTTGAAAACGTTTGATCTCGGAAATATCGGTCATGGTCGTGCCGATCGCCTCGACCTGGCCGTCGTCATCACGGATCGGGATCAGAACCTGAAAGACAGGGATTGTTCGACCGTCGCGCCGAAGGAGACTCGACTCCCCAGCCCAGACCCCTTCGCGGATCGCGTGCGCGATATATTCCTGTTCAATACGCTCCGCGGTCTCCCGAGGATGGAGCTCACGGCGAGTCGTCTGATCAAGGATCTCGCCGACGACTGCCCCATGCATCTTGGCGCCCGCGTCATTAATATAGATGATCTGTCCGTCCAAATTACTGATCACAACGCCCGCGCTCGTATTGTCGATCACGGCCGTCAACCGATGGAGCGAACGGAGGAGCCGCTCGCGTTCGGCCTCGGCCCGTTTCCGCACAGTGATATCCTGATACAACCCCACCATGCGCAGTGGGCGCTTATCCGCGTCGCGTTCAACGATCTGGGACCGGTCGAGGACCCAGCGCCACGACCCATCCTTGGCCCGGAGTCGGTATTCAGAAATATAATACGGCCGCTTCCCGTCAAGATAATCGCTTAAAACCCGTAAGGCCATGACCCGGTCGTCGGGATGCAGCATCGCCTCCCAGACGTCGCGCCGGGCCTCAAACTCCGCCGAGGCATACCCGAGCATCTGATACCAGATGTCATTAAAGGTCATCACGCCTGAAACGATATCCCATTCAACCATCCCCAGATAGGCGCCCCGGACAGCAAGGTCAAGGAGCCGACGCTGTTCCTGCTCCGCCTCCTCAGCCCGCTTCCAGTCGGTGATATCCTTGCCGATGACCACGATATCGAAACCGCCCTTGCGGCTGCGGGACGTCCACGAGACCCAAACCCGCGTCCCGTCGCTCCTCACATGCTCTGCCTCAGAGGAGATCGTCGCCTCCTCACCCTGCCCGACGGCATCGATCATGCGCGCGAACACACTCTCCTCAAACCCGGCGATCTCGCGGCCGCTCCGGCCAACCGCCGCATCATCCGAAACCTCAAAGAACCGCCGGGCATATTCATTAATGAACGTGACCCGCCCCTCGTGGTCCATCACCAAGATCAGCCCCGGCAGATCTTCCAGCCAGCGGACAGAATGATCCGGAACAGGACAACGGCCATGATCGATGTGAGAAAGCACGGCGAGGGTCAAAAGGAAAAGCGAACCGGCCACAAGGCCCGTCTGGGCCGAGAGGACAACCCATGCCGCGACCGCACAGACCCCTGACCCGGCGAGAAGACCCAATCGTATATATTTTTTTCGCTCGTCCCGAGACATCATTCCCCCTCATGACAGGCCGATGGTTTCTATACTAATCAGAACCCGCCCTTTGCGCAACCACAAAACCATCTCTTTCATCACTGCATCTCACCCGGGACTAGGCCCCGATCGGAGCCACGACAAAGATCGCAAGATCCCAGAGGGCATGCGAAATAATGACCGGCCACACACGCCGTTCATAAAGAAACAGTCCACCCCAGAACGCCCCGCAGACCACGGCCGCGAGCACCAGAATCGCATTCCCTGACCAGAGATGAACCGATCCATACATGACGACAGCCAGAGCCAATCCAGACCGCCTGCCGAAACGGCGGCAGAGAACATCCTGGAGATATCCCCGCCAAAAAATTTCCTCGCCAGGCCCGATCCACACGGCAAGCGTGAGCGATACCGCCCACAATGGCATCCCGCCTCGGACGGCATAAACATCACTGACCTGACCCGCGCTCCACGGAAAGATCCGTGTCACAACCCCATAGCCAACCGCAAAAAGGCCATAGAGAACCCCAGCCGAGACCGCGCCCATAACCAGATCGCGCGGCCGCCAACGCCATTCCTCCGACCACATCATCCCATCGTGTCCCCACGACGCCCGGACAAGGACCCCGACCGCCACGATCATGAGCGGCCAAAAGCCAACACTCCCGCGGGTCCACGGAGAGAACAGGAGAAACCAAAAGGCGTGGGCCGCAGCCAGAAGCAGCGCCAGCCGCTTCATCGCCCGGCCCCCGCCATCACAAGCGCCATGATTTGAAGCAGACTGAAACAGGCATGGAGACGCGCGGTCTCACGATCCGCCGCAACGATCGCGGCGCCAGACTCCCGCGCGGCACGGATCAAACGAAAGGCAAACGGCAGGGTCAGCGCCACAAGCCCGAGCCACCGGGTTCCCCCGGCGGTGATCACGACGAAGGTCCATAGATACGCAAACCCGATCAATCCAGCATAGACCACCCATGCCCGACGCGCGCCGAGACGTCCTGCCAGGGTCACGACCCCGGCCTGGGAGTCAGAGCCGATATCCCGCATATTATTCACATAAAGGATCGCAGCCCCCAAAGCTGCCACAGGAAGAGACATCCCCGCAACCGATAGAAAAATCTGTCCGGTCACGGCATAAAAAGAACCGGTCACGAGCAGGACCCCCATGAAAAGAAAAACCCCGATCTCGCCCAAGGCCCGGTATTTATAGCCCACCGGATCACCCGTGTATGCGTATCCCGCAAGGACGCCTGCGACCCCGAGCACACAGATCGGCCACCCCCGGACAGCGATCAGGACCACGGCCGCGGCCAAGGCCGCGCCCAAGAGAACAACCCCGCCTCGAAACACCTCCCCCGGCTTGAGGAGCCCTTCCCGGAGGACCCCGCTCGACCCATGGGCCGCTCCCGCATCAACCCCTCGCCGATCATCAAAGTAATCCGAAAAGAGATTCGTTGCCGTATGGATCAAGACAGCGGATGTCAAAAAAAACGGCAGGAGCCGCCACTCGGCCCTCACGCCAGACGCGTAGGCCGCTGCTGCGCCGATCAGGACCGGCATCGCGGACGCCGGTAACGCAAATAACCGGCAGGCACGAATCCACAAACAGACCCTCCCCCACCATCCCACACGCGCCTCCTTGTATCTCGCCGATTATCCGTGCCCGCAGCACGAGCAGGACCCGATCTCCTTCCCTTTTGTAAAAAAGAGGGGGAAAACAATATCACTGAAACAGCACGGTACCCAGACCGCTAAAAAGAGGAACAGAAAGACCGCGAAATATGCCGCGGGCGCGATCTGATCCGCGGCCATAAGCATATGAAAAAGCGACGCCCATGTGCTTAAGAGCACGTGCATCGCATGGGGAAACCGCGTCGACGGCTTGATATACGCAATGACGATTCCAACAAGGGCCATGGGATTCACAAGCCACCATTCTTCAATAAAACCGATATGATGTTCCGCGTGCGGCATCTCAAGGAGCCGCTCCCCCCAAAACGGAATGATCGAATCGCTGAGCGTCCCGACCCCGACGGCCCCGAGATATCCGATGAGAAGAATCCGCCACCAGTGGGATCGGAGATCGTGCCGTGCCGAGGGCGTATAACGACAATAGAGTGCCGTCGTGACAAAGGCGCTGAAAAAGACATGCCCCGGGTGAAGAACATAAAAAATATTATACGCCAGCCCCTCTGGAACCTTCTTAACGAGCATCATAAACACGACACCGAGCATCGCACCGAACAAGGTAAACGGTGAATGCTCCCTCAACTCTCTCACGATCCGTCCGAACATCTCCCCGCCCTCCTTTAATTCCCATTACAGCCCCTGGCCGAAAAGATGCTGAACCAGGATCCGCAGCCCGATCAAGATCAGGATCACCCCCCCGCCGGCCTCAACATGCTTTTCGAACCATCGCCCGCAGTGGGCCCCGAGCATAAAGCCCGCGAAGGACACCGCGAACGTGACGCCGCCGATCATAATCACCGTGCTCGCGATGACCACGTCTAAAAAGGCAAAACTGATTCCCACCACCAGGGCGTCGATGCTCGTCGCGAGCGACAGCCCCAAGAGAACCAGATGCGAGATCTCCTGAGGCGACTCTTCCAACGACTCGATCGCAAAGGCCTCATAAATCATCTTGGCGCCGATCGCGGTCAAGAGGCCAAAGGCAACCCAATGGTCCCAGGCAGCGAGGACCGTTTTAAACGCGCCGCCCGCGGCCCAGCCAATGAGCGGCATGACCATCTGAAACAATCCAAAACTTAGGGCGCAGCGAAGGGCATGGAACATCCGCCGCCGCTGAATAATGACACCGCTCGCGATCGAGACCGCGAAGGTATCGAGCGACAAGGCGATCGCGATTAAAAAAATCGATATCACCGACATCGGCCCGCCCTCACTCTCAATCAGTTTTAGAATTTCGCGGACAGGGCGTATCCGGCATAGATCCCATCCTCAGGAACGACCTTGCCGCCACCCTGGAGATATTCATACTGCCGGCTGAAGGCCCACCCGGCCATGAGCGATATCTCAACGTCTGCGTTGATCGAGCGCCTCACCCCGAGCCCGGCCCGGAGATCCCGGACCTGAACAATATTGCCCCGTCGAGACCCGTCGACCACTTCAAATTCATCCTGGGTCGGCACGATCTCGGCAAAGATGACGGTCCTCGCGTCGGCCTGATACCGGACCTGCGGCCGGTCTGAAAGAAAATCAATGGACCAGTTCTCATTAAAGCGGTGCCGGACCCCGATGAACGGCATCGTTGATCGATCCTCATAATCCGTGGTGTACCGGACCCCGGCCACCCAGATCGTCTCCGGGCCACGACGAAAGATCAAATAAGCCCGGTTCTTCGATCGAAAGGCCGCCGATGGACAGGCATGGTCCGATGCCGTCTGATAAAATGCCCCGGTATCAAGCCCGATAAAAAAACGATCATCCGTGACAAAGGGCACCGGGAATTTCGTTCCGACCGTGATCCCCTTGCTCTCCAACGAGGCCGGAAGATCGACCGGGGTGCTGTCGCTGACATGATAATGCGTTACGGAAAATCCGAGATCGATGGGCAGTCCGTTCTCCAGTTTCAATTCACGCTTCACCGAGAGCGAGGAGATCCAAACCCCAAGCCCACCGGTCTGGGCCGCGGCATCGGTCTTCAGAATATGCTCCGCCCGCTGCTGAACCTTCCAGGGGTTCGCGGAGTCCGCGGCCTCCTGGGCGGCTGACGCCGTCATGGACCCACAGGCCACGATCACTCCCGCGACGATCACCACCACCATTTTTTGTATCATCACCCTCCCCCTTCCCTGACTAATCCGCCGTCCCCGCGGCTCGGTCCGAGATCAATCTTCCTTTATATGATTCCCGAATGCCGAGCGCTGCCGTCATTGACCGCGTTAAGGAATGTCTGAAATTTTCTCGACGGGATCACCATCTCCGTGACCGTGCCGTGCGTCGTGTCCTCATAGATCATGGTCATTCCCTTACGGCCATCGTCATCGACAAAATGTTTGATATAAACGCTGTAATGCGATCCGCAATAATCCCATTCAATCAGTTCCTTGAGCCGCGCCATAAGGCCTCTCCCCTTCCGTGGCCGGACAGCCACCTCATTATTATCCTGAAACCCGTCAGGAAATATATGTGTTTTTGATATTTTTGCGCGAACCGGGCAAACCTCTTTCGATCCACGACAAAGAGTTCACTAAAAATCCCTTTTGTATTTTAACAAAAACCTCCTGGCACCTCGCTCCTGACCCTCTGGCGCGTCCTCAGCCCTTCGCCCTTTCAGTTCCTGCTCTGCCTCTAGCGAGAGCGATCCGGAAATCTTGTACTCACCGCCAATAACCTGCCGACTCTCCGAAAAGGCCGCACCAGGCTCGCCCGACGATGTCTGTTCAAAAACATACCGGGCCTCGAGACGATTCGAAAGCCCGGTCGCAAAACCCACCCCGCGCGTCGTATTGTCATGAACGACCGTGACATCTGATATCCCATACCGTCTGCCAAACGCGCTGCCGGCCCCTCCCAAAATAAAATAATCAACAAAGTCCTTCATGAGGTCCGGAGATATCGCGCCGGTCGCGACCGCTCCCTCCGCCCCGCGCCAGAGGCGGTTCGTGGCCAGGGCCACGGCGAGCCGCTCCTGAGGCATCGGAGGATCTGAAAAGAGCTCGACGACCGGGGCATCAAGAGTTCCTCTCAGGGTTATATAAATTTTCACACGTTCGACCTCAGCGGCGCCGCGGCCCTTGATCTGAGGTTTAGCGTCTAATCCACCGAAGGTCATCGCCCCCTCACGGACCAAAATCTCCGCGGTCTTCGCTCCGTGAACGATCCCGTCCCGTACCTCGACCGTCCCTGAGACGTCTCGACCTCGCTGACCAATCCCAGTTACCGTCAAGTCCACAGTCGCTGCCCCTTCTCGGAACGTAAACCCCTGTGCAGAAAACATCCTCACCAAGGCATCGCCCGTCAGCCGAAGGCTGTAAAGAGGCCCTTGAATATAGAGATCGGCCTGATCCAGCGACCCGCGGATATGCCGCGCCTCCTCAGGCAGAAATCTCACGATATCGTCAAGATCAAGTCCAGGGGTATAGACATTGATATCACATACGCCCTGACTCATACTCCCGGAAACAAGGACGATCCCCCCTGTTTCCGGCAGAGTGACCCGCCCATGATCGATCCAAACATGCAGCCCATCAAGCCCCCAGCCCGAGACCCGAACGAATAATTCCTGAATCTGGACCACAGCCCCATTGGGCAAAAGATCGCTGTCACGGATCTCGACATTCTTAAACGTGATGCCGCGAAAAAGGTTGCCCTCACTATCTTCGCTCGTGACATCGTGGGCAAAAAAACGGAACACGCCCATCTCAAGAAGGACATGGGTTCCGAGATTCGTCCAGACAATGAGGACTAAAATAACGAGGACCAGACCGGTCCCGATAAGCCGTGTCGCAACCCGGCGGAGGCTGATTCTCGGAGAGTGGGATGTTCTCATATCGGTTGTTATTGTATATCGTGATCGTGCAGGATACAAGATGAAGATTGCGCGGAGGGGGCTCTCTGGTCAACCGGCACTCGGCCGCATGGATTCCATTCCCACAACAAAAAAAACGGCGGCCACTCGCTTGTGGCCGCCGCCTGATTCCCCACCCATCACTTAACAGACACAACCTCAACCTCAAAATGAAGCTCTTGACCAGTGAGCGGGTGATTAAAATTGATCACCACGGTCGTCTCCCCAACCTTCTCAATCAGGCCAGGTAGCGGGCCCTGAGGCGTCGGAACCTCGACCGGCATACCGACCTGGACCGTGAGATCCGGCGGCAATGACTGACGCGGGACCTCAACGACCGCCCGGCTGTCAGGCTGACCATATCCCTCTTCCGCAGAGACAACGACGCTCTTTTTTTCTCCCACGGCCATCCCCTCAAGGGCCTTTTCGAGGCCGGGGATGATCATGCCTTTCCCTTGAATATACGTCAGGGGCTCCCCGCCCACAGACGAGTCAATCACCTCACCGTTCACGGTCAGCGTATAATGAATAGCGACCTCCCGGCCCTCTGAAACAGTCACCCCCTCGGCAACCGCCCCGACGGCAGCGCAGAGCACCAACAGACCGCACAACAACCCCACGTTCCTCATGACCACTCCTTACGTGACTGATTGATAAAAAATCCCTTTCTCCGGCCATCAGGCCCGGCCCACAAGGACCTCCTCGGCCCTTTTAAATGCGGCGTCAATGTTCGGGCACATATTCTCAATACCGATCTCGCTAATGAGGTTGACGTTCTCAAGGGCCACGAGGGGCTGGGCATGCACGCCCGAAAAGATCAGCCGGATATTGTGCCGTCGAGAATGCACGATGACCTGCCGTAAGGCATGGATCGCCGTCGCATCAATGCTGAGGACATGCCGCATACGAAGGATCCGGATCTTCGGCGCGCTCTCGATATCACTCATCGTCTGAATGAATTTTGAGGCCATCCCGAAAAAGAACGGGCCGTTGATCTCGTAGACCTCAACCCCATCCGGGATCTTACGCCGGCTGATCGCGAGCGGGTCATCGCCCTCTTCCTCGTCAACAAACTCCTTACTGATCATATTAATGTTTGCGACATTCGCCACCCGATGCATAAACAGCATGGCCGAGACAACGATCCCCACCTGGATGGCCACGGTCAAATCCACAAGGACCGTAAGAAGAAAGGTCAGGACCAAAACGAGGACATCGCTCTTCGGTGCCTTCAGGATAGCGACGAACGACTCCCATCCGGCCATCCGATACGCGACCAGGATCAAGATCCCGGCGAGAACACTGAGCGGAATATAGACGGCCCATCGGGCGAAAAAGAACATAATCGCGAGGAGCGTGACCGCATGAACCATCCCGGCAATCGGCGTTCGGCCGCCGTTATGGACATTGGTCGCTGTCCGGGCGATCGCTCCCGTCGCCGGCATCCCACCAAAAAGGGCTGATGCCATGTTCCCGATGCCCTGCGCAACAAGCTCGGTATTCGAACGATGACGGCTGCCGATCATCCCATCCGCCACAACAGCCGATAATAACGATTCAATACTGCCTAAAAGCGCGATCGTAATCGCGGCAGGGATCAGCTCTCTCACGGCCGCCAGGCTCACCGCGGGCAGATGCGGGATCGGGAGGCCGTTGGGGATGTCGCCGAAACGACTTTGAATCGTCTCAACCGGCAGCCCGAAGATCTGCGCGGCGAGGGTTCCCACAAAGAGGGCCGCGACCGCACCCGGCACGACCTTAATATACCGCTGCCAGACCAAGATGAGCAGGATCGTGCCCATCCCGAGAAGCGCGGCATAAAGATTCACGCTTGAGGCGTTCTGGATGATGACCCACCATTTCTCCAAAAACTCAGCGGGGAGCTCCGCGACCGTGAGGCCAAAAAAATCTTTGACCTGTGACGAAAAGATCAGGAGCGCGATCCCCGAGGTAAAGCCCACGGTCAAGGGATACGGAATGAATTTGATGATCGCGCCCATTCGGCCGATCCCCATCGCGCACATGATCATCCCTGCCAAGAAGGTCGCGGCGATGAGCCCATCCACGCCGAATTTTTGGACAATGCTGTACACAATGACCACAAAGGCGCCGGTCGGCCCGCCGATCTGAACCCGGCTTCCGCCCAAGGCCGAGATCAAAAAGCCCGCCACAACCGCCGTGACAAGACCCCGGTCAGGCGACACACCGGAGGCGATCGCGAACGCGATCGCGAGCGGCAGCGCCACGATGCCCACGATAACCCCGGCGATACAATCCGCGCGGCACTGCGCCCACGAGTATCCCTTTAACGTCGTTAAGACCTTTGGCTTAAACACCCCTGCGTATTCCATAATCCTCTCCCTCATGATAGAACAATAGCCCCTCAAGGGACCATGACACATGCCCGGCGCACCCGGTCACCCTGGGCCCAGATACAACATTTAAGACCGTTATGTTATTGATGAGTAAATAAAAATGATGGGACGATCACCTTCCACATCCGGTCATGCCTGTACACTGTAGTACGAAAGACCCCTGCTGTCACGAACTTTTAAAAAAACCTCAACCCCCGGAATAATCGTCGCACCGCAGGAAACATTGAGAACCGCGACCCCCGCTTATTCTTCAAGCCAGATGTTGACGGCAATCGCGTTCCCGTCATCATTCAACTGATATTCTACCGTCACCATATCCCCGACCGCCACGGCATCAAGCCCGATGCGCTCTCCCCCCTTGTCAATCATGGTCATCGGATCAACGCTGACCGTCAGCGGATCGCCCGAGACCTCACCTTCCTCGGCCTCCTCAATAACCACAAAGGTCCCAGCCGAAGCATCCAAGGCAGTAACCTCGCCGGAGATCATAAGGATCTCCTCATCCGCCTCGTCCTGGGCAGAGGCGATGTCCCATGACAGCCCCGCCACGCCTGCCGTTATCGCCATCCCCATAACCAGCGCGATCCACAATCTTTTCATATGTCCCTCCGTTGTTCCAACCCTGCCCCTCCCTCTCGGTCGCACCCAGCGTTCGCCGAACCAGCGCGTCCGGTCGCGACGGCCATCAAGCCCCTGTTTTAAAATACGCCACCGATTGAAATTGTGCCAAGACATCCCCGGCCTGATTCGTGACGCGGCCCTGAAAATTCCCGAGCCGGCGGCTCGCCGCAACACCCGTCACCTCGGCGGTGATCTCCTCTCCCGCCCGGGCGGACTTGATAAAATCGATATGCGATGAGATCGCAAGGCCCATCCGCTCGCCGCCATTCGCGGCCAGGGCAAAGGCATAATCCGCCAAGAAAAAGATCACCCCGCCGTGCGCCAGGCCCGCGCCATTTAAGAAATCCTCCTTGATCACAAGCGATGCCCGGGCATAACCGGGCCTGACCTCAAGGACCGTCGCCCCAAGGAACGCCGCGAATTTATCATGGAACGCGAGATTCTCCGCCATCGTCACATCCTTTCCCTGATGATCAGATCTGCATGACGTCGTGAGCGCTTAAGAGTGTGAACCCCCGGGCCTTTAAAAAGGCCTCGGCCTCAGCCGGATTTTCGACCTCAAGCAAAAAGACTGCCCCCTTGATCGTCTCGGCCGCGAACCCATAGGCGTCAAGGATATTCACGTTGCCCTCGGGGAACACCTTCAACAAATGAAAGAGCCCGCCGGGCCGGTCTTCAAGGACCACCGCGAGGACATCCTTTTCCTTACAGGCGAATCCCGCCTGCTGAAGGACTCGGACGGCCTGATCCGGCTTGTTCACGATCACCTTCACAAGCCCGAATTCCCCGCGATCCTGGACCGCCATCGCGCGGATATTAATGTTCTCTTTATACAGGGCCTCGGTGATCGACATGATCCGGCCCGCGCGATTCTCGACAAAAATATTGATCTGCTTCGGCATCACACCCTCCTGTTCTTCCCTTATAATTTTTCCCGCAGATCCTCAACCCGTTTCGCTTTTAATTCAAAGGCCGGCAGGCTCCCAGGCTCATGGAGCTCCACCGTCGGACTAATGATGATCGTGGCGCGCAGCTGCTCCGCGATGCTCGAACGAAGCCGCTCGAGTTCAGCGAGCTCTCCGGCGAATAATTTCGAATAGATCTCGACACGGACAATAAGCTTGTCGAGGGCCCCCTCTTTTTTAAGGCAGATCTGATAATTATTCCCGACCTCTGGAACCCGCATGATGACCTCTTCAATCTGCGAGGGAAAGACATTGGCCCCGTTAATAATGAGCATGTCATCACTCCGTCCCGTGATGCGGGTGATCCGGCGGTGGGTCCTCCCGCAGGGGCAGGCCCCCGGGACCACCGACGTCAGATCGCGTGTGCGATACCGCAACAAGGGGGTGGCCTCCCGGCCGAGGGTCGTCAGGATCAGTTCTCCCGACTGACCGTCATCAACGTCCACCCCGGTCACCGGATCAATGATCTCTAAAATATAGGCATCCTCCCAGAGGTGCATCCCCGTTTTCGCCGCACACTCACAGGCCACCCCCGGGCCGTTCATCTCGCTCAACCCGTACATATTGTAGACATCGATGCCGAAAAGGGCCTCGATCTTCTGCCGTGTCTGCTCGGAATACGGCTCCCCTCCCAGAAAGGCCTTCTGGACCACGAGGTCCCGGCGTGAAAAACCGTATTCCTCCATCTTCGAGGCCATGTGAAACATATAGCTCGGTGTGGCGTGGATCACGGTCGTGCCGAAATCGCGCATCAATTGAAGCTGCCGTCGGGTATTGCCAGAACTTGACGGAATGACAAGGGCCCCGAGCCGCTCGGCCCCGTAATGGAGGCCCAGCCCGCCCGTGAACATCCCATAGGTCATCATGTTTTGAAAGACATCATCGGCCGACACCCCGCAGGCGGCGATCGAACGGGTGACGAGCGCCGTCCAATGGTCAAGGTCCTGCTGCGTGTGGTAGATCACCGTCGGGATCCCGGTCGTTCCGCTCGAGGTGTGGATCCTCACGACCCGCTGAATTTCCGTTGACAAGAGCCCTCGGGGATAACATTCCCTGAGATCGTCCTTGGTCGTAAACGGGATGCGCCGGATGTCATCCAGCCCCCGGATATCGTCGGGGGTTCGGATGCCGCAGGAGCCCAGCCTCTTCCGATAAAACGCGGTCCGAAGCGCGGCGGCGACCGTCCCGCGAACAGCCGAAAGCTGACGCGCCGCGAGCTCATCCCGCGAGAGCCGCTCGACCTGTCCACCGGGTCCGTTCATCGCCACAACGCTCATAGACTCCCGATATCCTTTTTGCCGACGATCCCGATGTGATGACGACGGAGCACCTCGATCGCCTTATCGGTGTCATCAAACCGGAACACAACGATCGCCTTGTCGACCGATTTTTCGACAAAGGCATACAGATATTCCACGTTGACCCCTTCCTCATCAAAGACCTTGAGGACCGCGGCAAGGCCGCCGGGGTGATCCCCCACCTCGACCGCAATGATCTCGGTCATCGAGGCCACAAATCCGCCGGCCTCGAACGCGGCCAGGGCCTCGTCCGGCCGGTCCACGATCATTCGCAGGACCCCGAACTTCTCGTTCTCCGCGATCGTGAGGGCTTTGATGTCGATCCCCCGCGCACCCAAGACCGCGGTCGCTTCATATAACCGCCCCTTTTTATTCTCTAAAAAGACCGATACCTGCGTGATCTTCACCGCGTCCTCCTTGGCTAGAGCGACCGTTTATCAATAATCCGCTGGGCCTTGCCCTCGCTGCGGGTGATCGTCTTGGGCTCGACGAGCCGGACGGCAACCCCGATCCCGAGGACCGTCTCGATCTCCCGCGCGATCTTATGTTCTAAATGCTGGAGTTCCTTGACCTCATCCGAAAAAAACGCGGCGTCCAATTCGACCCAGACCTCGATCGAATCGAGCCCGCCATGGGCCCGGTCGACCACAAGCTGATAATACGGCAGCGTGCCCTTCATGTTGAGAAGCACCTCTTCGATCTGAGAAGGAAAGACATTGATCCCGCGCACGATGATCATATCATCCGTCCGGCCAAGCACCTTGCTGATCCTCGGTGAGGTCCGGCCGCAGGCGCAAGCTGCGCGGTCAAGGGTCACGATATCCCGCGTCCGGTACCGGATGAGCGGCATCCCGGTCTTCGTCAAATGGGTAATGACGAGCTCTCCCGGCCGGCCATCAGACACCGGCGCCTCTGTCTTCGGATCGATGACCTCGACAAAAAACAGGTCCGCCGGCACATGAAGCCCCTTCTTCTGAAGGCACTCGCAGGCCACCCCCGGCCCGATGATCTCCGAGAGGCCGTAAATGTCCAACGCGTCGATCCCCCACCGGGCCTCGATCTCATGACGCATGGCCTCGCTCCAGGGCTCAGCCCCGAAGATCCCGGTCCGCCAGCTGCTCTCAGCGGTGATCATCCCACTCTCCTGAGCGACCTCGGCCATATACACGGCATACGAGGGTGTGCACGCGACGATCTTCGGTTTGAAATCCTGAAGGATCTTGAGCTGACGTTTCGTCTGGCCGGACGAACACGGAATGATCGTCAGCCCCAATTTCAGCGATCCATAATGGAGCCCGAGCCCGCCGGTAAAAAGCCCGTAGCCGTAGGCAACCTGGATCATGTCCCCAGGCTCGGCCCCGGCACAGCACAGGCAGCGCGCCATGGCCTCGGACCAGAGATCAATATCATCGCGGGAATACCCGACCACCGTCGGATTTCCGGTCGTGCCGCTCGAGACATGGATCTCCTGGATCTCGCCAAGCGGTTTTGAAAAAAGACCGAACGGATATTGATCCCGCAGATCCTCCTTCAGCGTGAATGGCAGCCGCATGATGTCATCGATCGAACGGATCTCCTGAACCCCGATCCCATGCTGAGCGAACCGCCGCTGATAGAACGGCGACTGCCGCGCCACAAACGACACCATCTTCACAAGGCGCTCACTCTGAATCGCGTGAAGCGCGGCCGCATCCAGACATTCCATGGATTCATTAAAGATCATCGCTGGCCTCCGCATTCCCTTCCTTTAAAGAAAAACGCCCGGTTCTCCTCCTGCCGGCGTCGAAAGACATGGTCCAGGGCCTGTGTCCAACAATCGACACCGATCGCGAGCCGGGTCGACAAAACACCGAGCATGAAGGCGTTAAGAAAGATCTTTTGCTCACCCACGGCCTCGCGCGCACAGGCCAAGAACGGAAAAAGGTCGATCCCGCCCGGCCGAAGCTGATCTTTCAACCGGGGATGCTCCTCCTCATGAAGGCATATCAAGACATCAACAAACCCATCGACAGGGAGGGGTGAAACCACTTTTCTGCCAAAGCGCACATACGACTCGACGGACCCGCCCCGCTGGGCCATGCCATGGACCTCCGTCTTCTTCACATGATACCCTGCGACAAGCGCCGCCCAGCCCGCGACCTCAGCCGCGGTCAAGACGCCCTGGCCCCCGACCCCATAAAAGCACACCGATTGTGTCCTCCCCAAGTCTTTCATAGACCTCTCGCTTAACATGCGGCCTTTTTGACTTTTAGAATACAGGGTCGCCGGGTAATAATCACCGACAACCCGTCCTCATCAAGCCGCTGGTTCAATAACGCTTCGAATTCTTTATGTTTCACCGGATCGATCACATCGACATGATCGACCCCGCAGGCCGCCACGATATCCTCCAAGACAAGCTGACGGACCCGGTCCCCCCGGAGCGTCTCGCCAGTAGCAGGATTAGGCTGCCCGCCGGTCATCGCGGTGGTGGCATTGTCGAGAATAATAATGACCCCGCGCGTCTTATTATAAACCGCATTAATCACGCCGGTGATCCCTGAATGAACAAAGGTCGAATCTCCGATCACCCCGATCACCTTTCGATCTTTGACCGATTTGCTCAGCCCCTCTTGGAACGTCACACCGCTCCCCATGCAGAGGCAGGTGTGAACGCTCTCATACGGCGGCAGCGCGCCCATAGTATAACACCCGATATCCCCAGCGATCACGGCCCCGGTCTTCTGAAGGGCCGCAAAGACGAGCCGATGCGGACAGCCAAGACATAAGGACGGCGGCCGGTTCACGACGGGTTTGTCGTGCCGGACCTCACCGCGCACGATCGCAGCCATGTGTTCCGGCCGCAACTCGCCGACGCAAAAAGACGGATCCTTACCCCGGACCTTCACCCCGATCCGCTGACACTGGTTCTCAATAAAGGGCTCAAGTTCCTCAACAACAATGACCTTTTTCACCTGACGGCAGAATTCCCGGACCTTATCGGCCGGAAATGGATACGCCATCCCGAGCTTCAATACCGAGGCCTGGGGAAACACCTCTTGGACATAGAGAGCAGCCACCCCCGAGACGATAAACCCAAGCTTCGTGTCCCCGATCTCGATCGTGTTAAACCGGCTCCGCTCGGCTGCTGCCTTTAGTTTCAGCAGGCGCTTCTCAAGATCGATATGACGAAAATATGCATGCCGCGGTACCATCACATATTTCTTCGGGTTCACCTCAAACGGCCGATCCGGGACATCGCGCCGCGCGCCGATCCGCACATTCTCCTTGCTATGGCAGACCCGGGTCGTCATCCGAAGGATGACGGGGATGTCGAATCGTTCGCTGATCTTAAAGGCCTCCTGAATCATCTCCCTCGCCTCCGATGGTGAATCAGGTTCAAGAAGCGGCATCTTCGCGATCCGGGCGATCAGCCGATTGTCCTGCTCATTCTGTGATGAATGGAGCCCCGGGTCATCGCAGGTCACAATCACAAATCCCGCATTGACCCCCATATAGGCGGACGTCATCACCCCGTCCATCGCGACATTGACGCCGACGTGCTTTGAGACATACATGGAACGTTTCCCGCCGATGGCCGCGGCATAGGCGACCTCAAAGGCCACTTTCTCATTGACCGACCACTGGGCATCGACCTCACTAAACTGCGCGAGGCATTCAACGATCTCCGTCGAGGGTGTTCCGGGATATCCGGCCGCGAACCCCAACCCAGATTCATAGGCCCCTTGGGCCAGGGCCTCATTCCCTGACAAAAGCCGTACCTCTTTTTTCTCTGTCCTCACCATATATCAATCCTTATGATTGTCTGAAAGTGAAAAGGGTCTTTATTATACTCGCCCGTCCCCACCGGGGCAACCTCAAAAAACCAAGGACGCCCAGCTTTAAAATTTCACCATGAGCTCGGTCCGCAGGAACAATGACGGGTCGGTGCCATCGGCATAATAATTCCCCGGGATCAGATACTCCGCGAGAACATAACCGCTCACATGATCCGAAAACTGATATCCCAGCTTCACCTGGGGCAGATGCCCGCGGTTCTTACCGTCGCCAAGACCAAAACCTGCGGAGGCCGGATTCTCCATCGCCTGCAAAAAGTTATACGCAAGCGTCAGCCGTATTTTCTTCGCGGGTGTCATCTCAAACTGGCCGCGATACATGATCAGGTTCGTCCAATACCCCATCCCCGACTCGCCATTGTAACTGAGACAATACAGTTCAGACATCCACGGCCAACGGGAAAAGAGCGGGTCCCATCCCTCGTTCGTGCCGGTACTCGGATCATTGCCCGACAAGACCACGACGCCTCCGGTCGCCTTGGGAGATCGCGCGCCCTCCCACTCCTTATCAAGAAAGGCATACCCGCCGAACGCCTGACGGTCATCATCCCCATAACGCCCCGTCTGATACGCCCCCTGCGTCCGAAGGGCCATCCCCTCCCAGCGGTAAACGCTAAAGGCGCCCACGGTGTGGATACGGCTTTCTCGATCCTGAAGCCGCGCTCCTCCGACGTCGTCCTCTTCTTTATAAATGTAATACGGGTCGAGCTGCAGCCCATCGATCGCCTGATTCTTCCAATAGACCACCACCCCGATCTCATCCGTCTGATTGAGCGTCTGTTCCGGACTGAGCTGATGCGCGATCGGCAGATATTTATCCGTGCGCGGGTTATTGATATAGATCACGTCCACGCTATTGGCCTCATCGATCTGATACCGGCCTTTCACCGCGTTAAAATAGAACGTCCGTGAGCCGTCGAGCGGGGTCCCGTCCATGATCAAAAACCCCTCCCCATACTGGCCGGCGAAGTCCTGACGCCCGATCCTAAGGTCCAGCGGCAGGTCAGCGACCTTTTTCATGTCCACATAAAGATTGTCCACCACAACCTCGTTCGCCTCAAACGAGGGACGCTTGGCCCCGGATGCCTGATAATAATACGTGTATTCTTTGAGCTCGTGGGTCAGCCGCAGCGACGCTGAGAGATCCTCATTTAGGCCGGCCTCGCCCCACACCCGTGACCGGAGACGGAAAAAATTCCGGTTATCCTTCGCCGAGGTCTCCTGATCAAAAATATTCTTCCAATACTCGTGACGCAGCCGAAGGTCGGCCCCCATCGTTGACCCCGCCCATGCCCGGACGCTCAATAAGACCATGCCCACACACCCCGCCCAGATCCCCCATGCGTGCCGTTGTGTCATCGCCGTTTGCCTTTCGATTAAAAAGAAAATTGTGATTGATAAAAGACCTGATTCCCGATATCGTAAATCAGATGCCGGCACCACAACCGCTCAGGCGTCTCCAGGAACTCTTTAAGATAACAAATATTGTAGCAAAGGAGACCCCATGGCTGTTTTTTTTCTTTGTCTTTTTTTGATCGCGATGATCGGGATCGGGCTGTGGGGAATGCGTAAAACCTCTAGCATCAACGACTTTTTTCTCGGCAATAGGGCGATCGGTCCCTGGATCTCGGCCTTTGCCTACGGAACGACATATTTTTCCGCGGTTCTCTTCATCGGCTTTGCCGGAAAGCTCGGCTGGGGATTCGGGGTGAACGCCCTCTGGATCGCCCTGGGCAACACCGTGGTCGGCTCCCTGCTCGCCTGGCTCGTGCTGGGCCAACGAACCCGCCAAATGACCAAAAACCTCGATGTCATGACCATGCCGGAATTCCTGCACGAACGCTATGAGGGCCGCTGGATCAAAATGATCAGCGCAACGATCATCTTTATCTTTCTCCTGCCGTATTCGGCCTCGGTCTTTAAAGGACTCGGCTTCCTCTTTGAAGGTTATTTCCATATCTCTTACGACAAGATCCTGATCATGATCGTGGCGATCACAGGGATATACCTTGTTCTCGGCGGATATTTCGCGATCACCCTGACCGACCTTGTCCAGGGAAGTCTGATGATCTTTGGCGTCATTGCCCTGGTCACGATCCTGACAGGCAAAGCCGATGTCTCGTGGGGTGAGATCATCGGGCAGATCCAGGCGAACTACGCCCAACATGTCCCGGCGGCCAAACGCCCGGGCCCCTGGATGCTCGCCTCGCTCGTGTTTATGACATCCTTTGGGGTCTGGGGACTGCCGCAGATGGTGCAAAAATTTTACGCGGTCAAGAGTGAAAAGGTCATCCTGCGGGCCGCGATCGTCACAACGATCTTCTCTTTCATTATTAGTTTTTCGGCCTATTTCATCGGTGCCATGTCCCATCTCTTCTTTGACGCGCCGCCGATCGTGAACGGGGCCGTGGCATTCGACCGCCTCATCCCAACGCTCCTGACCACCTACGTCCCCCCGAATCTGATGATCCTCATCCTACTTCTCATCCTCTCGGCCTCAATGTCCACCCTGGCCTCGATCATCCTGGTGGCTGCCTCGGCCGTGGCGATTGATATGTATAAAGGGCATCTCAATCCCAACATCTCAAAAGCGCGCTCCCTGGCCATGATGAGATTCCTGAGCGGAACGTTTATCGCGCTCTCCTACTTCATCGCTCGGAACGAATTCTCGCTGATCATCACCCTGATGTCCCTATCATGGGGGACCGTGGCCGGCGCCTTCACCGCGCCCTATATCTATGGTCTATACTGGAAGGGGGCAACGCTCTGGGGGGCCAAGGCCGGCATGATCACCGGCCTGACCCTGGGGATCTCTCTGTTTTTTATTCTCGGTCCGGACCGTTCGCCGATGGCGGCATCGATTGCCATCCTCGTGCCGTTCGCCGTGGTCCCACTCGTGAGCCTCTGGACAAAAAAACCGTCGGTCCACCTGATCGAAAAAGCCTTTAACCGAGCGTCTTAATCCTCATGCGGACCCTGGTCAGGCGTGTCATCCCCCTCAGGGACCGCCATGCCTTTCATGCGGTGATGCCTCATCTTGCTCGCCTGAGCATGAAACTTCACGAACTGCTCAGGGGTGAGGATTTTTTTAACCTCTAAAATCGCCTCAAGCCGCGCATCCTCTTGTTTAACAAGGAGGTCTTTGATCTGTTGATGGACCGCGCGCACCGCCTCAAGGTCAACGGTCTCCTGCTCAAGGGCCTGACGGATCTCTTCACGTTTTTGCCGGATCATGTCCCGCGTCTCTTTCATCGCCTTCATATGACGCTCTTTATGGGCCTCCATTTTCTTCTGCTGGTCCGGAGTCAATCCCAACTCTTCAAGCATTTTCTCCTGGCAGGAGGGGCAACCCTTTCCTCCCATGCCTTCCCCCATCATCCCGCCGTGCCGTGAGCCTTTCTCCGGCGCCCCCTCATGCGGCTGCGCCTGAACACCAGCGGCACTACACAGACTAACAACCGCCACGACCATAACCCCGTAGATCACGTGCCTCATCTCCGACTCCTTTCATTCCCCATCTTATAAAAACATCTCCTCAACAAAACTTCCATACCCGGCCCCGTTACCCGTTCCGTCAGGCCATCCCAAAAGATAAGCCACATATTCGGTCTCATCCCCCGGGACCGGCCGTTCTAGCGGTAAAAACATTCGAAGAGTCACTACGGAAACAAACATAACAGCACAGAGAGTCCCCAGGGCCAACGAACGCCGGGGCGTTAGAACCGCCTCAAGGCCTTCACGGAATTTCCGGATCCCTGACCTGCGGCCCCGACCTGAACGCTCAGCGATCTGCTCACACGTCCGGGTCCAGACCGATTCCGGGACCGTGACCCTGCCCAACGCGTTGAACGGTTCAACCAGGCGCTGCCTGACCGCGGCCTCAACAGCGCGGCATCGGTCGCAGACCCGCAGATGCGCCTCCACACGGGCGCGTTGCCCGGCCGGTCCCTCCCCATCCAGATATTCTGTCAACAAGAGCTCCTGGACCGTTCTGCAGTTCATCACGCGTCTCCCTCGGGTTTTTGAGCGATCATCCGTTCGCGCGCCCTCTTTAAACGAGACCGCACCGCGTTCACATGGATCTTTAAAACACGGGCGATCTCGGCATAACTCAAGCCCTCAACGCTCCGAAGCACGACACAGGCCCGCTGTTCACCCGTCAGCCCATCTAATAAAGTTGACACGAGCCGCTCAGCCGCCCGGCGCGCGTCGTCATGATACACCTCCGGCTCGACTGCCACGGCCTCGACCGCCGAATCATCGGAAACAGACCGCTGCCGGATCCGTTTTTCTTTTTTTAAATAATTGATCGACATATTCACCGTGATCCTATAGATCCACGTCCGCATCTGCGCCTGGCCCCGAAAACCCGCCAACTTTTCATAGAGCGTGACAAAAACATTCTGGGTGATCTCCTCCGCATCCTGGCGGTGCCGCGTCATCCGGAGCGCCACATGAAAGACATACCGGGCATAGGTCCGATAGATCTGTTCAAAGGCGCCGGGATCACCCGAAGCAGCCCGCTTGATCACATCCCTGTTGATATCATCCATCCGTCAGCCTTCTCGCGCGCCGCTCGTACGGCCACCCGTTATCGCCTGTCATCTGTTAGACACCGTCACCCTGAAAAAAGTTTCGAAGACCGTTTCGGTGCGACCCGGACCCGATGGCCCCCTCGGCCCAGAAGAAATCCCCTGACCGCTGGGCGATCAGGGGATTCGAACGTCACTGTTTCCCGCATGTTCTTGCGGTGCACTACGCTACTTTGGTCTTCATATCTTCCAAAATAGCCTCAAGATCATCCTCATGTTCAACCTCGTCTTGAAGGATCTCAAGGATGATATGATACGTGATCGAATCCTTGCCCTGAAGGGTATCAAGCATCTTTTTATAGACCGCGATCGCGCACTGCTCGCCCTTGATATTCTGCTCCACAAGGGTCTTCGTATTCGGGTCCTTCGGCTCATCGTAGGCGCAATGCGCTTCCTTCTTCCATTGTTCAGGATTCAGGATCGGCGTGCCGCCGAGCTGCATGATGCGGTCCGCGAGCATGTTGGCGTGTTTTAACTCTTCACCCGCGTGCTCGGCCAACTCACCGGCAACAATCCCCCTCATCCGGCCGACCGCGACCTTCGAGCCCACCCAGTACTGATAATAGGCAAGCCACTCGTCGGCAAGCGCCCGGTTCATCATCTTGATCAATTCATCCACATTAAAATCCACAATCTCTCGTCCCTTTGTTCCCATATAACATCTCCCTTCTTGTTAATAAATACCCTCCTCCAACGACATCCCCGCGCCTACTTCCCAATGATCCCGACCAGGCGGTCTGCCATCGCGGCATGGGCCCGTTCGTCTAATAAAATCTCCTGTAATCCGGCGCGGACCTCATGGTCCCCCATCCGCGCGATCGCCGCCTCGAGAAACTCCACCATCTCAGTTTCCTTTTTGAGGATCATCTCAAAATATTCTCGATAGTCATTTTTAGTAAACATCCCGGTTCGACTCCTCGGCCCGCGCGATCAGCGTCTGAAAAATCTTGCGATGCCTCTCCGAATCAACCTTCAATTTATCAAGGATGCTCTTCACCGGATCGGTTTCCGCGGCGGAGAGCCCGGATAAAAACAGGGAGTTCCTGATATGTTCCGAATAGATCGGGATCACGTCCTCTTCGACCCGCAGCCCCTCACGAAGGATCGTGAGCACCTCTTCTTTTGACAGCATCTTAACGCCCTTTCAAAAAAACGCTCCAACTATCGGGATATTCTAGCGCATAAACCCACCAAATCAAACTGTTTTCAAAATAGGCGTCCCGGCCGCCGAAGAGGATCCCGGACCGGCGCGAACGACGGAATCGTTCCATGCGGCGCAGGGCCTGCCCTGCCAGGGGAGAACCCGATTCCCGCAGGGCCAAGATAAACGCCGCGTAAAAAAGCGGATTCTCATACTCGGGGATCTTGGGCCGACCGTCAAAAAAATATTCCGCGGACATCCGCCCTCGAGCCGCCATCGTCTCCCCCGCAAAACGGGCGATCGGCCCGGACAACCAGTCATGGGCCCGCTCATCAGAGAACCAGACCCGATCCATCGCGATGCGGATCGGCACCCGTACCGATTCCCAACCGAAGGCGGTATTTTTCCCATCCAGGGGCCGGACCGCGCCATCATCCGTGAGGCTGAACCAGTCGGGGACCAGTCCGGTCCCGCCTGTCGACGCCGTGACTTTTGACAACACGGCGTAGGTCGTGTCCACGAGCTCCATCCAGCGCGGATCTCCGCTGGTCTCAAAAAACACGCGAAAATGACCCGGCGCATAATACGAAAGATTCTGAGGGATCGGGCCTTGGCCGCTTTCAACGATCCAAGGCAGGAGATACCGGTGTCCATCCGCGCGCGCGACGGTCAAGGTGTTGAGGATCCCCGTGAGGACGCGGCCCGCCTTTTGGCCATAATCTTCCATGCCGCCCGGGGCCGTACCCTTCCAGAGACGATCCGCAAAGATCAGACTTAACGCATAATCAATGTCCGCGTCAGACGCGGGCATCCAATCCGTGACCTCCCCGTCCTTCCAGTGCCAGGCCAGCAAATGATCACGGTAACGCCCCGCGCGCGACAGATGCCGTTCGGTCCATTGATAACATCGGTCAAAGGTCTCCTTGTCCCTCATCCAGACCGCCCAGAGCATCGCGTAGGCCTGGCCTTCCGAAACCGTGTCCCCTTCTCGACGGCGAATGACCCGCCCGTCACTCGCGATAAACGCGGCCTGATACCCCGACCAGTGGCGCTCCATCAAATGCCCTTCCGGGACCCTGGCGGAGCCTCGCCACACCACCACCGCCGTCGCGATGAGGCCGAACACAAGGATGATCATCAAGAGAGCGCGCTTTTTATTCATTGTAATAAAAGACAAACGATAATATCCAACAATGGTACGCCGCCCACAGGGTGTTGATCATGACAGCGGCGGATCGTTCATAATAAAACCGGTTCAGCCCCCAGGTGACCGCGGCCAGGTTAAGCGCCCAGAGGAGCAGCTGGGGCCACAAGGCCCAATAGGACACATGGCCGCCCTTGGCCTTGGACGTCACCGAAAAGGTCCCCTTCACTCCGATGATGCCGAGAATCGCGGACCGTATATAGACCGGCACCGTCAAGAACGAAAGGGCCTGACCAAAAAACAGCGACCCCGCGCGATACCCTCGTTTCAGCATGCTCGTATAAAAAACGATCAGGGAAAGGAGCATATACGGCACAAACGACAGCCCGTAGACGACCGGGTTCATAAAGAACGACGGGATGTTCCATAAAAGATACACGACCGGACAGGTGACCAAAAAAAGATACGCGATGCCGATGAAATAATAACTGCTCGTGATCATGTATTCCCACCACTGCCCGATTGTCAGGCTCCGGAACTGGGCGACCATGCCTGGAAGGACCCGCCTCAGGGCCCCGACATTCCCCATGGCCCAGCGGGCCTGCTGTTTAAAATACGCGCCGAGGTCCTCCGGACCCATGCCGAAGGTGTACACCTGATTATAGTACAGGGACCGCCATCCCCGGCGGTGAAGGGCCAGCGATGTCACGAAATCCTCGGTCACGGTATCCTCATCGAGCCCCCCGACATCGATCAAGGCCTCACGCCGAAAAACGACATTCGTCCCGCAGCAGATCATGGCATCCGTGCTGCTCTTGGCCTCGCAGACATATTCATAGAAGACCGCCTGCTGCATATTGGCGCCGAAGGCGACGCGGCTTGTCCCGACATTGCTGTAAAACTGCGGGGTCTGAATAAAAGCGAGGCGCGGGTCCGCCTCAAGCATCGGAACCAATTTCTGCAAGAACACGGGCATCGGGTTCTGGTCCGCGTCGAAGATCGCGATGTAGGTCTCGGCCAGGCCCTTGACACAGTCATTGATGATCCCGGCCTTGGCACCATGCCTGACCTGCCGTCGGAAGATCCGCGCCCCATAGCGCGCCGCGGTCTCCTCGACCTCCCGCTGGAATTTCGGGTCGGTCGAATCATCAAGAAGATAGATCGTCTTTTTCGGATAACCCAGACTGTAACACGTCGCGAGGGTCCGTTCAATGACCTCACGGGGCTCATGCCGGGCCGGGATCAGGACCGCGACCGACGGCCACTCCCCGCGGATCTCCGGCGCGGCCGCCGGCCTCTCATAGCGGAATAATTTATACAGCCCGCCAAAAAATCCAAAGGCGTGGATCATGATGAACGTCTCGGCGCAGAGAAAAACAACGGCGAGCGCCTTCTCAATGCCGACGTAATCCGAGAACCCGACAAACACGGAACGGCTCACAAAATATCCGGTGATCGCCGCGAAAAGAACCGCGATCGCGCCTTCGAGGATATCGCGCATCCTCCCTCTCCCCTGTCCCCTGTCTCTAAAAATCATATCGAACATACCCCGTGACCCGCCCTTCGTCATAGATGGACCGGTGATCATAGACCTTGCGGTAGGCCTCGACCCCCGCCGAGCACCTCGGGCTCACACGATGCCGGAGATCGACCGAGAGCGAATGTGACCGCTGATCTCCGGTATCAAGGCCGTGCCAATAACGCGCAACGAGGCGCGTGCGATCGTCACCGGCGAACCCAGCCGCCCGGCCGAACCCAGCCTGCCACTCGATCCCGGCCATGTGGGTATGAAAACTGCTCGGCGAAAAATAATCCGGGTCCGGACGGCCGAACCCATACGTCTCATATCGATAAAGGAGGAACAGCGGTCGGGGGCCCTCGCGGAGGCCCACCCTGACATCCCCGGCGGCGAGCTGACGATCATTGCCGTCCTGATAATTTCCGAAGACCCATTCCCCGCCGACGGTCATGCGGCGGTTGACCGTGTATTCGGCGCGAAGGACCGATTCGTCCTGATACAGCCCGCGAACAAGGGTCCGGACGTTCTCGATCACATCCTGACGGGCATGCGCCGCCATAAGGCGCAGGCGGTCCCGGGCCTGCCAACGAGCGCGGGCAAAAAATCCCTCGCTCTGATCAACCCCGTCAGAATAATCATTCGCCTCAAGCCCGAGAGCGAGCCAGAGGTTCGGCTGATACAAGACCTCCGCCGACAGCCCGATCTCGGTCCGCTCAACTCGGCGCGGCCCCTCAGCGAATCCATAAAAGAAATTTCGCTCCGTCGCTACAAGGGCAACCCGTTGTCCCACCGGCTGTTCAACCCGGATCCACGGCTGGACATATCTCACATCCGTGGACCGCGACCCGCTGTCCGCCTCAAAGACCGTGACCCCGGCGGCTGCCGCAGGGAGCCGCTCAAGGATCCCGATGGCCTGAAGGCTCTCCTCTGCCAGACGATTCCCCGGCAGGCGCTCCAAGATCCGTTCATAATCCGCCCGGGCCTCGACCCACCGGCGATTCCGTAAAAAAATCATGGCCCGGTCAAACA
>CAYVEC010000021.1:0-30876 GCA_964450385.1 uncultured Planctomycetales bacterium
GCTGGCTGAGGGGTATCGCTCGCCGCTCGTTGCCTCGGCGCGCTATGCGGCCGATGATGTGCTCGCGACCATTGCACGGCAGACGGCTGTGGCTGGCCTTGAGGTCGTCGTGATCAGCGATGATAAGGATCTGTTTCAATTGGTCGGACCGAATATCCGCGTCTATAGTCCTCGTCGTGAGGCGCTGCTCGATGCGGCTGGCGTCGAGGCGGTCTTGGGGGTTGCACCGGAACAGGTCTGTGACTATATCGCGCTCGCCGGGGACAAGTCTGATAACATTCCTGGGGTCCCTGGGATCGGCGAGGTCTCGGCCAAGAAGCTGTTGAAAGAGTTCGGTTCTTTGAAAAATATCCTTGAGGGCGTGGACCACATCACGTCAGCATCACTTAGAAAAAGGATTGCTGATCATCAGGATGAGGCGCGGCTCAGCCGTGAGTTGGCTGAGCTTCAAACGGAAGTGCCGATCTCTGTCGATCTCGAAAGTCTTCGACGGAAGGATCCGGACCGGGGACAGTTGTACGCGATCTTTTCAGAGCTTGAGTTCACTCGTCTGGCAGAGGAGTTCGCTACGAGACCGGAATCCGTGACCATGGCAGAGCTGTCCGCTGGTGTCCGGGTTGCGGCCGAAGGCCTCGCTGACCTCTGCCGTAAGGCTCGGCAAGCGGGGCGTTTGGCTTTTATCCGAGCTGAGGCGGGGACCCCGTCGGGTGAAACCGGGGGGTATTATATCTGTGTCGGTGACGAGATTGGATTTTTTTCCGATGATCAGGATCGCGCCTTGCTCAAGACGGTATGGTTGGATCCGGGTGTGGTAAAAGTCACATGGGACATCAAGTCCCTGTGCCGCTCGTCATCGCTGCCGCTCGATGAGTCGAGCGGGGTTGCGGATGCGATGCTTGCGGGGTATCTTCTTCACCCGGCACGGAACACGAATGACCTCGGGGCCCTGGCTAGGGTCTATTTGGGGGTCGCGTTGCCTGAGGATGCCTCGGCGGCGCAGGAGGTCAAGGCGCTCTATGATCTTTATGAGCCGCTTCAGAAAGAGTTGATATCGACCGAACAGCAATCTCTCTTCCATGATGTTGAGATGCCGCTTGCTTATATTTTAGCCCGGATGGAGACCCTCGGGATCCGTTTGGATACGGAATTCTTGAGCCGATTGTCGAATGAGTACGCTGAGGTGATCCGATCGCTTGAAGGCGAGCTCTACGCGCTTGCCGGTGAGGAATTTAATCTCAATTCGCCGAAGCAGCTCAGTTTTATCTTGTTTGAAAAGTTGAAATTGCCCGCCCTGAAGAAGATCAAGACGGGATTTTCGACGAATGAGGACGTTCTGGTGCGGTTGGCCGCGAAGCATGCCTTGCCGGGAAAGATCCTTGATTATCGGCAGCTCGCGAAATTGAAGTCGACATATTTGGACGCCTTGCCCGAGATGGTGAATCCGGTGACGGGCCGGGTCCACGCGTCGTTTAATCAGACGGGGACCGAGACGGGACGATTAAGCTCGAGCAATCCGAATGTCCAGAACATCCCGATCCGGACCGAGCTTGGCCAGCAGATCCGTAAGGCTTTTATTCCATTGTCTCCGGATCATTCGCTCGTTTCTGCGGACTACTCACAGATCGAGCTCCGGATCCTGGCGCATTTGTCGCATGATGAGAATTTGATTCGTGCCTTTCAGAGTGGGGAAGATATCCACGCGTATACGGCCGGGCAGATGTTTGAGGTCGAGCCCGATCGGGTCGACCGCGAGATGCGGATCGCGGCAAAGCGGGTCAACTTCGGCATCATTTACGGGATCAGCGCCTTTGGCCTGGCCAAGGACCTGGGGGTCCCGGTCCATCAGGCGCAGGATTTTATGGACCGATATTTTTTGAGGTATCCTCGCGTCAAGGCGTTTATGGATGAGGCGGTCCGGCAGTGTGAGGTCACGGGATACGCGAAGACCCTGCTCAATCGGCGCCGCGTGATCTCGGAGATCCATAATAAGAATGTTGTGATGCGCCAGTTGGCACAGCGTCAGGCGATCAATACGCCGGTCCAGGGCTCGGCGGCGGATCTGATCAAGGTGGCGATGGTGCGCATCGATCGGGCCATTCAGAAGGCCGCATTGGACTCGCGGATGATCCTTTCGGTCCATGATGAGGTTGTCTTTGATTGTGTTCCCGGTGAAGAGGCGGCCCTCGCATTGATCTTGAGGAGCGAGATGGAGGGGGCCTTGACCCTGGATGTGCCGATCACGGTAGCGATTAAAAAAGGCCGGAACTGGTTAGAGATGGAGCCGTTGGAATGAATGTTGTTTTTTGCTGCTCTGAGGTATTTCCGTTCGCGAAGACTGGCGGGTTGGCCGATGTCTGTGGGGCCTTGCCGCCGGCCTTGCAGCGTCAGGGGATCAAGGTCGGGGTCATGATGCCGCGCTACGGTTGCCTCGACGGGACGGATTTACAGCCGATGGGAGAGGGGATCGTTCGCGCCGCGTTGACGTCCGAGGTCCCGCTGTATTGCGTTGAGCATGACGGATTTTTTCGGCGTGATGGGATCTACGGAGATCAGGAGGGCGATTACCCCGACAGCCTTAAACGCTTTGCGTATTTCAACCGTCGGGTCTTGGATTTTTTGATGCGTCAAGGTGCCCCTGTCGATATCCTTCACTGCCACGACTGGCAGGCGGCGTTGATCCCGGTCTATGTTCGTCATCATCCGCGGTATCAGCGGTTTTTTGCGCGGACGCGCACCGTGATGACGATCCATAACCTGGCGTATCAGGGGCTCTTTCCCAAAGAGACGTTTGGGGACGTGGAATTGGACCTTGATGTGCTGCAGCAGGCCGGATTTTATTTTTATGGGAAGATCAGTCTGTTACGGGCAGGCCTGGTATCCGCTGATCTGGTGACGACGGTGAGCCCGCATTATGCGCGCGAGATTTGTACCCCGGAACAGGGGTGCGGTATGGATGATGTCCTCTGCCGCCGGCAGGAGGGGATCATCGGGATCCTGAATGGAGTTGATGACGAGGTTTGGGATCCGGCCCATGATCCTGTGATCGAGCAGACGTTTTCCGCGGATCGCTTATCGCGGCGCCGGGCGAACAAGACCGCTCTTCAAAAGATCTCGGGTCTTGACCCGGACGGAAAGGCGCCCCTCTTCGGGTTTGTAGGAAGGCTTTCGCACCAGAAGGGGATCGAGGCGATCTGTGACGGCGCTGAGCAGATCGTCCGTGAGGGTGGTCAGATCGTTCTTCTCGGCGTCGGAGACCCGGGTTCGGAGGCGCGGGTTCGGGAGGCGGCGGCGCGATACCCACGGCGTGTTGCGGCCCATATTCTATTTGACGAGGCCTTGGCCCACCGGATCTATGCCGGGAGCGATTTTTTCTTGATGCCGTCGGTGTTTGAGCCATGCGGTCTCAGCCAGATGATCAGCCTTCGATATGGGGCGGTGCCGATTGTATCCGCGTCAGGGGGGCTTGTTGACACGGTTGATGATTACGCTGAAGGCGGGGTCGGGATCGTGATCCCGCCGGATACGGCCGGGGGATTTGCCGCGGCGACATCACGGGCATGGGAGCTTTATCATGATGAGACGGCCCTGAGGGCTGTTCAGGCGCGTGGGATGGCGCGGGATTTTTCGTGGAACCGCTCGGCGAGACATTATCACGCAGTGTATGAACGGTTAGTTGCTGGGGGCGAGAAATGATCGTGATTGGGCTGACGGGGAATTTGGGGGTGGGGAAGACAACGGTGGCAGCGATGTTTAAGACCTGTGGGGCCGCGGTCATCAACGCGGATGACGTTGCCCATGAATTGTTGGAAGAGTGTTCGGCGTGCCGTCAGGCGATTGTTCGGGCCTTCGGCGATGGGGTTATGGAGAAAGGCAGGGTTTCACGTCGGAAATTGGCTGACCATGTCTTTGGCCGGCCGGACCGTCTCCGCCGGCTTGAGGCGATCATTCATCCCCGTGTGAAGCGCCGCGTTCGTGAGATGATCGCTGAACTTCGAAAGCGGGGCCGGGTGCGGATGGTCATTTTGGATGTTCCATTGCTCTTTGAGGTCGGGATGGAGCGGACGGTTGATGTGGTCGTCACTGTCCGGGCGAATCAGCGGCTCCAGATCGAGCGCGTCGTAGACAGCCGCCACTGGCGGCGGGCTGATATCATTCGACGATTGAGACGGCAGATGTCGCAGCGCGAAAAAATGGAGAGGGCAGATTTTGTGATCGATAATCGTTTTTCAAGGGCAAAGACGCGGGCACAGGTGGCCGCGATCTGCCGGGCCCTTGTCACCATATAAAGAGGAAGGCCAGAGAGGGGCATGTATGAAAAAAAATGATGGGCATGTTGTCAGTGCAGTGAGTGTGGTCAATGATGGTAACGGAGGAGGGAACAATAAGATGGAGAAAACAGCTAAGAATGGCGCGAAGCCCGCGGATAAAGACGCGGGGAAGCCGTCCAACGGGGACCAGCATGATATCAGTCGCCTCAAGGACATGAAGGTCTCAGAGCTGACAAAGATCGCCCGTGAGATGAATATCGAGAATTTCAGCGGGTGTAAGAAACAGGAGCTGATCTTCAAGATTCTTCAGAAGCGCGCTGAGGTCGACGGGATGATGTTCGGCGAGGGGGTTCTTGAGATCCTCCCCGAGGGATTTGGGTTCCTCAGGAGCGCCAATTACAATTATCTGCCGTGTCCGGACGATATTTATATCTCGCCGTCTCAGATCCGGAGATTTGATCTCAAGACCGGAGATATCGTCGGGGGCCATATCCGCCCGCCGAAGGAAGGGGAAAAGTATTTTGCCCTTCTGAAGGTCGAGACGGTGAATTATGAGGATCCGGAGAAGGTAAAGGATAAGATTTTTTTTGATAATCTCACCCCCCTGTATCCGAACACGCGTCTCCGTCTTGAGACGGACCCGAAGGAGATCTCGATGCGGATCGTTGACCTCCTAACACCTATCGGGAAGGGGCAGCGCGCTCTGATCGTGGCCCCGCCGTATAGCGGCAAAACGGTCCTGATGCAGAAGATGGCGAATTCCATCGTTCAGAATAATCCCGATGTCGTGCTCATGGTCCTTCTGATTGACGAGCGGCCTGAGGAGGTCACAGACATGCAGCGAAGCGTCAAGGGGGAGGTCATCGCCTCAACGTTCGACGAGCCGGCCGAACGCCATGTCCAGATATCGGAGATCGTCCTGGAGAAGGCCAAACGGCTTGTTGAACATAAGCGTGATGTCGTGATCCTATTAGACAGCATTACGCGGCTTGCCCGAGCGTATAATACCGTTGTCCCGCACAGCGGGAAGATCCTCTCCGGCGGTGTCGATTCGAACGCCCTTCACAAACCGAAGCGGTTCTTTGGCGCCGCCCGGTGCATCGAGGAAGGCGGGAGCTTGACGATCATCGCGACGTCCTTGGTTGATACCGGGAGCCGGATGGACGAGGTCATTTTTGAGGAGTTCAAGGGGACGGGCAATATGGAGCTTCAGCTTGACCGCAATCTCTTCCAGCGGCGGATTTATCCGGCGATCGACATCAAGCGTTCGAACACCCGACATGAAGAGCTCTTGATCGAGGAGGACCAGCTGCAGAAGATCTGGCTCATGCGCAAGGCAATCAGCGACCTCAATTCCGCCGAGGCGATGCAGTTATTGATCGAGAAGGTCGCGAAGTACCGAAGCAATGAAGAGTTTTTAGCTAATATGAACAAGTAACCGTTTGAGATGTAGGAGGAAAACCATGAAAAAAGACATTCATCCCGACTATGAACAGACAACGGTCACCTGTGCCTGCGGCCAGGTGATCCATACCCGTTCAACACGGCAAAATATCCGTGTGGATATCTGTTCGAATTGTCATCCGTTTTTCACCGGCGAGAAAAAGTATGTTGACGCCGCCGGACGGATCGAGCGGTTCAAACAGAAGTATAATAAAAAATCATAATTGAGGACCTATGGACGAGCATGAGGTTCTACGCATCTTGGCGCGCCTCGATCAGATCCGGATCCGCTATGAGGAGGTCGAGCGAGAGCTCATGGACCCCGCGGTCATTGTGGATCGGGCACGCTATCAGAAGGCGGCCAAGGAGTTCTCGGATCTGGGGGCGGCCATGGAGGCCTACCGCCAGTATCGGAAGAATGAGGCGCAGATCAAGGACCTTGAGCAGCTTATTCACGGCGGCGGCGAGTCAGATTTTCTAGACCTGGCGCGGGCCGAGCTTGCGGACTTGGATGGCCAGCAGGTCGGTTTGATGGGGCGTCTGCGGGATCTCGCCTTCCCCAAGGTTGAGGAAAAGGACCGGAATCTCATTATGGAGATCCGCGCGGGGACCGGCGGGCAGGAGGCGAGTCTTTTCGCCGCGGATCTGTATCGAATGTATACCCGATATGCCGAACGTCAGGGCTGGGCGACCGAGGTCATGAGCCTGCACGAGTCGGAGACCGGGGGGTTTAAGGAGATCATTTTTGGGATCTCGGGTCCGGGGGCGGCGCGCCGCCTGAAATGGGAGAGCGGGGCGCATCGGGTTCAACGTGTGCCCGTCACTGAGACCCAGGGCCGGATCCATACATCGGCCGCGACGGTAGCCGTCCTGTTCGAACCGGAGGATGTCGATATTCAGATTGATCCTCAGGACCTTAGGATCGA
Organism: uncultured Planctomycetales bacterium; assembly: GCA_964450385.1. Taxonomy (GTDB): domain Bacteria; phylum Omnitrophota; class Gorgyraeia; order Zapsychrales; family JANLHA01; genus JAKLFA01. The sequence goes on from CAYVEC010000021.1 coordinate 6,638, forward strand.
TATCTTTCGCTCGTCGGGTCCTGGCGGCCAGAGCGTCAATACGACGGATTCGGCGGTGCGCATCACGCACATTCCGACCGGGATTGTCGTGATCTGCCAGGATGAACGTTCCCAATTAAAGAATAAACATAAAGCGATGCGGGTCCTTAGGGCGCGGCTCCTCGAGAAGATGGAGCGTGACGCCTCGAGTAAGGAGGCCCAGGAGCGGAAGGCCAAGATCGGTAGCGGTGACCGAAGCGAAAAGATCCGGACGTATAATTATCCGGAGCGGCGGGTGACCGATCATCGGATCGGTTTTACAATGTATCGGCGTCCCAATATGATGGATGGTGATCTGGACCCGGTGATCGAGGCATTGCTCCGGGCGGAAGAGGAGATCATTCGGGATGAACGAGACTGATCAGATGCTCATGACCGTGCGTGACTGCCGGTGGATCGATCTCTATACGGATCGTGGCGGCCTGACCCTTGAGCAGGAACGGCGTCTTGAGGAGATGAGGCAGCGCCGGACGAATGGCGAGCCGCTCCAGTATATTCTTGGTGAGGCCCCTTTTTACGGGCGGATGTTCGCCGTCGACCCTCGTGTCCTTGTCCCGCGGCCGGAGACGGAACTGCTCATTGACGAGGCCTTGAGGTGTCTTGCCTCTCTAACGGCAGAACGGATCCCAATTGTCTGGGATCTTGGCACGGGATCAGGGAACATTGCCGTGACCTTGGCCTCTGAATGCCCGTCGGCAGAGATCACGGGTGTTGATATTTCCGCTGAAGCCCTGGATGTGGCCCGGATGAATATCGAACGTCACGGCGTTCGTGATCGTGTGGCCCTGATCTGCCGTGATATGGCGGCGTGGCTGCGTGATCAGCCGTCGGACTCATGTGACCTCATTGTTTCGAATCCCCCGTATATTTCGACTCCGCGGCTCTCGGGTCTGCCGCAGGATGTTCAGCAGGAGCCCCGCTGCGCCTTGGATGGGGGCGTCGATGGCCTTGATTATTACCGTCATATTTTTGATGAGACGTCTCGCGTTATAACCCCCGGGGGATGGGTGGTTGTTGAGATTGGGGATGATCAGGGGGCAGCCGTTATCGGGATGCTCAATCGTGCGATACCGGGTCAATGGCGGGCGTGGGTTCACAAAGATTTTTCTTGTGCCGACCGGGTTCTGGTTGCACAATTACAGGCAGATTAATCGCATCGGGTGATGCAGGAGAGTGACAATGGAAAAATTGGTTATTCATGGCGGTGGAAGGCTGAGCGGCGAGGTCGCGATCAGCGGGTCAAAGAATGCCGCGTTGCCGATCCTCGCGGCGACATTGTTGACGGATGAGCCGTGTGTCTTGACGAATGTCCCGCGGCTGCGGGACACGATGACGATGATGCGTCTCCTCGAATCTCTGGGAAAAAAGACCACCTATGCGAAGAACACGGTCACGGTCACCGCGCAGGGCCGGCTGAAATCGGTGGCACATTATGACCTGGTCTCGACGATGCGGGGGTCGTTCTGTGTCCTCGGCCCGCTTCTCACAACGCTCGGGCGGGCCAAGGTCTCGTTGCCGGGAGGATGCGTGATTGGGGTTCGGCCGGTCGACCTTCATCTGAAAGGTCTTAAGGCCCTGGGGGCCTCGATCGAGGTTGAGAATGGCTATGTGATCGCCGAAGCGAAACGCCTGAAAGGGAAACTGCTTTATTTGGGAGGGGTGTTTGGTTCATCGGTCTTAGCGACCGAGAACATCATGATGGCGGCTGTGCGCGCCAAGGGGGAGACGATTATTGAGTCGGCGGCGTGTGAACCCGAGATCACGGATCTCGGGAATTTTTTAAACGCCATGGGGGCGAAGATCACGGGCCATGGGACGCCGAAGATTCGGATTGTGGGGGTGGAGGCGCTGCATGGCGCAACGCATGAGATCTCGCCCGACCGTATTGAGGCAGGGTCGTTTGTTTTGATTGCCGCCGCGACACGGAGTGAGCTCAAGATCACCAACGTCAGACCTGACGAGTTGCTTGTCCTCATCGATAAGATGGAGGAATACGGCATGCGGATCGAAACAGAGGGGAACACTCTTTTCTGTAAGCCGCCGCGGCGTGGTCGGCCGGTGAGCGTGACCACCTATCCGTACCCTGGTTTTCCGACGGACCTTCAGGCCCAGTTCATGACCCTGATGGCTGTGACGCCTGGAGTGAGCGTTGTGACGGACAAGGTTTTTCCGGACCGGTTTATCCACATCGCGGAATTAAATCGTATGGGTGCAAATGTTCGGCGTGAAGGGAGCGCGGCGATCATTGAAGGGGTCAAGACGCTCCACGGGGCGCCTGTCATGGCCTCGGACCTGAGGGCGTCAGCGGCGCTCGTCATGGCCGGACTTGCCGCCGAAGGGGTCACGGAGATCCACCGGATCTATCACCTCGATCGGGGGTATGAGCGGATCGACATGAAACTCGCGGCCCTTGGCGCCAAGATCCGTCGTCAGGATGTCAAAGGCGGCTCATCATGATCGTGATGATCGATAATTACGATTCATTTACCTATAATCTGGTTCAGTATTTGAGCGCCTGGGAACACGATATCCGTGTCTTTCGAAATGACGCGATCTCCCTGGGTGAGATCGAACGTTTAAAGCCTGATCAGATTGTGATCTCGCCGGGCCCTAGTTCGCCGGAGCATGCCGGCATTTCGGTTGATGCGGTCCGTCACTTTGCGGGCAAGGTCCCGCTCTTGGGGGTCTGCCTGGGACATCAGGCGATCGGGCATGCCTTTGGGGGGAACATTGTTCACGCCCGCCGTCTGATGCATGGAAAGACCTCCCGGATCATGCATGATGGTCTGGACCTGTTTCGGGGGATGTCGAATCCTTTCGAGGCGACACGGTATCATTCGCTCGTGATCGAGCGCGAGACTTGTCCGGAATGTTTGGATATCACCGCCTGGAGCGATGATGATCAGGAGATCATGGGGGTAAGGCACAAGGAATTCCGGCTCTGGGGCGTTCAGTTCCATCCGGAGTCGATCCTGACCGCTGAGGGAAAGACGCTCTTGAAAAATTTTCTTGAACTATAACATCATATGATGAAGTCGCATATTAATAAAGTCGTGCGGGGCGAGGATCTGACGCGGGCCGAGATGGATCAGGCGATGCGGCTCATCATGTCGGGTCGGATCCCGGTCGATGAGATCATGGTCTTTTTAGACGGGCTGCGCACGAAGCGCCCCACGGTTGAGGAGATTGTGGCGGCGGCGGATGTGATGAACGTCCACTGCCTGCCGGTCCGGTGCCGTGCCGCAACGGTCTTTGATCTGGTCGGAACCGGCGGTGACCGCAAACATACGTTTAATATTTCGACGATCTCGGCCCTGATCATTGCCTCAGCCGGTGTGACGGTGGCGAAGCATGGGAACAGGGCGGCCTCAAGCCGCTGCGGGAGCGCCGATGTCCTCGAGGCCTTGGGGGTCACGATCGCGTTAACCCCGGCCCAGGTTGAGTCCTGTCTCAATGATATCGGGATGGCGTTTTTATTCGCCCAGGCTTTTCATCCGTCGATGCGCCATGTGGCCCCAGCCCGAAAGCAGCTGGGCAAGGATACGATCTTTAATCTCTTGGGTCCGATTGCGAATCCGGCGCGGCCGACGCATCAGATGATCGGCGTCTATGATCGGTATTGGCTGGAGCCATTGGCGGAGGTCTTGCGGGAACGTGGATTGCGGCATGCAATGGTCGTTCATGCCGAGGACGGGATGGATGAGATCTCGACCGCTGCGGTGACCTGGGCGGTTGAATGGGACGGGAAGTCGATGAAGTCGTTTTGTATTGATCCGCGTCATTTTGGCATCGCGCTTGTTGATGGGCGGCTCCTTGAGGGTGGGGACGCGGCCGATAACGCTAAGATCGTGCGCGCTATTCTCGACGGAGAGCCGGGGCCTCGGCGTGAGGCGATCCTTTTAAATGCCGGTGTTGGGCTTTATGTCGCGGACCGGGTCGCGTCGGTGGAGGAAGGGATTCGATTGGCCGCGGAGCGGATCGATTCGGGCGCGGCTCGGGCAACGCTTGAGCGGTTTATCATGGCAACGCAGCAATCATGATGGTGAAGGGGGATACAGTGCCGGTCAATCCAGCTGATTTTCTTGAAGCGATCATCGCTGCCAAACGTCGTCGGATTGCTCAGCGCGCGGTCTTTCTGAAGAATATCCGGGAAAATGTTGCAGGGGTGCCGATGACGCGCTACGGAATCTTCCGCCAGAGCATCGCGCCGGCCGGCCGTGTGGCCCTGATCGCGGAAATCAAACGCGCGTCTCCCTCGAAGGGGATCTTGTGCCAGGATTTTGGGGTGTCATTCTTTGCCCGGGTGTATAAAGAAGGCGGGGCCGCGGCCCTGTCGGTGCTGACCGAAGAGGATTTTTTTATGGGCCGGCCTGATTATGTGCGTCTGGCCGCGGAATTTCAGCTCCCGGTCTTGGCAAAGGATTTTTTTATCGATGAGCTCCAGATCTATGAGGCCTATAGTTTCGGGGCGAGCGCGATTCTCCTTATTGCCACGATTCTCACGGATGACGTGATGAGGAGGTTTCTTGAAATTGCGCAGGGCTTGGACATGGACTGTCTGGTCGAGGTCCACACTGCCGACGAGCTGAAGCGTGCCTGTGATTGCGGGGCGACCCTGATTGGGATCAACAATCGGGATTTGAGGACCTTTGCTGTTGATCTTGCGGTAAGCGATCGTTTGTTGCCGCTCGTTCCGTCGGGCTGTGTTCGGGTCGTTGAAAGCGGGATTCGCTCGCGAGAGGATGTCAGCCGGGTGGCCGCGGCGGGGGCAAATGCTGTGTTAATCGGAGAGGCCCTGGTCGCCTCATCGGATATTGTGGGTGCAATGCGCCAGATACTGGGGCCGGATGCCCCTCGGGAGACGTGATAATGACAAAGATCAAGATCTGCGGGATCACATCGGTGGAGGACGCGCTTTTGGCCGCCAAGTGTGGGGCCTGGGCGGTTGGGTTTATTTTTTATAAAAAGAGCCCGCGGTATATCGGGCCGTATAAAGCGAAAAAGATCATTGATGCCCTGCCGCCGTTTGTGACGCCGGTCGGGGTTTTTGTGGACACGCGCGAGGGTGCGGTGAAGGATATTTTGAATTTCTGCGGGATCGGCACAGCACAGTTCCACGGATCCGAGACGCCGGAGTACTGCCAGCGTTTTGCGAAACAGTATACGGTGACCAAGGCCCTGCGTATCGGCGATCATTTTGATGAAAAAGAGGCAGCGGCCTTTAAGGTCCGGGCGCTCCTCCTTGATACCTATGTAGCGGGTCAGCCCGGCGGGACCGGCCAGATCTTTGACTGGTCTGTCGCGCGCAAGCTTAAAAGCCTGGGCATGCCTATTATCGTCTCGGGCGGCCTCACGGAGAGTAATGTCGCTGAGGCCATCGAGGCAGTTCAGCCCTATGCCGTTGATGTCTCAAGCGGCGTCGAAGATCCCGGCGCCCCCGGCCGGAAGAATGAGCGCGCGGTCCGTTCGTTCTGCGAGCGCGTTCAGTTGCTCGTTTAACCTATTGGCTCGTCCCTGATATCCCTTGTCCTATCATGAATCGATCCCCGTTATGGAGGTGGCTGATGCGTGCTGTTGTCTTTGATATCGAGACGGTGGGGTGCGAGTTTGACGATCTGGACACGAGGTCGCAGGAATATTTCTTGCGGTTCTGCCATTCTGGCGAGGAGGTCCGGGAGGCAAAGGAAGGGCTGAGCTTTTATCCGCTTACGGCCGAGGTTGTCGCTTTGGCCATGCTCGACGCGGAAACCCGTGAGGGCGCGGTATATTTTCAGGCCCCGGGTCATCAGGGGGTTTCGTTTAAGGACGGGGAGGTGCGGTTTTTCGGCGGCGATGAACGGATGATCGTGACGCGTTTCTGGCAGCAGCTCAGCCGGTTCGACCAGTTTGTGACGTTTAACGGCCGGCATTTTGACGGTCCGTTCTTGATGATCCGTTCGGCGATCTTGGGGGTTCGAGTTGGGTCGAATCTGGTCCCGTATCGCTATAGCGCTGAGCGTCATGTTGATTTGGCCGATCAGCTGAGCTGTTATGATTCCTTGCGGCGCAGATTTCCTCTTCACTTTTGGTGCCAGGCCTTTGGGATCGAGAGCCCGAAGATGGGCGGCGTTGACGGCCATGGGGTCGGTGACCTCTTTCGCCAGGGTCATTATGAAGAGATTGCCCGGTATTGCCTCGGTGATGTGCGCGCGACATGCGCTTTGTTCGATCATTGGAAACGGTATATGGCGGACTCGGGTCAGTCCAGGTGAGATCGGGCGGTTTCGTCTGGAATGCTTGTTGGACAATGGGTTATGGGTCAGGATAAAAAGATTGGCTGGGCCTTGTTATCGGGTCCGTCTGCATGCTATATTTAAAGTGAGCCGATAAAGGTAAACCCGGGGAAACCCGGGGGCGCAAAACCACAGACCTACGTTGTTTGAGAACCGGGAAGGCCGGGCAGCTTGTCTGGGGGCCCCCCTAAGATGAGCGCGGCATCGAAGACGTGAACGGGTTGGTAAAACAATATGGTGGCTGGGTTGCCGAAGCAGACAAGTGATGACATCATCCTTTGTCGGCTCTTTTTTCCGATCTCTCCGGTCGCATCGCATGCGGCCGTTTTTTTGTGTGTTTCGTCTCCAGTTGTTTCTTCGTTTGACTTTTTAAGAAATAGTGTATTTGTCCCTGTCTTCTTGCTATAATGCCTCCTGATTTTTCGACGATCATCGGAGGGGCATGATGGGCCGCAAGTTTTTACGCGTGTATCAAAAATTTGATGTGCCGGATGTCCGGGAGCACACCCTGATCTATGGGGACCTGTCAGCTGCCTGTTCGAAGTGTAACGCCCTTGATATCGCCTTTACGGCGCCGTTGTGTCCGGAATGTCGGACGGATTTTAAGTATATCGCCTTTCGGAACGTCAGACACCATCTTCCAAAACTCGAGAAGATGTTCTCGGAAAATCCCAAGGTTGTTTTTATTGACTTTGATGATTATCAACGGATACTGGCCGAGAGCAAGGCCGAGGAGTTTTGGGGATGATACAGCCTGACCGGTTGACCGGATTGACCCAAAAGGTGCTCGGGATGAATTCGGAAAATCCCCCGGGGAATGAGTGGGCCCTCGGGAAATTCATTGAGCGCCAGATGAAGGCGCTTCGTGGTGTTGACGTCAAGACCTACGAGTTCGCCCCTCGGAGGCCGAATGTCATCGCGGTGCTGAAAGGCGCGGCCCCGCGCCGGATCGCGTCTGAGCGATCCATCTTGATCACGCCTCATTATGATACGGTCCCGGTCGGCGGCGGATGGTTGCGCGATCCCTGGGGCCGGGATATCATTCAGGGCCGGATCTACGGCCGCGGGGCGAGTGACGACAAGGGCAATACGGCGGTAGCGATGGAGGTCGTGCGTTCGATCGTTGAGGACCGGCGTGTTTTAAATCATGATTTGATCTTGGCGGCAACCGTTGATGAGGAGACCGGGAGCCAGGCTGGTATTGTGCCGCTTTTAGAGAAACGCATTCTTCGACCCGGGTATGGGTTGATTCTGGATTCGGATGAGGGCCATGCGATTATCGCTCAAAAGGGGTTGATCCATGCGCGGGTCAGGATCTTTGGAAAAAAGGCCCACGGGGCGTACAATTGGCGCGGAGTGAATGCGATCGAGATCGCGGCACGCGTCATTGAACGGATCAAACGTCATCGGTTTGCTTTTAAACGGCATCCGCTTCTTCAGCCGCCGACGGTGAACATCGGGACGATCCGTGGAGGTGACAAGGTCAATATGGTGGCTGACCTCTGTGAATTTTCCGTTGACCTGCGCTATCTGCCGGGGACGCGGGGCCGGGATGTTTTGGCTCAGATTCGGAAGATCATTGCGATGGAGACTCGAAAGTTTGAGATCGTTATCGATGATATGCAGTCTCCCTATGAGATCCCGGCGAATGATCCTTTTGTGCGGCATTATCTGGAGCAGGCGCGTGCCCTGCGTTGTCGTGCCGAGGTCCGGGGCAGTGAAGGGGCGACGGTCATGACCTTCTTTCAGCGTTATGGGATCCCGGCCTTTGCAACGGGGTATGGGGCGAGCGGCACGGCGCATGCGACCGATGAGTATGCTCGGGTCTCGACGCTGATCAAAGGGGCGCAGCTGCTTGAGCGGTTTATCATTCAATTCGACCGATTTCTGGCAGAGGGGAAAAAATAAATGGGAAGCGGCATCTGGCGACACGGTTTATGCGGGGCCCTCATTGTGATCTGGGGTCTTGGAGGGGGGGCGATGGTATCGGCTGAGGTCTATGCGACGGGAGAGAGGGTGACTTACGCGATCCGTCAGGCTGGGATCAAGGTCGGCGATGCGGTGACGACCTATGAGGGTCCGGTCGATCATCATGGCCGCGATTTGATCCTCATTGTTTTTAAGGCCGATGGGTTTAATTTTTTTGATGAGGAAAAGATCTATGCGGATCCCGTGACCCTCCTGCCGGTTCGGGTTGAGCGCGATGTGAATATCTTTGGCAAAAAGGAGCAGATCGTTGAGGAGTATGATCAGTCAGCCGGCCGGGTGACCCTTACGAAAATGAAAAACGGAAAAATCGTGGAAGAGACGGTTATTTCCAAGACCCCGCCGATCGATAATCTGTATTGTTTCATCTATCGTTACCGAAGGACAGGTGTTTTTGATATCGGGTCACGGATCGAGATGCGGCTCCCCACGAAGGACGTCGCTTTTGAGATCAAGAAGTCACAGACCCTGACTGTCCGCGGGCAGAGACGGGAGACCGTGTTTATGCAGAGCGTCCCCAAACAATATCAGGTCTGGTTTGACCAGGGCACGGGGAAGGTTCCTGTACGGATCGATGGGGCAATGGGCATGGCCCGGACCCACATGATCTGGACTGGGGAAGGATCGGCCGTTGAAGAGACGCCGGGCCTTGATGCGCCGGATTCCCCATAGGTGAACAGGCTTTACAGCCGTGTTCTTTTGTGTTTAAATGACGCGTTGCTCGGGACCACACAGGTGAGATCATGAAGACTCCAGATCGGCAGGGCCATTATGGCGAGTTCGGCGGACGCTATGTCCCCGAGACCCTCATGCCTATGCTTGAAGACCTCGAGCGGGTGTATCGGTCGTTGAAACGCGCGCCACGGTTTAAAAAAGAATTTCAGGACCTTCTCGCGCAGTATGCCGGGCGCCCGACCATCTTGTATTATGCCGATCGTTTGAGCCGTCACCTTGGAAGACTCAAGGTCTATCTCAAACGTGAGGATCTTCTTCATACCGGGGCCCATAAAATCAATAACACGTTAGGTCAAATTTTATTGGCCCGGGCCATGGGAAAGCGGCGGGTGATCGCCGAGACCGGGGCGGGCCAGCATGGGGTGGCGACAGCTACGGTTGCGGCCCTGTTTGGGATGGGGTGCGATATCTACATGGGCACTGAGGATATTCATCGTCAGGAATTGAACGTCCTTCGTATGAAATTGCTCGGGGCCAGGGTCATTCCGGTCGCAAGCGGATCCAAGACCTTAAAAGACGCGATGAATGAGGCCATCCGAGATTGGGTGACGAATGTCCGGGACACCTTTTATCTCATCGGGACCGTTGCCGGTCCTCATCCGTATCCGATGATCGTTCGGGATTTCCAGTCGGTGATAGGCCGTGAGGCCCGGCGACAATATCTTAAAGTCGAAGGGCGGCTGCCGGATTACCTTGTCGCCTGTGTGGGTGGCGGGAGCAATGCCATGGGGCTCTTTTTTCCTTTTGTCGATGATAAGGGTGTCCGGATGATCGGGGTTGAGGCCGCGGGTGAGGGATTGCAGAGCGGGAGGCATGCGGCTCCGCTGTCGGTCAACAGCATGGGGGTCCTTCACGGGACAAAGAGCGGGCTTCTTCAGACGACGGACGGCCAGGTGAAGATCGCCCATTCGATTGCCGCTGGGCTTGACTATCCTGGGGTCGGGCCGGAACACGCCTTTTTTAAGGCGACGGGGCGTGCCGAGTATGTGGGCATCACGGACCGCGAGGCCATCGCGGGATTAAAAATGCTCTCTGGCCTTGAGGGGATCATCCCGGCGATCGAGTCCGCGCATGCGATCGCTTACTTAGAGAAGTTGGCCCGTCGGGTAAAACGCCGATCAACCGTCATCGTCTGCCTGTCCGGGCGCGGCGATAAAGATATGGAGACCCTTCGGGGGTTTATGTAAACGATGAACAGGATCCAGCAGACATTTGAGGCGTTAAAGGCTCGGGGTAAAAAAGGGTTTGTTGCCTTTTTGACCGCGGGCTACCCGTCGTTAGAGACGACCGAGGCCCTGATCCCGGCGCTTGCAGAGGCCGGTGCAGATGTGATCGAACTGGGCATCCCGTTTTCAGATCCCCTGGCGGACGGCCCGACGATCCAGGAGTCATCCTTTCAGGCCCTTGAGGGAGGGGCCACGGTCTCCGGAATATTGGAGATGGTCAAGAGGGTTCGGCGTCAGACCGATGTGCCGATTGCCTGCATGACCTACTATAATCCGATTTTTTATTACGGTGAGGATCGTTTTATCCGCCGGGCTGCGGAGGTCGGGGTTGATGGGTTGACGATCCCGGATCTGCCTCCGGAAGAGGCCGGTTCGTTGATCGCCTCCTGCCGCGCGGCCGAGATGGCTACGGTCTTTTTTTTGGCGCCGACGACAACTCCGGCGCGGATGCGCAAGATTGTTCATGCCTCAACAGGTTTTATTTATTATGTCTCGGTGACAGGGGTGACTGGGGCCCGGTCCCATGTGGCGCGGGCTCAGCTTCGGAATCTCGCCGCGGCACGGGCCTTGACCGATAAACCGATCTGTGTCGGTTTTGGGATCTCGACGCCGGAACAGGTTCAGCAGGTCTCGGCATGCTGTGACGGGGTGATCGTGGGGAGCGCCATCATCCAGGAGATCAAGCGGCATCAGGGGAATAAGGACCTCGTGGTGAAGACGGCGGCCTTTGTTAAGCGTCTGACCCGGGTCTTGGAGCGGGGCCACGGCGCGTAGAAGGATATTCTTTATGTATCGCAAATCGATTTTAAAAAATGGGATCCGAGTCGTTTCGCACCAGATGCAGGAGCGGGGGAGCGTATCGATCGGGATTCTCATCGGCGTGGGCGGGCGGCATGAGGCGGCTCAGGTGAAAGGAGCGGCCCATTATATCGAGCATGTGGTGTTTAAGGGGAGCGCGAAATACACCTGTGCCGAGATCAAGGAAAATATCGAAGGGGTCGGAGGCAGTCTCAATGCCTTTACGAGCGAGGAGACGACCTGTTTTTATGCCAAGGTCCCGGTCAAACATGCGGCGCATGCCTTTGATGTCTTGGCCGACCTTGTCTGGGCACCTGCCCTGCGCTCTAAGGATATCGAGAGCGAGCGTTCGGTGATCATTGAGGAGATCAAGATGTATTATGATCTTCCTCAATATCACGTGGTGGAACTTCTTGAGGCCTTGGTTTGGCCCGACCATCCGTTAGGCGGGGGCATTGCCGGGACCGCGGCATCGGTTGGCGGGATGACGTCACGGGACCTTCGGAAATTTTACGCGGCCCATTATATTCCGAATAATATCGTCGTGGCAGCGGCCGGGGACATGCTTCATGGTCATCTTGTCGAACTTGTGCGGCGGCGTTCTGAGAAACTTCTGTTGGGGCATCCTGAGGTGGCGGTCCCTGTGACCGCCCGGCAGATGGCGCCCCGCGTGAGCTATTGTGAGAAGCCGATCGAACAGATGTATGTGGCCCTAGGGGTGCCGGGTGTTTCGTTCCACAGCCCTGACCGGTATGCCGTCGCCCTCTTGAATATTATTTTAGGCGGGAACATGTCGAGCCGCTTGTTTAATGAGATCCGGGAGAAACGGGGGCTTGCTTATTCGATCTCAACGGCGACAAAACAGCTGAGCGATACAGGCCTCTTTTTGGTGCGGGCCGGGGTTGAGGGGCAGAAGACGATTCAGGCCATCGAGTTGATCTTAAAAGAGTTCAAAGCGATGAAGACAAACGGCGTGACACCGGCGGAACTGCGGCGAGCTAAGGAGTATCTGATTGGTCAGTCGGTCTTGGCCTTGGAGGACACGATGGAGCATATGCTGTGGATCGGCGAATCGACCCTGATGCGTGATCACATCCGGACGATCGAGGAGACGATCCAGGCCGTAAAAAAGGTGCGGCTGGATGATATTCGCGAGATTGCGCGGGCGGTCCTCGCGCCCGAACGCATGAATCTTGCGATCGTGGGCCCGCTCTCGGGACCGCAGCGGCATCGGCTCTCATCGCTGCTCGGCGTGAAATGACGAGTGTAGGGACGGGGCGGCCTTTTTTGATTTGACAGTCAGGGCGTTATTGGGTAATATTTAATATCAATTTAATACCAACCGGGAGGAGATTTCATGAGTGAGATGCAATTTTATGATGTAAAGAGCAAGTCAAAATTTTCCACCAGTCAATTTGAGGTTCGTGAGAAGGGTGGGCGTTTTTTTGCGGTGGCCAAGTCTCCTACGGGGACCTATGAGTGCTGGCGGGTGCTGAGCAAGGACCAGGCCGCTAAGCTCAAGAAATAAGGGTCGTGGTGTTTTTGTTGAAGGAGCGGGGGAGAGATTACTAAGCGGATCGACCAACCACAACGCCTCGCACAGCTGATCGCAGGCTTCGCGGCAGACGCCAAGGCAGTCGACATCGTCGTTCTCGACATGAGGGGCGTCGCCAATTATTGTGATTATTTTGTCATCTGTTCAGGAAGCTCTAGCCGGCAGGTTCAAGGGATCACGGATGAGATCGAGGAGGGTTTGGCCCGGCACCATCTCAGCGTCCCGTTCATGCAGGGATATGGGGAAGGGCGGTGGGTGGTGCTCGACGCCGGAGATGTTGTCGCTCATGTGTTTGATGCCCGGGTCAGGGAGTTTTATGAGCTTGATTATCTCTGGCGTGAGGCCAGGACCGTTTCTCGTGGCAAGGATGATTAAGGTAAAATAAGGTGAAGGATGATGAGGCTTCGGGCCGCACTGCAGGGTGTTGCCCGGAGCCTTTTCTTAAGCGATGGACATGAATCTCAAAGAACAACTGCGTGATTTTTTCGGTGAGACCCTGAAGAAGGCTTTTTTTCAGGATGAGGCTATGCCTGATGTTGAGATCGAGGAGCCCTCTGAAAAAAAACACGGGGACCTCTCGACGAATATCGCCATGAAGTCCGCCCGTGTCCTTCGTCAGTCGCCGATGGCGATCGCGCCGGCGATGCGTCAGGCCCTCGAGGCCGCGCTGCCCGGGCATCCGTTGGCCCCTTATATTGAAGCGATCTCGGTCGAGCCGCCTGGTTTTATCAATGTGCGCCTGTCGTCACACGCCTTGCTTCATGTCTTGACCGATGTCTTGGCCCGGCGCGATGATTTCGGCAGGCAGGGCATCGGAGTGGGGACGCGTGTTCAGATCGAATTTGTGTCGGCTAATCCAACCGGGCCGCTGAGTGTCGCGCATGCGCGCCAGGCGGTCGTCGGTGATGTCCTGGCGAATATCCTCAATTTTCTGGGGTTCGAGACGAAGCGGGAATATTATGTGAATGACGGCGGGAACCAGATCACGATGCTCGGCAAGTCGATCCGGCTTCGGGCGCTCGAGGTCCTTGGCGAGACCGTTGATTTTCCGGATGAGTGTTATCAGGGGGATTATATCCGGGATATGGCGCGGGTCTTCATGGAGAGGCACACGATCACGGGCCCGGAGGGGATCCGAGGCTGCCCGGACGAGGCGTTTAAGCGATTCGGTGCTGAATATTTAATGGATGTCATTCGCGAGGAACTGAAGGATTTCGGTGTCCATTTTGACATCTGGTCGTACGAATCAGAGGTCGCGAACCGGGATAATATCCAGCGGGTCCTTGATGCGCTCACGGCCAAAGGGTTCACGTATGAAGAGGGCGGGGCCCTCTGGTTCCGGTCCACGGCCTTCGGGGACGATAAGGACCGGGTCGTGCGCAAAAGCGACGGCAGTTTTACGTATCTCGCGCCGGACATCGCCTATCACCAGAATAAATATGAGCGGGGATTCCAGAAGGTGTATAACATCTGGGGTCCGGACCATCATGGGTATATTCCGCGGATCCGCGCCGCGGTGCAGGCGCTCGGATATGATGTCGAGGCCCTCACTGTCTTGATCGTTCAGCTGGCCACGATCTACCGCAACGGCCAGCCGGTCTCAATGTCGACGAGAAAGGGCGAGTTCATCAGCCTCCGGGAGGTCTTGACAGAGGTCGGGCGGGATGCGGCGCGCTTTTTCTTCCTGATGCGCGGGATCAGCGCCCACCTTGATTTTGATCTTGAGCTCGCGAAGAAAGAGACGCCGGAGAACCCGGTCTATTATATTCAATACGCCCACGCGCGGATTCACAGCATTGTCGCGAAGGCAGCGGCGAACGGATTAACGGCCCGGCAGAACGATTTTCGTCTGCTTGGCGCAGAAGAAGAGTGGGACCTTATTAAAAAGATCGGCGCCTTTGGCGAGATCCTCCTGGCCTGTCAGCGGCAGATGGACGCCTTTTTGTTGGTCAGTTATCTTCAAGAACTGGCGGCGTGTTTCCACCGTTTTTATGACCAGCACCGGGTCGTCGATCTCGCCCAACCGGATGTGTCGGCGGAACGCCTGGGGCTGATCGAGGCCGCGCGCATTGTCTTGGCCAATGGCCTCTCGCTTCTCGGGGTCTCCCGGCCTGAGCAGATGTAGTTTACGAATGCCGTCACTTATCACACAGAAAAAATGGATTGTTGCTGACCCGCCGCCCTCCCTTTGCGAGGGGCTGGGTCGGGCCGCGTCGATTCACCCGATTCTCTCACGCGTCTTTGTGAACCGTGGGGTGTCGACGCCCGACGCGATGGCCTCCTTCCTCCGATGCGATCTGCGGGACCTCTCGGACCCGTTTTTGATGACCGATATGGACCGCGCGATCGACCGGGTGCGGTTGGCGGGTGAGCGGCATGAGACGGTGCTGATCTTTGGGGACTATGATGTCGACGGGGTGACAGCCTCGGTCGTTCTGAATAAGGCCCTCACGCGGTTTGGTCTTCATGTTCGGCATCATATTCCGGACCGGATGGATGACGGGTACGGCCTGGGTGATGACGCGGTTGATATCGCGCTCCGGATGGGGGCGCAGCTTGTGATCGCGGTCGATTGCGGGATCACGGCGGTCGGTCCGGTCCGGGCCCTGATGGGTTCGGGCATTGACGTCATCATCCTGGACCATCATGAGCCGGGTGAGGGGGGCGTGCCTGAGGCGGTCGCGGTCGTTGATCCGAAGCGGCGGGACTGCCGGTATCCGTTCAAGCATCTTGCGGCGGTCGGGATCGCCGCGAAATTCACCCAGGCCTTGTTCGGCGCGCTGCCGACGGAGATCCTTGACCTGGTCGCTCTGGGCACGATCGCCGATGTGGTCCCGCTCCTTGGTGAGAATCGGATCTTTGTTCAGCACGGGCTCTCCCGGATCCAGCAGACCGATAATTTAGGACTTCAGGCCCTGCTCGAGGTGTCGGGGATCAAGGGGAAACCGCTTCGTCCCTATCATGCCGGGTTTATTTTGGGGCCGCGGATTAATGCGGCAGGGCGAATGGAGTCGGCGGCGCATTCCTTGGAATTGCTGCTCAGCCGTGATTTTAAGACCGCCATGGATCTCGCCGTGCGGCTCGATGCGATGAATCTTGAGCGTCAGCAGCTCCAGCGCGTGATGATCCAGGAGGCGATCGCGATGGTCGATGGGGTCGTGGATTTGGAGAAAGACCCGGTGATCGTTCTCGCCAAGGAGGGCTGGCACAAAGGGGTTCTGGGGATCGTTGCCTCGAAAATCGTTGAGACGTTCTATCGTCCGGCGGTCGTCGCGACACTGAGCAATGGGGAAGGCACGGGTTCGGCTCGGTCGATCGAGGGATTCGCGCTTCACGATGCCTTACACGCCTGTCGTGACGTCCTTGATGCCTTCGGCGGGCATCGCCTTGCTGCCGGGCTCTCCTTTCAGGAAAAAAATCTGGATCGGTTTCGTGAGCGTGTGAACGCCTATGCCCGCGAGACCCTGGGGGCGAGGGATCTGATCCCGTCCCTGATGATCGATGCCGAGGTGGGCCTCGATGAGCTTGACGTGGGGCTGATCTCGACCCTCAATGCCCTGGAACCGTACGGTGAGGGAAACCGGGCTCCGGTCTTTTGCAGCCGGAGACTAACGATTAAAAGTCAGCCGGTCTCACTGGCCAAGGAGACGCTGAAGTTTTGGGTCACGGACGGGAGAACGACCCTGTCGGTGGTCGGGTTCGGGATGGGGGCGTTTAAGGACCGGCTCGCGGTGAACCAGACCGTTGATTTGGCGTATGAGCTCGCGATCGATGACTGGAATAAGGCCCCGGTCGTTCAGCTGCGGCTCCGCGACATCCGATTGTCGTAAGGGTCTGTTTAATCAATTAAAAAACGCTGTTCCTTACCGGAGCAGCGTTTTTTAATTCATTGATGTTAAGAAAAACTTTTAGGCCTTCTCGATCTTCCCTGCCTTGATGCAGCGCGTGCAGGCCTGGACACGTTTGACAGTTCCTTTGACGACGGCCTTCACCGTTTGAAGATTGGGATTAAAGGTGCGCAGTGTTTTTCCAACGATCTTTGACCCCGCACCGCCTTTGCGCCGGATCATACCGCGCCGTTTATATTTAACCCCGGAGATCGGAGCCTTGCCACAGACAACACATATCTTGCTCATGAGAACATCCTTTGTCGTTACCGCCACCAATAATCGTATAGATGAAGCCAAATTTTATCAAAAAGAACCTCTTTGTCAAGAATATTTTGTCGTTCACGCAAACGGCCTGCCGAGATCAGGCGCGTGAATCATTCTGATTATGAAATGGTGGCGGAAGATGGGATTTTTGCTATAATCAACGCGCTTATCGTCAATCGCGGGCGCCCATGCGGGCGGGGAAAGGTGGGGGGATGGAATCAGCGGATTTCAAGAAACTGAGTCGTTTTTGTCCGAGGCGTTTTGTTCCTGATGACGCGGACCTCGTGTCTCCGGATGAGGTCGCGGAGCTTTATACTGCCCTTTTGGACCGCGAGATTCGGTCCGCGCATGAATTTGAGGAATGGGTTCTCGATTGTTCCGAGTTGACCGCTGCGGTTGATCAGCAGGGGTCGATCCTCTACATTCTCATGACCTGTCACACCGAAGACGCCGAGTGCATCAGCGATTATCAGAATTTTATTCAGCAGGTGCTCCCGGTGATCAAGCCGTTGGGACATGACCTGAATGAAAAATATCTCCGTTTGACTCAAGAACATCCTCTTGATCCGAAGCGCTATTATGTGTTTCATCGAGGGGTCAAGGCGGATGTCGAATTGTTTCGCAAGGAGAATGTGGTGCTCGAGACCGACGTTCAGCTCTTGGCCCAGGAGTATCAATCGATTTTCGGAAAGATGATGGTCGAATTCGAGGGCCGATCACGGCCCTTGGCCGCGATGTCGGTCTATCAGCTTCAGACGGATCGTGAGGTCCGTGAGCGGGCCTGGCACAAGACGTCCGCGCGACGGTATGCGGATCATGAGCGGCTGGAATCGCTTTTTGAGCAGATGTTCGGGCTCCGTCACAAGATCGCGCGGAATGCGGGTTTTGCCAATTTTCGGGATTACCAGTTCGCGGCCTATCACCGTTTTGATTATTCCCCGGATCACTGCAAACGGTATCATGAGACCGTTGAGAAATTTGTGACCCCGTTGTGGGAAAAGATTTTGAAGCGCCGATCAGCGCAGCTCGGCCTTCCGCGCGTTCGGCCATGGGACCTTAGTGTTGACGTCTTGGGACGACCGGCGCTCAAACCCTTTACCGAGGTCGGCGAGCTTATCGGCGGCGTCGGCCGTATGATGAATAGGGTTGACCCTGACCTGGGGCAGTGGTTCGCTGAGATGACGTCCCGCGGCCTCTTGGACCTGGAGAGTCGTCAGGGTAAGGCCCCTGGTGGGTATCAGAGTACCTTAGCCGAGGCACGTGTCCCGTTCATTTTCATGAATGCCGTTGGTGTCGATGATGATGTTCGAACCCTGTGCCATGAATCCGGGCATGCCTTTCATGCCCTGTCGTCTGTCGAGGAGCCGCTCTTCGCGTATCGCCGGGCGCCGATGGAATTTTGTGAATTGGCCTCGATGAGCATGGAGCTCTTGGCCGGCCGCTTTCTTGATGAGTTTTATTCCGCCGAGGACCTGGCCCGGTCCAAGACCGCTCATTTGGAGAACATTGTGTATATTCTTGGCTGGGTCGCGGTCATCGATGCCTTTCAGCATTGGATGTACGAGCATGAGGGTCATACTCGTGCCGAACGGATCCAGAAATGGGGGAATCTTTATCAGCGTTTTATAGGGCGCTATATTGACTGGTCCGGGCTTGAGGCGTATCAAGAAACGGTTTGGCATCGTCAACTCCATGTCTTTGAAGTTCCGTTTTACTATATGGAGTATGGGATCGCACAGCTCGGCGCCCTGCAGATCTGGCATCACGCGAACGGGGATTGGACGGGAGCTCTTCAGCGTTACAAACAGGCCTTGCGCCTTGGCGGCAGCCGGCCGCTTCCGGAGCTGTTTGCGGCCGCAGAGCTTGAGTTCGATTTTTCTGAGCGGGTGGTGGCGCCCTTAGCCCAGTGCCTTGCCTCAGAGCTTGGATTATAAATTTTTTGTCATGGATGGAGTGCGATGAAAGGGTGACGGATGTCGGGAGTCGAGATCTTGAAAGAAGGGAGATTCCTCCGGCTGCTTCGGAAAGGGCCGTGGGAGTTTGTGCAGCGGACCAATTGCACGGGGGTTGTGGTGATCGCGGCGACCACGGAATCCGAGGAGGTCGTGTTTGTTGAGCAGTATCGTGCTCCGGTTGACGCAAGGGTCATTGAGCTTCCTGCCGGACTTGTTAGTGATCAGGGGGTGTGTGAAACGTCGCAGGCCGCTGCCGAGCGCGAATTGCTCGAGGAGACGGGTTTTGGCGGCGCGACGATGGTAGAGATTTTTTCAGGGCCGGGTGGCGCCGGCGCCTCATCGGATATCCTCACCTTTTTTTTGGCGCGTGGTGTGCGGCGGATTGCTCAAGGCGGGGGCGACGCGACCGAGGCGATCACGGTCCATAGCGTGCCCCTTGGGGAGGTGGACGCGTGGCTTCGAGCGAAGGTGGCGCAAGGGATGAAGGCTGACCCGAAAATTTATGCTGGACTTTACTTTTTGCGGAATTATAATACAATCTCTGATTGACGGCGATGAACGCACTTCCATTAACGCATCAACAATAAGGAGTCGGGGATGGTTTCGTACAAGGATTTAGGGTTGGTCAATACCCGGGATATGTTCGCTAAGGCCAATAAGGGCGGGTATGCCGTTCCGGCCTATAATTTTAACAATATGGAACAGCTCCAGGCGATCATTATCGCCTGTGTGGAGACGGGATCGCCGGTGATCCTCCAGGTGTCGAGCGGGGCCCGGAAGTACGCGGACCAGACCTTGTTGCAGTATATGGGCAAGGGGGCGGTCGAGATGATGAAGGTCTTGGCCAAACAGAAGGGTCTCAAAGAGATCCCGATCGCGCTCCATCTTGATCACGGAGATACCTTTGAGCTCTGCAAGAGCTGTATTGATTCGGGATTCTCCTCGGTGATGATCGACGGTTCGCACCATTCGTTTGAAAAAAATATTGAGCTCACCCGCCAGGTTGTTGAATATGCCCACAAATTTGATGTCACGGTCGAGGGCGAATTAGGCGTTCTCGCCGGAATCGAAGACGAGGTTGTGGCCGAAAAGTCGTCCTATACCAAGCCGGAAGAGGTAGTTGAATTCGTTAAAAAGACTGGGGTTGACTCGCTCGCGATCTCGATCGGGACATCCCATGGGGCCAATAAATTCAAGCCGGCCCAGTGCACCAAGAATGCCGATGGGGTTTATATCCCGCCGGAACTGCGTTTTGACATTCTCGAGGCGATCCAGGTGAAGATTCCGGGATTCCCGATCGTTCTGCACGGTTCGTCATCCGTGCCGATCGAGGCGGTCAAGATCATCAATACTCACGGAGGCAATCTCAAAGATTCCATCGGGATTCCTGAGGAGCAGTTGAGGAAGGCGACGACCTACAATGTCTGCAAGGTGAATATCGATTCTGACGGCCGTCTTTGGATGACCGCGGCGATCCGCAAGCACTTCGCGGAAAATCCGGCTGACTTCGACCCGCGCAAATATTTGGGTCCGGCCCGTCAGGCGCTGATTGACATGTATAAGCATAAGAATGAGCACGTCCTTGGTTCAGCAGGAAAGGCGTGAGCGGAGTGTGATGTTTAAGTCGGAGGCCTTGGCAGGAATACTGCCAAGGCCCTCTGTTTGTGGAACCTAACGCCTAGAGGCCGTTCTCAGAACATCCTGGGGCGGCGGGTCGGGCCAATGATCGAGCAAAGGGAGGTTGTTTATGTCGATCCCGGTTGAGGTGGTTTTAAAAAATTTTGAAGATGGCAATGGAACTGTCAAGCAGGTCATTGATGAAAAGCTTGCAAAGATCGAGCAGGTGTGCCCGCGCGTGACGTCCTGTCATGTGATGATCGAGCAGCTTCAGAACCCCAAGCATCATCATCATTCTTATCATATCCGGATCGCGGTCGCTTTCCCGCCGCATCATGAGGTTGTTATTACGAAAGATCCCAAGAAAGGCGCCATGCAAGAGGAACTCGTGACAACACAGCTTCGCGAGGCCTTTATTTCGGCCCGTCGCCAGATTCAGGAGCTTCTCGATAAGGACCGGGGGAAGGTCAAGACGCACGAGACTGAGTAATTCGCAGAGCCGAGCCAAGAAAACCGTTTTTATTCTTTACAGGGATTTTTTCCGCCAGTAGAATATTTTTCGATGGATCGCCCAATGACGTGAGGGCATCGATGGGCCGACTCCAGCGCGCGGAATTTAAAAGGAGGAAGTGAGTAATGGCTAGGGGTAAAGTGAAGTGGTTTAACGCGAAGAAAGGTTACGGGTTCATAGAAGCGGAGGGTGAGGGGGATATCTTTGTCCATTTCAGTGAGATTAAGCAGGATGGATATCGCACGTTGGATGAAGGCGATAATGTTGAGTTTGAGATGTTTAAGGATGATAAGGGTTCAAAGGCAAAGAATGTCATGAAGGTGTAAGAGGCCTTGAGAGAAGTCGATCCCCGGCGGTCGTGTGAGGGCTGCCGGGGTTTTTATTTCTGGTGTGGTTCATTTGAAGAGGCACCATGCCCTTTGATCAGTTATAACACTATTCATTGAAAATGTTAGGGTTAGGCGAGATATAGTGTTGACAAGATGTTGCCTATCGTTTAGAATGACGTTGTAAAAAGGAGGCGCCATGGAAGACTTGATGATCAATGAGGGACGATTGCTGAGTGATAAACGCGTTATAGCGGAGATCGATCGCCATCTTTGGATTGAGAGCGAAAAGGTCGGGTATAATATCGGTTTTGATAAGGCGAAGCAGGATTGGTTGAAGAATTTTTCTCGGGCCTGGATGGAATATCATATGCCCGAAGAACTCGGTCGGGCGCGAAAGAATAGCGTTCAGGACGCCTCACCAGCGGAGGTGGCTCCTGAGTCAAAGGCCAAGACCAAAAGGCGCCGGGCCAAGTCGTATTTTAAATAGTGAGGGATCCGATGCGATCATGAAAGGCCATGGGCTGTTGCGACATGGCCTTTTTTATGATCGAACGGCCCAATACCTCGGAGGCGATAATGGGGATTATTGAGCAAAACATGTCTGGGCTTCCGTCAGATGTTCAAAAAAAGTTTCGGCCCTATCTAAAACAGCTCGTTGACATTCTAGGTGATCGAATGGTTGCGGTCTATCTCTATGGATCGGTAACCGGAGACGGATATTCATCACGCCGGTCTGATATCAACAGCGTGGTCGTGTTGCGGTCCATCGATATCGATATCCTTAGTGAATGTCTCGTGCTTGTTCATCGGGGCAACCGGCAGCGCATCGATACCCCTCTTTTTTTGACTGAGGAACATATCCGGACCTCGCTTGACGTTTTTCCTTTAGAGTTTTCGGAAATGAAGATGACGGCGCGGCTTGTCTACGGCCACGATCTATTAAAAGATCTTGTCGTTGAGGATCGGCATACCCGCTTGCTCTGTGAGCAGCAGATCAAAGGCAAGCTTCTTCATATTCGGCAGGCATATCTGTCAGATGGGCTGCGGCAGCGTGGTATCGAACGTGTTTTGACGGCATCAATGAAAAGTCTGCTCCCCGTGTTTCGGGCATTATTGCGGCTTAAAGGAGCCGGGGAGGTTCATGAGGCGGACAGTGTGGTCCGAGTCTGCCAGATCTTCGGACTGGATCGCGAGGTCTTCGAGACGATTTATCGTGCGGCCAGAGGTCTCAGCGTTTTTCAGCGCGGGCAGACACGGTCGTTGTTCGGGCGTTACATGATCGAGGTTGAAAAATTGGCACGCGAGGTGGATCGAATATGAGATCCGGTATTGTCCGTCGCATGACATTGGTGGTGGTCGCAACCATTGTGATTGGTGCCACTGCGGTGCCGGCCGTGGAAGGCCGGCTGCCCACGGCAACCGGTTATGTGAATGATTTTGCTGGGATCCTTGACGCGGCTGAAGAGGGGCAATTGCATGCCATGATCACGACCCTTGAGCAAAAGACCGGGGCTGAGCTTGCGGTGGCCACGGTTAAGTCGACGGCCCCAGAGGCAATCGAGGCCTATGCCGTGCGTCTCTTTTCATCATGGGGGATCGGGAAAAAGACGAAGGACAACGGGGTCTTGGTTGTGATGGCTGTTGATGATCGGGCTGTCCGCGTTGAGGTGGGCTATGGGCTTGAGGGGGTCCTCACCGATGCGCGGAGCCGTCAGGTGATCGAGACGTTCATGATCCCGGCCTTTCGACAGCAGCAGTACGGGAAGGGGCTGATCGCCGGGACAGCCGCTCTTGTGAGCCTCGTGGCTAAGGCCTATGATGTTGAGGTGACGGGTCAGGAGCAGGCGGTGGATGAGGCCCTGCGCTCATCCGAGGGATCGGATTCTGTCGGGGCCCTTTTTTTCATACTTATGTTTATTCTAATGCTCGGGATATTGACGCTCAGCGGGCCGAGCGGGTTGTTGTATTTTTTGATTGGATCAAGTCTTGGAAGAGGGTATCGAGGCGGCGGGTCCTATGGTGGGGGGTTCAGGGGCGGTGGATTCGGAGGGGGTTTTGGCGGGGGATTGAGCGGCGGAGGCGGGGCAACCGGGCGATGGTAGATGCCTTTTTGAAGTCTCTATGGTACAATGTGCCTACAACAGGAGGGAGAATATTATGGGAAAACATGGCAATATTGTGGTAACGGTATTGATCGCTTTGGGCGTCTTGATCGCGCTCGGTTTTGGCTGGTACATCAGCGGCTATAATCGAGCGGTAGCCTTGGATGAGGCGGTGAAATCTGCCTGGGCCCAGGTCGACAATCAGTTGCAACGGCGGAATGACCTGATCCCCAATTTGGTGAGCACCGTCAAGGGGTTCGCTGAACAGGAACGAGGGATATTGACTGAGGTTACGCGTCTGCGCAGTCAGTGGGGCGCGGCCCAGAGCGTGGGGGAGAAGATCGAAAATGCGAACGCGATGAGCACCGCGTTGTCCCGTCTGCTCCTTGTTGCGGAGAACTATCCTCAATTGAAATCGGATCAGAATTTCTTGGCCTTGCAGAGCCAGCTCGAGGGGACCGAGAACCGGATTGCCGTCGAACGGATGCGGTATAATCAGACCGTGCAGATCTTTAACCAGTTCCAGCGGTCGTTCTTCGGACGGTTCTTTACCGGGGCGGCTGGGGTGACCGAGTCGGCGGTCTATTTCGAGGCCGACGAGGGGGCTCGAACAGTTCCGCAGGTACAATTCTAATCGTCAACGCGGGAGTTGATATGTCGTTGGTGTTAAAGAAATCGTTGAGATTCTCAGGCCGTAAGGGCCCCTTGGTATTCATCATCATGGACGGGGTAGGGATCGGTAAACGTGATGAAAGCGATGGGGTCTTTTTGGCGAAGACCCCGTGCCTCGATCGGCTCATGGCCGCGCCGCTGTATACAACGCTTCAGGCCCACGGCACAGCCGTCGGTATGCCGACGGATGATGATATGGGCAACAGCGAGGTCGGGCATAACGCCTTGGGCGCCGGGAGAGTCTTCGCGCAGGGCGCGAGTCTTGTTCAGAAGGCGATCGTTGATGGA
>CAYVEC010000022.1:0-28182 GCA_964450385.1 uncultured Planctomycetales bacterium
AATGGCCGCCGTAGAGGAAGGAGCTCAAGGGATGGATCAACAAACCGTTGCTGTCTTCGAAACCACACAAGGGGTCATCAAGTTTAAACTCTATGTCGATGCCGCGCCGAAGGCGTGTGAGAATTTTATGGGGCATATCCGCAAGGGATATTATGACGGGATCGTCTTTCACCGGATCATTAAGAATTTTATGATCCAGGGCGGTGACCCGACGGGCACTGGCCGCGGCGGGGAGAGCATTTGGGGCAAGCCCTTTGAGGATGAGGTGTCGTCGAAGCTGTCTTTTAACCGCGCGGGCCTGCTCGCGATGGCGAACGCCGGACCCCGTACCAACGGAAGCCAGTTTTTTATTACCACGGTAGCGACTCCGTGGCTCAACATGAAGCACACGATCTTCGGAGAGGTGATCGAGGGCATGGATATTGTCTCGGCCCTTGAAAACGTCAAGACCGATCCGAGGGACCGGCCGGTGGTTGAGCAGAAGATTATCCGCGCGTATCTGGAGCCGTAAGCCGTCGCACTTCCTGACAGACAATTTTTTCCGTAAGAGGTACGGCGAGGCAACTATCTGCCTGGGCCTCAAGGGCGGGCGAGGTGCGCGTGTGGCTTGTCGCGACGAGGATCGTCTTGATGCCTGGGAAGAGTTTTTTGATCTCAGGGAGCGGGGTATTGGCCGCTGAGTTGAGCCCTGCATGGACGAGGGCCAGCCGGATGTCGGGCTGGTGGCTAAGTATGTCAAGTGCGGCTGCTGTCTTATCCACGAGAATAAGGTCGAACTGATTTTCCAAAAAACGTTTTAAGGCCTCTCGGATGTCAGGCCGGTCATCGCAGATCAGGATCTTGGGTACGGCCGGCCGCGGCGGTGTCGGGGTTCGGGTCATGGTGTGCCTTTTATTCCTTTCCTGACGGGGTCATCATGATCAGGGCCCGTGCTATTGAGGTTCCGTTATTGGTGATCTGGCAGGGCGCAGAGATCGTGATATAGAGAAAACCATTCGTGGTCAGACGCGTTGTCCGGCCGTCAATCGTGATATCCACACATCCATCTAAAATAAAAACACATCCTTCAGAGCTCTGGCCGGTCGGCCGGAGGTCTGTGGCGGTGCCGGGTCCCATCTTAAGGAGGCTGGGGCGGATCTTTTTGGCGGTCAGGTCGCCGACAAGGATTTCTTCGGTCACGGTCGTGAGTTCCGCCTCCTTGTCCGGTCCCGGGGTGTTCGAGAGATCACGGTAGAGATCTGCAAGGTTGATCCCGAGTGCGCGCGAGATGGCAAGGTGCGAAGCCAGGGTCCCGGGCATTTTTTCATGTTCGATCCGGCTGAGTGTCGCGATCTGAACACCGGTCCGCTCGGAGAGTTCGGAGAGGGTCATTCCATGTTCTTTTCGAAGGGCTTTTATTTTCCGGCCGATGAGCATACACACCTTTCGTTTGTTGTAGATAATGTAGCACATTTTTTGATTTCCTGTCAATTAATTTTAATAAAAATCAAATATAATAGTAAAAATATTATTTTTTGGGCAATTTTTGGCGAAAAATTTGAAATTATGTTAAAAATATTTTTAATAAAAAACAAAAAAATGTTATGCTTGAGATGTTGGTTGAGAGGAGGGGCGATGAGTAAGACAGGACACATCAGTTTTAGGAAGGAACTCCCGTCGAGGAAATCCATGGATCGGGAGAAAACATTAACGGTCTATCTCATCTTTTTTTTGCTCGTGCGGATGCGTCATTGTTTAGGACTTGAGGCGATGCTTGAATTTTTAGAGGCGTATGTTCATGAGGTCGGGTGCGTCTACCCCGAGATGAACGCGGCGGTTCGGAAGCGAGCGGAGACGATTGATGCACAGGGAATCTATCAGCTTTTTGTTTAAATCTTCAGTAATCCTCTTAAGTGTTTTCATTCTAGGGTTGGTCGTGATCCCCATGGCCGCTGCCTCACCAGAGTGGCAGAGCATGGGCAGTATGTCCGATCCTGTGATTCGCGTCATTTCTAGTGATTCGAACACGCCCCAAGAATTGATTATCGCAACCTCGCAGACGGTGATGGCCTCACGGGATGGGGGCGCGACATTCGCGTATAGCCTGTTTCTTCCGGTAACCTCCGATATCTCATGCCTAGATGCTGAGGGAGACGTTCTTGTAGTCGGCAGCACTGATGGCCTGTATCTTTCGACTGACCGCGCTGCCTCATGGAGAAGAACAGTTCATTCCTCGTCTGAAGAAGGCCGGGAGTGTCGTGCGGTGATGATCGATGGGGAGCGGGTTTATTTAGGAACGGAAAACGGACTTTATGTGATGGATATTAAGGAAGGGCAATGGGAGAGAGCCGCAGGTGAACTCGGTCATAGTCCTGTCGAGGCATTCATCCATACCGAACGATTCCGTTTTATTTTGACGCATAATGCCGTGTATAGAGAAAATAAATCATCAGGGGGTATTGAAAAAATTTTTCAATCTGCAGGGGACCCCGCGTTGGACGAGACGTTGGATGTCGATGGGGAGGACGAGGGAGATGAGGCCGGAGGTCTTCGGGATATTGCTGTCGAGGGGCAAGAGAATATCGCGGTTGTCTCTGATCGAGCGCTATGGGTAACGTCAGATGGCGGTGTGTCATGGGAATCTCGGACGATCTGCGGGATCGCTCAGGGCGCGATTCAAAAGATTTATTTTGACTCTCCGGGAACGTTCCTTAGCCACGGGAACAAGGGCTTGGGACGGGACGCGGTCCCGCAACGTGTCCCCCCAGGCCCTATCGTTGTCGGAACGGACCGTGACGTTCTCGTCAGCGTGGACGGTGGGTGTTTTACACCAGTGGGAACACACCGAGACCCTTGGGTCATTAGGGACTTGATCCATGCCGGTGGAGAGTGGGTCATGGCAACGGACCGGGGGTTGTATCATTTTGTGGATACCGGGGTGCCATCAGATGCGCGCGGCCGCATAACGACGCCACGACCCTGTGAGCCGGGTATTCGCGAGATTCAGCGCATGGCGATCACCTATGCCGAGGTACATCCGGAAAAGATCTCATCCTGGCGACGGCAGGCGCGCCTGAAGGCATTTATCCCGCGCGTTGACCTTGGGATCGATCGAAACACAAGTAATTTATGGCATTGGGATTCGGGACTGAGTCCCGATGTCATTACAAAAGGCCCTGAGTATCATGATTGGGACGTGTCACTCACCTGGGAGCTATCTGATCTTGTGTGGAGCACGGACCAGACCTCGATTGATTCACGCTCAAAGATGATGGTCGAACTTCGCAACGTGATTCTTGACCAGGTGACCCGTATTTATTTTGAACGTCGACGGTTGCAGATCGATATTGATCGCACGCGCGAAGGGCATGGCGATTGTCAGATGCTCTTGCTGCGCCTTGAGGAGCTGACCGCCTTATTGGACGGATATACCGGAGGCGGGTTTTCTCGTGATGGCGCGCGTTGTGAGGGGCGGGCGACGGGCAGCGGGCCTTTTTATAGATAGGGGACGGATACGCCGTCCGATGGCTGAACAGGTTGATAACGAAAGGGAGGGTGGGATGAGAAAGTCGATTGTTGTTGTGGTGGGGGTGATGATGCTTGCGGTGACGACCCGGGCATTTGCCATGGATGTGTATGTGACACAAAAGGGCAAAAAATATCATACTGCTGAATGCCGTTGGATCCAGAACCGTGAGGTCACGAAACTCAACGAGGCCAAGGCAAAGGAGCAGGGGTATCAGCCCTGTTCATGCGTGGATATGGTCCAGACCCCGATCCTTGAAAAAGAGGCAGGCGCAAAGACAAAGGCCAAATAGGGTTTCCGATGGGTTTGTGATTCAGGAGGGATGATGATGGTGTGTGGGGGGGGGCTGGTTCGTGGCGCACTAACTCAGTTCAACAGGGGTGAGATTGGGTTGGGAGTCACCAAGGGGACAAGGGGATGAGGCCAGCCCCCTGATTTTAAACGACGTTTTTGTAGAGATGAGATAGCGGTTGTTGCAAAGTGCCCAGGACGATGGCGGCGTGACGGTGCGATGGAGGCTGATGGCGGCGTAAGGTGGCGAGTGATCCGGTGTTCAATCGTCTTGGGCGCTTTCTTTTGAGAGAGGGTGATCTATGGATGATCGTGTGACAGGGGAATGTTTTCTCGTGATACTCAGACGGATAGGGGCCCAGGCAATCTTCCGGACCTCGGTGGATTATCGCATCTACCTGAAGATCCTTCGTCACCAGAAACGACTTTTTGCCGTGAAAATTTATGGCTACCGATTGGTGCGGCAGGCGATCGCGTTGGTGTTTGAAGCTAAGGATACACAGGTGGCCGCGCAATTCCTTGAAAAGACTAATATGTCCTTTGAGAGGTTCTTGGTCATTAGCTCCGCGCATCGCGGCAGTGTGTACTTGGGGCGATGCCGGATGATCGCGATCCCTGATTATGAGGATCTTCCTTTTTATATTGATTCTGTCGAGGCGCGGGAGTGGTATTCGAGTGATGTCGCGCCGTCGCAGGGGAGCGATGATTATTCGAGCCGTGAACGCCGATTGCAAGGGATCGATGACGGGTTGATTGATCACTTAGTTGTTCATCAAGGCTGAATCTAATTTGTTTGATAGGTCGCGGGATATGACGGGGGACGAACATGGCGAACGCGCGATTGAAAGGTTCTGTTCAGCGGGTCATTGTGATCGGGTTGATCTGCTCATTGTTCGGGAGGGACGCTGCTTTTGCCGCGGCGGCACGCTCTGAAAAAAAAGAGGTGAAAGCGGCTGGGAAGGTGACAATGAACCATCTCGTCGGGGCCATTGATGAAAACGCCTCCGGGGCTTCGAATGGGAAGACATTGGTCAAGGAACTTCTTAAAGGTGTTCCGCGGCAGACGCAGTCGGCCGGCAGTGCCTTTCGTGTTGATCCGGCGTCAGGGAACGGTTTTTTCTCTCTTCCTTTAGAGATGCCTGAAGGCCGCGGAGGGGTACGGCCTGAGGTTGTAGTGTCCTATTCGCCCCGTTCCGGGAACGGGCCTCTTGGGTTGGGGTGGGGGATCCAGTTCGGCGCGATCGAACGTTCCACACGTGATGGCGTTCCTCATTATGATGCGAGGGATCGGTTCGTCGCGGTTTTGCCGCAGGCCTCGAGCGATCTTGTGGAGATCGGACCAGGGAAGTATCGGGCAAAAATCGAGAACGCGAATCTCAATTTTCAATTTAAAAATACGCATTGGGAGGTGCGGAACGGGCATGGGATGACCTATTATTACGGGCTGGCGCTCGAGCCGGGTGATCGGTCGCAGGATAAGGATGAGGCAGGACGGGTGTTCCGCTGGCGGTTGAGTAAGGCAATGGACCAGGCGGGGAATTTTTATTTGATCCGTTATCAAGCAGATGGGGGTTTCGAAATTTTTTACACCGGGGAACCTGGAACAGCTGGTGATGGCGTCGACACCGGGACGCAAAAGATGTTCGCCCGCGTGATCACCGAGATGGAGGAGACCCCGCGTCGCGACCGAATCGTGAGCTACCGAGCCGGCATGCGCGAAGAGGTATCGAGGCGGATCAAGGCGATCGCGGTCTATGCAACAGGACGATTGCAGAGGCGGTATCAGTTTCGTTACTCCGAGAGCCCTGTGAGCGGCCGGTCTTTGTTGAACGACGTGACAGAATACGGATCAGATGGGGTGACTGCGATGCCGAGTCTTGTGTTCGACTATACCGAGCCTCCGGCAGCATACACGGCAAGCCCGACGACCGATGACCCGGTGATCGGGGACAACCTATGGAATGTCCGGTATAACGGTGGCTATGACCGCGGGCATGATAATTACGGCGCGGTGCCGCCATGGCATATGATTCCTTTGGGACCCTCGTATACATCAGCCCATGGTGATCAGGAGGGTGTGCGCTGGGACCAGAACGGCCGGGGGAGTTTTACCCATTCGAGCAAGTCGGATGTGGGGAATTATTTTTCGATCTATTTGTATTCGCTGGACGCGCGAACGCTCAATGTCCCGATGCGTCTTCTTAATGACAGCAATCCGGGGTTTTGGCTGAACGGAGACTATAGCCGTGACCAGGGCGGGGTCTGGAAATTAAAGGCGGGATATAATCTTGTTGAAATGACGAATTATCATCAGCATCAGGGTTTCAGCTTTGACTTAAACGCGTCCCTCGCGGATCAGGTCGAGGTGTGCTCATCGACACAGATGGTCATCCCCCACTTGTCCGGAGATTTTAACGGTGATGGGTTCGCTGATGTCGGCACCTTTTTTCCACATAGCGGCTTGATTAAGATCGCGCGTTCGAGCGCCGGGGCTCTTTTGCCGAAGGAGACATGGCTCAAAGGGGTTTCCCATGACGAGAAGGTTATTCTCGGGGATTTTAATGTTGATGGACGGACCGATGCCGCACTGGTGAACCCAGTTTCAGGCGTCTGGCGGATCGCCTTATCAGACGGCGGGCGTTTTGTACTCCAGGATCAGACATGGGTTGAGGGTCTGGGGTCTGGAGGGATCCCGGTTGCTTTTGATATTGATGGAGATGGCGCTCCAGATGCGCTCCATGTCGCGCTGAGTGGCGGTGCTGCCCGGCTCTCAGTGGCCCGAAACGAGGGGGCGTCATTCGTCAAAGAGTCGGCAGATATAACGATCGATGCAATGGAGGGGGCGATCGTGGCTGGTGATTTTAACGGAGATGGGCTTGGGGACATTGGGTCATTTGATCAGCCGACAGGATCGTGGAGGCTCTATCACAATACCGGCCGCTCCGGGTTTGTCTTGATGGAAGCGATCGATGGATTCGGCCGTGACAAAGGGATGGTAACCGGGGATGTCAACGGAGACGGGCTGACCGACATCGGATATGTCGATGGCGCGGCGGGTGAGATGATCTTCCGCGCCTCACGCGGAGACCGGTTCGCCCTTGAGGAGGATCGGATCGCGGGTTTTGGAATCAGGGGGAGCGATCTTTTGGCACAGGTGACGGATTACAGCGGGGACGGGCGGGTCGATTTTATTGTCTACAACCAGATCGGACATGCCGAATTCCTTTCGTCAAATAATACCGCAGGCGCAGACCTCTTGACGCGTATGGATAATGGGATCGGCGGAACAACACGAATTTTTTACGCTCCATCCACACAATTCAAGAACACCTACCTGCCATTTGTTTTTCCCTTGGTGCGGCGCGTTGAGTTTTCAACACCCCATGGCTATGCGCGATCGACGGATTATGATTATGAGGGGGGATGGTGGAAGCCTGAAGACCGTGAATTTTACGGCTTTGCGAAAATAACTGAGATGGATTCCCTAGGGCGGTATAAAGAGATCACGTGTTTTCAAAGTAATTTTTATCAAAGGGCTCAGATCGCCACGGAAATTTTTTATAGCCCGGACCATAAGCCGCGTTTTCAGGCGGAATATGGCTGGCGTATGCAGCCGGCCTTTTTTGATCCGGCTTTGGCAGAGATCAAGATTGTTGAGCCGACGGGGGTATGGTATACGCATTACGGGGATTCCCAATATGATTTTCTTCTTTCCCGGTTCGGCTCGCTCTCTACGTGTGATAAACTCCATGGGGTTTGCTTAAAAAAGGGGAGCACGTTTAGCGGATATTATAATTGGACGGTTTCATCCGAGTATGTGCAGTCCTATGAGGCCCGGTCGATCGCTTCGGATTTTCGAGATGACCTGTGGCTTCTTGGATATCCGGCGCTTGTGTACCAGCAGCATCGGATGGGTGACGGAACGGATTTTGTTCAAAAACGGCGATATACATATGATGATCATGGGTTCGGGATGCCGTTTGTTTCGATCGGCCGCATTACGAGGAGCAGTATCCTGGACCGAGATAGCAACCGGACCGAGCTTGAGGCCGAGTCGTATGAGTATGATCGGTATGGAAATCAGACCGCGCGGATTGATGATGATGGGTCTCGGACCGAGGTGGTTTACGATCCCGAGTATCACATGTTCCCTGTCCGGGAGACCAATCCGGAAGGACATGTGAGCCAACGGTCCTATTATGGGGTGAACGGCGTTCCGCTCCGTGATTCTCGTGGCTATCACGGCCTTTTTGGCCAGCTCCATTCCATGATCGATCCGAATGGAATCAGCGAAGCGTATATCTATGACGCGGTGGGGCGGTTGATCAAAGTGATCGGCCCTGATGGCACGGTTGAGGGCCCGAATGTCGAATATGACTATCTTGCTCATCCTGATCATGTTGTGAAGGTCACGCGGCTGCGTCAACGGTCGGATGATCCGGTGCCGATCGAGAGTGCGGAATTCTTTGATGGTCGAGGGGCGCTTTTATTGGTCAAGTCGAAGGCGATCCTTGACGGTGCATACCGGGTGACCGGCGAGAAAGAGTATGATCAGGCCGGACGTGTGGTTCGAGCCTACGCGCCCAGGGTATCGAGGAACGGTTTTTTGTCCCTGGAAACCATAGCCCCATCGGCACCGCATACTACATATGAATATGACGCAGAGGATCGCATCATAAAACGAGTTAATCCGGACGGAACGTACGCGACCTATGAGTATCGACGCGACTGTTCCCGGGCCGAGGAGTCAGTCGTGGAGATCGATGAGAATGGGCACAAAAAGAAACGGGTCTTTCGAATGCAGGGCGAGCTCGCGCGCCTCGAGGAGTACCGCGGGGCTGATGGACGTAATGCCTATTATCCGGCTGAACCGTTCACGCTAGATGGAGTCACCCGATACGAGTACGGTGCATTGAAACAGTTGGCACGTCTTATCGACCCGGCCGGCAATGAGACGAGGATCGAATATGATCAACGCGGCCAGCGCGTGGCATTGAACGATCCTGACATCGGACGCTGGGCATATGAGTATGACCGAAAGGGACGTCTCATCGGCCAGCAAGATGCGGTCGGAGGTGAGGTTCTTTTTGAGTATGATCCTCTCGGGCGCGTCACGCGGCGCTCAGATGACACGGGAGAAACGGTTCGCTATATCTATGATGTCTGCGGTCAGGGTGAGCCTTGCCTCTCCCGGTTGGGGAAGATCGAATATGGGATGGATGGTGAGGTGAGTTTTGACTATGACGTGAAGGGCCGTCAGACCAGGGCCGTGAAGGTTATCGATGGTCGTGCGTATGAGATCGAGCGGCGGTATGACGGTTATAACAATTTAACGGAGTTGGTCTATCCGAACGGCATGGTGATTTATTATTTATACGATAACGCAGGACGTCTCAAGGCGATCGCTGATCATCCGGATGCCTTTGAGCAGAATAAGGGCCAGGCCTCATCGCATCCCCGGGCGTCACTGCATCGGCTCTTGCGGCTGGTAAAAGTGTTTTTTCTTAACACGGGGTTGTGGTTCGGGCAGGTCATGGGGTGCGGGACCGCACATGCGGCAGTCATCGGCCGCGCCGCGGAACTGGTCTCGCCAGCGCCGGGTTCAACGATCTTTTCCGAACCCGTGACGTTCACATGGGACAAAGGCGAGAGTGTAAAAATGTATCAATTCGAGATCGGCTCATTCCCCGGAGGGTATGACCTCTACTCGATTGTCACGATGAAAAATTCGTATACATGTGATACCGCGTGGCCGAATTTAGATAGGATCTATGTCCGGTTGAATTCATTTATCGCGAAGGGCATGGAATCCCGAGAGTATGTCTTTTTGATCCGCTCACCTGAAGGCAGCCCCCAGAGGTCGCTCTTATTAAAACCCGAAACCGGAACGGTTCTTAAACATCGAACGCTCTCATTAGAATGGACGCCCGGCCGGGGGGTGCGGCAGAATTATTTGATGATATGGCCGGTACGGGGAGGGGCAGGGATTTTTCGAGACTGGGTCGATCCTGGGGTGACACAGATGACGCTTCCAGACAGCCTTGTACTCGACGGGAAACCGGTCTATGTTCGTCTTTTTTCTTATCTGGAAGGAAGGACGAAATTGGAATATTGTGATTATATGTTCAACACAATTTTTTGGGACCGCGCGGCCGAGGTCCCGGTCATGACGGCACCGGCTCCCGGGGTGACGCTGCCGGACGAAACGGTTCATTTTACGTGGGTGCCGGGAACAGGGGTCACTGAGTATCGGCTCTGGATCGGATCGGCGCTTGGCGAGCATGATCTTGCGGAGATCGAAACGGATGGGGTGTCCTCGGCTGATGCGGTCGTAAGCCGGCGAGAGGGCCGGGTCTTTGTTCGATTATGGTATCGTGCGAGTGATGGTTGGGATTTTGTTGATTACGAGTATCAGACATTGCGCCCGAATCATCGACCGGTCATCGAGTGTCCGTCACGAGTGACAGGCGATGGGGAGGATCTCGTGGCTTATATCGACATCCGTGATGAAGACGGTGATCCGATTCAGCTGACGCGGCCGATTACGAGCGAGATGCCGCGGGGGAGCTCTCTTGATGTTGAAACAGATCTTGGCCCGGGGCATGTCCGGGCCGCCTTCCGCTGGCCGGCTGAACAGCAGGCGATGGGGCGGTATTCTCTTCCGATCGAGGTCTCGGATGGGATCGATCGGGAGAACGTTGAGATGGTGATCGACGTTACGTCGGATCATCATTTAGAAACAATGCGGCTGTATGTAAAGGACATCACGTATACACCGCTCGGGCAGGTCCAAAGCATATGGTATGGCAACGACACGATCATCTCGTACACTTATGATGACCCAACGCAGCGATTAACGGGGATGGTTACGAAGGGGCCGGGGGGACAGGTTCTTCAGAATGTCGCCTACACGTATGACGGGGTGGGGAATATTGTTCGGATCGATGACCGGGTGACAGGAAGGATGCAGGCTTTTTCTTATGATCATTTAAACCGTCTCATTGGGAATCAGGATTCGGTATATGGGCGGCAGACGTACGGTTATGATGCAACGGGGAACATGATTCATAAAGATGGCGTCGGCTATCGATATGGCGAGAACGGGGCCGGGGCTCATGCGGTCACGTCGCGTGATGATGGAGGGGTGTTCCGGTATGATGGGAACGGCAACATGGTGGCGCGCGAGCAGAACGGGATCGAGGACCGGTTTGAATTTGATCGGCTCCAGCGCCTCCGGCGCGTTGTGAGGTCCGGGGAATCCGTGGCAGAATATGAGTATGACGCTGAGAACGGACTTGTCTCAAAGACGACACGGGGCCGGAAAGGGGCGATCGCGGGGATCGCGAGCGGGCTCGCCTTTCCTGAGTTGTTTACGTCACAGGGTGGGTCAGAAGATATCACGACACATTTTGTCGGGAATTTTTATGAGCGAAGCGCTGAAGGGGATCGCTGTCATATCTTTTTGGCGGGCCGCCGCATTGCGTCGGTCATCGGTGATCAAACGGTGTTTTATCATCCGGATCATTTAGGGTCCGTCGACCTTCAGACGGATGGATCAGGGAATCTGTTGCATCGATTTGCCTATCGACCCTTTGGTGAATTTGCCGGGACGGACAGCGGATATGCGCAGGGGGAGGGGTATTATTTTAATGATCAGCATTTCGAGCCTGAGACCGGGATGTATTTTTACAAGAGCCGGTTTTATGATCCTGTCCTGGGCCGGTTCATGAGTCCGGATATGAGCGTCCCGTCGCTCGCGTCGTCCCAGGCCTTAAATCGCTATTCATATGTTTATAACGCGCCGATCAACTACACCGACCCATCCGGGAACTTGCCATGGCTGGCGGTCGCGATTATCGCCGGGGCCCTAATTGGCGGTGGCAGCGCAGCAATCGCGTCCGAGCGTGCGACCGGTGATGTTCGTTTTAAGAGTGTGGCGTGGGGGACGGTGATGGGGGCGTTGTCGGGATGGACGCTGGCAACGCCGGCTGCCCAGTTCGGGGCCTTCGGCGGACTCCTCCATGTTTCGTCTGGGGCAGGTCTCGCCGCCCAGGTGTCCAACGCGGCTGGGTGGGCTGATGGGGCATCGGCTCTCCAGACGGCGTCCATGGCTGCCGGTACGGCATATATGGCGTGGCACATCGGGCTTGGGATGCGGGATTGGGCGCATGAGAAGCGATTCGGGATTTACCGGAAAGACGGGGCAGGGGATTTTATCCGCGATAATGAATCTGTGTTCGTGAATGGCATGAGTACGTCTCTCGAAGGAGCAAACGGAGCCCTATCCCAGGCATGGGAGTCCGGGGCCGATGTTTTGGCCTTTAATCCGACAACAAGTATGATCGCGGACCTTACCGAGGCCTCGCTCGCCAAGCTGTTGTTTACGGACTCGGTATCGCGGCAGATCGCCAATAAAATGTTGGGTTTGCGAAATATTCAGATTGTCGGGTATAGCCAGGGTGGGATCATCGCGGGCAATGTGATGATGAATTTAGGGCTGCGTGACCAGCGGACGATTATTAACCGGGCTGGTTTTATGAGTACCCAGATCAGCCAGGCGAGGATGTTCTTATCAGCTGCGCTCGCTGGGATTCAGTCAAGCGGGGTTCGGCATTCAACCCATGTCTTTGATTTCAGTAATGTGCTTGGGCCGCACATGAATCCCGTTTATTTTGTGGGTGGCCTGGCCGGCTCAGCGACTGGGATCGGGGCCTTGCAGGCGCATGGCCGAGGTCCGGAAATTTTTCAGGAGCATATGGTGCAGCACCCATTCTAGTGGGATGATGAATCAAAGGGAAAAAGGAGGTGTCTATGGTAAGGATGTTCATTGTGGTTGTGGTGTTGATGGTGGGGTCTGGATGCGGGCTGGTGCCAGGGAGCGGGCGGCTTTTTTCTGATTATCAAAAAACCAGTCATTACATGGTCTCCGGGGCCTCAAAAATGCGGGTCCGGATGGATTGGGGGAGCCCGGACGAGATCGTTCAGACGGAAGGGGGTGAAACATGGATCTATCATGATCGGCAGGATGGCCGGACGTTCAAATTCCTTTTTAACGCCCGAGGGGCCGTTGTGTCTGCTGACATTGAATAAGGGCTGGTGACGGTCATCCCCTTAGACAAACAATATCCCCGTGCGTGAGGTCATGGTATGGTATCAATCAAAAAAGGATGGCGTCAGGTTGTGGGGGCGGGGTTCGGTGTTTGTATCGGTCTTATCATGGTGTCGGCAAGGGCAGAGGCCTTTGTGATGTTCAGTGAGATCTTGGCGGATCCGCCTACCGGGATCAGCGGTGATGCGAACGGTGACGGGGTAGCATTAGGGGCTGAGGATGAATTTGTTGAGATCTATAACCATTCGGCCGATGAGGTTGATCTGACTGGGTGGTCAATTTCGGACGCCCTGAAGGTAAGACATGTTTTTCATGATCGCATGCTCCTGCCTGGCGGCGGGGCCTGTGTGGTCTTTGGCGGTGGCGTGATCGATCCCTCAGCGAGCCTGTGGTACACGGCGTCAACAGGTGGGTTAGGGTTGAACAATACCGGGGACACGGTCGTGCTTACTGATGCCGAGGGCCGGGTGATCGATCTGGTGGTCTATGGAGCTGAGGCAGGTCAGGACCGTTCGATCGTGCGGCTGGAGCCGCGGCGTGACTCGAGTTGGGTCGCCTCGTCATCGATCGGCTCGGGTCAGGTCTTTTCGCCTGGGGTGGTTGATTTTGGAACCGCCGGAACAACTGTGCCAGAGCCCGCGACGCTGATGCTCCTTGTGAGTGGCACGGCGGCCGCTTGGGTGGCCAGAAGGAAAAGAAATATGATCGTTTGATGTGACGAACTAAAAATTTTAACTTTTCGTGTGCACAAAAAGGCCTTTTTGATATAATCTCGTCATAAGGAGCATCTATGTTGGGGTTTATTAAAAGGATCTTTGGTTTAAAGCCTGATCTGAATAAGCGAAAAGAGACGCGGATCCTTGTCGTTGATGACAGCCCTTCGGAGCGCGCGATGTACGTGAAGACCCTGCGGCGGGCTGGATATGCGACTCATGAGGCCGATGGCGCGGTAGCAGCCCTTGAAATGCTCACGAGGATCGAGCCGCATTTGATCCTTTCGGACTATATGATGCCGCAGGTAACTGGCAAGGAATTTTGCCGCCGGCTGAAGGAGAATCAGGAGACCCGGCATATCCCGATCGTGTTTTTAACCGGCAGCGCGAATCCCAAAGATATCCTTGAGTGTCTTGAGGCCGGGGCTGAGAAATATCTGTCCAAGCCGATCAGCGGCCGTGATCTCATCCATCAGGTCGAGGAAATCCTTGATGATGTCGCGGCGGCCGCGACCGTGCTCACCGATGAGGTTTAGGAACGCGCTCGTTCACCCATGAACAGGAAGTCGTGACGTATGCTAGATGTGCGAATCATTCGTGATGAGACGGATCGTCTCCGCCGGGGTCTTGCGGCCAAACGGGTGACGATCGATGTGGATCAGATGCTGGCCCTTGACAAGCAGCGTCGGGAGATCGTGACCCGTGTTGATGAATTGAGGGCCGAACAGAATCGGGCCTCGGAACAGATCGGGGCGCGGCTCAAGGCCAAGGAGGATGCGGCCGAGGCGATCGCCGCGATGCGGACGATCAAGACCGAGATCGACCGATTGGAGGTGTCGCGCCGGCAGATTGACGAGGCCTGGGAGGCGGTGCTTCTCACGATCCCGAATATCCCTCATGAGAGCGTGCCGGTCGGAGGGGCTGACGCGAATGCCGTGGTCCGGTCGTGGGGGGAGGCGCCGTCGTTCGGATTTTCTCCAAAAAATCATATTGAGTTAGCCGAATCTCTGGGGATCATCGATTTTAAACGCGCGACAAAGATCAGCGGGTCGAATTTTATTCTTTTCACCGGCATGGGGGCGCGCCTCGAGAGGGCGCTCTATAATTTCATGCTCGATGTCCACACCTCGGAACACGGGTATACCGAAGTCCTACCGCCTTTTGTTGTGAACACCGCGTCCATGACCGCAACTGGTCAGCTCCCCAAGATGGCTGAGGATATGTATAAATGCCGGGATGACGATCTCTGGCTGATCCCAACGGCTGAGGTGCCTGTCACCAATATTCACCGGGACGAGATCCTTGCCGAAGAGGACCTGCCGATCTCCTATACCGGCTATACCGGATGTTTTCGGCGGGAGGCGGGTTCGTACGGGAAAGAGACCCGGGGGTTGGTCCGGGTCCACCAATTCGACAAAGTCGAGATGGTGAAATTCGTCCATCCAGACCGCTCGTATGATGAGCTCGAATCGCTCGTCGGGAACGCCGAGACGATCCTTCAGCGGCTCGGCCTGCCGTACCGGGTCCTGATGCTCGCAAGCGGGGACCTGAGTTTTGCCGCGGCGAAGTGTTATGACCTCGAGGCGTATTCCGTCGGGATGGGCCAGTGGCTTGAGGTGTCGAGCTGTTCGAATTTTGAGGATTTTCAGGCCCGGCGTGCGAATATCCGTTTTAAGCCCAAGGGGCAGAAACGCGCGGAGTTTGTGCATACCCTCAACGGCTCGGGGCTGGCCCTGGCGCGGGTCATGGTCGCGATCCTCGAGAATTATCAGACCGCGGCAGGCGAGGTCGTTGTGCCGGAGGTGCTCAGGCCGTATCTGGGCGGTTGTGATACGATCAAAAGGAAGTGATAAAGGTAGGTAGCGATGCGCGGCGGACTCTGGAGTGTGATCAAGTTCATTTTAGCGGTGCTCATGGTCCCGGTGGTGATCGGGCTTACGGCCGCCTTCTTGAAAG
The DNA here is from genome assembly GCA_964450385.1 of uncultured Planctomycetales bacterium. Classification (GTDB taxonomy): domain Bacteria; phylum Omnitrophota; class Gorgyraeia; order Zapsychrales; family JANLHA01; genus JAKLFA01. The sequence continues at coordinate 15,575 of CAYVEC010000022.1, forward strand.
AGCTGGAAGGCATGGGGCGGCTGTTCGACTGGTTTCAGGCTGGAGTGCTCGTCTATACGGTCTGTCATCTTTTTGTCTGGACCCCGCGCAAGCTCTATGATCTCGGCCAACACGTGCTTACCGAGATTTTTAATTTTTCCGCGGAGCTCATCGATGTCCTGCCCAAGATCGTTCCCTTCGGGACCGTGCTCCTGCTCTTATTGCTTTACATCCTCAAGGCCTTTGTCACCATGACCCAGCTTGAACCGTTCATTGTGGCCGGGGTGGGGTTCTCATTTGCTCTTCATGTCATTATGACCGCCCAGCTTCTTGGCGAAGACGGGGACGACCTCCTTCGAGGGCACTACTTTTGGATCATGGTGCTCTCCTATTCGGTGAGCCTCCTCATTGTGGCGGGCTTGGTCGCGCTGAATTTCCCGCACTTCTCATTCCCATCGTTCTTTCAAGATTCGCTCGATCGGGTCCAAAAGCTCTATCACCTCTGTTGGACCCGCCTGGTTTAATCCGTGGTGAAAAACGCACTTCATCCTTTACACAGACGAGAAAGTTTGATATAAATATTCGCTTTTAAGGGTCTGTTATGGGGATGTGCGGGATGTTGGGCTGTTTGCGGAGAGGTGGCTGAGCGGTTGAAAGCGGCGGTCTTGAAAACCGTTGTGGGGCAACCCACCCAGAGTTCGAATCTCTGCCTCTCCGCCATTTTTATGTCTGGACACGGGAGACCAACAGCTGGGAGAAAGCAGAGGTTATGAAATACATCGCGGTAGCTTTTAAATGGATCGTCCTTGCCTGTCTGATTGTTTTTCCGGTGATCATTATTGCCCATATTATGGGCTTTTCCTTTATCGAAGATGAGCAGATCATTGGGTTCATGTGCGTAGGTTTCATTGTCCTGCTGTCGCTGACATTTTTGTTTTATATGATGCGTTCCTCCGGATAAGGGAGCCTGGGATAAAAAACGATATTTACCTTTTTTTTCGCGTCTCCTGCATGATATATTATTAGTATAATGATATAGATGTTAAATTGGGTGCGGAGACAGACCATGATCCCAAAAATCAATTTAACCTCGTTTGAAAACGCCTCGATCCTTCGGAAGTTTTCGATCCTCTACTTTGTCATGTCCATCCTCCCGCTTGGGGTTTTGTATTATTTTTTTCTGCAACTGCGTCAGCACGGGATGGTCATTATTTCTGAAGATCAGTTCAGTGTTGTTCTCACCTTTGTCGTCCTTGGTGTCGCGGTCGGTTTTTTCTCATTCCGAAAGCTCCTCGCCGACCTCGTGAATGTGACAAATAAGAACGCGATGACCCTTGTTGAAATGCTCGGGTCGAACACGCCCGCCGAAGGCAAGGCCGCGGATTCGAACGAGATCATTATGCTCACCCAGTCATTCAATGAGATCACATCGCATTTGGAGGAGAACATCCGCAACCTTGATCTGGCTAAACGCACTCTGCAGGCGGTCTTGGCCCGGGTGAGTGAAGGGATCGCGACCCTGGAGAATATCGATAATTTCCTGCTCCTCATTATCGAGACCCTGACATCGGCGCTGGATGCCCAGGAGGGGTTCCTGTTTCTGTTGAAGGCGGATACATCGACGATGAAACTGAAGACCACCCATGGAAAAAAGATCGATGTCCGGGGGTTTCAGAATATCGAGCTGTCGAGAACGTTCTTGCAGGAGGTCGTTGACTCCCGCCAGACATCAGTCTTCAGCCGTGTTCAAAAAAACGACCCATTGGCATCCCTGATCTCGGGTCAGGCCATGGCGAGTCCGCTCCTTTTGCATGAGGCGGTGATCGGGGTTCTCGTTGTCTCGGGGAAAAAGACAGAGGCCCCCTTTACCCATGAGGAGGCGGAGCTGATCTTTAACATCGGGCTTCAGACCGCGGTCGCGATTGAGAATTCCCGGTTGAACGCGAGCGCGGAGCGAACGTATTTTGAAATCATTTCCGCGCTGGCCTTGGCGGTTGAGGCGAAGGACCCGTTCTCACGCGGGCATCTCGATCGTGTCTCGGACCTTGTTGTGCGGGTCGCGCAGCGGCTCGATGTCCCGGCCGGTGATCTGGACCTGCTACGGGATGCGGCGAAACTCCATGACATCGGTAAGATTGGGGTCGTGGATCGTGTCCTCGTTAAGCCCGGCCCCTTGACCCAGGATGAAATGGAGATGATGAAGAAACACACCGAGATCGGAGAGGGGATCATCCGGCCGATCGCGTCCCTTCACCGGCTCTGCGATATCATCCGTCATCATCACGAAAAACTCGACGGCAGTGGGTATCCTGATGGCCTGGAGGGCGAGGAGATCAATCTGCTCACCCGGATCCTTGCGGTCGTGGATATCTATGACGCCCTTACCTCGGCGCGGCCCTATCGGGCGGCCTTTACCCGCGAGCAGGCCCTGTCGCATTTGCGCGATCTGCGCCAGAAGATTGATCAGCGAGTGGTGGGTGCCCTCGCCGAGGTGGTGTAAGGATGACGGCCTTTCTCATGACCCTGAAAAATGGGATCCGACAAAACAAAAAGTCGCTTCAATGGGCAGTGGGGCTTGCGGCCCTGCTCGCCGTCGCGATCGTCCTCTTCTCGTCCGTCAAACAATATCAATTTCGGCAGGCTGCTTTTTTTGTCGAGGCTGCGCAGAGGTACGTCGCGGCGGCTGAGGCCATGGCCGGAACCAGGGTCTTTTCGCTTGCGGACATGCCCGAGGCCTCCCTGACATCCGGGGATCAGGGCTTCAGCCTCGATCTTGCCCGCCTGCGGGCCCGGATCGTTAACGGATATTTTTATGACCTCCAGCGGTATCCGGACGGACGGTATGTGATCTCGGCCTCGCCGATCCGGTGGCTTACCCCGCGGGTGGAGTTTGGGATCACGGATGACGGGGTGATTCGCGGGAATACGGCCGGTGTTGATCCGGCGGCGGATAGCTATGACGAGGTGAAGGGGTGGCGGCCGGTGTATGGCGCGGACCGGATCGTGACACGGGTGAAATAAGGGGCTTGACCGGGTTGGGACGAGCGATTATACTAAGGGTCCTTTTGATGTCCTGCCGGCGGTCCTGCTGGGCAACACAGAGAAATAGATCACGCGGAGAGGTGTCTGAGTGGTTGAAGGTAGCGGTCTCGAAAACCGTTGTGGGCGTAAGTCCACCGAGGGTTCGAATCCCTCCCTCTCCGCCATTCTTCCTCACGCGATAACCTTCAAGCCCGAAGGGGGAAGGTTATCGCATATTTTGAAAAGAATGGCGGATGTCCTCTGAAGCCAACAGCTTCAGAGGGCGCCGCCAGTTTTTTGGTGAACCCTTCCTACGAGAGCCGTAGTTAGTTTTGGCTTTCGCAGAAGGGGATTAGAACTATTTTCGAACAAATGAAGGAGGATTCCGAATGAAGAACATAAAAGCAGGGATAGTCCTTGGGGTAATTTGTTGTGTTTTGTTACCTATGACAGCAAGTGCCTCTTCCGATCAGGTTCAGGCTTATTTGGATCGCGGAGAGTCTTATGGGCAACAAGGGCAATTTGATAAAGCTATAGCGGAGATCAATAAGGCTTTGGAGCTAGATCCTCAAAATGCCAGTGCTTTTAATGATCGAGGACTAGCCTCTTGGTTAAAAGGGGACATCAATAGCGCTTTAGTTGATTATAATAAAGCTATCGAGATCAATCCTTCATTTGCCATGGCTTACAATAATAGAGGCCTTCTATACGGAAAAGGCCAAGGCGAGATGGACCTCGCTATAGCGGATTTTAGTAAAGCAATTGAATTGGATCCCAAACTAGTGGATGCTTACCTCAGCAGAGGAATGGCGTATTCATTTAAGGAGGAATTTGACAAGTCTATTTCAGATTACGGTAAAGCAATAGAAATAAATCCTAATGTTGGGGACGCATATTTTAATCGTGCAGCCGCATATTTTTATAAAGGCGAATACGAAAATGCATGGAAGGATGTCCATTATCTTCAAAGCATTCGCGGGCAAGTGCCATCTGAGTTTATCAAGGATTTGAATTCAAAGATGCCAGAACCCAAAAATGTCCTGCCGCTTCGAGAGAAAGGTCTTGTCGTTCATTTTGGGCCTAAAGAAGTTGTTGGTGGGATTTCAGGCAGATTTATGTATAGCGTAGGATTTAATGGTGAAAAGAAATCTGTTGATGTCCCCGCAGACTTAATTGACGTATTTTTGACGCAGGATAAAATAGTACAGGAAAATGGTATTTGGGTAGTTGTAACGAATCCCGATGCATACTCTGCGGACGAGAAAGAGATGATAAATAGTCTTGAGGAGTTGTGCAAACAAAAGAATATAATTCTGTTTAAAGCCAGAGGCATGGATTTGCCGGGTGGATGGAAAAGAATAAATTAGAAGGCGGCCATAGAAGTTCTAAATAACGTAATCGTAGCATGGAACTGAGTCCGCCAGTTTTTTGGTTTTTGTAGGTTTATTGAATATAGGTTCGTCTAGGGCGATGAGCCAACCCATACCGCGTTTGCGATGAATTTTTATAAGTAGCGGTATCTCAAGGGGTTGTAGGGTTCGCCTACCGTCCACGACTACCCGCCAGTTTTTTGAAGTGAACCGTCCGTCGATAACAGGTGGCAGTTTTAGCCTGAGTTGTCGTGGACGCGAACCCTAAAAAGGCAATTCGGACTAAACGAGATTACAAAAGAAGGAGGTGTTTCTATGGTGTCAGCAATAATATCATTAGTTCTTGGGGGCCTGAGTCTGATAAGTGCGGTTCCAGTGGTTTTCCCAGTCTTTGGTTTAGCTTTGGGTGCAAATGCTATTTTAAAAGAAAAGAAAAAGACAGAGAAGAAAACGGCTGTCATGGTTCTTGCAATAATTGGCCTAGTAATCAATGGTTTTGTAACGTTGATGTTTGTTTTAAAAGGATTTTTGAAATAAACATATTACTTCAAAAGTTCTGTGATAAAGAATATTCGGTTATGGTAGCGTAGTATCGATGGGTTCGCCTAAGGATATCCGCCAACCAATGCCTCGTTTTCGGTAGATTGGTACAAGTAGCTGTATTTCAGGTAGTTGTAGGGTTCGCCTACCGTCCACAACTACCCGCCATTTTTCGCTTTGCGAAAAACGGCGAGATCTCGCCCGCCCAAAGCGGAGAGGTGGATTGTAAATCGCGCTTTGATTTTAAAAGGTCCGGCCACGCATTTTAAAAGGAGGGCGGAATTGAAAATCATAGGATTTGTGATCGCATTGATGTTGCCGATCTCGTCGGCCCTCGCGTCCGAGGTTTCAGTGTCCTGCCGTGAGGTGCGCGCCGCTATTCTGCAATCAACATTGGAAATGGGCTTTGTGGCCGACGCCTGTCCATCTGATGAATACTGTCAACCGAGCGATCAGGCCGATCAAAAATATGACCCGCTTCTACCGGGAAAATTTATTTATACGGGTCCGGCATCGAGGCTCAAGATCATATCGTCATCTGGCGAGGCCGGGTGCCCGGCGGCCGGGACCCTTTTCGATCTTTTTCTTTATGTCCCGGTTGATCAGATTGCCGCGTCGCTTTTCTGTGACATGGATCTCCCGTCGGCTCGCGGGGGGATGGGGTGCACATTCCGGCAGATCATGTCTGCCGAAGGTGATGTGTGGTCCGGTGCCGAGACCGCAGCTGGGGAGAAGGTTTCGGACTGCTTTCCTAAAGGCGCCGCGGTTGGCAGCGGGCTCCCGGATGCCTGCTGTGACGGGTTAACGGTCATTTATGCCGTTGATGCGATGACTTGTGAACCGCTGATAGGGGGTTATTTTTGCGCGGCCTGTGGTGATGGGGTCTGCGAGGATCCCGAGAACCACTGTAATTGTCCTCATGACTGTAATGACGGAAATGAGCCCAAGATCTGATGGGACCGGCAGATGTCTGAATACAAAAAAATGCTGGTGGGCGATCTTGATGATGTCAATGACCGCGAGCTTGCGCGGATGCGTCCGAAGAGTGCGATGCGTACGATTCGTATGTGGATGGGATATATCGATGTCCTGATGCGAATGGCAAGCGATCAATTTTAAGGAGGTGTTCGATGGGATTAAACTTATTGTTTGCTTCGACGTATACCCTTGGGATCCTCGCTAGTTTTGTTTTTTTCATTATCTATCTCATCGCTTTTTGGGCCGGAGCTGTCGATATCTGGGTCCTTGTGAGTCTGACCATCGGAACCAACGTGATGTCGTGGTTAATCAGTCCCTATATGATGGATTTACTGCAAAAAATATTTTATAAGGTTAGCCGCGTATCGTTTGACGAATTCAAAAATAGGCATAGTGATGTTGCCGCGTTTATTGAATCAACATGCGCGAAGAATAACATCCGGATCCCTCAGATCCGGATCATTCACGATAATAATCCGACCGCATATTGTTATGGGTCATTTCACCAGAACGCGCGGATTGTTATCAGTGAAGGGATCTTTAAATATTTGGACACCGCGGAACAAAAAGCAGTCATTGCCCATGAAATCGGCCATATCGTCAATAAAGATTTTATCGTTATGACGATCGCGGCGACATTGTTGCAGGTTTTATATGAAATACATCATAATTTTATGAAACATCGGAGAAGTTCGCGAAACGGAAAGAATGATCTTACCCCGATCATCGGGGCGATAGCGTATGTGTTCTACATGATCGGCTCGTATTTAATTTTATATTTGTCGCGGACACGAGAATATTTAGCGGATCGGTTCTCTGCCGAGGCAACGGGCAACCCGGATGCCCTGTCAATGGCGCTGGTCAAAATCGCCTATGGCATCGCCTCGGAAGTGGACACCGCGTCCACGCAACGATTGCTCGCATCGACACGGGTCATGGGAATTTATGATTTCAAGGCGGCGCAATCGCTGGGCACGACATTCAAAATTGTTATGAATAAGACGCAAGGGCACGCAGCAGAAGATATTTCCAAGGTTTTTCTTTTTGACATCTATAGTCCATGGGCCGCCGTTCTGGAAATTCATTCGACTCATCCCTTAACGGGGAAGAGGATACGGGCTCTTTCGAACTATGCTAAAGAAAGGCATCGGACACCGCTGTTCGATTTTGAGAAAGTCGCGCAGGAGGGGGCGGCCCTGAATCGGGGGCGTTTGTATAGCGGCTTTATTACCGGGATTTTTATGTATGCGCTGCCTTTTTTAGCGCTCTTTTCAGGCATTGTCTATATGGCGTTTAACCCGTCGCAGTACCCCATATCGATCGGATTATTCGGGCTGAGTCTTCTTGCTGTGGGGTTATATATGTTTCAGCAGCCCGGAGGAATACCTGAAAAGACCACGGTATTTGAGCTCATGCAGGATCCCTATGCGAATCCATTAACCGGGCGCTACGTGGAACTTGAGGGGAATATTATTGGCAAAGCAGACGCCGGAAGTTATTTAGGCGAAGATATCAAAATGCAGGACCGATCGGGTTGTTTGATCTACCTTAATTATGAATCGATCATCCCGCTCGTTGGAAATATCATTTTCGGTCTAGGTAACGCCGCAAGGATGATCGGGAAAAATTGCAGGGCCGTCGGATGGTTCCGTCGATCTACTTTTCAAGTTGTGGATTTGGATATTGTTGAGATCGATGGCGATACGATACGGAGTTACACAAAATTTTGGGGGGTGGTGACTGGCCTTTTTTTGATCATTTTGGCGCTGATGCCGTGGTTTTTTTCTCAAGGAATAACCCGATTGGGTCTTTAGGCTTGATAAAAAATTTTCTGACAGTGTGACTCATCACGAAAAAATGTCGGCTTCCCATTGAAGCCAGGAGGATCAATGGTTCTGCCAAATTATCCCCTATCCCTTCAACTCGTGCGGTGATATGAAAAGAAAACGAATCGTGGCGTTGTCCCTTGTTCTGGCCGGTTCATTCATGGCCTTCCTCATCGGTGAGGGTTGGGTTCGCCTCATTGGGCGCTCTGACATCGACGGGAATTTTTATGTCCGCTCGTTGCGCTGCTATCCCTACTGCCTGCCGCTTCACAAATGGACCAAGGGCATTGAGACATACCGCGCGTTCAAAAATAACTGTATCCAGTATGATCCCGTGCTGGGCTGGGTCCCAAGGCCGCACGGTGAGTCACGAAGTGGGAACTACCGCTACAATAGCGATGGGATTCGGTCCGAGATCACCGATTCCGTCGTCTCGGACGCCCCGGATCCGGATGTGCTGCGGATCGCCATCTTCGGCGATTCCTTTACGCATGGGGATGGGGTTCCATTTCGCGAGACATGGGGTTATTTTTTGGAAGAGAATTTAAGAAGCAGCGGAGTGAATGCCGAGGTCTTGAATTTTGGTGTGGGCGGTTATGGAATGGATCAGGCCTTGCTCAGGTGGCGGACTGGTGGATCTCGATATAAGCCTCAGATTGTGATCTTTGGTTTACAGATGGAGAATATCGGTCGAAATGTTAATACGGCCAGGCCCGTGTATTTTCCGAGAACGGGAATCCCTTTTTTTAAGCCGCGTTTTATTCTGGAAAATAACGAGCTCAAACTCGTCAACACCCCGACGCCGGCGCCTGATGAAATGATGGCGGTTATCAGGGATTTTGCTCGTTGGGAAAATTTGAAATATGAACACTGGTATGATACTAGGTATACGGAGAGGATGGTTTTGAAAAGCCGGCTGATCGGATTCGTGTGGTCATTCATCGATCAAAAAATATTGCGAAAAGATTTCGTTCCCCTCGCCGATGCTGAACTGTTGAGCTTGGCGATTATCAGAAAATTTAAAGAGGAGGTTGAATCAACCGGCGCGAAATTTTTTGTGGTGTTTTTGCCGGCCCGATGGAATCTGCGTATAAAAAGCAATCACTTTCTTGATGAGGCAAAAAAAATTAGCGATATTTTTAACCCGCAGTCTGCCCTGCTCGAGAAGGCGGCAACCCAAGTCGAGTTAGATGTTCTGATCCCGGCGCATTATTCCGCAGGCGCCAATAAAATTGTTGCGGATGTGTGTGCCGTGGAACTTATTGATAAAATCGAAAAATTTTCTAAGATTAAGTAGGGAAGGATGATTCGGGGAGGCATGGATGTGCCTGACGAAGAGATGAGACGGATGGTTTGGTGATTATTACATTGGTCTAATCGACCCGTAATACGCGGTTAATACGGGGTCCGCAAATCCAAGGAGGAACCATGCCTCGGCAGATGTCCGAATACGAAAAAATGGTGGCCGGCGATCTCTATGACCCAAATGACCGTGAGCTTGTGTGGATGCGGCGGGCCACGCGCGTCTTGTTGGATGAGCTCAACGCATCGGTGCACGACGTCAAAACCGGCGACCGGCTCAAGATCTGCAAACAGCTCTTTGGCAAAAGCGGCAAAGGGTTGTGGCTTCAGCCGCCGTTTTATTGTGATTATGGGAAGAATATCGAATTGGGAGATCAGGTCTATTTTAATTTTAACTGTGTGATTTTAGATGTGGCCAGGGTAACGATCGGCTCATCCGTCATGTTCGGACCCAATGTCCAGATCTATACAGCGGCGCATCCGATCGACTGGAGGAAACGTGATGAAGGGCAGGAATATGGCCGGCCGATCACGATCGGAGACCACGTGTGGATCGGGGGCGGGGTTATTCTTTGCCCCGGGGTGTCGATCGGGGCGAAAAGCGTGATCGGTGCGGGCTCGGTTGTCACACGGGATGTACCACCGAGCGTTGTCACGGCCGGAAATCCTGCTCGGGTGATCAAAAAATTGCCGGCCTAATGTGATCGTGACGTATTCTCTCCGAGCAGGAATCGGCGCCTGCGGGCGCGCAGGAAAAATAACAAAGGAGCCGTATGCATCTTAAAGGGATCGCGCGAATAGGCCGTGTGGGGAGTCTACTCATCGCTGCTGTTCTGTTTTGTGGGGCTGGCGCCAGCGATGAGATGCTGACCGGGCCGTATGAAACCGCGCTCGTGATCCTCAACTCGTCATCGGGTGAGGTCATAGACCGCGATCCCGGCCTCAGCGCCCGTCGACTCTCGCCGTGCTCGACCTTTAAGATTTACAATACTCTGATCGGCCTGGAGCTTGGGGTTATCCAGGATCCGGACGCCCCGTGGTATCGATGGGATAAGGTTACACGGGCTATTGAAGGATGGAACAGGGACCTGACCCTGCGTGAGGCCTTTCGGGTGTCATCCGTACCGGCCTATCAGATCTTGGCCCGAGAGATTGGTGCCAAGCGGATGCAGGAATTTTTAGATGCGATCAGCTATGGCACCCGTGACATCTCGGCAGGGATCGATATCTTTTGGCTCCCTCGGCCCGGGACCGTCTCCCTTGTGATCAGCGCCTACGAACAGGTCGACTTATTGAATCGGCTCTTAAAGGGTGACCTACCCTTTGACCCGGCACATGTCGCGATCCTTCGTGACATCATGCGCGTTCGTGAGACGGAGAAGGGGACGCTTTACGGCAAGACCGGATCGGGCATGGATCCATCGGGGAACGGCAGTCTGGGGTGGTTTGTGGGGTTTGCCGAGAGCCAGGGGGTGACGTATCCGTTTGCCTGCAATATCACTGGCGGAGACAACGTATCGGGCAAGGCGGCCCGCGAGATCGTCGAAAAAGCATTGTTTTCGCTCGGGATCTTGTGAGCCTAACGGAGTCTTAAAAATGATCAAATCATGGAGGCAACGATGACAGCAAAAAAATTCATGGCCAACGCCCTAGGGCTCGCTGATCTGGTGAATTATCAGGACGACGCGATCGTGAGCCAGGAGCTCATCGCGAAGGATTCAGGGACCGTGACCCTGTTTGCCTTCGATAAGGGGCAGGGGTTGAGCGAGCACACTGCTCCCTTTGACGCTATGGTTTACATTGTTGATGGCCGGGTGAGGGTGACGATCTCCGGGAAAGCGTCGGTTGTTAAAAAAGGTGAGATCATCATCATGCCCGCGAACAAGCCACACGCCTTAAAGGCGGTCCAAAAATTCAAGATGATGTTGATCATGATTCGGCAGAAGTAATGCGTCATCCGGGGACTGTGAGCGTTCTTCGGCGTCTCCATTGCAAATGACCGGGTTTCCTGTATACTGTTTTTCATTTAAGGGCGTTACATTTTAGAACAGATCAGGCTGGGTCAAGAGATCCGGTATCGGTCCGGAAATTGGGGCCTTGTCACGAAAGAGGGTGTTATGGAGATAGGGATTGTGGGACTGCCGAATGTCGGCAAGTCCAGCCTGTTTAACGCGTTGACCGGTGCGGGGATCGCGGCAGAGAATTTTCCTTTTACCACGATCGAACCGAACGTCGGCATCGTGCCGCTGGCTGACGAGCGGCTGGCCTTTTTGGCGGAAAAGTTCGCCAGCGCCAAGATCACCCCAGCAGGGATCCGATTTGTGGATATCGCCGGGATCGTCAAGGGCGCGAGCCAGGGCGAGGGGCTGGGCAATAAATTTTTGTCGCATATCCGTTCGGTGGACGCGATCTGCCATGTGATCCGGTGTTTTAAGGACCCGGATGTCATTAATGTCCAAGGGTCAGTCAATCCCGGAGAGGCGATCGATATTATTGAGACTGAGCTTGTGCTCGCGGATCTTCAGCAGGCGGAAAAGGCGCTCGAGCGCGCTCAAAAGAACGCGAAGAGCGGGGAAAAGGCGGCGAAGGACAAAGTTGCGCTCCTTGAAACCATTATCGCGGGGCTTGATCAGGGCCGGTCCGCCCGACAGCTTGGGCTTCCCGCGGAGATCGTGGCAGAATTTCAATTCCTGACCGCCAAGCCCCTGTTGTATGTGGCGAATACCGATGAAGGCGGGGCGGACGAGGCCTTGATCGCTCCGATCCGGGCGCGGGCGGCCGAGATGGGGGCCGGTGTTGTGGAGCTTTGCACCAAGCTTGAGGCCGAGATCCTGGAGCTGCCGGTGGAGGAGCGCGCCCAATATTATGAGGCAGCAGGGATCGTGACCCCGGGGCTCGGCCGGTTAGCGAAGGCCGGTCAGGAGCTCCTCGGGCTCGTTTGCTTTTTTACAGCGGGTCCCCAGGAGGCACGGGCCTGGATCCTTCCAAAGGGCACACCCGCGGTGAAGGCCGCTGGGAAGATCCATTCGGATATTGAACGCGGGTTCATTCGGGCCGAGGTCTATAAGTATAACGACCTCGCCCAATACGGGGATTACAGCCTCTTAAAGGAGAAAGGACTTGTCACGCTTGAGGGCAAGGATTATGAGGTACAGGATGGCGACGTGATCTATTTTCGGTTTAGCGTTTAGCTGCGGGTGCGGCGCGGATCCCGGTATTTTTGGTTGAAGTTTCATTCTGCCGGACGTATGATGGGTTCAGACGAACAGGGACAGCAAAAGGAGGCAGCATGACATTTATTTTGATCGGGAGATACTCCTCAGAGGCGATTCAAGAGATCAGTGGGGACCGGACCGATCGTGCGGTGGCCTTGATCAGCGAATTGGGTGGGAAGGTCCACGGCATGTATGCGCTTCTCGGTGGGCTCGATTGCGCTCTTATCCTAGAGCTGCCGGACAACGCGACCGCGATGCGGGCATCGTTGGGCCTTACGGTCCTCACGGGGATATCGTTCTCAACATATCCGGCGGTATCTGTGAATGACCTGGACCGCATGCTGGGACATTAAGGTGCACAGGTCATGATGACCCGG
>CAYVEC010000023.1:0-27174 GCA_964450385.1 uncultured Planctomycetales bacterium
CAAGAATGTGCTGCTCGCGATCAGCGGGCACCTCGCTTATGGGCTGCTCAAGAGTGAAAAAGGGGTGCATCGGCTCGTCCGGATCTCGCCCTTTGACGCGAACAAACGGCGTCATACTTCCTTTGCCTCGGTGGATGTTATTCCCGAGGTCGAGGAGGATGTGGAGATCGAGATCGCGGCGGATGATCTGCGGATCGACATCTTTCGGTCATCGGGTCCGGGCGGGCAGAGCGTCAACACAACCGACTCGGCGGTCCGCATTACTCATTTGCCGACGGGGATCGTTGTCCAGTGCCAGAACGAGCGGTCGCAGCTTCAGAATCGGACCATGGCGATGAAGATCCTTCGCGCGCGCCTGCATGAAAAACGCCGGAAGGAGCAAGAAGAGGAGATGACCCGCGAGTATGGGGAGAAACAGCGGATCGAATGGGGGAGCCAGATCCGTTCGTATGTGATGCATCCGTATTCGATGGTCAAGGACCATCGCACGGATGCCGAGACCGGCAATGTGCAGCGGGTGATGGACGGCGACCTCGAGCTTTTTATTGATGCTTTTTTACGGTGGCGTCCTGAATAATACAATCGGTTTTTGTCAGATGACCTGGCGAAGGGGGCGATATGTTGGGGTTTTTGATTCGAGGGATTGCGGTCAAGCGGGCGCGCCGGCTTATTGAACGGCTGGATCCTGCCGTATCGGTTCATGTCCCGGAGGAGCTTCCTCTTCCGTCGATCAGGGTCGTGACGCGGATGGCGGCGGTGGTCTCGCGGATTAACGCCTTGGAGACGGGCCTTCAGGCGTTATCGGATGATGACCTGCGCGCGCGGACTCAGGACTTTCGGAAGAGATATCAGGAGGCGGTGGCCGCGAAGAGGACCCTCCTTGAAGAGATCGAGGGGAAATACCGTTCGGCTGTTTCGGGTGATGAACGGGAGACCCTCGTTCTCCAGCTCGAGGAGGCCGAAAAAGGTTTTAAAGACGCCAAACGCGCGACCTTGACCGCGATCCTTCCCGAGGCCTTCGCGGTGGTGCGTGAGGCGAGCCGGCGGATCCTTGGCATGCGGCATTATGATATTCAGTTGGTCGGCGGAATGGTCCTTCATGAGGGCGGGATCTCGGAGATGGCCACCGGAGAAGGGAAGACCCTCGTCTCTACGGCGCCGGTCTATCTGAACGCCTTGACCGGCGAGGGGGTCCATATCGTGACCGTCAATGATTATCTGGCTCGACGGGACCGGGAGTGGATGGGGCCCCTCTATGAATTCTTGGGGCTCAGTGTCGGCGTGATCGTCCACGGACTCACGACCGCTCAGCGCCAGGAGGCCTATCGCTGTGATATTACCTACGGAACGAACAATGAATTCGGCTTTGATTATCTCCGTGACAATATGGTGAGTTACCGCGATGAGATGGTCCAGCGGGGGCATTATTACGCGGTGGTCGATGAGGTCGACAGCATCCTCATCGATGAGGCCCGGACCCCGCTCATTATTTCCGGACCCGCGGAAGAGTCGACGGACACGTACTATAAGGCTGAGCAGATCGCCCGGACCCTGCAGGGGATTCGGCTGACCGAGAATGATGAGATCGAGGCAAAATATCGGGGTGAAGAGATCGAGGATATCACCCGGGGGTATGACTATTCGGCGGATGAGAAGGGCCGCGCGGTTTCTCTGACCGATCAGGGCGAGGAACGGTGCGCGCGGGGGTTCGGGATCCCGAATATGCATGATATGGAGACGATGGAATACCGTCACCATATCCTTCAGGCCCTGCGGGCCAAGGAATTTTTTAAGCGGGACGTTGATTATGTCGTGCGCGACGGTGAGGTAATCATTGTCGATGAGTTCACGGGCCGGATGATGCCGGGCCGTCGCTGGTCTGACGGGCTTCATCAGGCCATCGAGGCCAAGGAGGGGATCAAGATTGAACGCGAGAATCAGACGCTCGCGACCGTGACCTTTCAGAATTATTTTCGTATGTATGAGAAGCTTGCGGGCATGACCGGGACTGCCTATACTGAGGCTGGAGAATTTAAGGAGATTTATCATCTTGACACCGTGGTCCTTCCGACGAACCGCCCGCTGAAACGAAAGAATTTTGATGACTGCATTTATCGGACGGCCCGGGAAAAATATCAGGCCGTGGTCGATGAGATCGTGGAATATCACCGCCGGGGGCAGCCGGTCCTTGTGGGAACGATCTCGATCGAAAAGTCCGAGCTGATCTCGGACCTCCTGAAACAGCGGGGGATTTCGCATCAGGTTCTTAATGCCAAATATCATGAACGCGAGGCCCAGATCGTGGCCCAGGCGGGTCGGTATCAGGGGGTCACGATCGCGACCAATATGGCGGGCCGCGGGACCGATATCGTGCTCGGAGGGAATGCCGAATTTTTGGCCCGGTCGCTTGCCGATGAACAGCGTGCTGAAGATGAAACGGATGCTGACCACGAGGGCCGGATCGCTGCTTTTCTGGCACAGTTCCGCGATCAGGTCCGGCGGGAACATGCGCAGGTCGTCGAGGCAGGAGGGCTCCATGTCATCGGGACGGAACGTCATGAGTCCCGGCGCATTGATAATCAGCTGCGCGGCCGTTCCGGCCGTCAGGGCGATCCGGGGTCGTCAAAGTTTTTTATTTCGCTCGAAGATGATCTCATGCGTCTCTTCGGCGGCGACCGCCTTATGGCCATCATGGCGACGCTCGGCGCTGAGGAGGGGCAGACCCTCGAGCACCCGTTGATCAGCCGTTCGATCGGGATTGCCCAGAAACGCGTTGAGGGATTTAACTTTGAGATCCGCAAACAGCTGATCGAATATGACAATGTCATGAACAAGCAGCGTGAGGCGGTCTACAGCCTGCGCCGGAGCATCCTCGAGAGTAGTTCTGTGCAGGACCGGGTGCGCGAGGTCATCGACGAAGTAGCGGCCCGCGCGGCGGAGCGATATCTCTATGGAGGGCTGACGGCCACCGAGTGGGATTGGGATGGTTTGTTCCTGTATATGAAATCACGGCTCGGGTGTGACCTGACGAATATCCGCGAACGGCTCATGGAGAAGCCGTATGCGGAGATCGTGACGGACCTCAGGGGCTTTGTGCGTCAGGTGTATGAGGCCCGCGAGGCTGTCATCGGGGCTGAGACCCTGCGGCATCTTGAGAAGATGATCTTTTTGAATACCATTGATACGAAATGGAAGGAACACCTTTATGCCATGGATCAGCTCAAGGGCGGGGTCGGCCTGCGCGCCTATGGCCAGCGTGATCCTGTTTTGGAATATAAGAGGGAAGGGTTTGAGATGTTTCAGGCCATGTTCGACGTGATGTATGAGGAGGTCGCTGAGCTCGTTTTACGGATGGCGGTGCCGGAGCAGCCCCCTCGTTTTCGCGGGGTCTTTGAATCAGTCCCGCAACATTTTGTCCATCGTGATTTTTCTAGCCTTGAGGCCGCCTCGGATCAGGCCGCTGCGGGCGCCGCTCCGTTAGCCCGCGCCCTTCCGGAATCTTCCGTCGGGGCCGCCTCATCGGAGGCGCGCACGCCGGTCCACCATCAGGAGAAGAAGGTCGGCCGAAACGATCCCTGTCCCTGCGGCAGCGGGAAGAAATATAAAAAATGTTGCGGCGCCTAACCGTTTATAGACGATGTCAGGCGTCAGGGGGGGGTGAGGGGATGAAGGGGAAGGGCCTGCGCGAGAGGATGCTGTCGTTCCTTGCCCGGTTTGTTGCGGCATGGGGTGGGCCCGAGGCGCGTGCCTATCGGGAGACCCTGTTCGTCTTGGCCTCGGCCGTGCTTGGGGTCCTGGCGCAGCCGCCGTTTGATCTTTTTTTTCTTGCCTGGATCGCGCTTGTTCCTCTATTTCTTGTCCTTGAACACACTACGCCTCGTCGAGCCTTTGCCTGGGGCTGGTGCTGGGGCCTCATGTATATGGGCGCGATGTTCGGGTGGATCGGCCATGTCACGTCCGTGGGGATGGTGGTGTTTATCGCGTATCTTGCCCTGTATCCCGCGCTCTTTGCCTGGGGGTCACGGTTCCTTGTCGTCCCGCATCCGTTGACACGGGCGATCTTCCTTGCCGCGGGCTGGGTCGTGACAGAATACCTTCGGGCCCATATTTTTTCGGGGTTCGGATGGGGGCTCTGGGGCCACAGTCAATATCGGCTCCCGGTCATGATCCAAGGCGCGGATGTCGTCGGTGTTTATGGCGTGTCGTTTATCGTTGTCTTGGTGAATGCAAGCCTGGTCCTGTGGTATCAGCGCCGGACTTTTGATCGGCAGATGCGAGCGTGTGCCGTTCTGACGGCAGGGATTATTTGTCTTTATCTTGTGTATGGTGTTGGCGCATCCATGTATTGGCAGCGCCAGATCCGTGGCGCGGCGTCGGAGGATCGTATCCGGGTCGCTGTTGTTCAGCCGAATGTTCCTGATGCAGAGAAGTGGTTCCCGGCGTATTGGGAAGGCATGATGGACAAGCTGGCGTGGCTGTCACGGTCCGCTGGTCGCTATCAGCCGGACGTGATTATTTGGCCCGAGAGCTCTCTCCCTGGGTATGGGGAGGCGCAAAAGGCCTTCGCGGATCAGACGCGCGCGCTTGCCGCGGAGCTCGGGACATCGATGCTCGTCGGCGCGGTGACGCAGGAGGGGGACCATTTTTATAATTCGGCACTTCTCATCGACCCCGGCGGCGACTATGTCGCGGAATACCGAAAGCTCCATCTCGTGCCGTTCGGAGAATATGTGCCGTTTCGGCCTTGGCTGAACATCGTGGATAAGATCGTTCCGATCGAGGACATGTCACCGGGCGATGAGTCAACGGTCTTTTTGCTTTCGACCCCGGGCGCGAGGACGACCGCGTTCTCGAGCCTGATCTGTTTTGAGGATACGGTCCGCCCTGTGGTGAGGGGCATGGCCCGGGCCGGAGCCCGGTGGCTCGTGAATATGACGAATGACGCCTGGTTCAAACGGAGCAAGGCGTCGCGGCTTCACCTTCAGGCCGCTGTTTTTGTCGCAGTCGAGAACCGGCGATACCTTGTTCGTGCCGCGAACACGGGGATCAGCGCGATCATCGACCCAACGGGCGCTGTGGTCCGCCGTCTGTCATCGGACGATGGGGTGGACATCTTCATTCCGGGACAGATGGGGGGCGAGGTTGTGGCCCTTTCCGGGCTGTCCGTCATAACAAAAATCGGAGATGTTTTTACATATCTCTGCTTTGGTTGTATACTGTGGGGTGTGTTTTCTATTACTATTAAAAATATTTATCTGACGAGACGAAAAAAGGAGACGTCATGCTGAAACGTTCAGGGAGCATTATGACTATCAGTTATCTGCTGGCATTATTATATGCCGTCTCATTTTTTTATTATTTGACCTCGGCGGTGATCTCTGTGATCTTTCATTCTGCCCTGGCCGTGTCGGTCATGTGCCTGATCCTCTTTTGTGGCGCTGTCGCCCTTGCGGTCGGGCGGCCCTGGGGCCGGCTTGTCCTTGTGTATGGGAACATCCTCTTCTTTATTATCGGGATCTGGGTCGTGCTCCTCTTTCCTGAGATGATCAGCGTCGCGCCGTTTGATGAGGCGATCTTCCTGAAGAGCTTGTTCTTGGGGTCCTTGTTCTTCGCGGCTGTGATTGCCCTGTATTTTGCCCAGTATCATATTCGGCTTATGATCCACCCCGAATTGAAATATCTCCGGAAATGCATCCTTGTCGTGGATGATGACGAGGGGATTCAGCGGACCTTGAAACGGCTGCTCCTTCCGATCGGATACAGCGTCTTGGCCGCGACCTCCGGGGAGCGCGGGCTTCAGGTGGCAAAAAGCCAGCATCCTGATCTGATCGTTCTTGATGTGATCCTTCCGGGGCTTAAAGGTCGGGATGTGTGCCGTCGACTCAAAGAGGACCCGGAGACCCGAGAGATCCCGGTCCTTTTTCTGACGGCGAAGGACTCGCCGGATGATATTCAGGCGGAAATGGAGGCCGGCGGGGCGGCGCATATTACCAAGCCCATTCACGCCCGGTCGATGATCGCCAAAATAAAAGAGCTTCTTCATACCTCATAGACGGCCGCGCGGCGGCTCGAGGCGTGGGCGCCCGTGATCGGTGATCGTGGGGGCTGATAGAAAGGGAGGCATGGCCCGTCGGGACTTTGTGAAAAAAATCCGGCGTTCGTTCGCGCGGGTGGTCATTGTTTTTGTCTTTTGGCTGGCCGGGCACGCCCCCTATGGGCTGGTGAAGGCCGTGATGCGGGGTATCGTCGGGGTGGGGTTTTATTCGTTCTTTGGGAAACAGCGGAGGATTGGGGAAGGGAATCTTGACCGTGTCTACGGCCAGGCGATGTCTCGAGCCCAAAAACGAGTGCTGCTCAAGGCGAGTTTTTTCCATTTTGGTCTGGTCCTGGCGGATGCCTTCTGCTCGGTTCGTAAGGGCTATTCGCTCGAGGAAAAGTTTAGGATCGATGGCGAAGAGCATGTTCGCTCCGCCCTCGCCAGGGGGCATGGTGCCATGATGGTCACGGGGCATTTTGGGTTTTTTCCGCATCTCATGGTGCGTTTTGCCCAGAGCGGCTATCCCGTTCATGTTATCATGCGGCGGCCTCGTGATGAAAAATTGGCGGAGCTGTGCACGGATTGGATGCGGCGCCTCGGGGTGGAACCGATCTTTAGCGCTCCTCCGCGTCAGTGCGTGTCTCGTGCGATCGCGGCCCTGCGCGCCAATGGACTTGTGTTTGTCCTGTTGGACCATCACTTCGGCGCTGAAGGGCATGTCATGGTGGATTTTTTAGGGATGCCGGCCGCGACCGGGGCGAGCCCCGTGGTGTTTGCCCATCGGACCGGGGCCGCTGTTTTGCCGGTCTTTTCCCTTCCGCCCGAGGGTGACGTGCACCGGATCGCGGTGGAACCGGATGTGGGTTTTTCGGAGTGGGGGCATGATGATTCAGGTCTTGTTGATGATGTCCAGCGCGTGACCCGCGTGATTGAACGATATGTTCGGGCGCATCCTGAAACATGGATGTGGATGCATGACCGTTGGAAAAACCATCATTCGTGATCGTGGGGGCGGCATAAAGGAGGAAGCCATGTCGAAGGCGGATAAGACACAGGCAGTGTTTGTAGCCGGGCTGGTGGTGCTGGTCTTTGGAGTGATCCTCATCTTGATGTGGTGGCCTGATGTGGTATCGTTTTTCCGGGGTTTTCTCGGGATCGTCGTGTCCATTGCCGGGCTTCTCATGATGTATTCTCTCAAGAAATGAGAGGAGCCAGCAGTATTTCGTCGTAGAGGCCGAAGTCGTTCGGAACGAAGGTAGATCAGCAGGATTATTAGGCACGTGATACGTTTAGGAGGGGCTATGTGGGCGCAGATCCGCAGATATTTTGTCTCAGGGCTGGTGGTCTTCTTGCCGCTTGCCTTAACGGTTTTTCTCTTTATTTGGGTGATCAATCTTGCGGACGGCCTTCTTGGAAAATACATCCAGCCGGTCTTAAAAGAGACCCTCGGGTTTTATGTTCCGGGTCTCGGTTTGCTTTTGGGCGTGGCCCTTATCGTTCTGATCGGCTTCTTGGCCAAGCGTTTTATCGGCGCCCGGATTCAGGGCGGTATCGAGAATCTCTTTTTGAGGCTGCCGTTTTTTAAACAGGTGTACCCCGCGGTCAAAGAGATCGCCTTGTTTTTTTTCAGCCGTGATAAGATATCGTTCAAGAAGGTCGTTCTGGTTGAATATCCTCGTAAGGAGATGTTCTCATTTGGATTCCTGACGAATGATTCCTCAGAAAAGATGAACCAGATGACCCGGTACGAGCTGTGCAATGTTTTCATCCCGAGCACGCCGAGCCCGCTCACGGGCTTTGTGGTGATGGTGCCCAAAAAAGACATTATTGTCCTCGATATTTCAGTAGAAGAGGCCGCGAAGTTCATCATGTCCGGCGGGGTGATCAATCCGATGTAGCTATTTGAGGAAGGGATGTGATGATTCGACTGGTCGTCTTTGATCTTGACGGCACCCTCGTGGATGCCTTTAAGGCGGTTGAGGAGAGCATCAACGTGACCTTAGGCCATTTTGGCCTGCCGCTGGTTGATATCGATACGATTAAACGCACGGTTGGATGGGGGGATCGCCATCTCGTTCAGGCCTTTGTCGGGCCCGAACGCATTGATGAGGCGATCGAGATTTATCGTGAGTATCATGCGGAGGCCTTGCCGCGGAGCGTCGCTCTCTTGCCTGGGGCGCGGGAAACGGTTGAGGCGCTTCGCGCGTTGGGGTATCGGCTCGCGATTGCGAGCAATCGGCCGAAACAATTCACCCGGATCATTCTCGATGAGCTCGGCATGACCGCCCTGTTCGACGCGGTTCTCTGTGGGGACGAGGTCCCGAGACCGAAACCGTATCCCGATATTCTTCAGGCCCTGATGGAACGGTTCGGGGTGTCCCCTGACGATACGGTCCTCGTCGGAGATATGACCGTGGATCTACAGACCGCGGCGGCGGCGGGGGCCCGGGCGGTCGCCTTATTGAGCGGGTCGCACCGGTACGAAGATTTCGAGCCGCTTAAGCCCTGGCGGATTCTTGACGGGGTAGGCCAGCTCATGGATCTCCTGAGCGGGGATGCCCGCGGCAGGCTCTGACGGGGCGGACAACGGAAAAGAGTTGATTTTTTTAAAAAATAGAGTATAAATAGTCGGAATAAATCTATACATCACGACGATTTTTTATTAATATGTAACGCAAGGAGTCTACCATGAGTAAGAAGAAGCGGCGCGGAAAACTGAATTGGCGTTCGAAGAAGGCCAATCACGGCAGTAAGCCCACCAAAGGATGACCGCTATCCGAATGATATGATTTAGGGTCGTGGGGGATTTGTTCTAACAAAGGGGAGGACATATGTATAACGTGTTTTGGTTGGTGCCGGTGTTGTCAGTCGGGGCGTTGGTGTTGTCGGTGATCTTGGCCTTGGGGATCCTCAAGAAAGATGAGGGCACAGACCGGATGAAGGAGATCGCGGCCGCGGTACGCGAAGGGGCGGCTGCTTATCTTGGCCGTCAATATAGAACCGTGGCGATCTTTTTTATCGTGGTCTTTTGTGTGCTTTTGGGTCTTGCCTTTTTGGGAAATCTGTCATTTTTTGTCCCGGTCGCGTTCTTGACCGGTGGATTTTTTTCAGGGCTTGCGGGCTTTATCGGGATGAAGATCGCGACCGCCTCCTCGGCCCGGACCGCCCATGCCTGCCGCTCGTCGCTGAATGCGGGGCTGCGCGTTGCCTTTTCCTCCGGATCCGTGATGGGCTTTACGGTGGTCGGGCTTGGCCTGATCAATCTCACCGGCTGGTACCTTTTCTTGAGGTCGCATTTTGGGGACAATCTTGAGCAGATCACGAGTGTGATGCTCACGGTCGGGCTTGGCGCGAGTTTCCTGGCCTTGTTCGCCCGGGTCGGCGGTGGGATCTTCACCAAGGCCGCGGATGTGGGCGCGGATCTTGTGGGGAAGGTCGAAGCCGGGATCCCGGAAGATGATCCTCGAAATCCAGCGGTCATTGCGGATAATGTCGGAGACAATGTCGGTGACGTGGCGGGGATGGGGGCGGACCTTTACGAATCCTATGTCGGCTCGGTCGTGGCCACGGCTGCCTTGGGTGTCGCGGCGGGCCTGGGGCTTCCGGGATTGCTTTTGCCCATGCTCATCGCTGCCGTCGGTATTCTGGCCTCGATGATCGGGATGTTCTTTGTCCGGACCGGAGAAGAGACCTCTCAGAAGGTTCTCCTCAAGGCCCTGCATAAGGGGGTCTGGATTGCATCAGGACTGGTCGTCGTCTTCTCTTATATTATGGTCATGAAAACCCTGCCGGCGTCAAACGGCCCCGGGGTTTTCGCAGCGATTGTGAGTGGTCTTGTGGCCGGACTGATCATCGGATTCCTGACCGAGTATTACACATCATCGCATTTTAATCCGACGAAGAATATCGCGAAGGCCTCAGAGACCGGACCGGCCACCGTCATTATTGCGGGGTTGGCCAGCGGCATGTTGTCAACGGCGCTTCCGATCGTGGTCATTTCGATCGCGATTCTGCTCAGTTATAAATTCGCGGGGATCTATGGGATCGGGATCGCGGCGGTGGGGATGCTCTCTACGCTTGGGGTCACCCTTGCGACCGACGCGTATGGACCGGTCGCGGACAACGCCGGCGGGAATGCCGAAATGGCCGGCCTCGAACATGAGGTTCGGGTCAAGACCGATGCCCTAGATTCGTTAGGCAACACGACGGCGGCAACGGGAAAGGGTTTTGCGATCGGGTCAGCGGCCTTAACAGCCCTGGCGTTGATTGCCGCGTTCAAGGGCGAGGTGGCCTTGGCCGGCGGGACGATCACGCTTGATCTCTTGAATCCCTCAGTTCTTGTCGGGGTCTTCATCGGGATCACGATGCCGTTTATTTTTTCTGCGTTGACCATGAGCGCGGTCGGTCGGGCGGCAGGGCAGGTCGTGGTTGAGGTCCGTCGTCAGTTCAAAGAGATCGTCGGGATCATGGAAGGAAAGGGTAAGCCGGATTATGCCAGATGTGTCGACATCGTTACGAGTTCTGCTCTCAAAGAGATGATCGTGCCGTCGATACTGGCGATCGTGACCCCTGTGGCGGTCGGGTTGCTTCTGGGGATTGACAGCCTGGGCGGGCTGCTCATGGGCTCGACGGGGTCGGGGTTTGTCCTCGCGGTCATGATGGCGAACGCGGGCGGCGCCTGGGATAACGCGAAGAAGTACATTGAAGAGGGGAATTTTGGCGGGAAGGGATCGATCTGCCATAAGGCCGCGGTTGTCGGCGACACGGTCGGTGATCCCTTTAAGGACACATCGGGTCCCAGCATCAACATCTTGATCAAGCTGATGTCCATGGTCGCGATTGTGTTCGCAGGGTTTATTTTGAATAATGCGTTACATCTCTTTTAATCGATAACGTGTTGGGACGCCGGGGCGCCGCGAGATGGGCGCCCCGGCGTCATCGCTGTTCATTCCCTTGTGATGAAATGACCAAACAGCCGATCCTTAGCGAACCACATCATACCCGGGCGCAGTGGCGTTCGCGCATGGGGTTTATCCTCGCCGCACTCGGTTCTGCCGTTGGACTGGGGAATATCTGGAGGTTTCCGTACCTCTGCCATGATAACGGCGGCGGGGCCTTCTTAATCCCCTATGTGATCGCCCTTGTGGTCGTTGGGATCCCGCTTATGATCCTTGAACTCGGGTTGGGCCATAAGATGCGCGGGTCGGTGCCGATGAGCTTTGCGAAGGTCAGCCGCGGGTGGGAATGGTGCGGCTGGTGGGCGGTGAACTGTTCGATGTACGGGATCATGCTGTATTATTCCGCGATCATCGCGTGGTGTCTGAACTATGTCTTTTTTTCGTTCTCCCTGGCGTGGGGGAACGACACGCGCGATTTTTTTATGAGCCAATTTCTTCAGATCTCGAGGGGGCCGCTTGAGGTCGGCGATCTCCGGGGCGGGATTCTCGTCTCGCTTGTTGCGGTCTGGGCCGTGTGCTGGGTGATCGTGTTCTTCGGGGTCCAGAAGGGGCTGGAGCGGGCGAATAAGGTCTTTATGCCGACGCTGTTCTTTTTGATCCTCGTCCTTGTTGTCTGGAGCCTGTCGCTGAAAGGTGCGATGGAGGGGGTGAGGGTCTATCTCACGCCGGATTTTTCGCTGCTCGCGCGGCCGAAGGTGTGGATCGACGCTTTTTCACAGATCTTTTTTACGTTATCGTTGGGGTTCGGGATCATGGTGACCTATGCCTCGTATCTTCCGCGGAAGGTCGACGTGGTCAAGGACGCAGTGATTATCGCCTTGGGGGACGGGTTCTTTTCGTTCCTCGCGGGATTCGCGGTGTTCGGGACCCTGGGGTATATGGCGCACGCGACGGGTAAGCCCGTCGGGGAAGTGGTCACTGAATCCATTGTCCTGGCCTTTGTGACCTATCCGCAGGCGATCAGCATGATGCCGTTCTTCGCGAAAATTTTCGGGGTCGTGTTTTTTAGTGCCCTGGTCCTCGCCGGATTGACGAGCGCGATCTCACTTGTGGAGGCCTTTACCTCGGCGGTAATCGATAAATTCCATTACCCGCGCGCGTCCGTTGTCACAGCGGTCTGCGTGACCGGCTTCTTGATGAGCATGGTCTTTACCTGCCGCGGAGGGATGTTTTGGATTGATATCCTGGACCATTTTGTGACGAACTATGGTCTTGTTTTGATCGGACTGCTCGAATGTATCCTTGTCGGGTGGGTCTTTAAGGCCAAACGGCTGCGAGCGCATATCAATCATGCCGGGGATATTGCGATGACCCGGCTGTGGGATATCTCTGTGCGTTTTGTGATCCCGGTGGTCTTGGGGGTCTTGATTGTCAAGAGCCTATTCCGCGAGATCACGGCCCCTTATGAGGGGTATTCGTGGGTCGCGATCCTCTTGATCGGGAGGGACTGGCTGTTCGCGGCGATGATCGCGGGACTTTTTATCGCGATGCGGCCGTGGCGGCGTGAACTCAAAATCCAGGAAGAGGATGTTTAGGTTGGACTGAGATGGCCATCCCCGCCTGATTTGGGCGCGGGCAGTGATACAAAGCATGAAGGCAAAGGAGATGGAAATGAAACGATGGGCCTGGGGGAAGAAGGCATTGATCGGGATCATGGCGTGGATGATGGCGATCCCGCTCGGCGGATGCGTTTATGTTGTGGTCGGAGGTGTTGGCGCCCTTGGCGGGTATGTAGCGAGCCCGGATACGGTCGTAGGGGCCATCGAGAGCAAAGATCCTGGCCAGGTATGGCGCGCGTCCTATGAGGTCCTGTCGTTTATGGGGATGATCGAAGAGGAGAACCAGCCTGAGGGCATTCTCATCGCGAAGCTTCAGAACACGAAGGTCACGGTGGCGATCGCCCCGGCAGGATATTCTGGGTCAAAGATATCGGTGAAGGCCCGGAGGGGGATGTTCCCCAAGATCCGCATTGCTCAGGATGCCTATATGAAGATCGTGAATCGGCTTGAGGGCGGGCGTTAGGCGCTATGGTTTTCAGAGACCGTCTCGCGAAGGGGTTGGGCTCAAAGTATCTTATTGACAAGACTTGGAGGCGTGATTAGAATATTCCCTTCATGTTAGCGAAATGTGCCGAGGTAGCTCAGTTGGTAGAGCAGAGGACTGAAAATCCTTGTGTCGGCGGTTCAATTCCGTCCCTCGGCACCATTTTCTTGAATGTAAAACAGGATGAGTGGTGCCTCGGCACCATTCTCTAGGATGAAAAGCAAGAAAAGAAAGGTGCCTCGCGGCATCTGTTTAAGGACAGCGGTAGCGGTGGCTGCTAGCATGTGTTTTTGCCGACGTAGCTCAGATGGTAGAGCAGCGCATTCGTAATGCGCGGGTCGGGGGTTCGATTCCTCTCGTCGGCTTTTTTGATCGCGTGCCCGGGGGCTCAGCCCTGGAGTCAGAATAGAGATGGTATGAAAAAGAGGGGGGATCCCCTCTTTTTATTTTTTGGGATGATCGCGCGTATGGGCGCTCTTTGTTTTTTGGAGCGAGGAACAGATCCAGGGGCTGATCAGCCGGATGACCGGCTCGATCCCGGTCATCCTTTGGGTCGTTCCGATCACGGATATCCAGGCCTTTGCTTCCGGTCAGAAGGCCCAATAATGGCGGCGGGGATTTTTTTGAAATTTTCCAACTGTGCCCAGGGGTGAGGCGCTATAATAAACCCACCTGCGATTGGGTGCAGGGATGGAGGCGGTTGAACGGCTGTATGCTCAGATTCATCTACGATCATCGAAATAAAAATTTTATCCGTTTATGGTGGGCCCAGCTCATCTCGCAGTTCGGGGACCGGATCAGCCAGATGGCGCTCATCGGGCTTTCCTATGAGCTGAGCGGTAAACAGCCTTCGGCCGTGGGTCTCGCCAAATTATTATCGTTCACGATCATTCCGGTCTTTATCGTGGGGCCCGTTGCCGGTGTGTTTATCGATCGTTGGGACCGGCAGAAGACGCTCTTGATCTGCGACCTTGCCCGCGGCGGGCTTGTCCTTCTGATCCCGCTGATCTTTATGCGGTGGCACACGATGGTCCCGATCTATATCATCGTTTTCTTGATGTTCTGTTTTAGCCGGTTCCATGTGCCGGCCAAGATGTCGATCATTCCCGAGATCGTGCCGCAGGACCATCTCCTCATGGCCAATTCGTTGATCACGACAACTGGGATGATCGCCTTTGTCCTGGGCTGCGCGCTTGGCGGATTTCTCGTCGAGTGGTTTGGCGCACGCGGGGGGTTTTTCATCAATTCGATAACGTTCTTTGTCTCCGCGGGCCTGATCTCCTACATGGCCCGGGAGCTGTATGTGAATTTTGACCGGGAGGCGATCCTGGAACAGGGGCGCGAGATTATCAAGATTGAGACTTCGTTCTGGCGGGAGATGCGGGAGGGCGTCGTCTATCTCTTTCAGAAACGCGAGATCCGTTTTGTTATGAACATCATGTTCATTCTGCTCGCGGCCGCGGGTGCGGTGTATGTGGTCATGATCACCTTTATTCAGGAATCATTCAATAGCGTGACGCGGCACCTCGGGGTGCTCGCCGTGACCCTGGGTGTGGGGCTGCTCCTTGGGACAGTGCTTTATGGAAAATTCGGCAAGAATGTCCCATGGCATCGGACGATCTTTTCGTGCCTCATCATGGCCGGGGGCCTTATGCTCGCCTTTGTCTGGGGGGTCTCGTGGTGGGAAAATGTCTGGGTCGCCTTCTTTCTGGCCTTGGGGCTCGGGATCGCGATCGGTCCGATCTTTATTGCCTCGAACACGATCGTTCATCAGGTGGCCGACGAGCAGATGCAGGGTAAGGTTTTTAGTTCGTTAGAGGTCGTGATCCATCTGGCCTTTATGATCACGATGCTCATCAGTTCTTTTCTTTCTGAGATGGTCTCGCCTGCCGTGATCCTGACGATGGTGGCCGTGATTTTTACGGGTGTCGGGGTCCTGGGGCTTGTGAGATACCGTCACGGGGACAAATAGCGACAGGATAACGAAAGGTGGTGTATGCAGCGGTTCGCGGTGTTTATTTCAGGGAGTGGAACGAATTTGCAGGCCATGATCGACGCCGTCGCGCGTGGGGAGATCAAGGCGGAGCTCGCGCTTGTGGTCTCGGACCGGCCTGAGGCCTTTGGCCTTCAGCGGGCCGAACGCGCGGGGATCGCGACTGCGGTCTTCAGTCCGAAGAATTATACGAACCGCCAGAGCGTGGACCGCGATATCGTGATCCGTCTGAAGGAGGCGGGGATCGATTTTATCGTGCTCGCCGGGTACATGCGGCTGTTGAGTGCTTTTTTCATTAAGCAGTTCCCGCACAAGATCCTCAATATCCATCCAGCGCTCCTGCCGTCGTTCAAGGGGACCCACGGGATCAAGGACGCCTACACCTACGGGGCCAAGGTCACGGGGGTCACGGTGCATTTTGTCGATGAAAAAATGGATCACGGGCCCATCGTCCTTCAGGAGGCGGTCGTGATCGCGGAGGATGACACGGTGGAAACGTTAGAGGAAAAGATTCACGAGGTCGAGCACATTCTTTATCCCCGGGCGGTCGGGCTCTTTGTCGACGGACGGCTTGAGGTCAAGGGCCGCCGGGTCAGCATTCGTTGATCGGGTGCGATCTATCGAGGGCTGTTATTGTCCTGACAGCGAGGTCACGGTGATCTTTGGGCGCTCGATCGTGGGGTAGG
Organism: uncultured Planctomycetales bacterium; assembly: GCA_964450385.1. GTDB lineage: Bacteria > Omnitrophota > Gorgyraeia > Zapsychrales > JANLHA01 > JAKLFA01. Next base: position 15,718 of record CAYVEC010000023.1, read on the forward strand.
CCGCAAAGGCCTCCTCGGCGATCCGCCGCATCGTCTCTTCGGGAGTCCCGGTCGGTGGAAAATCACTTCGCGTGTAGGCGAATTCAATACGATAGCGGATCTGGCGGGCAAGGAATTCATCCCAGGTGATCTCTCGGGCGTCGATGGACCGGCCGAGCCGGTCGCCGATCATTTTTTCCTCACCAAAAAATTCTGACATCATGCGCCGTGCGGCCTCTTCCTGAGGCAGGATGCCGGCGATGCTGAGGCGCAGATCCGGGAGATAGAAGAGGGTGCGGACCCCGAAGCCGGTGCGGGTGTTCACCAGAAGAACGACGACAAAACGGATGGCGTCCGTATTTCCGGCGAGGTCGCCGTAGGCGCGGTTGATGGCCGCGAGGATGTTTTGATTGAGCCGCGCGACGGCCTCTGGTGTCGTCGATACGTATCCTGGGGATTTCGGATAGACCGTGACCGGTGAGATGTCATAGTCGATCGCGACGCCGGCATCTGTACGTCGAACATCGACCGTATTGAGCTGCTCTTTCGAGGCGGGACGGCCTGAGCCCGACGGGTCTCGCCGCGTGGCCCGCTGTTCCACCAGTTCCATATCGACCGGGACGTAGATGTAGAGGGTGGTTCCGGAGGGCATGATGACTGCGCTCCGTCCGATTTCGTCTGTCAAGATGGTGACCAGTTTTTGATGCGCCTCTTGGAGGGTCGAGACCGGTGGCGTGGCCTTGGCGCATCCGCCGCAGAGGGCGACGGCGCAGAGGAGGACCGCGTTGAATCGGGACAGTCGATGGAAAGATCGTGAACGCGTCATAGCAGTGTGCCGGTGGTTAGAGTTTTTCCGCGGATTCCGCGGCGGATCTCAGGCCGAATCGTTCGAAGATGGCCTTGATCTCATCGTATTCGAGTTCCTCTTTCGCGAGCAGTTCCGCGGCGAACGTGTCGAGGAGGTCTTTGTGGGACCTCAAGAATGTTCGGACGTCATCCATGCAGGTCCGGAGGATCTGCTGGACGTCTTCCTCAAGCCGGACCTTGATCGGGTCCGAGATGTGGACCTGACCATAGGGACCCAGATAATTTTGGAAATCGCCGAGATAGCCCGACGGGCCCATGCCGTAGCTCCAGACCATGGCCCGGGCCGTGGCCATCGCGTGATGAAAATCGGAATTCGGCCCTCCGCCGACACCAGTCGTTGTTGAGCCGAACGTGACCTCTTCAGCGGCATAACTGGCGAGCGCGATCTTGATCTCAGCCAGAAGATGCTCACGGTTTTTTGAGTAATATTCGATCCCGGGCTGATGCGCTACAAACCCCAAAAACCCACGGCGCGGGATGATCGAGGCCTTGACCACGTCATCGCGCGGATGGAGACAGGCGATGATCGCGTGGCCGGCCTCGTGATAGGCGGTCCATTTTTTGTCCTCCGGTGTCATGCGGATATTCGATTTGTTTCCGTAGCTGATCCGGTCGTAGGCCTCGGACAGGTCCTTCATGGTGATCGTCGCGCGTGAGTTGCGCAGGGCGATGATCCCAGCCTCGCGGATCATCGCGTCGATATCTGACGGAGAAAAATATACGGTCCGTCGCGAGAGGACGTCGGAATTGACGGCCGGGTCCGCGGTGACCTTTTTAAGGTAGAAGTCGAAGATCTCTTTGCGTTCTTTGAGGTTCGGTTTCGTGATATAAATCTTCCGGTCAAAACGTCCGGCCCGAACGATCGCGGGGTCGAGTTCGCCCTCGTTCATGTTGGTGGCCGCGATGACGACGATATTGTTCTCTTTTTTCCGGAGCCCGTCCATCTCGGTGAGGAACTGATTGATCGTGGCATTGTGGCTGATTCCGCCCCCGAAGCCGGTGTCGGCCATGCGCGGCCGCGCGAACGAGTCGATCTCATCGATGAAGATCAGGCACCCTCCGTGGATGTGGGCCTGCTCGCGCGCCTGGCGGAAGAGGGACTTGATCTGGGCCGCGCCTTGACCCACAAAGATCCCGACAAAGTCGCTCCCTGAGACCGACAGCATCGGCAGTCCGCATTCGGTGGCGATGGCCTTGGCGAGATACGTCTTGCCGCAGCCGGGCGGGCCGATCATGAGCGTTCCCTTGATGACCTTGCCCCCGATGGATTTGATCAGGGACGCGTCTTTCAGAAGCTTGACGAGCTCCCAGGCCTCTTCCTTGGCTGACTCCATGCCGATGACGTCGGTCCATGTGACGTCTGTTTTGGCGGTTGAGGCCTTTTCGCGGCCGATCCGGCCGAAGAGCCCGCCGCTCATCATGAAGTAATTGGCCCCTTGGATGAACGCCACAAAGACAAAGGCCTGAATGATCCCGATGACCAGGTACATGCCCATCATGCTCAGCATCTGTTTGCGCATGAAGGATTCCATGGTGACAAAGGTGGAGAGGCCGACCGTCAGGAGCGAGATGATGCCGAAGACAATGGATGCGAGCAAGGCAATGAGCACAATTTTGGCCCAGTAGACCCGGACAAAAATGAAGAGCTTGCGCATAAATATATTCCTTTCAGATAGTTATAAATACTGTTCAAGTATAACATTAACCCGGGGAAGAGACAAGCTGCAATTCGGGTGAGGCGGGCAGGTTTTTCATTGACAGGCATCTGATATTATGTTAATTTTTTTAAACAATCGGACAGGGTATCACCTGAGATTCCATCGGGATAACAGTAATACAATGGTGTTAACAAAAGGAATGTCCTATGTCATTGATCAAGTCAGTTAAGGGTCGTCAGATCTTGGATTCGCGGGGCAACCCGACCGTTGAGGTCGATGTGGTCTTGGAGAATGGGATCCTGGGCCGGGCCGCGGTGCCGTCAGGGGCGTCGACCGGGGAATATGAGGCGATCGAGCTCCGCGACGGGGACAAGGGCCGCTGGATGGGCAAGGGCGTGAGCAAGGCGGTTGATAATGTGAATGGCACGATCGCCCAGGCGATCATCGGCAAGGAGCCGGATTTCCGCGCGATCGATAAGATCGTGCTTGGCCTCGATGGCACGGACAATAAGGGCAAATTAGGGGCCAACGCGATCTTGGGCGTGTCCATGGCCGTGGCCCACGCCGCGGCGAAAGAGGCCGGGCGTCCGCTGTACCGTTTTTTGGGCGGGGACGACGCGAGGATCCTGCCGGTGCCGCTCATGAACATTTTAAACGGCGGGGTGCACGCGGACAACAATCTCGATATTCAGGAGTTCATGATCGCCCCGATCGGCGCGCCGACCTTCAGCGAGGCCATGCGCATGGCGACCGAGGTGTTCCATTCCCTGAAGAAGATCTTGAAGAACAAAGGCTTATCGACATCCGTTGGTGATGAGGGCGGGTTCGCCCCGAATCTGACCCGCAATGAAGAGGCCCTGCTCCTCATCATTGAGGCGATCCAGGCGGCCGGATACAAGCCGGACCAGGATGTGTTTATCGCCCTGGACGCGGCGTCATCCGAGATGTTCGAAGGCGGCAAGTATAATTTTGACGGGAAGAAACTCTCGTCCGATGAACTCGTCGCGGTCTACGCGGATATGGTGAAAAAATATCCGATCGTGTCGATCGAGGACGGGCTGGATGAGAACGACTGGGCCGGCTGGAAGATGCTCACCGACAAGCTCGGGGACAGCGTTCAGCTCGTGGGCGATGACCTTTTTGTCACGAACGTCAAGCGCCTCGCCCAGGGCATCGAGAAGGGGATCGCGAATTCCATTCTCGTGAAGGTCAATCAGATCGGGAGCCTGAGCGAGACGTTCGACACCGTGAATTTGGCCAAGCAGAATAAATACACGTCGGTGATCTCGCACCGTTCGGGCGAGACCGAGGACACAACGATCGCGCATCTGGCGGTCGCGACCGGGGTCGGGCAGATTAAGACCGGGTCGTTGTCGCGCACGGACCGGCTCTGCAAATACAATGAGCTCCTCCGGATTGAGGAGCAACTTGGCAGCAAGGCGGTCTACGGCGGGACGCTCTGGCGCAAGATCTGGTAACGCGGGGACGGCTCGTCACGGAGACGCGGGGGTAAAGGTATGTGGAAGAATCCGATCGTTCTTTTTTTTCTCGCGGTGGGTCTTGTGCTCGCCTTTCTGCCGTCGTACCAGCAGATGCAGGACCTGAAGGCCGTGAACCATGCTTATGAGGCCGAGATCGAACGCCTCAAGGTGGACAAGGAACAGCTCCTTGAAGAACGGCGGCTCCTTGAGGAAGACCCGGTCTATTTAGAAAAGGTGGCGCGCGAGAAGATGGGTCTGATCCGGGAGGGCGAGGTGGTCTACCGGATCGAGCGGGTGGGCCAGCCTGCCGCGGAGTAGGCCGGTGTCCGGGGATGCCCCCGGGGGCCGGGGGGTTTTAAAGACTTGATTTTTGAAGGGTGTGTGTTACAATACACCCTCGTTGTTTAAAAAATGGTTGGGTGAGCAGGGAGACGCTCCTGCCCGGCTGCTGACGATGAGGACGCAGCGGGGTGGAGCAGCCCGGTAGCTCGTCAGGCTCATAACCTGAAGGTCACAGGTTCAAATCCTGTCCCCGCAACCAAATTAAAAAGGTCACCCAAAAGGGTGGCCTTTTTAATTTGTGCGTGGGATGGGTGAATGAACGTTGCAATCCGCCGAAGGCGGATCAGGTTCCAATCCTTGCTTCCACAGAATTTTTTAGATAGGCAAGGATTCCGTGAGCCCCGAAGGGGCGAGCGAAATCCTGTCCCTCCCACGTAAAGCGAAGCTTTACATGGGGCTAATCCTGAACAAACCTTTGGTTTGTGCAGGGCGCAACCAAATGTAAAGGGTCACCCCAAGGGTGGGCCTTTAAATTTTTTGATGGGAACGGTGAATGGACTCTGCAAGTTTGCGCAGAAAAATCAGATTTTAAACCTCGCTCTTCCCAATTTCGTCACAAACGCCATGGAGAAAAATCGAGAAATTTAGCACCGGTTTATATCCGGCCTCATGATAAAATATCAGTCACGTGAAGGATCGATCGTTTTAATAGTTAATTCCGACGGACTATTCATTGAGAGGGGGGGCTGGTGGGCAGGAGGCTCAAATATCTGCTCGTGGTTGTTTCCCTTGTCACCACCGCGCTTTTAGCCGAGGCCGGCACGAGGATTTTTTTTAAGGTTACGAAGAAGGACATTGGTGTTTATCGCCATTTTTCATTCGAGCGATCGGCGAAGATCATGATGCCTGATCCGATCCTCGGATATAAGCTCATCCCCAATGTTTCTCGCAACGCCTTTACATCAGAATTCCAGACCATCTACACGACGAATAGTCATGGTCTGCGTGATAAGGAATTTGTTGACACGGACACGTTCAAGATCCTGTTCCTCGGTGATTCCATGACCTTCGGCGAGGGCGTGGCCGCGGGGCATCGGTTTTCAGACCTGATCGGAAAAGAACTGGATAACGTGTCGGTGATCAACGCCGGGGTTCCGGGCTACGGGGTCCATCAAATGTACGCATGGCTGAGGGATCACGGCCTTGGTTTTCGTCCTGATCTCGTCGTCTATGCGATCATCCCTGATGATTTTATGCGGGCGATTTATTCAACGCGTGGCGCGGCCCCGCACCTGATCGTGTCTGATCAAGGGAATGTAGGCCGGCTCAAGCAATGGACTAAACGCTCTTTGGAAAAAATGGATGCCGCTGTGTCGACGAGTTATTTATATTCCCTGCTCAAGGTGAGGTGTAAGATCGCGTTGATGTGGGCTCGTTTGAAGCAGAGGGATAAGCAGGTCTGGAAAGAGATATCTGAAACTGGCGGCATGACCGGTCAGAAGATCACAACGGACGCCCATGTAGAGAAGATGCGGGCATGCGCGCGGCAGATCTTTTCTGATTCCGAGCGGTTGTTGAGCGGAAACAATGGTGGCCTCCTTGTCGTTAATATCGACACGGAGTCTGTTCCGTGGCTTGCCGAGGAGCTCAGCGCGCAGAAGATCTTGTATTTGGATCTGGCCCCGGAGTTAAAAAAGAAGTCCCGGCTGCGTTTTGAGATTGATCAGCATTATACGGAACGCGGGCACAGGGCGGTGGCGGATCTTCTTGGGCCCTATCTGCGGAGGCTTCTGGCGGACCGCGGCATGGTCCGCCCTGAGGAGACACCGCGTTATTAAAATGGTGCTTTCGTTCATGGGGAGGTGCCAGGACAATGAACAGTCCGGAGCAGGTGGCGACGGGCTTCATTGGGAGTGACAACAGAACAGAGGAGACGGTATGAACAAGGGATGGGTAGGTGTGATCACGGGTGGCCTCGTGATGCTAGCCGCCGCACAGGTCTCGGCACAGTCATTGGGGAATATGCTTCAATCGACAGGTCAGGCGGTCGTTCAGACTGTGGTCCAGTCGTTATCGCCCGAGGCGCAGACGGTGGTGGATCAGGCGAAAGCGCTTGAGTCTGCGGCCGAGCAGGAAAATTTTCTCGTGGCCCAGGCCAGGCAGTTCCTGTCTGCCGGGAGCTATCAGACCGCATGGGACTTGGCCAATTATGTTCTCACAACGTTGAATTCCGGCTCGATTGACGCGCAAAAGATCCTGGCGGACGCGAAGACTGCTCTGATGAAGATCGCTGAGCAGAAGATCGTCGAGGCAGTGCAGGCTCCCGGGGCGGTTGTTGAGGAGGTCCCTGCAGAGGAAGCGGCCGCAGAGGCGGCGGTCGAGGACGGGGCTGAGGCAGTCGGTCGCGTGACGGATGTGTTTGGGATCAAGGAGTAGGCGAAAGGATCATGAATGCTTATAGCCCTGCCGTCGGAATAGGAAAGGGCGATGGCGGGAATGATAAAAAAGAGGGCACGCGGGTTGCGTGCCCTCTTCTATTGATGGCGAGATCAACGGCGCCGGATACGCGCCAAGATCTGTTCAACCAGGGCGTGGATCTTGGCCCCGAGGTTCTTGATGCTCGAGGTGTCGGAACCGATCCTGGTCGTCTTGGTTTCGATCGCGTTCACATCGGACTGGATTCGGATCATCCGTTTTTCAAGCTCTTTGAGCCGGGCACTGTCGCCGGCCCCGGAGTCCGCGGGTTGTTCGGCGATGAAGATGACGTGCGCCGCGTCGACCACGCGCAGGATCATCTGCTGGCCATCGACCCCCGCGTAGAAAGAGATCCCGGTATGAGAAATGGCATAGTAGCCGGGAGGGAGCGGGGTGCCTGTCGCGTCGACAAGCTCAAAGGCGAAGGCCGCGTAGGGACGGGTGGCGTTGTGGGAAATGCCCATGGCCTCGCGGACAGGAAGATCGGTGATCTTACGGTAGAAGGTGCCGCCGCCGGAGAGCTCCGCGTCGCTATGGAGGTTCGCGGCCGGGGGATTCGTATAGTCTCCCTGGGGAAACCTTAGGACACCTTTTTCGAATTTGTTATTGTTCTCAATGTAGATCGTGGTATAGACCACGTCACCCGGCGCGTAAACCATTTTGTCCGTGACGATCGTTGATGTGAGCCCGTATTCGGCCCAGGCCTGGCTGGCGCTTAAGATGAGCAGGCCGCAAAGGATGGGGATGATCTTTTTCATAGGGAGCCTCCTGTGGAGTTCGGATCAGCGTGTATCGATGGTACGGCCGGCCTACACCCCGAGCAGGGCGCGGAGCGTGGTGCGGGCGGTCTCCATAATGCCCTTGGACTTGGTGTAGAGTTTGTCGTATTCGTTACTGAAAATGGTATATTGTTCTTCGAACTTCTTGTCGCTTGCGATGTTCTTTTTCTTCGGCTCTTTGATCTCGCGCCACAGCAGGGAGAGCATCCTTTCGATCCGTTCGATTTGGTCGATGCAGCCTCTGTAATCCCGGAAGGACTTGTTGTCCGACAGGGTGCCAAGCGGCGCCGTTGAGATCGAGTAGCGCCATTTGGATTCATCATAATTCCAGCATTTGATCAGGAAGTTCAGGGTCTGCTCGTAGGCGAAGCTTCGGTTGTTGATGAGGAGCTCGCGCAGGACCGAGGTCTTGATGTTGATGAATTCGGAACGCGCCCGGTTGAGCGGGAGTGACCGGATGCTCTGTGAGATCTCGGGGAACCAGTTCGCGAGGAGCGAGTAGGTGCCATAGGTGTCGACGAGGCTTTTGGCGCTGTACTGGTCACCGGTCTTAAAATCGCCGATGGCGATGTCCGAGCCGGTGGTCTCGATAAAGTCGCCGAGGCGGTCGTAGAAGTCGACGTCCTCATCGACATAATCCAGATCTCCGGGGATCTGCACGATCCGTTCGACTTCTGGGTAATTGTCGAGCACGTGGCCCCAGCCCGAGAGCCAGGTCTGGCAGGTATCAACCGACCAGGGCTGGATGACCTCGAGCGTCTCGTAGCGTTTGTCGTTGATAAATGAAACGGCGTCCTGGCGGATCACCGTGGCCCTTGGCAGGACCACGATCGGCCGGGGATCGATCTCCTTACAGCGGTCGACGGTCCACCAGAAATACCATTCGCACTTTTTATTATTTTCATACCCCAGGTAGGGGAAGATAATAACGGGTTTCGAGTTGATTGTTTTATGCTGAAGCTCGTGTGCCATTTACGCGGATCCCCGGCGTTCTTTTTGCCGCCGTTCCTCGGCGCGGCGCTCTTCGGTCCGCCGGTCTTCTCTCCGGCGGTCTTCACGCCGGCGCTCGATCTGTTGGCGGATGTCATAGGCCCGTTTTTCCGAGATATCAAAACGCATGATAATGACGATCGCGATGAGCGTGGTGACGATCGGGATCCCGACGTCGCAGAGGCGCATCCAGAACAGGGCGCTCACCGGCTGGCCGAGCCCGAGGGCCTGATCGAATCCGGTCGCGTTCAGAAGAAATCCTGAGAGGAGCGACGCGGTCGCGATACCGAGTTTGACCGTCCACCAGTAGATCGCGCTGAACATGCCTTCGCGGCGGGTTTCATTTTTTAACTCGTCGAGGTCGCAGACATCAGCGACCATGGAACTGACCAGGGTGAACAGCGATCCCAGATGAAAGGCGATGAACGGTGTCGCGAGCAACAAGAGGGCGTGGCGCTGATTGCTCCCCATCCACTCGTTGAATCCGCTCCAATCGACGGTGAACGAAAGAACAGAGAATTTGACGAGGGAGACCCCGTTCGCGATCCAGAGGAGCGCGTTCTTGATGAGCCCGGGGGTGGCGATTGCCCCGCTCGATGCCATATAGCCGAACCATTTGATCATAAATCCGACAATCGCGATCGACATTGTGAGTAAGAATGTCTTTCTTTTGCCGAGCTTTGTCGAGATCCAGGTCGTGAGGAAGATGGCGATAAAAGTGAAGAAGGAGCTGATCGAGCCGTTAACGCCGAGCAGCGTCCCGCCGTTCTGATACATGAGGTCGATCGTCGGCTGATCGCGAAAGACGTAGAAAAAGATCACGTACGGCGTGAACGACGAGGCGAGCATGAATCCGCCGAAGATCAGGAGAGTCGTCAGACAGAGCTTCAAGAAAGGACGAGAGCCGAAGGCCATGCCCGCGCCTTTAAAAAAGTCTTTAGTGACGTTCCAGGCCCCGGTGACCTTTTTTTGAGGGAGGTCCAAGGCCGTCTCTTTGTTGAAGATCGCCGGGAGCATGCCGCCGACGATGAGGAAACCGCCGACGATGAAGGCGAGGGATCGCGCGCCGCTCACCAGATCCGGGAAGAGTTTCTTATTGTTCATGAAGAGAAAAAACCAGGGCGCGATGAGCCAGGCGAATTGGCCGACAAAATTTGTGAGACCCTGAAGACGGGTGCGTTCATGATAATCCGGGGTCATTTCATAACCCAGGGCGATCCACGGAATGGAAAAACAGGTGAATCCGAGGAAAAAGAGGCATTGAAACAGGAGGAAGTACCAGAAATAGAACATCTCGCTTTTGCCGGGGAAGAGCTGGAACATCAGGATGAAAAATAGGCCCCCTGCGAGTGCGCCGAAAAAGATAACGGGTCGCCGACGTCCCCAGCGGGTCCGGATGTTGTCTGAGAAATATCCTGTGATCGGGTCAGAAATAGCGTCGACGAGCCGCGGGACCGCGCCGATGATCCCCACAAGCGCCGGGTTCATCCCAAGCCCGAGGTTGAGAACAAGGACCATGGAGCCGAGGGCGGCCGCCTGGATGTTATTGACTAAGCCGCCGATGCTGTAGACGGCTTTTTGAAAAACCGAGATGCGGTCTTTCCGGGCTGTTACGTGGTGGTTTTGCTGATCCACTGCCTGCGCCATTCACTACCTCCCTCATCGTATTGACATCAAACGGTTTTCAGAAAAGGAACGATTGAGAATCTGTACCATAACGACGTTTTTTCGTGGTTAAGAAGGTCGTATTATAACAAACAAATTTGGCAGGTACAACAGGATTTATCTTAAGGAAAGAGGGGATTGGGCGTTCGTGGGTGCGCTCGCGTGAAATTGATTATGGACTCGTTAGAGAGAAGGGCTGGCGATTCTTTGTTCTGACGGCAGACCGGCACAGCGAAGGGTCGCGGGACGCGGCTTCAATGCAGGCGGTGTTTGGAGCTGCTCATGAATCCTCGCTTTGGGGGCTATTTATAAAATTAATGCAAGCTATAAAAATATTGTTGACATAAAATTTGCGAATGTTATACTTCTTTTCATTCCAGGAAGAGGGCCTTATGTCCTTATCAGAGAAAGACTTCTCGCTTCGCGAACGAAAATTTGCCAAGACCAAGATCGCCCTGGCCACGGCCTTTATTGAGCGGATGAAGACGTCAAAATTTTCGGATATCTCGATCAAAGAGGTCTGCGCGAGCGTCGAGGTCTCTGAGGGGACGTTCTTCAATTATTTTCCCCAGAAGATCGATGTCGTGTTCTATTATAAGCAGATTGTCGGGCTCACGATCTCCTGGAAGATCCGCCAAGAATGGGACCGCCGGAGCCCGCGCGAACTCATTGAACTCACCTTTGACCTCATCGCGGATGAGATCTCGCATCCCTATCTTTTTTATGAGACGATCTCGTTGTTTACGGCGGAACGGAAAAAGGCCGGCCGGGTGGGCTTAACGCCCGCGGAGAAATTTTACGTGAATCCCGAGAGCGAAGGGCTCGATGATATTCCTGAGGAACTCCTCGAGGAGACCTTTTTGAACCTTGTCCGATCGGCGGTGTCCCGGGGGGACCTGCGGCCTGAGACACGGCCTGAGGAGGTCGCCTTGACCCTGATGGCGATCCTTGTCGGGGTTCCGCTGGTGATCCAGATCGAGGATTTTCAACATATGAAAAAATATTATAGATCGCAGCTTTCTCTATTATGGAAGGCGATAGGAGCGTAACATGATAAGGCACATGCGCAAAGATTGTTGGGCCGGGGCTTTGGCCGTGCTCGCCCTTGTGTTTTGCTGGGGGGCATCGATCCCGGCCGGGGCGAAAGAGGGCACAGGGCCGCTGAAGGTGTCGGTGCGGGAGGCGATCGATATGGCCCTTCGGGAGAGCGAGGACCTGAAGATCAGCGAGAACGAGATCCGGCGGAAGGCCTCGAAGCGCAAGGAGGAGATGTCGGACGGG
>CAYVEC010000024.1:0-26009 GCA_964450385.1 uncultured Planctomycetales bacterium
CGGGAGAGTCTTCGCGCAGGGCGCGAGTCTTGTTCAGAAGGCGATCGTTGATGGAAGTATTTTTAATAGTCCGACTTGGAAGACTGCGATGGGTCAGGCCGTGTCAGGCGCCACGCTTCATTTCATCGGGCTGTTGTCGGACGGGAATGTTCATTCGCATATTGATCATCTGACCGCCATGGTCCGGGAGTGCGCGGTCCAGGGGGTTGCCCGGGTGAGGCTCCATGTGCTCCTTGATGGTCGAGATGTCTATGAAAAGTCAGCGGTCACGTACATTGACCGGATCGCGACGGTTCTTGAAGAATTGAATCGAGGATCGCGTGTTGATTATCGGATCGCCTCCGGCGGCGGGCGCATGGTGACGACGATGGACCGGTATAACGCTGATTGGAGTGTCGTGAAACGCGGCTGGGAGGCCCATGTGCTCGGTCAGGGTCGGGCGTTCCGGTCGGCCCGTGAGGCGGTTGAGACCTATTATCGTGAGGACCCGTCGATAACAGATCAGTATCTGGATGCCTTCGTGGTGGCCGAAGGGGGCGAACCCGTCGGTCGGATTGCGGATGGGGACGCGGTCATCTTTTTTAATTTCCGCGGAGACCGGGCGATCGAGATGTCACAGGCCTTTGAGGCAGGAAGCGACTTCGTTCATTTTAATCGCGTCCGTGTTCCGAAGGTTTTTTATGCCGGAATGATGGAATATGACGGCGACCTTCATGTCCCGCAGCATTATTTGGTGAACCCTCCCCAGATTGATCGTACGATTAGCCAATATCTCTGCGCGAGCGGAGTCACGTCGTTTGCGATCTCAGAGACACAAAAATTCGGTCATGTGACGTATTTCTGGAATGGGAACAATTCAGGGTACATTGATGAGTCGAAGGAATTGTATGTGGAGATCCCTTCGGATAAGATCCGTTTTGATCAGGCCCCGCAGATGAAGGCGCGCGAGATCGCGGATAAGGCGATTGAGCTTTTGAGGAGCGGACGGTATCGGTTCGGCCGGATCAACTTTGCGAACGGAGATATGGTCGGCCACACGGGAATTCCGGAGGCCGTCATCACGGCGGTCCAAACTGTCGACGATTGTGTTGCCCGGGTGATCGATGCGGTCACCGCCCTTGGCGGCATCGCGGTCGTGACGGCGGATCATGGCAACGCGGATGAGCTGTTCACGGTGAAGAAGGGCCAGCGGACGGTTTCAACGGCGCACTCGTTGAATCCGGTTCCCTTTGCGATCGTTGATTCAGGGTACCGACACGAGTATGTGATTGAGGGTCTCACGAAAAAGGGGCTCTCGAATGTCGCCTCGACCCTCATAAATCTGCTCGGGTTTGATGCACCCGAGGGCTATGATCCATCTCTGATCGTTGTAAAATAAAGAGGGCGCCTCTGCTTCGAACGGTTTGTCTCTCGGAATACGTTGTGCGCCGCCGATCGGGTGTGTGCTGGCGTGTCGAGTCTCTGCGGATTTTCGATAAAACGTTGGTCCTGCCTTGAGTCGTTTCATCTAATCATTTTTTATCGCGCCAGTTTGTGGGATATCCGAATGGCGTGGTATTTATTTTCGATGATGTTTTCTTGAAATTTATTGTCCGCCTCCGGGGGAAAAGGTATAATTGGAACGCATTTGGCATGCGACTTTGAGGGTGCGAGGCCGGAAGAAATGGACGATGGGTTTTATTACGAAATCTGTTTGTGGGCGGATCCGGCGGCGGTCGCTGCTGTGGATCTTTTGAAGGATGTCTTGATCGGGATCGGCTATCGAGCCGACGAGATCGCCGAGTCCTGTGCCGATGGCACGGTCAGGGTCTCGGTCTTTGAGGCCGATCCGGACACGGCCAGGCGAGTCTTCGCGCAACTCCGCGTTCTTGGGCGGGGCACTGTCGAGGTCGAGCTGCGTGGTTTGGCCCCTGAGGATTGGCGCGACAAATGGAAAAGGGATTTCATCCCATTTCGATTAACCGATGATATCGATGTCGTTCCCGCGTGGCATCGTGACACATATTCATCTGACGGCCGCGTCAAGATTTTCATTGATACAACATTGGCGTTTGGCACCGGGCTTCACGAGACGACCCGTTTTATGGCTGAATTGATCGCGACCCGTCGAGGACGCATCATGAGGTTTTTGGATATTGGGACCGGGACCGGCATCCTTTCGATGGTGGCGCGGACCTATGGGGCGCGGGTCCTTTGGGGGCTCGATATCGATCCGCATTCGGTTGCGACGGCTCAGCAGAATCTCGGGGTGAACGGCATGGCCTTTGATTGGATCGAGGCAAGGGATTTCAGGACGTTTGCGCCCGGTCCGACATTTGATTATGTTGCCGCGAATATCATTACGGATGAATTGATCGCGATGCGAGACCGGATCGCGGCGGTCGTGACCCCGGGTGGGGCCTTGGCGCTGTCCGGGATTTCATTGGCAAAACATGACCGGGTTCGAGCGGCGTATGACCCTTTGGGTTGGCTTCTTGTCGATGAGAAAAAAGGCGAGCACTGGACGGCCTTGCTCTATGAGCGGCCGTCGTGCGCCGGGGGGTAAGTGTATGGCGTGGCCTACGACACAGCAGGCCCATTGGGTCAAACGTGAGATGACGCGGCTCGGGATCCGTGAAACGGATATCGAAGAGGATTTTGTCCTCTCCTCCGGACCCGGCGGGCAGAACATCAACAAGGTCGCCACCTGTGTGGTCCTCCGATATATGCCCTTGGGGATTCGGATCAAGGCACGCGAATATCGTACGCAAGGGGCGAATCGTGTAGCTGCGCGGAGCCTGCTTATCGCCCGGGTTGAAGAGCTGCGGCGCGCCCAGCGCGCGGCCGCCGTTGGGGAACGGGAGCTCGCGCGTCGCCAGAAACGTCGTCGGAGCCGCGCGGGACAGGCCCAGGTTCGGCAGGACAAGATCCAACGCGGCCGGGTCAAACAACAGCGCCGGCCTGTTGCGCGTGATCACGACGAATCCTAAGGAAAAGAATCGAAGTTTCTTTTGTATTTCCGGGCGGGCTCCGGTAAGATACACCTATGAATCAAGAAGGCACACGGCGAAAATCCTATTTAGCCGGGATCTGTTCCTATAATGAAGGCGACAAGATCCGTCGGGTCGTTGAGAAGTTCTCGGGTGATGGGCGGTACGATGTTCTGATCATTGACGACGGGTCAACTGATTCATCCGTCACGTCCTTGCCGCTTCCTCCGGGCGCCCGGGTGATCCGGAATCCCTCTCCCCGCGGGGCTGGCTATGGGACACGGCAGATCATTGAGGTCGCGCATGCCGAAGGATATGAGGCTGTGATTTTCATCTCGGGGAATGATAAAGATGATCCGGCCGATGTCGATCGGCTGATCCGGGCCCTTGAAGGGGGTGCGGATTTTGTTCAGGGATCGCGATATCTTCCGGGCGGCGCTTATGGGAACATGCCGCTCTACCGCCGGCTGACGACCCGTTATGTTCATCCCGTGCTTTTTTCGCTCATCAGCGGGCAGCGGATTACCGACAGCACCAACGGGTTCCGCATGATCCGAACGCGGGTCTGCCGGGATCCTCAGATTGATTTAACGCAGGCATGGCTCGATCAGTATGAACTCGAGCCGTATCTTTTTTATAAGGCGATCCGTTTGGGCTATCGCGTCTGCGAGGTGCCGGTGCGTAAAATTTATCCGCCGAGGAGAGAAGGCTATACCAAGATGAAGCCTTTTTCCGGATGGTGGAGCATGCTGCGGCCGTTGGTTTTTTTGGGTCTGGGGATCAAAAAATGATGTCCGCCTCGATCGATCGACAAAAAAAAGTTTTTCACTTGAGCGTCGCGCTCTGCCTTGTCATTGGAATTCTTTTTAGGATTTGGCGGATATGGGAGAACGATTTTTTCTTTTATGATGAAGGGTTTTATCTGAATCACAATCGCACGATGGGCATGGTGCTGACCCGGTATCATTTTACCTCCCTCTCGGATCTCGGGCGGGCCCTTTGGACGTATATCACAATCTGCCTCGGGAGCGGCAAGTCGCTGTGGTTCGCGATCGCCGATATGCGTTTTTTTTGGGGTGGCTTAACGCAATGGTCGTTTGCCCGCGTCATGGCATCGGCCTTCGGGATCGGTACGCTGATCGTGACGTATCGGTTCGCCCAGCGATGGTATGGGAGATCGGACCTCGCCTGGGTCGCGGTGGCGATTCTGGCCGTGCTGCCGAGCCATGTGTTCTATTCCCGGATCGGGATGCAGGAGGCCCTGAGCACCTTTTTGGTGACAGCGGGTTTTTTGTGTTATCTCGGGTCGCGTGAATACGGATGGCGTACCTTTGCCGCCGGCATGTTCTGGGGGGCGGCCTTTTTTTCGAATTATCGATTGATCATGCTCCCAGCCCTGGTGCTCGCCGCAGAGGGCTGGATGACTGTTGCTGAGAAGAGTCGGCCCGATCTCAGGCGGGTCATGGCCGCGCTCATCACGTTTGCCGCGCTTGTGATCTTGATCGGAAATCTTGACAACGGCCGTAACGCGCGAGTGACGTTCGCGTGGATGTTCCATCAGGGACAGATGGCGGAAAAAGATTTTTCCTTTATTAATTTTCTTTCGTATCCATATTATCTTTTTCGACTCGAAGGATGGCTTTTGGGCGCCGCCTTCTTTTCATCGGCGGTTCTGTTCGCGAAGCGCCGATGGCGGGAGCTCTTGCCCTTTGTCCTTTCCGTCGCACATATGGTGATCTTTTCCCTTCCTTCAGAAAAGGGAGCGCGCTATGTGTGCGTGATGCTGCCCATGATGGCCATTGCCGTGGCCTATTTTATTATGGTTGTCCATGACGGTCTGGCGGCCCGAACTCTTCAGCGTTGGGGCGTGATCGGGTGTGCGGTCCTGATGATTGCCATGCTCGGCGTAAAATCATTCCGGCTTGTCGCGGCCCGGAGCGATTACCGGTCTGCGGCGGAAGATATTCTCGCGATGGATCCTCAGGCACGCTGGATGTCGACACAGAGTTATGTCCAGAATTTGTATGTGGATGATCCGGATCGGGTGGCGGAGTGCCCGCATACGTTCGAGGATTTTCAGAAAAAGGTGCGCGGGGGCTATGATTTTCTTGTGGTGGACTCTCAGGTGTATATTTCCTGGACCGACGGCGGGGAGCGGTTTGCCTTTGAGAAAGAAGGGTATCTGTCCTTCTTGACCGAGCGGATGCGCCCGATCAAGGTGTATGATCATTTTCAGTATGATATTCTTGAACGTTTTGTCTTCGAACACTCAAGCCATCTGACACGGTCGATCAGGTTCTTAGCGGATGCTCGCGAGCGTGGGGTGGGTCGATTGTATGTCTACAATGCCCGTCAGGCAGAGGCGTTAATGAACATGCTCGTGATGCGGCACGCGGAGAGGGGAGGCGTGGCGCCATGACCGTCCGGACGCGCACTCTCGAAGAGGTCTTGGGAACGGTCGCGCTTCCCGGCCTTGACCGAAATTTATTCTCATCCCCGGAATGGCTTCGGGTCGTTGCGGCGACGTACGGGACCCGTTTTTTCGTCAAATATATCGAAGAAAACGGCGTGGTTGTCAGCTATATTATTTACGCCGTTGTTAAGAATTTTTTAGAATGGAAGATCTGCGTCTGTTCCTACTGCGATTATTGTGACGGGTATGTGCGAGGCCCTGATGATTGGCGGATATTCTTTGAGGCCCTCCGGCGGGACTATCCCCAGTACCGGATCGCGATCCGGAATCTGCGGGATGCCGCGGCCCGTGAGGCAGGCGTCTTTCAGGAGCTCTCGCGAGAATATTTTCATTGCCTGGATGTGCGCGGGACCCTGGATGATATCTGGCGGCGAGCGCATGATTCCTATAAGGCCGCGGTCAATCAATCCGTGCGCAAAGGGGTGACGGTTCGGCGCTGCGCGAAGGATGAACTGGTGAAGTTTTATGATTCCCATCTCCATGTCCGAAAAAATAAATATCGGGTATTCCCTCAGCCGTATAAATTCTTCGACACGATCTGGGAGGCCTATATGACGCGCGGCAAGGGGTTCTTGCTCGGCGCCTATAGCCCCGATGGGGCGTTCATCGGCGGGAATATCTATCTGGTTTGCGGCGATACCCTGTATTATAAATTCAACACGTCGGTTCAGCAGGCCCTTCAGTTTCGTCCCAACAATGTGCTGTTTTGGGAGGGGATCCGGCTGGCGAAAGAGCTGAGGCTTTCATTCCTTGATCTGGGATCGAGCGGGTTGACTCAGGATGGGCTGGTCCGTTTTAAGGATCATGTCGGCGCCGAACGCCACCACATTGTGCATCTGGGGTATCATCCTCCGACATATCGGTTCAGTCAAAAACGGATCCTTCGTTTTTTGACCCGGGTGTTCACTCTCCCGTGGATGCCCGATGTGCTCTTGAAGTGGGGGAGCCATATCATTTATCACTATTTGGCCTGAGCAGGTGGGTATGGAAATACAGGAATTGTTTGATCAATGGGCCAGGCGTATCGGACCGCGGTATCGTGATCGGCAGTGGCTGTTGAGCAAGTGGGATACCTTTGATGGCGTGGTCTGGCCGGAGGAAAAGCAACAGCGGCTTGTCGGTCATATCTGCGACCTCCTGGGACGTGCGCCCGAAGGGGTCCTTCTTGACGCTGGCTGCGGCGGCGGGTGGTTGACACACGAGCTCGCCGGAGGATTCCGTCAGGCGCTTGCACTGGATATTTCACGCGAAATGCTGAAGAATTTTGATCCCGGTGTGGCCGCGATCGATCCGGTCTGTGCCGATATCTGCCGCCTGCCGCTCCGATCCGAATGTGTCGATAAAGTTTTGTGTTATTTTGTCGTGATCAATATGACGGACGAGGCGCGGGTCGAGCGCGCTGTCGCGGAGATGATCCGTGTCCTTCGGCGCGGTGGCCGGCTGCTCATCGGCCAGGTCCCGGACCGTGCAGGATCCGAGGCGTATGATGTGGCAAAGGCGAGATATCTTGAACATTGCCGCCAGCATGTGGCATCGTTCTCGGACACCCGGGCGGTCGATCGGATTCCGATCCATTTATACCGTCGGGATTTTTGGTCTGGGCTGCTCGGCCGATATCCATGCCGGTTCCGGATCGTTGACGCCTTTAATCCGTTCTATTGTACGGGTGAACCCGCGTCCATTCAGTGGCGGTTTGACCTTGTTATCGATAAAGAGTGACCGTATGTTCCCATCAATGAAGGCATGGATTTTATTGATCGTTGGGCTGGCCCTCATGACAGGGTGTCGCCCTGCGCCGGCGCCGTTGATCAAATATCACGAGGCCCGCGTTGGCATTGGGACGTTTGTTCAGATCGATATATATGCGCCGTCTGATCAGGCGGAGGCAGTGGCCGCGGTTATGGCCCAGGCATGGATGCGCTTGTCCGAGATCGAAGGGCAGATGAGCATCTATCGGGCAGACAGTGTTGTGGCGCAATTAAACACGGCGTTGCCGGGCGCGGTGATTGCATTGACGCCGGATGTGGAATATGTTCTTCGCGAGGCATGCGCCTTGTCGGATGAAACAGGGGGCGTGTTTGATATTACGGTCGGACCGCTCGTCCACCTGTGGCGTGAAAGTCTTTCGGCCGGTCGGATACCGTCCGATCGTGAGATCGCTGAGGCGAGGACGAGAAGCGGGATCGCGGGGCTGATTCTGATGCCCGAGGGCGCGGCATCGTGGCGCAGTGAGGCACGACGGATCGATCTAGGCGCGATCGCGAAGGGGTATGCGGTCGATGAGATTGCTGATATTTTTCGACAGGCCGGGATCGAGAATTTTTTCATTGATGCCGGAGGTGATGTGTATGCCGGAGGTCTCAACCGATTTCAGGAGAGGTGGCGGATCGGGATCCGGCATCCGCGTGACCGCGAATCGCTCGCGGACGTCATTGGCGTTTCCAATCAGGCCGTCGCGACATCCGGCGATTATGAGCAGTTCACTGAGATCGGAGGGCGGCGGTTTTCGCACATCATTGATCCACGAACTGGCTGGCCGCAGGGGGGCACTGCCAGCGCCACCGTGATCGCGCCCACGGCCCTCGAGGCCGATGCCCTGGCCACGGCCCTTACGGTCTTGTCCCCCGCGGAAGGAATGGCTCTTGTTGACGGGAAGGGCGACGGGTTTGCCGCGCTCGTGATCACATTAGGCGATGATGGGATAGCGTTCCATGCGAGCGATCGTTATCCCGCCTTTCGTCTGGCGCCGCATCAACGTTAATCGAAAAAAAGTTATGAGCGGCGGGGTTTTTTGTTATAATACCGCTACTTCAACATGATATCAGCGAAAGAGGTAGAGCGTGGATGGTTCCGTTTCCCCAAAAACACACCTGAAGGCCGCGGATCTGATCGGGTCGATCGATCGCTACGCTGAGGATTATCACGCCGACGTGACCGACCAGCAGTATTTTGGATTCCCCATTAAACCGATCCTTGAGGCGGAGAACCGGCTCATGGATGAGGCCACTCCGTCGATCGCCTATTTCTCGATGGAGTACGGGTTGGCGCCGAGCATCTACAATTCGTTCAAACCGAGCCGGCCGATTGATGTCCGCAATCAGTATTTCACCCATGAGGTTTTTTCGAACTATTGGCTCGCTGATTATCTGTTCAAAGTCTCGATCGATAAGATGCTCGATATCCCGATCTACAGTGGTGGGCTCGGTGTCCTGGCCGGGGACACGATCAAGAGCGCTGCAGACCGCGGGGTCTCGTTTGTTGGATTAGGGATTCTCTGGAACAAGGGATATTTTAAACAGAATTTCTGGTACAAACACGGCCAGGTTCCCCAGGAACTTCAGTGGGACCCTCGGACATATCCCGGGCTCATTCCGCTCAACACGATTATTTCAATGGATACGCGCGACGGGCGGCTGGCGCTGCGTCTCTGGAAGTATTATGTTTATAGTTATGACAAGAAACATGTGTGTCCGTTGATTCTACTGGATTCAAATGTTGAGGAAAATCCAGAGCATTTCCGCCGGCTCACCGATCAGCTCTACCGCAGCGACGATGTGTGGTGGAAGATCTTTCAGCGCGCGATCCTGGGGATCGGCGGAATGAAGGCCCTTGTATCCTTGGGGTATCAGCCCCATCGGTATCATCTCAATGAGGGCCATGCCGCCTTTGCCCTCGTCGAGAAATATGTAAGCCTTGGGAACAAGGCCGAGATGGAGGATTTTAAGAAGCGAGTGATCTTTACCTGCCATACGCCGGTTGCCGCCGGTCATGACCGTTTTCAGATTTCGGATATCGGTCGGGTTCTTGCCCCTCACTATGTTGAGGCGGCGGCCATGTTCGGGAGAGAGCGCCAGGACTCGGATCAGGTGAACCTGACGTATATCGCCTTGAATAACGCGTCGAAGATGAATGCCGTGGCCCAAAAACATGGGGAGGTTATGCGTCTTCAGTTCCCGAATTTCGCCTCCAAGATCCAGGCGATCACGAACGGTGTTCATGCCCACACGTGGATGTCCGCGGCCTTCGCCGCGCTTTTTGACGAGTACCACAGCGTCTTTGGCGATTGGCGGGCGGATGTGACGCGCCTTGCTAAGATCAAGGACCTCGCGGGAGATGACGCCTTTCGGCGGAAAATGTTCGAGGCCCATCTCGTGAATAAACGCCATATGATCAATATTATCAAGGACTGGGGGCTCCGGGACGATGTCTTCACGATTTCCTGGGCGCGCCGGATCGCTGCCTATAAACGACCGGCCCTGATCTTTTATGATATCCACCGGCTCGTCGAGATGGCCCGGCGGATCGGGCCGATGCAGATCATTCTCGCCGGGAAGGCCCATCCGAATGATAATGTCGGCGCGGCCAATATTGATAAGATCCTTGATCATATTGACGCGCTCAATGAGCATCGCGACCTGGTCAAGGTCCTGATCCTCGAGAATTATGACACCTTTTTCGGAAAGTTATTAACGAGCTCGGTTGATGTTTGGCTGAACAATCCCTTGCCGCCGTTCGAGGCCTCCGGGACAAGCGGGATGAAGGCGATCCTGAACGGGGTCCTTCAATGCAGCACCCTTGATGGATGGGTGGTCGAGGCGGAGCATGATGATATCGGATGGATCTTCGGATATCGGCACAGCGGCCATGATCTCGGCAATGAGATGGATTCGCGGCTTGCTGAGGACAGTGACGCCTTGTATAAAACGCTTGACAGTATTCTGACGCTTTATTACGGGGCTCATCATGCGGGCGAGATCCATGTGAAGAGCCTCTGGATCGATAAGATGATCCACTGCATTGAGCGCGCTGCGTTCTTCAACACCCAGCGGATGGTCGACCAATATCAAAGCGAAATGTGGCAGATCTAGCCGCGGTGGCGTATGAGACAATATCTTGAATTAGTTCGTGAGGTGCTTGACCACGGCGAGCGCAAGGATGACCGCACCGGGACTGGGACCCTTTCGATCTTCGGTGTCCAGAAAAAATATGATCTGCGCGATGGGTTCCCTTTGGTCACGACGAAAAAGGTCTTATTCGACGCCGTGGTCCATGAGCTCCTGTGGTTCTTGAAGGGGTCGACTAATATTCACGACGGTTTAGCGGAACATACCCCGATCTGGAACGCGTGGGCCGACGAGAAGGGGGAGCTTGGGCCGATCTACGGATATCAATGGCGTCGTTGGGAGCGTTTTGTCCCGGAGGGCCCGTCAGGGCGTTACCGCAAAGACCACATCGATCAGGTGGCCCAGGTGATCGAGATGATCAAAACGAGCCCTGATTCCCGCCGACTCATCGTCTCGGCCTGGAATGTCGCAGACATCGATCGGATGGCCCTGCCGCCGTGCCATGCCTTTTTTCAATTTTATGTCGTTGACGGCCGCTTGGACTGTCAGCTCTATCAGCGTTCAGCGGATATCGCACTCGGGGTCCCGTTCAATATCGCGAGTTACGCGCTGCTGTTGACCATGGTGGCCCAGGAATGCCGGCTCGTCCCAGGCGTTTTTGTCCATACAATCGGCGATGCCCACATCTATCTCAATCACGTCGACGGGCTTAGATTGCAGTTGACGCGGACCCCCAAGCCGCTGCCCACGATCCGGTTGACGGATAAGCCGGTCTTGGACATGACCTTTAGTGATATTGCCCTTGTGAATTATGAACATGAGGCGTTTATCAAATTTCCCATTGCTGTTTAATCTGGATCTGATCTGACGCGAGGCAGGCGATGCGCGATTTTTCGATCATTGTGGCAGCGGATGCAAAGATGGGGATCGGCCGTGGGGGCGCGCTTCCATGGCATCTGCCCGGTGACATGGCCCATTTTAAGACCGTGACCCTTGCTGCGCCAGCGGGAAAGAGGAACGCCGTTATCATGGGTCGAAAAACATGGGAATCCGTGCCCCAGCGTTTTCGCCCGCTCATGGGGCGACTTAATGTCGTTTTGACCCGAAACCCGGATTTTGTCGTTCCTGCTGGGGTTAAGACGCATCACAGTCTTGAGGATGCCTTAAAAAGCCTAGAAGCGCATCGTGATATTCACCAGATCTTTATTATCGGCGGCGCGGATCTTTATGCCCAAGCGGTCACCTTGCCTGAATGCCGGCGGCTCTTTTTGACCCGTATTGACGCTGATTTTGAATGTGAGGCCTTTTTCCCACCTGTTCCTACAGATTTTAAACAGAAATTCTGTAGCCCAGTCGTTGAAGAAAATAGTGTAAAATATCGGTTTTTTGAGTATTTTCGTTAAAAAATCAATCAGAAATGTTTAAAAAAATAAACATTTCGAAATTGTCATTGATTTTTTTAAACGTCTCCGTTATACTCTAAATAGATTCAAACCTTAACAAGGGTGCTCTATGGAAATTGCCACGCCACAGATGAGGCATGTCCTGTTGATCGATGATGAAAAAGGCCTCACGGACATGCTCTCCATGCTCCTGGAAACCCGAGGGTATTCTGTGGAGGTGGCGCACACGGCATCCGATGGCCTCCAAAAAGCAACGTCACAATATGATCTCATTTTACTCGACCTGGTTCTTCCTGACGGCAATGGTCTGAGTGTCTGCCGTCAGATGAAGGAGCAGCGCGAGACCGCGCATATTCCCATTATCATGTTAAGCGCGCATTCGATGTCCGAGGACAAGGTCGAAGGCCTGTATCTCGGGGCCGATGACTTTTTGGTCAAGCCGTGCGATCATGAAGAGCTCTTCGCGCGGATGGAGGCGGTGATGAGGCGGCGCCATCTGAGTTTCTCGAACGGCCGGCATGATGAATCGGTGGTCGAGCAGCTTCGGCGTGTGCTGGACGAGGGGCTGGTCGTCCCGCATTTTCAGCCGATCTATCGCTTTGAACCGTTCTCGTTGTTCGGGATCGAGATCCTCACGCGGCCGACGATCGAAGGGGCGCTCGCGAGCCCGGAACTTTTTTTTAAGGCCGCGCTTCAATATGGTCTCTATACGGAGATCGAGATCATGTCCTGGTCAAAGGCGCTCGAGCGGATCCGTGACGCCTTTCCGAACGAAAAAATCTTCCTGAACTGTAATCCGTATTTTGTCGAAACTGCCAAATTCTCCCGCGTCAAGAGTATCTTTGAGGCGCACGGCGTTTCGACGAACAATGTTATTTTAGAGATCACGGAGCGGTCGGCGATCTCTGACTTTAAGAATTTTTACGATGAGCTTCAAAAGTATCGTGACTTTGGGTTTCGTTTCGCGGTCGATGATGTCGGCGGCGGATACGCCAGCCTTGAGTCGATTGTCCAGACGCGGCCCGAGGTCGTCAAGATCGACCGGCATATTGTTTATAATTGTTCCCGCGACTCGTTTAAACGCAGCATCATCAAATTCATCGTTTCGTTCTGCCAGGAGAACCACATCATCTCCGTGGCCGAGGGCATCGAGTCAAGAATCGACCTTGATACCGTCCGGGATCTTGGCGTTTCCTGTGGCCAGGGCTTCTATCTCTTTAAGCCTACTGCGACGGCCGAGCTGAGTGAATTTACCAGTATCCTCTCCTAATCAGCATCTTCTAAGTCAAATAGCGTTTTATTCTTTTGCGTTGGATCTATTTCCTGATATAATTCATCTGCTTTAAATATATGTATATAAATAGTATACAGAAATAATCACATGGCTTCACTCATCACGCTTTTTATTTGTGTCTTGATCCTGTCCGCGATGTGCTCGATGGTCGAGGCGGCGATCCTCAGCCTTCCGTTGATCCGCGCACGCATTATGGCCGAAGAGAAGAGGGCCCATGCCCGAGACCTGTTGTTCTTGAAAGAGAACATTAGTATGACGATCGCTACGATCGTGATTCTGAACAATTCCGTTAATATTATCGGGTCAATATTTATCGGTCAGCAGATCGCGCTGATGTTCGGCCGGCAATGGCTGGGCGTGGCCTCGTCCGTCTTGACATTTCTCATTATCGTCGTAGGCGAGGTGATCCCGAAAACGATCGGGGAGCGGTACAAGAGGTGGATTTCACTCGCATTTGCCCAGCCGGTCCATATCCTGGTCTGGGTGTTGAAGCCGGTGGTTCTCTTGCTGTCGTTCTTAACACGTCCCTTTACCGACAATCGAGGCCGGCCCAAGGTTACGGAAGATGAGATCAAAATGATGCTCAGGCTTGGCCGTGACGCGGGCACGGTCGAGATGGATGAGGCAGTTTTATGCGACCGTGTCTTCCGCCTGAATGACCGGCGGGCGTTTCAGATCATGAAGCCGATCGATCAGATCTTTGCGATGCCGGCGGACACGACCTTGGGTGAGATCCGTGAGGAGATCATCCGGGCTCGTTTTAGTCGCTGGGCGGTTTATGACCGGGACCCCAGGGATTTTGTCGGGATGGTTCAGCATCGGATCCTATTGCGGGAGATCGCGCGGGGGAACGACCGGGCGAGGGTGCGTGATTTTATGACGGTCCCGATCTATGTGAACTGGTTCACGAAGGCTGATGAATTATTAGCGAAGTTTCAGGCGTATCATCAGCATCTTTTCATTGTGCAGGATATTCATGGCCGTGATGTCGGTCTTGTGACTATGGAGGATGTCCTGGAGGAGCTGTTCGGCGAGATTTATGATGAAAAAGACATTAAACCTCGCCGTGAGGAAGGCGCGGAGGGGACCCCATCGGTGTAATCTTAGGATGGGGTCTCGAACCTGCGGGCGGGACGTAAGGGGGGGCAGCGTGATTCGACATGACGTGAGCCGGTTCTCTGATGAGACAATTTATTATTACAAGGCCGGGAAATTGTTTCGTGGCTATCATCACCTGGGCGCGCACCTCATGCAGTCGCCGGAGGGCGAGGCCGGGACGTATTTTGCCGTCTGGGCTCCGAACGCTGAACGGGCCAGTGTCGTCGGTGATTTTAATGGCTGGGACCCGGGCGCCCATCCGTTGGCCTCTCGCTGGGATGGCTCAGGGATCTGGGAGGGGTTTATTCCCGGCGTTGTTCAGGGGGCGTTATATAAATATCATCTCGTCTCACGTCACAATCATTATCAGGTCGAGAAAATCGACCCCTATGCCTTTGCTGGTGAGACCCCGCCTAAGACCGCGTCCGTGGTCTGGTCGCTCGATTATGAATGGGGCGATGCCGAATGGCTCAATGCCCGGCCCGTCCGGAATAGTCTCGACGCGCCGATGTCGATTTATGAGCTCCATCCCGGATCTTGGCGGCGGCACCCGGACGGAAATCGGTTCTTGTCATATCGGGAACTTGCCCATGACCTGTGCGCCTATGTGATGGATATGGGCTATACGCATGTGGAGCTCATGCCTGTGACGGGCCACCCGTTCTATGCCTCATGGGGGTATCAGACGCTCGGATATTTTGCCGCGACCCGCCGCTATGGGGACCCGCAGGATTTGATGTATCTTGTTGACGTCCTTCATCAGCACGGGATCGGCGTGATCCTTGATTGGGTGCCGTCACATTTCCCGACGGATGCGCATGGTCTTGGATTCTACGACGGGACCCATCTCTATGAGCATGATGATCCCCGGAAGGGATTTCACCCGGATTGGAAGAGTTATATCTTTAATTACGGGCGCAATGAGGTGAAGGAGTTTCTGATCTCGAGCGCGATGTTCTGGTTTGACCGGTATCATGTGGACGGGCTGCGCGTTGATGGCGTGGCCTCGATGCTGTATCTTGATTATTCGCGCGATGAGGGCCAGTGGGTACCGAATGAATACGGCGGACGGGAGAATGTCGACGCCATCAATTTTATTAAAGAGCTCAACGAAACGGTCTATGCAAACTTCGCCGGGGTCCAGATGTTCGCTGAAGAATCGACGGACTGGCCAAGCGTGTCACGACCGACGAGCCTTGGCGGTCTCGGCTTCGGGTTAAAATGGAACATGGGGTGGATGCATGATACCCTCAAATATTTTTCCAAGGATGCGATCTATCGGAAGTACCATCATAATGACCTGACCTTTAGCATGCTTTACGCCTATACGGAGAATTTTGTCCTCTCGATCTCGCATGACGAGGTCGTTCATGGGAAACGATCCTTGCTCGATAAAATGCCCGGTGACCAGTGGCAGAAGTTCGCGAATCTCCGCCTGTTCCTGTCCTACATGTTCGCGCATCCCGGAAAAAAACTGCTCTTTATGGGCTGTGATTTTGGTCAGTGGAACGAATGGCAGTTCGAGCGCGGCCTCGATTGGCATCTGACTGAGTACGGGCCTCATCAGGGGATCCAGCAGTTGATGCGCGACCTGAACCGGATTTATAAAAGGTTGCCGGCTTTTTATAAATATGATTTTGATCCTCGCGGATTCGAGTGGGTCTACTGCGATGACTGGCAGAGCAGTGTGGTCACTTTTGTTCGCAGGACTGAGGACCCGGATGATATGGTCGCGGTGTCGTGCAACTTTACTCCGGTGCCGCGGCAACCATATCGGGTCGGGATCCCGCAGCCGGGATTCTGGCGGGAGATTTTTAATTCCGACGCGGCGGTGTACGGCGGCGGATCCATCGGGAATCTCGGCGGGGTATGGTCCGAGGCGACACCGATGCACGGGCGACCGAACTCGTTGAATCTGACCATCCCGCCGTTGGGGGCGGTGTTTTTAAAATATGAACCTCACGCGGGTCGATCGAACGGGAGCGATCGATCGCCTGCGGCAGGGGGAACGATAATTATTTAGTCACAGAGAACCAAAGGAGAGGCGATGAACGACAAAATTATTGATGTGGTGGGCCGGACATGGCGGGCACTGGGGGCGCAGGGCGAGGTCTCATCCGCACGGCTGGCGCGCGTGCTGCGCGAAGATCCGGCCATGGTGAATTTGGCCCTGGGCTGGCTCGCCCGCGAGGATAAGGTCCGATGCGAGGCCCGGCGTAATACCGTTATGTTCGCATTAGTTGATTCGGAATTATCGATTTTTCGGTCGATGGAACAGAGGGCGTCTGAAGCGGTCAAGCCTGGCCGTCGACGCCTGTTGAAAAAGATTTTAAAACGGATTTAGGATGACACAATGAAATATCTCTGCGTGCACGGCCATTTTTATCAGCCGCCGCGTGAAAATCCCTGGCTTGAGGAGATCGAACTGCAGGATTCGGCCTATCCGTATCCGGATTGGAACCGGCGGATCACGGCGGAATGCTATGCCCCGAATGTGGCCTCCCGGATCTTAGGGCCTGACGGGAAGATCGCGGATATCGTGAACAATTATGCCAAGATCAGTTTTAATTTCGGGCCGACCCTCTTGTCATGGCTCGAGCGTGTTGAGCCGGATATTTATCTTGCGATCTTAAAAGCCGATAAATCAAGCCAGCATTTTTTTAATGGGCACGGCGGGGCCATGGCCCAGATTTATAATCACATGATCATGCCGCTCGCGAATGAGAGGGATAAGCTCACGCAGGTCATCTGGGGGATCCGAGATTTTGAGCATCGGTTCCAGCGTCAGCCTGAGGGAATGTGGCTTTCCGAAACGGCGGTAGACGTTGAGACGTTGATGGCCCTCGCCCGATGCGGCATTCGGTTTACGATCCTCGCGCCTTATCAGGCACGGCATGTTCGGCGGATCGGGACAAAAGAATGGCAGAAGGTCGACAGCGGTATTGATACCAAGCGGCCCTATCGGTGCTTATTGCCCGACGGGCATGAGATCGTGCTCTTTTTTTATGACGGCCCTGTCTCTCACGATATCGCGTTTGCCGGGCTTCTCGCGAACGGTGAAACCTTGGCCAAACGCCTTCTGTCATCTGCGTCTGATGAGAATAACACCGATCAGCTGATCCATGTCGCGACGGATGGGGAAACATATGGCCATCATCATCGGTTTGGGAATATGGCCCTGTCGTATGGACTTCATTATATTGAGCAGCAGCGGGCGGCGCGGCTAACGGTATTGGGGGAGTATCTCACCCTTCATCCGCCGGAGTGGGAGGTGGAGATTGTTGAACGCTCTTCATGGAGCTGCGCGCATGGTGTGGAACGATGGCAGTCCAACTGCGGGTGCTGTATCGGAGGGCACCCGGGTTGGGACCAGCGGTGGCGGAAGCCGCTTCGTCAGAGTTTGGATTGGCTGAGGGATCAGCTCGTCGAGATCTATGAGACCGAAATGGGCCGGGTCTGCGCAGATCCCTGGGGGGTGCGTAACAATTACATTTCTGTGATTCTTGACCGATCAGCGAAGAATGTGGACCGATTTCTCAAAACGAATATGGGCCAGGTCCTCACCGGGGCAGAGCGCGTAAGGGTTTTAAAACTTCTGGAAATGCAGCGCAATGCTATGTTGATGTATACGAGCTGCGGGTGGTTCTTCGATGAGTTATCGGGGATCGAAACGGTCCAGATCATCCAGTATGCGGCCCGAGCGATCCAATTGGCCCGTGAGGCCGCGGGGCGGGAGCTCGAACAGGATTTCTTGATTCGGCTCGAAGAGGCCAAAAGCAACCTTCCGGAATACGGAAACGGCCGGATGATCTATGAGAAATTGATCCGTCCGTCGATCATTTGTCTGCTTAACGTTGGGGCGCATTTTGCGATTTCCTCTCTTTTCGAAGATCAAGGCGATGAGGTCTCGGTTTATTGTTATCGGGTCCGGTTGCGGGACCGGGATGTCCATTCGGTGGGCAAGCATCGATTGGCTCTCGGGCGGGCCCATATTCAGTCGACCGTAACCTGGGAAGAGGCGGAGGTTGAATTCGCCGTCCTGTATTTCGGCGATTATAATGTCGCGGGCGGTGTGCGTTACGCCCAGGGCGATGAGGATTATCAGAGGATGGCTGCTGATTTTAAGCAGTTTTTTGTCGGGAATAATATTACCGATCTCATCCAGAGGATGAATGATTCGTTCGGTCGGCATAATTATTCCCTCTGGGATCTGTTCAAGAATGAACAGGGGCGGGTCCTTGAGGAGATTTTTAACACGACGCTCGAGTCGATCGAGGGGAATTTTCGCGCGATCTATGACCATTATTATCCGCTTATGCAGGTGAAGCCGGATTTTAGGATCCCGTTGCCGAAGGCGCTGGCGGTCAGCGTTGAATTTATTCTGAATCGCGATCTCGTGGCGACGATTAACCAGGATGAGATCGATTTTGTACAGCTCGAGCGTTTGATTCGAGAGATCAAGCGTTGGGCCTTTACCCGTGATAAGGAGACGCTGAATTTTGCCGCCTCTGAACGCCTCGACGGTCTGATGAGCCAGCTCACGCGGCACATCCGTGATGAGCGCCTTCTTGGCACGATCGCGGAGTTCCTGCGCGTGGTCGAGATCCTGCCGCTTCAACTCGAACTGTGGCGGGCGCAGAATATTTATTTTTCGATCAGCCAGCGGGTCTATCCGAAATTAAAGAAACAGGCCAGCGCCGGTGACTCGGAGGCGGCGGCATGGGTCAAGAATTTTGAGGCCCTGGGGACGTATCTGAACGTGAGTTATAACACCCATTAGTCGGACGGACGACTGAAAGGAATCACTATGTTGGAACGAGGGAGTGGCGTGCTGATTCACATTTCATCGCTGCCGTCGGGGTTCGGGATCGGTGATCTGGGGCCGGGGGCCTTTGATATGGCGGACGTCTTAAAGGCGGCCCGGCAGCGTTATTGGCAGATGCTTCCGGTCAATCCAACGGACGGGATCTACGGAGAGTCACCTTACAGTAGCCCGTCTGCCTTTGCGGGCAACCCCCTTTTCATTAGTCCACAGGCGCTCGCGGACATCCATTTGCTCTCGGCTGCGGAACTGGCGCCGCAGGATTTTCATGACGAGCATGTTGATTTTTCTCAGATCCGCCCGTACAAGGAGGGTCTGTGCCGTCGAGCGTTTAAAAAGTTTTCGAGTCAGGGGGCACTTTCGCCCGAGTATCGGGCGTTTTGTGAGGGGGAGGATTTTTGGCTGCGGGATTATGCGCTCTTTATGACGCTGAAAAAAGTGTATCCCGAGTCGCGTTGGGATGAGTGGCCCGCGAAGTTTGTTGCCCGACGGCCTGATGCCCTGGCCGAGATTGAAAAGGCGCATGCCGAGGAGATGGCCTATGTTTATTTTCAGCAATTCATGTTTCACCAGCAGTGGAAGGCCTTGAGGGCGTATTGCCGCGGTCTTGGGATTTTACTCATTGGTGATATGCCGATCTATGTCAATGACGACAGCGCGGATGTATGGGCTCATCAGGGGTTTTTCCGATTGGGTCCGGATCACCGCCCTGAGGTGGTGGCGGGTGTGCCGCCAGATTATTTTAGCACCTCGGGTCAGCGCTGGGGGAATCCTGTCTATCGATGGGATGTCTTAAAGAATGAGGGATATCGGTGGTGGATCAAGCGTCTGCAGCGGCAGTTCGAGCTTTTTGATGTTGTTCGGATCGACCATTTCCGCGGGTTTGAGTCATTTTGGGCGATCCCAGCGTCGGAAGCTACCGCGGTGCGCGGGGAATGGGTCGACGGGCCCCGTGAGGATTTTTTGCGTGTGCTGTCGCGCGAGTGTGCGGGAAAGCCGATCATTGCAGAGGATCTGGGGATCATTACCCCTCAGGTGACGGCGCTGATGGACCAGTTCTCGATCCCTGGGATGAAGGTCTTGCAGTTTGCCTTTGGGGGTGAGACGGCGACCCACCCATATATTCCGGAAAATTATACAGAGCGATGCGTCGTCTATACCGGAACGCACGACAATAACACGTCGCGCGGGTGGTTTGAGCATGACGCCTCCGGGGAAGAGAAGGAAAATTTCCGTCGGTATCTTAATGATGAGGTTCAGCCTGAGACGGTCGCGGGCCAACTTATTGAACTGGCGGAGGGGTCGCGCGCGGTTTTGGCGGTGATCCCGTTGCAGGATGTGATGGGCCTTGGTGCCGAGGCCCGGATGAATACGCCGGGCACGGCGCACGGCAATTGGCGGTGGCGGTGCCGGCGCGCCCAGGTTGGTGAGGAGCGTCTTGAATGGCTGGCCGACCTGACCCGAGCAGCCCGCCGCGGTTAGTGAGGTGGATCATGATTTTGACATGGCGAAGGACGATCAGTGGGGCCGTTGTGTTTTTGGCCCTGCTGATTCTTGTGTCGGTGGGCCGTGCTGAGACAGAGTGTTTAAAGGAGATTGAGACCACGTGCCAGGTGATGGACCCGGGCCTTTTCACGGAGGAACGGCTTGTGGTCATTGTCCCGTTCTCACCGGGAGAGCGGGTCCGGGCCGATGAACATTCGGAACGGGCGGCCCTCATGATGGTGAAAGGGTTCGCGGATCTTTTTCATGCCTCCTCACGGGTTCGGGTCGCGGGAAGTGACCAGGCCGGTGAGGCTGATCTTGTGATCGAAGGGACGATCGATGATATGGCGATCGTTCATCGGTGGCGACGCTGGATCGGTCTGCGGCCCCGGGCTCGGTTCCGTGCCCGCGGTCGTGCGGTGACGGTCGGGTCCTCCAAGACTGTTGCGGTGTTTGAGGTGATCTGGGCCGGTCATGCCCTGACCGGCCGTGGGGAAGGGAGTTTGGACCGTATTGCGTATGAGATGGGGCGCGGTTTTGCAGGATGCCTGCTCCGCGAGAAAACGGATATTGCGAAATAAAATGGGTTAAGAAAGGGGAGGACGACGTGATCGTGGTGACGGGTGGCGCGGGATTTATCGGGAGCGGAATCGTGGCGCGGCTCAATGAGCGGGGGTGTGACGACCTTGTTATCGTCGACCACATGGTTGACGGCGACGGGAAGGAGCGGAATCTAGCCACAAAGAAGTTCCGTGATTATTATGATAAGGCGGTGTTTTTATCAATGGTGACGGCGCGCCGATTCCCAGGTGACGTCGAGGCCGTGATCCACATGGGGGCCTGTAGTTCGACGACCGGGACGGATGCGCGCTATTATGACGAGAACAATTTTCAGTATTCATGCCGTTTGGCGGAATGGTGTTTGGAGCGGGGGATCCGTTTTATTTATGCGAGCTCTGCGGCGACATACGGGGATGGCGAGCAGGGGTATTCGGATGATCACACCATGGTCCCGTTATTGCGTCCGCTGAATCTCTATGGAGAATCGAAACAGAGGTTCGACGAATGGGCATTGGCCGAGGGCCGGATCGAGCGGATGGTGGGTCTGAAATTTTTTAATGTGTTTGGGCCGAATGAGTATCATAAAGGCGATATGCGCAGCGTGGTGCATAAGGCCTATCCGCGGGTGGTTCGGGAGGGAAGGATCCAGTTGTTCAAATCCTATCATCCGGATTATGCCGATGGGGAGCAGCGTCGGGATTTTGTTTATGTCAAGGATGCGGTTGATATGGTACTTCATTTTTTAGATCATCCGCGCCTCGCGGGTATCTACAATGTCGGGACCGGACAGGCGCGTAGCTGGAACGATTTGGCCCGTGCCCTTTTTGCTGCTGTGGGGAAGCCGCCGGTGATCGAGTATATTGATATGCCGGAGCATCTGCGGCCACGGTATCAATATTTTACTCAGGCGGTCATGGACAAGATGACGCGTTGCGGTTATGACCGCCCGTGCTGGACCCTGGAGGCATCGGTCGCGGATTATGCCGGATATTTGCAGTCGGGAAGGCATTGGTAATTAAAAACGGCGAGGGGATATCATGATGATCGTGATCGCGGCGGCAGTGGCGGTGGTGTGTTTTGTTATTGGGATCGCCTTGGTCTATCAAGCGAGCCTGAAACTCGCGGATGAGGCTCCGGGCGTTCCCACGGAGGAATTCGTCTCGCTTCAGGGGGAACTGGACCGTGTCCGCGGCGAGGGAGATGAATTGAAGGGCCAGATCGAAATGCTCCGTCTCGAACTTGAGGCAGCGCGGGTTGCGGTGGCATCCGGCGCCCAGTCCGTGGAAGAGACCGAGCGGCTCCGCGCTCTTGAGCAGCAGCACCAGGACCAGATCCGAAAGCTCCAGTTGAATTTAGAATTTTTGGCGAGGAAGGCCGACGAACAGGCCCAGAAGGCGATCGAGGCGATCCGTCAACTCGATCGTGAGCGAAGCCAATTGCAGCAGGACGTGCAGCGCATTGAAGATGAACAGGCCTCGGCGCGTGTGGACGAGATGGAGGCAGCTCGTGCCGAGATGCTCCGCCAGCTTGAGGACAATCAGACCCGATTATCGGTAATGGAGAAGGAACTTTCCGACGAGAAGGCGAGGTCTGTTAAGGAATTAGAAGAGGCCGAGGCCGAGATCCACCGACTGCGGATTCAGAATACTGAATTTCAGCAGGGGATCGCGGGTCTTACCGCGAAGATCGCGCGGGTCCGCGATGAGGTTGCCCGGATCCAGGGTGAGAAGGACCGGGAATTGGATGAGGCCCGGGTCTGTATCGCGCGGCTCCAGGAGGAGCAACGGCGGGTGGATCAAGGGGAGGTGGCGTCGGATGCATCTGAGGTTGCGGCCATGCGGCGTGAGCTTGAGGTCTTGCGAGCGGGTCATGAGGGTCGACTGCTCGAGGCCCACGACAATATCGAGCGCCTTCAGCAGGAGATCCAGCGTCTTCAGCGTGAAATGGTTGTGAACCGTCAGGATCGGGAGTGTCTGGAAGACCTAGTTCGGGCGGGCCGTTCCGATGAGGCGGGCGGTATCGCGCAGCTTAAGGAGGAGAAGGCCCGTTCGGACGCGAGGATCGCAGAGCTGAATGAGATGAATGGGCTTCTGCTCGAACAGGAACAGATTCTCTCCGAGGAGCTTGTTAAGAGCCAGGCCCTAGCCATGGGTCTTCAAAAAATTTGTGAAGAATTCAATCGACCATGACCTGTATAAAGGGTGCCTGTTGTGAACGACCCCATGACCCGTGCTGAGGCCAATGTGTGTCATGCGAAGATTGCCCTGATCTTAGGTGACA
This sequence comes from uncultured Planctomycetales bacterium, assembly GCA_964450385.1. GTDB lineage: Bacteria > Omnitrophota > Gorgyraeia > Zapsychrales > JANLHA01 > JAKLFA01. The sequence continues at coordinate 23,230 of CAYVEC010000024.1, forward strand.
TGGCAGGATGTCAGAATCAACCTGCGGCATTTCAGGAACTCTTACGATCGTTTGAGGAGGAGGTCTTAGGGTATGTGTCCCGCCAGGACCGGTCGTGGTATGAGGCACTACGGCTGAGGTATCAGGGAGATTCCGCGATCGTGAGACTTTTGGATTTTTTCGAGCTCGATCTCGTGGATCTTCGGGTATCGCTCATCGAATTTCTTCATCATGCCTTCCCTCAGGTGCAAGGGGTGCATTATAAGGTTTTTTTTGACCGATTTAGGGCATTATCTCGGGTTGTTCAGAAACGGCTTGAAATCGAATCCGAGCGTCTTTTACCATTATTATAGAAGAAGGATGCTGTTTAGGCTTCTTAAAAGAAAATTTGCTAAAAAACATAATATTTGATACACTCTTTTTATGATTAAGAAATTTATTTTAATTTATAGTATATTTATTATAATTTTGCTCACGAGTTCTTGCGCAAGTGTTCTTGATAAGCCTCGTTCATGGTGGGGATCGTCTGTTCGAACATTAAATGAGGAACGGAAGACCGCTCAGAATGCGACGTTTGAATGCTCCATGGATCAGTGTTTTGATGCGGTCCTTGCGATGACCCAGACCTATCAGGAGCATGTTCAAAAGGTTGCTGAATCAGAAAAGAAGATTACGGATGAGGTCATGGTCCGGTTTATGGTGAACCGTACGAAGCGATGGATCGTGGTTATGAATGTCCCTGGGGCGGTTGACACGACCGAGGTTGGGATTTTTTTCACGCAGCTTTTTGGAGGGCAGGTCCGCGTGGAGATTTCGTCGCTTAGTTCGTTGGCCAAGGGCATCGTGGCCGAAGGGGTTTTTGCGAATTTGAATCGTAAATACGCCGTGCCGGGTGGATCATGAAGACATCGGTTTTAGTGGAACAGCGTAAGCGAATCATTGAGGCTGGAGGGTGGTTGTGGGATAAAAATTTGACGTCGGCCCGGAGTGGGAATCTGAGCGTTCGCTGCGGGGAGGGGATCCTGATAACGGCGACATCAACGTCGTTGGGTTTTTTGACAGATGATGATGTCGTTTATGTAGGTCCCGATGGAGAGCTCGGTCCTCAGGGGGCTCAGCCGTCGACTGAATATCCTCTCCATCGACGTGTTTATGAGTCGATCGAGGGTTGCCAGGCGATCATCCATGCCCATACAGTGTATGCGAATGCGTATTTTTTAAGATGGAAAGAATTGGCCCCTCAGATCCTGGAATCGAAGTATGTGCTGGGGGACGTGCCTGTGGTGGATCAGTCGACGTTGACGGTGGAGGATGCGGGGCCTGTGGTCCACGCCTTGGCGCGCAATCCAATTGTCCATCTGAGGCGGCATGGGAGTATCGTGATCGGGCAGGACCTTTTTGAGTGTTTTATGCGGCTTCAGTCGTTGGAATATGCGGCCCATGTTGAATTGCTTGTTCGGAGGGATGGTTAGGGAATCGGATCCGGCAGTTGCAAAAAGGCCGGGCGATCATGTATACTTAACCAGTTAGGGGGTGAGGGAGCGATGGACAAAACCGTTTCAGTTTTTAAAAAGAACAAGTTTCAAGAGGTTCGCGTCGGGATACGGGAGTACAAGGGCAACGACCTGATCGATATCCGCACGTGGACCATGACACAGGGCTCTGAGGAGATGGTCCCAACCGCAAAAGGGGTGTCGATCAATGTGACGCTCTTGAAGGACCTTCAGAACGCCTTGGTCGAGGTGGAGCGCCAGCTGCGTGACAATAAGTTGCTTTGATCGACGGTGAGCGTGCCGCGGATCGACCGCCTGCCCGTGATCGGAGTGCCTCGTTGGAACATTTGGGTGATGTTCAGCACGCCCAGAGACTGCCTCACAAAAAATTTTTCGTGAAACTGAAAAAAATACTTGACAGTCAACATGTTGTCTGGTATTCTTTCTAAATCTTCAATGGACGATCTGTCCGGCGATAATCGATCTTTGACATCTTATTGCCTTAGGGCGCCAAACAAATACTTTGAACAATTCAAAAAGCCAAGTTTCTTGGAGAGTTTGATCCTGGCTCAGAGTGAACGCTGGCGGCGTGGATTAGGCATGCAAGTCGAGCGATCCTTGCCTGCTCTTAACTGGAGTGCTTGCACAAAGGTTAAGAATGGGCGCTGGATAGCGGCAAACGGGTGAGTAACGCGTGAGCAATTTTCCTTCAAGTCAAGCATAGCTTCGTGAAAACGGAGGTAATACTTGATATGGCCTTAGAGTCGCATGACTCTTTGGTTAAAGGTGGGGACCTTCGGGCCTATCGCTTGGAGATGAGCTCGCGTCCTATCAGCTAGTTGGTGAGGTAACGGCCCACCAAGGCGTATGACGGGTAGCCGGCCTGAGAGGGCGACCGGCCACACTGGGACTGAGACACTGCCCAGACTCCTACGGGAGGCTGCAGTCGAGAATATTTAGCAATGGGGGAAACCCTGACTATGCGACGCCGCGTGCAGGATGAAGGTTTTCGGATTGTAAACTGCTTTTGTCAGGAAAGAAACCTGTGAAGCCAATACCTTCACAGCTGACGGTACCTGACGAATAAGCCACGGCCAACTCCGTGCCAGCAGCCGCGGTAATACGGAGGTGGCGAGCGTTACTCGGAATCATTGGGTGTAAAGGGCAAGTAGGCGGTCTAGTAAGCGAGGGGTGAAATCTCCCGACTCAATCGGGAAACTGCCTTTCGAACTGCTAGACTTGAGGCAGACAGGGGGAAATGGAATTCCCGGTGTAAGGGTGAAATCTGTAGATATCGGGAAGAACACC
>CAYVEC010000025.1:0-24354 GCA_964450385.1 uncultured Planctomycetales bacterium
GGTTCGTCGGCGAGATCTGCAGGATGATCGGTACAAATCCATCGATCTTGAAGTCAGGGATCTGGACATCATCAAACGGGATCTGAAGGTCGGCACCCTCTCCGCGGGTCTCTAAATTCAGCATCGACGGATTGAGGTCGATCCCACCGGGGGCAGCCTCCCTCGAACCTGATGCAGGACCAGGCCCGAATAATCCCGGCAGTTCTGGTTGATGTGGCGCCACCGGCGGGGCAACAGGCCCCTCGTGAACCGGCCCAGAGACAGACGGCCCCCTTTCGATCGGGGCCGCGGCCGGCTGTCCTATTTTCCCCTGAAGCCAATCCCTGACCGCGGTCTCTACCCGCCCCGTTTGAACGCGATCCGTCAGCCCCTCAACCCTGATCCCTGTGATGACCCGCCCATCAACGGCAATAGAAATCTCGATCGGCGGTGGAGACAGCCCTGCGACGGTCGCGACCCCCTCGTCAACAAGCCGCTCGATCTCCTCCTCGCTCATCCCGCTCGACCGGTCAACCGTGATATCAATAACCCGATCAGGGCCCGTCGATGTATTAACAGCAACACTCACCTGCCCTGACGCAACCGCGAGGATCTCGGCCAATTGATGCTGAATCGGCACGGGAGCAAGATCCGACACACGATCTGACGAGATCATAGCCGCGGGAACAATATCACGCGCAGCAACCTGCCCTTGAAGAATACGGCCCGCGAGCGCGCCCGGAGACAGCCATTCCCCCGGACCGGTCTGGCCCTTAATTTCAAAGACCGTCAGCGTTTCCCCCCCGGACCTCTCCATCGCCGTGACCATCGCTTCCCAGGCATCAAAGACCTGAGGTGTTGGCAAGGCAAATCCCTGCTCGTGGGCACTTACAATGGACAAGGAAATCCCGGTCCGACCCCGTTGCTCGGCAATGCGCCGCCACGCTAATGATGCATCAAGGACCTTCTGCGCACGGGATGTCCTTTCAAGGTCTGATACTTCATTACGCAGGCGATCAACGGCATCCTGAACAAAGGGAATTCTGCTCCGGGCATTTCCACGAATATACTCTTCACTATGCCAAGACCACGACCCAAGACCCCTGTCGGGCCAACGCTGATCCGAAAATTTAAAAGAAAGATCTCGGGCGACTTGATTCTCGCTAAAAAACAAGATGTCGGCGAACTCAAACGCGACAACTTCAATTCTTTGCAGACCCATGGAATCAAGGGCCTCTCGGGCTCGCGCAACATCTTTTCCTCGCACATACACCACGCTCACCTCAGTTTCAATATCAATAAATTCACGAATATTGATCTCTTCAAAATTTTTAGTCTGCCCCGGCATCTGTCGACTCAAAACAGCATCAGAGCAGCCAATGACCATCGGAACATCCAAAAATAACCGAATCTTCGCAACCTCTTGAGGATCCAATTGTTGATACCTGCGATGTGCTTGTAGTTCTCCTTGATATGCCCGTCCAGCAATCGAGGAAGGCGAAAGATCCTGAAGCTCCCCTTCTAAATATTTAATCCTTTCCTGCCGTTCTTCCTGCGTCATATTAAGGAACGGGTTCTCATAAAACCTCTCGGCATATGCACGCGCAGCACGGTATCCGGAAACAGACACATGCGTTGCCCCAATCTCCCCACCCCCAGACGGCCCCTCCCCAGAAAGGATCAAGATTCCCAACCTATCCAGCGATTGTTGAGGAATCAGCTGATACGACGGCCTTCCCCTTTCCTTAGCCCTCTGCGCCCCAATGAGCGCATATAACGAAGTCCCATGATAAAAATGTGCCGTTGGATTTTTTCCCTTCTCTTGCTGTACCTTCAACCAGGCAAGCCGCTGATCAAAACCTCCGATCATGCCCTGATCTATGCCGCCACCCCCAAGCCTCGCCTCTTGCCGCGACAATGCCGTGGCCTCGATCGCGTCGCGCCACTCATCGATCGTAAAATTCTGTGTGCGTTCAATATCAACAACCTCGCGGAATCCGGACCGACGGTCCTCACCGAGCAGACGAAGTCCGGGTGGGACATAAATACAGTTATCCGCATTAAAAAGTGGTTCCAGGACATAGCGCGTCCCGTTGCGGCCGACAACTGAAAGGATGTTCCGATAGACCATCGCGAGACCCACCTGGCTGGCGGTCTCACCCGCGTCCTCACGATTCAGTCCGTCCTTCGGGATCGCGACGGCCGAGCTGTTTCCATATGTCATGTTCCGTTCAAACACATAGTCCGCCTTTTTCCCGCCTAGCCCGAGCGCCTCGACGGCCTGGACAATACTGGCGCGGCTCAAGACATTCACCGGAACAAATCGGAATCGAACATTGGCCGTGTCTGAAAACGCGGCGCGTATATCGGCGAGGGACTGTTCATTAATATCAAGGCCGACCAAATCAAGCTGCCAGTCCTCGAATCGCTCGCCCATCGCCTTCAAATCCCCATCCTCAAAGGCCTGCCGGAAGGCCCTCACGATCTCGCCGGCCTCATAGAGGCCGGGCCCCTCAATTGGTTTTTCTCCGACGCCAAAGGCCATGACCAAAAATGAACGGTCCGGCGCAGTCCCCTGTTCCTTTGACGCGCGAAGCCGTGCCTCGATCTGACGCGCCACATCACGGGCAAAGACCTCCGCCTCCTCAGCCGGAAGACCGATCGGAAAACGGGCCCCCTTCATGGATTCCAGCCCATCCCAGATCTCTTCTGCCATCACCCGAAGGTCTCCGTCTCCAGGCAATCCAGTATCGCCCAACAGGGTTTTTAAATGACCGTGGGTGAACGCCTGAGCAAGTTCATCGATCCCTTGGGCTCGCGTGATCATCCCCTGGTCCGAAGAATGTTGTGACGCCGAAACACGGCCAGCCCGGTCATCAAAAAATCGCAAGAGCGATTCTGTCTGTGCCGCCTCGATCTCCTTCTCAAAGACATCAGGAACCCGCTTAGCCCGGCCGCTCGTGTCAACACCTGGAAAGGCGAGCTCCTGATAGACCTCGCGAACATAAAAATTGCTTAATTTTTTCTGTAGCGTATCATCGCCGTCAAACGCGACAGCATCTTCGCGGTACGGCAAGAACTGCGGATATTCAATAGTAAATTGATCGGCGTCAAAACCAACGATTCCGCCTGATTTCGTGACACCATAATTACGCTTCATGTTCCATCGATCGGCATCGACAACGCCGCGCATCATCATCTTACGAAGCAGTTCAATTAACCGATCCTCCAGTCTGTCCTTCTCATCAACGAGATGACGCCGCTCATCATCACGGCGGGCATCCCGAATCTTCTCATCATAAAAATCCAAGATGTCACCAATAACCTCCACCTTCTCCTGAACAATAACCTCAGGGATTGTCACGGGCTGACCATTCATAATAAGCTCAGCATTGGTGATAATCATCGTCACAAAAAGGTCCCCAAGCCGATCTTTGGCGATACTATATCCTTGATGAATCCACTGGCGATAATCCCCGCTCATCCGCTCGACGTACTGCCCGTTCTCAATATCTCCCTTAACAACCTTAACAACGATCCCCGGGAGGTCCAATGACTCATACACATCCAATTTAGAGCCCTCTTCATTTGATAGGCGAAAATGATGCCGTTTCAATCTTTCCTGAACTGTCTTCTGAGCAACTGACTCAAGCTCCGCAACAAGGCGTGGCACCTCAAGAGGCCCCGACCCAACAAACCGATCCGGGAACATAGTTTCAAGATGGGACAAAGTCTCATCCAAGTGTCCCTCTTTATAGGCCCGAATAATCGCAGGAACAATAAACCTCCCTACTTCATGCCGGATCCGGGAGCTAATCATCGCCTGATCGGAGGACACCCCACGCAGCCCCGCGGATACGGTTCGTAACGGGCCGGCGGTGGTCGTGTCAACGCCTTCTTTTAAGGTCTCCCGCGATACCGGCTTGACGATCATCGCGCTATCGACCGTTCCCCCGGCCACGATCCCGCCGGAAAAATATTTTCGCGGAACAACATGCCGCGTCACGGGGTCATAGTCTTCTTTGACATACTCAAAGACGCCTTTTTGAAGCGCGGTGAGATACTGGCCATAGATCTTCTCGGCCGTCGCTCGATCCTCAAGATCGATGCCCGCGGTCTTCTTGCCGCCGACATAGACGCGCCGAAGCACGCTCTCTCGAAGGTTCCGCTTGAACCATGCGGCAAGGATCATCGAGTGATAGACCTGCCGGAGCGCGGCAAAATGAGCGCCTTCATTCACCTCCCGCTCGATCTCAGGCAGCACCACCTCGCGCAGGATTTCACATGACGACTCATGGTCTGCCGTCACCTCCGGGGAATCGGCCCCGATCCTTCGACTCGCCTCAAAGGCCTTATAATCGCTCTCGAGCATCACCTTCAAATGGCTCTCGACGACAAACGCCACATCCCCGCTCTCGTAGACAACGGCGCGGTCCGGCACGATCCAGACCTTATTAAAGGTATTCATCGACGCACGGGCCGTGTCATATTTCTGCCCGACCCTGGCGCGAACCCTATCCCAAAATTTCCGCCCGAGATCCTTTTCCGGATAGAGCAATGATGCGGCTAACTGCTTAAGAAGATAATCCTGGGCCAGGAGGTCCCGTCCCATCTCGGTGACGCCGAGCGACTCGGACATGATCCGGTCCTGCTCATGCGGCGACAGGTTCACCCACTGTTCATCATCAGGAATCGTGAGCGTGGTCAAAAAATATTTGATTAGCCGCGTGGCCTCGGCCTGAAAGGCATCGTCCTCCCATGCGGACTCGCCCGCATCGATAATGAAATCGAAACGCAAAGGCTCGTCCGGAAAAATTTTGATCCCCGTCATCACGGCGGGGTGAAAGGCGGCTGTGGGCGAGACCATGCTGCCGGGGGCCGGCAGATTCACTCCCGCAATCGATACCGTGGGGAAGGTCTGGGCCGTGGCGTTATACGGAAGGACGGTCATACACGAAAAAATGACCGCCATCGCAAGGCTCACGCCGCGGCTAGTCCAAGAAAAACGATGAGTATAGGCATATTTCATAGAAAATTCCTATTAATAGCTATACTAAGTATGCATGATAAAAAGGAAAAACAACAGGGTAGGCAAAAAATCACGCCGCAGGAGAGAGAAACGAGTCAATCGCCTCTGCAATCGCCTCCGCCGGCACATCATCACGAAGTTTGACGCTCCCGATCCCCGTCATGAGGACAAAACGATTTTTTCCAGACTGGAATTTCTTGTCATGCCGCATCCGGTCGAGGATCGCCTCGCGCGTCAGGCCCCGAATTTGTTCAGGCAGGCCGATCGCGGTGAGAAGGGCATTCAGGCGGTCGACACTCGCGGCATCGGTCCAGCCAAGGGCCAAGGAAATCTGCGCCGCGACCCGCATCCCCAAGGCCACGGCCTCCCCGTGGTGATACTCAGCATAGGACCCCGCCGACTCGATCGCGTGCCCCACCGTGTGCCCAAAATTCAGGATGGCGCGAAGCCCTTTGGTCTCCTGCTCATCACGGCTCACGATATTCGCCTTGATCCGGCAGCACTGATGGACCATTTTTACCACGGCGCTCTCGTCAAGACCGAGCAGGGCCTGGCGGTTCGCCTCGATCATGGAAAAAAGATTCTTATCGCAGATGACCCCGTATTTCACGGCCTCGGCAAGGCCGTTCCTGACCTGGCGGGCATCGAGCGTCGAGAGAAGCGTCACATCAATGAACACAAGCCGCGGATGATAGAACGCGCCCACGAGATTCTTCCCGAAAGGGAGATCGACCGCGACCTTGCCGCCCATCGATGAATCGATCTGGGCAAGAAGGGTCGTCGGCACCTGAACATACGGAACCCCACGGCGATAGAGCGCCGCGACAAATCCGGCCAGGTCGCCGATCACCCCGCCGCCAAATGCGAGGATACAGCAGGCCCGCGAGGCGTGCCCCTGAGCGATCCGTTCAATGAGCTCAAAGGCGCAGCCCGCGCTCTTGCTCGCCTCGCCCTCGGGCACCTCAAGGACATCAACCGTGAACCCATTCTCGCGCAGGCTCGACGCCAAGGCCCCCCCATGCCGCCGGCGGATACTGGCATGGGTGATCACGATGATGTCGTTCGCGATGTTCATATCTTTGAGGCGTCGCCCAAGACGGCTGAGCTCGCCGCTCGTGATCTCGATCGGATACGAGACGCGCGCGCGATCACATTCAATCACCACGGGAAGCATAACGACCCTTTCGCTCTGATCATGTCCTCACCCCGAGGATCGCGGCCAGCCACAAGGCCAGACGCAAGACAAGCTGAAATAATCCGAGATTGAGCAGCACGATCAGGATTATGATACCAAAACGCTCCATCTTTGCATACGCCAAAAACAACTCTTTCGATAGGACCCCGGCCACGACACGCGAACCGTCGAGCGGCGGGATCGGGATCAAATTAAAGACGGCCAATACCAGATTGATCACAACTATGTATTCAACGATATCGCGCAGCGGAAAGCCCAGGGCCCATATCTCAAGGACGCCGGCCCCTGCCAGAGCGATCACCATATTAATGCCAGGGCCGGCCAGGGCGACCCAGACCATATCCTGGCGCGGGTGATACAGCCGGGCAAAATTCACCGGAACCGGACGGGCCCAACCCAAGGGAGTCAGTCCCATCAGCCGCAGGGCGAAGGGAACAAGGATCGTTCCAACGGGATCAATATGTTTCAGGGGATTTAAGGTGAGCCGCCCCGCCATCCGCGCCGTGGGGTCCCCTCGCCAGAAGGCGACGAGCCCATGCGCGCACTCATGGCAGATCACGGAAACAAGCATGATCGCAAATATGGTGACATATTCCCATTCCCATGCCATCATTGGTTCGGTCCGTGGGGGCAAACGTTTTATAAAATGAGGTTGACTTGAGTGACGAGAAGCACCGGCTGATCGCTGCCCGGGGTTTCCTGAGTGATCCCGCGCACCTGAACCCGAAGGTTGACGAAACCGTCGAGAACATTGCGGTACCCTTTCAGATAATAGACCCCGCCGTCATCTCCGGTCAGAGTGTGGGCCACCCCGTCGATCGGGGCCGGAGAGGCAAGGACACGCACCGCCCCCCTCACGGTCAGCGCTTCCTGTTTGCGTTCCTCGAAGGCCTTCTGCTCTTCCTGAGCCTGGGCCTGACGGGCCGCCTCTTCCTGCTGCTTCTGAACATAAATATTGCGGGTCGGTAATTCCACGACACGAGGCGCCGGGATTTGAAGCGATTTAAAGGCGACAAGGTCGGCCACGACCCAGCCCGAGAGACCCTCGACCGGCTCAATCTGACACCATCCGTCCTCAAGACGGGAAAGGATCTTGACCCGGGTGCCCTTCGCTAACTGACCGATAATGGATGACTGGATGTTCGGACGGGCCCGGACATTCACCCGGTTCCCCTTGATCTGAGCAACATCGTCTCGAAGGACCTCAAGGAGTTCCTGCGAGACATAACACTGCGCCTGGAGGGGAAGTTTGATCTGATACCAACTGTAGCTTTTACTGAGGACAACAACAGGATCTTTCTCATTGAGCAACCCAAGGCTATCGAAGGCCTCGGCCTGACCCGCGCGTACATGAACGCGGTTCGCCGTGATCTCGCCGACAAAGGGAAAGGTCTCATTGGCCTGAGCCATTGACCCCGCATACCCCGCGGCCACAAGCACCGCCGCCATCAGAAAGATTCTGTGTCGTCTCATATCCAGGACAAACTATTTCTTGGCCGGCGCCTTTTCTTTACCCTTGGCAGCGCCAGCTCCTGCCGCCGGGGCCGCAGCGGATCCGCCGGCAGCCTCTTCTTTGGCCTTCGTCCGCTTAGCCTTGATCTTCAAGATCTTGGTCTTGGGCAATGAGGTGACCTTACGATCCTCCGACCATTTCCCGCCCTTCATCAGACCCTTGATCCGCTCAAGACGCGTCAAGACCGTGCGGTGCTGAGTACCAGCCATATCGACTTTTAATGATGGGTGCAGTGACATCTCAGAGACTCCTTATTAAACAATCTTTATATTTTTTGCGCAACTGATTCCACATGACCGATGCCTTCGGACGCTCTTTAAAGCGACCGACACAGACAATATAATGCTTGCCTTTCATCGTGACAAAAGCCTCTTTGCCTTGACCTTTTAAGGTGTTGGCCTCACGATCCGCACGATCCTGCTGCAGAAATGATGCGACTTGAATAGTTAGTATTTTGTCCAAAGATGCTGTTTTGTCAACACTTTTCTCAGGCGCTGCCTCTTTTGTTGATATAGGCTCAAGCGCCTTGTCCATGACCTGCGGCTGAGGCACGGGATTATGTGAGATGCTTGTTAAGGCCGCAGCCGGGGCTGTAAATTCAGCTCGGGCCACGACAAGGGGCTCTGACGTCACAACTGTATTAGAATCAATGGTTTCCATGCCTTGTTGAACAGCGACGGGAGTGCCTGCCCGCGCTGCGAGGCGTTTGCCCCGCTCAACCCCCAATGAAAAAACCACAACCAAGGCGACCAAAAAGACAACCCCGGTCACCACCATGTTTTCCAGGGTTAACGTCAATGACGGGATCGAAAACCTCGAGGTCGCCTTCCGATCTACAACCCCGGGCACCCCGCCAGGAAACAATTCGAACTGTGACTGATGTTTTAACATGCCCCCTGCTCCCTCTCCCCATCCGGCCGCGCACTTATGGCGGGACTATTTCGCCGCGTTCCACATGCCCATCAAAAAATGACGAAACCGACGCTGTTTATAAAGGTCACAAAAAACCCGAACAATTTTTGGGTCAAACTGCGTGCCGCTGTTGTGTTTGATCTCTTCAAGGGCCTCATTAAGAGACAGCTTCTTCCGATAGGGCCGGCCCCCCGTCATCGCCTCAAAGGCATCGATCACGGCCATAATCCGTGCCCCGAGCGGGATCTGCTCTTTTTTTAACCCCGACGGATACCCCGTCCCGTCATAATTTTCATGATGATACAGGATGAGCGGCAAAACGGGCTTGAGAAACTCAACCGGGCGGATCAGTTCCGCGCTCTTCGACGGCATGTCCCGGATGATCTTGAATTCCTCCGGAGTGAGCTGGCTCTTCTTGGCCAAAATATCATAGGGGATATCCAAGGCCCCTGCCCCCTGCAAGATACTGGCATAATACAAATTCTCAATACCCTGCTGGCTCATATGGACTTGTTCGGCCACGGCCTTCGCCACGTTGAAATACGCCGGGGCGTGTTTATAGGCGAGCGGGCCCTGCTTCTGGAGCAGCTTGCCGATGAGCTTCATGCTGCTGAGGATCGTGGCCTGCTGCTGGCCCGATAACTGAAGATTCCGAATCGCCGTCACCGCCTGCTCGGCGAAGACTGAGAGCAGCTCACGGTCAAAATCCGTGAACGGCTCATCATTTTTCCGTCGATAAATGAAGATCGCGCCCACGGTCTCATCCGCGACGAGCGGAAGACCAATCATCCGTTTTTCGATGATAGAATTCCCCAGGGTGACATGCCGTTCCTTGGCCGTAATCCGGGCGAGCTCCTGGCGTTTCTCCCAGAGCATATTGATCTTATTGTCGAAGATCGCGACCATGACGATCTTCCTCTTTTCCGGATCAAGGATAAAGACACGAGCGGAATGGGCCTTGATGAACTGGCACAACAGGCGGGTCAGACGCAATGAAAGCTCTTTGACATTAAAGGTCGAATTCACGAGGCGATAGACCATGTGGACTGCCGATAAGGCCTTCTGATATTTTTTACCCGACGTGATCATCCAGTCCCCCCATCCACCGATCAGCACCTAGACCTTCGTATAGGCGTTAAAGAATTTTTTGTGCTCATCCAAGGCCGCCCGATCGGTCATGCCCGCGACATAATGACAGATGATCGCGTATTTTTCGCTGTCCGTGCACTCCCGGTCCCGGGGAAAGACCTCCGGCGGGAGCTGGAACGGCTCATGGAGATAGACCGAAAACAGATCATTGATCACCCGCTTGGCCTTCGAGGTCATGCGCAGAACACGGTAATGCCGGTAAAGCTTGCGGTTCACCACCTCCTGCAGGGCATCGCGCGACTGCTTCATCTGCGGGCTAAATCCGACGACCGTTCCCTGATGGGCCTTCACCTCCTGGAAACTCCGAAACCCCTTCTCCCTCAGCCGATCATCCGTGAACGTAAGAAGATCGCGGATCTGCATATCGATCAGGGCCTTGACGAGCTGATAGCGCACCATCTCCAGATCATCATGCACGGCATCCCGGCCCCCCGAGGCCGCCGCCTGCTGGCAGAGCTCGCTCTCAAGGAGGTCGTCGAGGGTGATGCATCCGGACTTAAGCCCGTCATCGACGTCATGATTGAGATAGGCGAGGGAATCCGCGAAATCAACGACCTGGGCCTCCAGGGTGGGCCCCTCGTCGCGGTACGCCTCAAGGAACCCGGCCTCGTCATACTCGGTCTGGTGCTTCAGGATCCCGATGAGGACCTCACGCGTCAGATTGAGTCCCGGAAACCGTGAATATTTTTTCTCAAGACGCGTCACCACCTCAAAACTGCGGAGGTTGTGATTGAAGCTTCCAGCGCCAGCGTCGGTCATGATCTTTTTAAGGGCGTCTTCACCAGCATGGCCAAAGGGTGGATGCCCGAGGTCGTGGGCAAGGGCGATCGCCTCGATGAGGTCTTCATTGAGCCGCAGGGCGCGGCCGATCGAGCGGCCGATCTGCGCGACCTCAAGGGTATGGGTCAACCGTGTCCGATAATAATCTCCTTCAAAAATGACAAAGACCTGGGTCTTGTATTCAAGGCGGCGGAACGCGGCGGAATGAATGATGCGGTCACGGTCCCGCTGATACGAGGTCCTAAACGGGTGCGGCGGCTCGACGTGTTCGCGGCCCGCGCTGTCCTGACTGCACATCGCGTACGGGGCCAGGGCCTGCCGCTCAAGCTGTTCGTATTCCTCGCGGGTTCTCACGCGCGTTTCCCTTTCCCGACAGAGCGCTTCCGGTCCGCAGCGACCACGGCCCGATAGAGGGCCTCGAGCGACTGCGAGATCACCTTGGTATCCGCAACGACCGACATAAAATTCACGTCCCCCAACCAGCGCGGGACCACATGCATGTGGAGATGTCCGGGGATCCCGGCCCCGGCGGCCTTGCCGATATTCATCCCGATATTAAACCCCTCAGGTCTGAGGACATCGCCAAGCAGGGTCTTCGTATAATCCATGAGGTCAAAGAATTCGCTGCGTTCCGCGTGGTCGAGCTTGGAGATGTCCGCGACATGTCGATACGGCACGATAAGGGTGTGCCCGTTGTTATACGGGTAAATATTCAACACCGCGTAACACGTCTCCCTCCGGACCACCACCATGTTCTTCTGATCGGCCCGGCTCTTGCCCAAATGACAGAACAGACACCCCTTCACCTTCGCCGACTGCTTTGTGATCTTCGCCAAATAACCGCTCCGCCAGGGAGCCCATAATTTATCCATGACCGTTCACCTTAATGATATGAGCCTTCACCTGTTTATCCGCAATCTCAAGGATCCCGTACGAAAGATACGGGGCAAAGACATCATCCGTCGGACTCCCCGGATTAAAATACAGAACCGAACCGATCCGCTTGTTGAGCGGGCTATGAGAATGCCCAAAGATCACGACATCAACCTTGTCGCTAGCAAAGGCCTCCTGGACATGCCGGAGCACCCCCTCCTTCATCCCCTCGCCATGAACGACCCCGATCCGGACGCCCTCACAGGTCAGGATGCAGCGCGCGGGCAGTGCCTTTCGAAGGCTCTCGACATCCATGTTCCCGCAGACCCCTTTGACCTCCGCGAATTTCTTCAGCTCCGCGAGGGCCCGGCCGTCAACGACGTCACCGGCGTGGATAATCAGATCAACGCCCTTAAGATCCTGGATCAGCTCCGGGGGAAGCGCCTTTGAATGGGTGTCTGCCACAACGCCGATCCGCATCATCGATCCTTGTTCATAAAATGCAGGGTTTGTCGTACAGGTTAAGGAGCGATTTCAGTTCGCTCTCATTCCATATCCACATCCGTTCCTGCAGAGCTCGCACCCGAACGTTTTCGTCGAGGTCCTGGAAGGCGATGAGGACACACCGCTGGGGCCGTTGGGGCCGTCCCTTCAAGGCTGAAGAGATCTCAGCGATGTCGTGTTCGCAGACCGCCCCTTCTTTGAGCACAACGCACCAGTCTCCGTCGGAGGCCGACGCCTCGATGAGCGAAAACGACGGCTCGGCGACACCGGCCAGCCGACCACTGGATCG
The DNA here is from genome assembly GCA_964450385.1 of uncultured Planctomycetales bacterium. Taxonomy (GTDB): domain Bacteria; phylum Omnitrophota; class Gorgyraeia; order Zapsychrales; family JANLHA01; genus JAKLFA01. The sequence continues at coordinate 12,224 of CAYVEC010000025.1, forward strand.
CACATGATCAAACGACGGGAGCTTATACCGCCTGCCATTCATCAGGAAGGCATCATCATCAAAACAATGAAGGAGCTCAACAATCCGGGTCGAGACATCCTGGCTCATGCTGGCCTTAAATTCCTCAAACGCCCGGCCGAACTCCGCACGGAACCTCTCACGGGCCGTCTGAGGATCGCTGTCAATCATCTCCCGACGGGTCTGAAAGACAAAGGTCAGCCAGTATCGAAATAATTTGTCCTTAATGTAAAAGAACTTTTCGTTCTTCACAATATAACCGCCCGCCGCGAGACGGGTGAGCCGAGGCGCCAGGGCCGTCTGTTTAACCCCAATGTCACGGGCCAGGTCCTTGACCTTACGGCGGCCTCGGGCCAGGGCCACAAGGATATCGGTATGGAGGCTGTTCCCTCGACCGGATGATAAGCCGTCGATGAGGACATCAAAATGACGCGTCAAGACCCCCCACGAATTAAAGATCATCCGCTCGACGGCCTGAGTAAAAAGAGGCAGGAACACCTCCTGCTGACGATGGACGGCACTCAGGTGCACGATCTCTTCAAGGAGAAGCCGCAGATAGAGCGGCCGGCCTCCGGTAAAATCAATAAGAAAGTCCCGCAAGGCGGGACTGATCCGGACATCTCCGAGATGATACGCGATATATTCATGACAGGTTTTGATCGAGAAGGGTTCGAGGAAAACGACCTCGAAATTCCCGAAAAGGAGCGAGAGCTTTTCAGACAGGATGACCTGCGCGGTCTCCGGCATCGAGGACGACACGATATAGAGGCACTGTTTTTGGGTCATCACGGTCTTGCCGAGTTCCTGAAAGACCGCCGGAATATCCCACTCCTCGAGACAGTGGAACTCATCCAGGACCACGACACAAAACAGACCGCTTTCTTTCGCGAAGACCTGCGGCAGAGCGATCGCCTCCTGGTAGGCCTCGAGATAGCGGCCATGCGCGACATGGGCCAGGACCCGTTTGGCCTGACGCGCGGAGAGCGGCAGATCGTCCTGAACAGCCTCGATCAAGAGCTCGGCCTCTTCATGAGACGCGAGACGGCGGTGTTTGGCGTATTGATAGAGAACGGACGCGGCAAGTTTGCGGCAAAAATGAGAGGTGTCCTGATTCTCGACATTGATATAAATCTGGATGAGATCGCGCTGATCGATCTCACTGAAGAATTTGTGGAGGGTGCTCGTCTTGCCGATGTAACGGTCACCGAGGATCGCGACATTCTGCCGGTAGCCGTCCTTAAAATCGATCACGCGTTTCCTTAAGATCTCAAGCGTCTCGTGACGTCCATAAAACCTATCCGGATCGATCATCGCCATGTGGTCTCGACTCCTAAACGCGTGGCAGATACATCAAGGGATTCTCAGCCACGCCGTCTTTTCGAATCTCAAAATACAGGAAGGCCCGTTCCGACAGGTCCGGCAGTTCTGCGACCTTGTCTCCCTTCACGACCGTTTCATTCAACCCAACGGCTAGGGTCGCGGCCCCCGCATACACCGTCATGAATCCGTCCTCGTGATCCACGATCACCGTATAGCCATACCCGGCCAGATAATCCGCGAACACGACCCGTCCCTGACGAGAGGCGCGTACCGAGGCCCTCCCCGGGACCTGGATCCGGATCCCCTTACTCAGATGCGTTCCCGTCGAATTAAAGCGGCCGACAAGGGACCCCTGGACCGGCCAGGCAAAGTCGGTTCGGTTCATGTCCGTTGACGCCCTCCCCTGGGTCGGCGCCGCCGAACGGCCGGGGATCAATAACCGCTGCCCCGGAAGAATGAGCGCGGGATTCGCGATCCCATTGGCCGCGACCAGATCATCTAACGGCACCTGATGATGCTCCGCGATCTCGCGGAGCGTATCACCGTCCCTGACGACATAGTAGTGACGGCTCTGCGGAGTCTCCCATGATGACTCCGAAGAACAAATAACCGGAGCGCATCCTGAGGCGCCGCCTGCCGCGACCAGCACGGCCGCCGCAACCCACCATTTCAGAGAACGCGTGTTCATAATAAAGCTGGAGCGAGGGACGGGGATCGAACCCGCGTGGCCAGCTTGGGAAGCTGGAATTCTACCACTGAATTACCCTCGCGCAATGTTCCTTTATGTTACTCACCTTGATCTATCGGCCCGAGACCCTTGCCAGGATCGCCTCGAACCGCCGCACCGTCGCCGGGACATCCTGACTGAGGCACACGGCCCGGGTCACCGCAACGCGCCGCACCCCGATATCAACGAGACCCGAAAGACGCGCCTCGTCGATCCCTCCAATAGCGAACAACGGGATCGATGCATCTGCCTCGGCCCGCTCAAGCAGGCAAAGGTCCATCGGGCTCCGGTTCGGCTTCGTCAGTGTCTGAAACACCGACCCGAACCCGACATAATCCGCCCCGGCCTGCACAGCCGCTGTAAGGTGTTCGAGAGTCTGGCATGAACAACCGATAAGGAATCCGTTGCCGACGAGGCGGCGGGCCTCTTCAACCGGGAGATCGTCTTGGCCGAGGTGAACCCCATCGGCCCCCCCAGCCAACGCCACATCAAGACGATCATTCACGATAAAAACCGCCTGTCCCCGTGTGACCCGCACTGCCCTGCGTGTGAATTCGAAAATCTGCTTTCCTGACCCTTCTTTATCACGCAGTTGAAACACCGTAACACCAGCGGCGACACATTGCTCTAAAATATCAAATAACCGATCATGCCCTGCAACCGCCCGATCCAAAACGACATACAGCCGAGCCTTCTCAATGATCTCCCTTTGTCGGCATCGCGTAGGCATGAATTATATCAAAAAATCCCTGTTCTCAAAACGAAAACTTTGTCACAATCCTGCGTTCAACCCCATAAACCCGGTAGCGGATGCCCTTAAGCCGTTCCGCCGTGTCCGGACTGAACAATTTCGCGAATTCCTCGAGAACCCGCAAGGCCTCTTTGACCCGCTGAAGATTCGCGAACAAGACGTCTCCGACCTTCTGCCGGGTCATCTCGGTCGTGATCGAACCCTTTCCAACATCCCCACGGATGTCCCTCGCCCCAATGTAGACCCGACGGGGAAGGGCCTCAAGCGCCGCGGTGACCTCGTGACGGCAGGCCTTGAGCGCCCGGGCGCCGGCCGGATCATCATAAATAAAACGGCAGACATCCTCACAAACCCGCAGGCCCTCCTGGACGCGGTTGATATTGGCGTCAAGCACCCGAAAGATCTTCTGATCCGTTATTTTTCGCACTGCCGCCTGATCTTTTGTATCGTCCGCGTCGTGGAGAGATTGGGAAGATAGGTCACGAGCTCAACACGCCCACCCCGCGCCCGCACGATGTCCGCCCCCACCACGGTCTTGCCTTTCCAGTCAGCCCCCTTGATCAAGACATCGGGCTTGATCTCGCGGATCACACGCTCCGGGGTCGCCTCATCAAAGATCACGACACAATCCACACAGGCCAGGGCCGCAAGGACCCCGGCGCGGTTCATCTCAGTGTTCACGGGCCGGCCCGCACCCTTGATCTCGCGCACTGAGCGATCACTGTTCAGACCGACAATCAAGACCCGATCGCGGGCCTTGGCCTTTTCCAAATAGCTGATATGACCATAATGAAGAATATCAAAACATCCGTTTGTGAACGCGATCGTCGCTCCATCACGCCGCAGGGCCGCCACCTTTCGCTTGACTGCGGCGAGGCCTAAAATTTTTTTCCGCGTGGTCATCCTTGCAACCCTTGTTCGACAAGCTCACAGAGAATATGGACAATGACCCCATGGGCTTCCTGCACCCGTGCCGTGACCGGGGACGGCACAGCGAGCGTGATGTCCGCCATCGCGGCCATGGCCCCGCCTCCTGCCCCCGTCAACACCGCGACCGTCATTTGCCTGGCCCGGGCCGCCTCGATCGCCCGGATCACATTGAGCGAATTCCCGCTCGTCGATATCGCGACGAGCACGTCACCCGGGCGGCCGAGGCCTTCGACCTGACGCGCGAACACCCGCTCAAATCCGTAATCATTGCCGACCGCTGTCAAGATCGAGGTGTCGGTCGTAAGGGCGATTGCCGGCACCGCCTTTCGTTCCTGTCGGAAACGACCGATGAGCTCGGCGGCAAGGTGTTGACTATCGGCCGCGGACCCGCCGTTCCCGCAAATCAGAACCTGGTTCCCTTTGACATATGCTGCCGAGATCTCAGCTGCCAGCCGCTCGATCTCCCCTGCCAACGCGTCCGCCGTCTGACTCATGACCTGCGCGTTCTCACGAAAAATCTGAAGGATCCTGTCTCTCATTGATCACGCCTTTGTTTAATGGGCAAAAAAGACCTTCGCGACCTCATACAGCTCGGGATCGATCGTCTTTCTCTTTTCAACGGCAAGCGCGATATCGACAGACTGCATCTTCCCGTCCTTATAACTGACCATCTGGCCGAACTTGCCTTCCTTAACAAGCTCAACCGCCTTGATCCCGAAACGCGTGCCGATCACTCGGTCATACGCCGTCGGAGCCCCGCCGCGTTGAATATGCCCGAGGACACTCACCCGCGTCTCATAGCCAGTCTTTTCCTCGATCTTCGTGGCGAGGAACTCACCGATCCCGCCAAAACGATGGCCCAATCCCTTATGCGTTTCTTCCTGGGAAAATCCCTTGAGCCGCGCGCCCTCAGAGGCCACAATAATACTGAAAGTCTTTCCGCCCCGACGATGCCGGGCCTTCAGATCCTGACAGACCTGATCGAGGTCCGCCTCGATCTCAGGGACGAGGATCATGTCCGCCCCTCCGGCGATCCCGGATTCAAGGGCGATCCATCCGGTATAGAGACCCATCACCTCAATCACAATGATCCGGTGATGGCTCTCAGCCGTCGTATGAAGGCGGTCAATGCACTCGGTCGCGACATTAACGGCGGTATCAAATCCAAAGGCATACTCAGTGCCGAACAAGGCATTGTCGATCGACTTGGGCACCCCGACGACTTTAATGGCCCCCTGACGGTGCATCTCTGAGGCGATCTTCAGCGTGACCTCGCCGCCGATCGTGATCAGGGCGTCAATCCCGCTCCGTTTAAAATTCTCGGCAATGGCCGCGACCTTCTGAGGGTCCTCAAGAGGGTTCCCCCGGCTTGTCCCCAGGATCGTCCCCCCCTTATCAAGGATCCCAGAGGTGATCCTCGCATCAAGGACCTTAATATCATTCTCGATCAGCCCCTGCCAGCCGTTACGAATACCCACGACGACATATCCATCCATCATGGCCTTGCGGACCACCGCCCGGATGACTGAATTCAATCCAGGGCAATCGGCGCCGCCCGTGAGAACCCCTATCTTTTTCATCCTCGACCACCTTTGCTGATCCCAGCCCCGCGACGTTCGAAATTCCCCCTCACATCCCTACGGCCGGTACCCTTCAAACGGCACGGTCGAATCACCTTTATTGATCCCCTGATCACTACGTTTTTTTGATCGGTCATTAAGAGCGATCTTCACGACATCCACACGGACGACAATATTCTCCTCGATCCCGATAACGTCCTGTATTTTTTTCTGAATGAGGTTCTGAATCCGTGAGGTCATCTCAGGGATATTCGTATCCGTGTTGAGGACCAGGCGCGTATCCACGCTCAATCCCTTCTTCCCCGCGACGATTGATGACCGGACTTCTTTCACCTCCGAGGTGCTCAGAACCACCCGCTTAATCAAATCCTCAACAGCTGACAGGGAGACACTGACCCGGCCTGCCGGATTATCAAAAGCGATGTTCCGGCCCTTCTGCTGCTCCCCATAGATCGTCCGGGCAAAAAAATGGGCCTTGAGCACCAACAGGATCGCCAAAAGCCCGATCAACAGACGGACATTCGGACTGGCATAGACCGTCTCAATAATGACATTCAGGTCTCTGACCGAAATCACTTTCAAGGCAATCATCGCTAACAAGACGGCGCACAGCAAAGTGACAATATTGTAAAACATCACACCCAATCGAGCCATGAATCTCATCGCTCCCCCCTCTCTATTCCATAAATATTCACGTTCACATCCTTCAGATCGATCTCAACGGAACGTTGGATCGCCTCACGGACAACCTCCTGGACCCGCAGGGCGGTTTCCGGAAGATTAAGGCCATAACGGATCAAGACCTTCATCTCCACGGACGTCTGGCCATTCTGCTCGACCGTGACGGTGATCGCCGGATATTTCTTGATCCCGGTCACCTCAAGGAACTGGCCCCAGAGATCCCCCGACGGAAGAGAGACGCCTTCCAATTCAGCGATCGCATTCACCGCGATGTCCGCAATTACCTTCTTATGGATCTTGATGGACCCCAGGTCAATATTACGGATTTCCACCATGTCAGACCTCCAGCTCGTTTTTCATCATTTTTTCCAAAAAATGCGTCGAGACATTCCCCTCGACGAACATCGGATGATTCAGAATGTCCTTGTGGAGATCGATCGTTGTCTTGATCGGCGCCACATAAAACTCGTCCAAGGCCCGATACATGATGCGGATAGCCTCCTCGCGGGTCTCGGCATGAACAATGAGCTTCGCCACCATCGAATCATAGAACGGACTGATCGTATAGCCCGGATAAATATGCGTGTCAATCCGGACCCCGCGGCCGCCCGGGAGATTGAGCTCCTGAATCTTGCCCGGCGACGGCATAAAATTGTTCTTTGGGTCCTCAGCATTGATCCGGCACTCGATCGCCGCCCCGCGGATCTTGACATCCTCCTGTTTGATCGTGAGCTTCATCCCCGCGGCCGAGCGGATCTGTTCCTTGATCAGATCGATCCCGGTCACCATCTCCGTGACCGGATGCTCGACCTGAATACGCGTGTTCATTTCCATAAAATAAAAATCTCCGGACGGGTCCAAGAGGAACTCGATCGTCCCGACCCCGTGATAATTCGCGGCCTTCGCAGCCTTGACTGCCATCTCACCCATCCGTTTGCGAAGCGCGGGATCAAGGACCGGCGAGGGCGCCTCCTCAATAAGCTTTTGATGACGTCGTTGAATGCTGCAGTCGCGTTCCCCTAGATGAATGACATTCCCATGGGTATCTGCCAAGATCTGAAATTCGATATGCCGGGGATCGGTAATATATTTCTCAATATAGACCGCCGGATTCCCAAAATTCGCCTGGGCCTCTTTGCGCGCCATGGCCAATGAGCTCATCAGCGTCATGTCATTGTGACAGACCCTCATCCCTTTTCCGCCGCCGCCGGCTGCAGCCTTAATGATCACCGGATACTTGATCTTATTGGCAATCTTGAGGGCCTCTTTTTCATCCGCGATGACACCATGCCCGCCGGGTGTCAGCGGAACGCCCATCTTCCTCACCGTCTCCCGGGCCTGGACCTTATCCCCCATGAGGCGGATCGTCTCGGGGGTCGGCCCGATAAATCGGATATGACACGACTCGCAGATCTCCGCGAAATGCGCGTTCTCGGCGAGGAACCCATAGCCGGGATGGATCGCCTCGACATCGGTGATTTCGGCGGCCGCGATGATCGCCGGGATGTTCAGATAACTCTCCGTGCTCGAGGCCGGCCCGACGCAGACCGCCTCATCGGCATAACGCACATGAAGCGACTGGCGGTCCGCCTCCGAAAAGATCGCGACCGTCTGAATCCCCATCTCCCGGCAGGCACGGATCACCCGAAGGGCGATCTCGCCCCGGTTGGCAATTAAAATTTTTGAGAACATCATTCTATTTTATCTCCGAAGATTGATTAGACGCTCGCTCATCACACGGGCCCCTGCCCGGAGCCTCTCCTAGACGGTCTCAACTACAAAGAGCGGCTGGCCGAACTCCACCGGCTCCGCGTTGTTCGCGAGGATCTCAACGACCTTGCCCCGAACCTCAGACTTGATCTCATTCATGAGCTTCATGGCCTCGACGATACAGACAACCTGCCCCACCTCGACCGTCTGCCCGACCTCGATATACGGCGGGGCCTCAGGCGACGGGGCGCGGTAGAACGTCCCGACCATCGGAGAGGTGACCTCAACGGCGTTGGCCGATCGGGCCGGCTCAGGGGCCTTTACGACAGGAGCCGGTGACGGCATGCTGGGGGCCGAGACAACCATCGGCGCGGGCATCATCCCACTCGCCGCGATCGTCACGCCGGTCTTCTTTAATTTTAACTTCTCCCCTTCCCGCTCGATCTCGACCTCGGCCAAATCATGGTCCTGCATCATCTTGACGATCTCTTTAATCTCTTTCAAATTCATCTCTGGATCCTTTCAACATATTGACCGGTTCGCGTATCAATCCGAATCCAATCTCCCTGATTTATAAATAAGGGCACCTGAACCACCGCCCCTGTCGCGATCCCTACCGGTTTGGTGCCGGAACGGGACGAATCGCCTTTGACACCGGGTTCCGCATAGGTGATCTCCGCCTCGATAAAATTCGGCAGCATCACCCGGAGGACATTATTCTGGTAGATCACCCCGATGACCTCAAGGTTTTCCAATAAAAATTTCGCCACATCACCGCCGACCACTGCCTCAGGCAGTTCGACCTGATCATAATTAATCAGATTCATGAAATGATACTGCCCAGCAGCCGCGTAGAGGAACTGCATCTTCTGCTCCTCAAGGACCACGTCCTCAAGCCGGTCCGCTGAACGAAACGTCCGCTCGAGCGTGGCATCGGTCTTGATATTTCTCATCCGGACCCGCACAAAGGCACTCCCCTTGCCAGGTTTCACATGATGATATTCGGTCACAAGATATAAATCTGAATCGATCTGAATCCCCATTCCGTTTGAGAGTTGATTAATGCCGATCGTCATTGTTGCCTTTCTTCATTCCTATACGAATGCGCTTCTTAGCGTGTTTTAATAATAAACGGTTCTGTATTGATTAACCCTTGACTCAAAATCCGATGCCCTGTGGGCGTGACCAAGACCATATCTTCGATCCTCAGCCCATACCGCCCCGCCATATAGATCCCTGGTTCAATCGTGATCACCATGCCGGCGCGGAGCATCTCGGCACTCTTGTGAGAGATCCTTGGCGGCTCGTGGATGTTCAGCCCCACCCCATGGCCCAGCGAGTGGCGGCAAAAAACATCTAACTTATTCTTTTTCAATATCTTTCGTGCTAATCGATCCAGGGTCGCAACGAAAACTCCGGGTTGTACTGAATCAATCGCCGCCTCTTGCGCCTGTCTCAGGGCATGATACGCCCTTTTAACAGAAGGCGGTATTTTATCGAAAACAAAAATACGTGTCAAGTCAGACTTATAGCCGTTCACCTCGACCCCCATATCAATGAGGATCACATCCCGAGGCCGAATGGCCCGGTCCGTGACCCGCGCATGGGGAAAGGCCGAATGAGGACCTGAGGCAATGATCGGTTCAAAGGAAAAACACGCGCCCCGGGCCTCCACAAAGGCCTCGAGCCGGGCGCGGACCGCCCGTTCCGTGACCCCGGGCCGAATGACGCGCCGTAAGAAATGGAAGGCCGCAATATTGAGTTCAAGCGCCTCCTCGATCTGGGCGATCTCACCCGGCCCCTTGATCTCGCGCATCGCCTCGAGGGCCGCGTTGAACGGCTGCAGCCGCATCGTCTTCGGCAGGGCCTTTGTCATCACGCGAAACTGAGCCAGGGTCACATGACGTTCATCAAAACCGATCTTCCGGACCTTCGCCCTACGGCAAATCCCCAGGGCCCCCTGCCAGAGACCCTTGCCGCACGCGACGACCCGGATATCCTTTAAGGCCCCCTGCATCTCCTCCACATACCGGGCATCGGTCAAATAATACGCGCCCGCCCTCGTGACGAGGAGCCAGGCGTCCTCCGCTCGAACCCCGGTCAGATAACGGATATCCATTCGGTCAAGAACAAGATAGGCGTCAAGAGAATGGGATGAAAGGGTCTGCCTAAACTGTGCCAGGGGGCATGTATGCATGTCTAGATACTCGATCAGGCGGCACACCAGAGGAGCAGCCTTGTTCCCTTATGAGAGTATGTCCAAAATAGCCTCGAGACCAAGAAGATAACTCGTCACCCCGAACCCGCTGATCTGGCCATAGGCGACCGGCGCGATCAGTGACTTGTGCCGGAACTCCTCGCGGGCATGAATGTTGGATAGATGGACCTCAACGGTCGGGATACGGACCGCAGCCACCGCATCACGAATGGCAACGCTCGTGTGGGTGTACGCCGCGGGATTGATGAGGATCGCGGCGAATCCGTCGGCCGGAGCCCGGCCGATCCGATCGACAATATCGCCTTCATGATTGGACTGAACGCATTCCACAGAGACCCCCGCGTGTTCAGCGGCCTCGATCAAACAGGCATTAATATCCTCAAGCGTGGTTTCTCCGTAGATATCCTTTTCCCGCTGGCCCAATAAATTCAGATTCGGCCCATGGATCACCAAAATTTTATTCATGCTCACCCCTTGCCCGGTTACGATCCCTGTTTTGCCTCATCAACCAGCAATATCGGCACCCCGTCTTTGATCGGATAGACCCGTTCACAGCCCTGACAGCGAAGACCCGCGGCCGCCTCTTCCAACGTCCCGTGACACGCCGGACATGCCAAGATTTTTAATAAACGTTCATCCAGCACGTGCCCCCTCCTAGGTAATGATCCGGCCCTCGGCCGGTTCAGACGGATCGGCCTTCGCCGCTTCCACAAACCTCACCTGAAGCTCATAGATCGATGTGTTCAGGAAATTCTCCTCTTCCGCCGAGAGATTTCCCTGGGTCTTGTCGCGGAGCATGATCAGGGTATCGATCAATAACCGAGCCTGGTCTAAATCGATCTCAACCTTATTATCATTCATGGGATTCCCAATGACGCCCAAAAAGATGAGCGCCTGCATCGTCAGGCTCGTCAAATACGCCCGAAAATCAAAAACCGGCTGATCCTGATTCTGCCGGTCGTATTCCTGAGCCTCCGCGCTTTTTTCCTTCGCGACCCCGTTCTTCCATGCCTCATCAACTGATTTTTCGTGTCCCATCACAACCCCCATATAAAGAATAGTAAAATATGTAGGGGTAGAATATCAAAGGATTTCCAGGGTGTCAAATACTGAGACGATTTGATGTGTCAGGGGTTCTGATTACAAAAAGAGATCGCGCTCACCAGCTGAGATCCGGGCGTAATACCCCATGAAAAGTTCAAAGACCTTCGGATTGGTCTGGCGGACCTCATCGATCTCCCGTTCAATCAAGGGCTGAGCGACCTGACGCGTCTCCTCGCTTGCAAAATCGTCAAGCCATTCTTTGAAAGTCAGGACAGCATTGAGTTTGCAGAACTTTCCCTCCTGGCCGCTGCGCAGGAGTTCCATGATACAGGCGCCGGTGCGGCCGCACCGGTAGCCGGCAGTGCAGAACGAGGTGATATAACCCATCGAGGCAAATTCACGGATGACCTCATCAAGGCTCCGGGTATCGCCTAAAATAAACTGCTGGGTCTCTTCATCCTGACTCGGCTTCGGATGGCCGTACCCGCCGAGATCAATATTCGATGAGGCATCGGTCTGGGTGACCCCGAGTTCAATGGCCTCGCGCCGCATCGCGGCCCCCTCACGGGCGGTAATGATCATCCCCGTATACGGCAGGGCGAGCCGGAGGACCAGGATCAGGCGTTTAAAATCCTCATCCGAAACACGATAACGCTTGAATTGGTCCAGGGCCACATTCAGGGCCGGCTCCATGCGCGGGAACGAAACCGTATGCGGACCGATCCCAAAGCATCGCTCCAATTCAAGGGCATGATAGACCATGGCCAGGACTTCGAATTTCCAGTCATACAGGCCAAAGAGCACCCCCATGCCGACGTCATCGATCCCGGCCTCGAGCGCCCGGTGCATGCAGTAAAGCCGCCACTGATAGTCCCCCTTGATCGTATTCTTCGGGTGGACACGCTCATAGGTGGGACGGTGATACGTCTCCTGAAAAACCTGATACGTCCCGATCCCGGCCTCTTTGATCCGCGCCAGGTCCTCGACCGAGAACGGCGGGGCGTTCACATTGACCCGCCTGATACCGCTCTCATGCCCGCGGACATTCACCTTCACGCCATAGATCGTCTTGATGCTCGAGACGATATAATCGACATCATTCTTCGGATGCTCGCCATAGACAACGATGAGCCGCTTGTGCCCGATCCGTCC
>CAYVEC010000026.1:0-23580 GCA_964450385.1 uncultured Planctomycetales bacterium
CGTCGGGACTGGCGCGGGAACGGGGATCCGTTCCGGAGGCAGGACAGGATCGGGATCGGGATCGCGAGCCGGTTGAGGTTCACGCATCACGGGCGGCCGATCTGCCCCTCGGGCAGGCGATGGGCCCGGAACAACCCTCGGGGGGACCGGGTCAGACGGCTTCCAGATATAGCCGGGGAATCGTTTAAAGAACGATTCATTCATCCCCCGAATGTCGGTTTCGTTAAAATCCGCCGTCAGAACAAACGCCGCCCAATCGCCGGAAATAAAAACAAGTCCCGCCTGATGGACCTGCCGTACCTCATCGAGCGATCCGCCGGTCCGCGTCAGAAAGTCCGCGAGACGCCACGCGGCATACCCGTTATTAAAAACAGCGGCGATCCCGGTCACGGTCTCCTCACCCGCCTCATCGGTCCGGACCCGAACCCCGAGCTTAAAATTCAGGAACGCGTAGACCCTGAGCTCAGGCGACTCGATGATCTCTTTCAATCCTGCCTTCGTCAGTCTGTCTTTCCAAAAACGATAGCGGGAGAACGCCCCCGAGAGCGCGACCTCGCCTGATCGCGCCATCACAAGACGAATATCGGGATCCACCGTCGGAATAATGGGATCGAGCGGGACCATCTCATATCCACGAGGATCCTCCGGATCGATCTGGCGCAAAAAATCCCGATCGATTTCCGAAAGGGGATCCGGATCGGTCCCGGGGAAAATATCCGGGCCATCTCCCTCTTCCGCATCTGAAACCGGCTGTTCAAAGACAAAAGGAGTGGTCTCCGACGATTCAGAACGTTCCGTTGCTTCTTCCTCGTGATCTGCTGTGATGAGGCGGCTCAACATCCAACACGCGGCCCACACCCCGATCACGGCCCACGCCAGGCACCCCCGCCGCCGGTTAACGCGCCGGCCCGTACCACCCCCATCCGATGGGACAACCTCTCTCCACGCGTCGGCCATCGCGAAGGCGGTCCCGTCGGATAAACGGGAACGGTTATAGGCCAGATGGGCCTGAATGGCATCGGCAAGATTGCGTTTTCGACGGCTGTTGTCAAGGGCAAGACGATAGAGGGCACGGAGGTCAGACCAGCGGGCCAGCCGCAGGCGCGGTTGACCCTTCCTCATCTTAATACAGACGAGGTGCCTTAAAACGAACCACATCGGCCCGCCGCGGATCCCGTGATGGAGCCGGCGTTCCATTTCCTCGACGCTCGCCTCGCGCTCCAGGAAGAGATCCGCATTCCCGTTCGCGATCGCCTCCCGCAACGCCGCTATCCTCCAGGCATAGAGACCGAGCGGCCTGTTGTGCGTCGGCTCACCAAGAGGGATCTCGATCCGCGCGGCCGCCGCGCGGTCATGGGCCCCATCCGCGGATGTCCTCTCCCTGCCGACATAGGCCATGATATGGCTTTCCCCACGGACCCTCGCCGCAAGAATCCGGCGCGCGCCATCCAGACCGCGCCACGCCCCAGCCGGATCCTTAACAACGACAATAGGAGGAAAGGCCCTCTGCGGTCGCAACGAATAGCGATAAACGCGTTCCGAGAATTCGATATCAAACTCCGGGAGACAGCACATCTGCGTCGCACAATAAACCATCCGATATTTGATCCATTCCGTGGTTAAGACCTGCTCGTCTCTAAAAAGTTCGTCGATCCTGACCGTCTCCCGGCTCCAGAGATACCGGTCAAGATGGAGCGCCTCGGCATCGCGCGCATCAACCAAATGCCGGCGCAACATCGCACGAATCCCCGAGCGGTATCCTGCCTGCGCGTGAACGGCGGAACGCATGAGCCCCGCCTGGGCCTGCAGCGCCTCATCACGGTCCACGATAATCGCACGGAGGACGATCTGTTCCCACGCCGGATCAGAGAACAACGCTGAGGGGACGCGCCAAAAGATCCCGCCGTCAGGCTCATCCCAGGCGATCCTGATCCGATCCATATCCTCTGGTGAATTAGGCACGGAAGACCCATCGTCCGTGACCGTTCCTTCCTCAAAGGCGCGCCGCACCGCAGCCGCCATATCCTCATAGGTCTGACGAGCCGTATCCGCCACATCAGGATATCTCGCCGCGATCGCGAGCATGTCGCGCGCGCACATGGCATAATCAGCGCCTTGCTCTCGTCCCCTGCCTGAATCGGTTGGCCCGGCAGACACCGGCCTGTGACCCGACTCTCCCGCCGCTTTGCAGAGACCTCTCGGCGTCTCGTGTTCCGCACTCGGGGCATCGTGACCCGAAACATCCGGCTCGGCGAATCGCCCCAGCGAAACAATAATGGCTATCCCCAGACCTCTTCCGGCCCTATGCCATCGCGCATTTGCAGCCCACCGCCTGCTTGCCATATAATCCGGTAGCGATCGGGATACAGGGGCAGCTCCAATCACCGGCGGAACGACTTCAATATACTCTCCACCCGAAAGATCCGTAAACAACAAGACCGGCGCCCCCTTCGCCGGGTCTGTCTTTTTAAATTCAGGTTTCGATGAAATCACCAGCTGTTTTCTCGATCCATTGCCATCGACAAAGGCATCGATCCCAAGAAGAAACAGAACCCGTCTCATATTCCGGTTCTCGGCGAACAGGATCGTCACCCTAAACGGCACCACGACCCGTTGACCGCAGACAAACGACGGATCTTCAGCCACCACGATCTCTTCAGGATGATGGGGCCGCCTCATCGCCATCAGGGCCTCTTCAAAATCAGACGGGATCGCCAGCGTTATGATGATCGCGCCATCCTGACGCTTGAGGCCATCCCCATCCGTCACAATGCCCTGGGGTTTCCCTGCCTCAGGCGCGATCATCATGTTATAAATAACATGAAGGGCCATGACCGTGATCACCGGGAACGTGAAATGCAGGCCGCACAGACCAAAGAGCGCAAGGAACACGATATTATAGAAAGCGCCCCAGCAGGCAAGGTACGCCACCGTCGAGGCGTCAGGCGTCATCGCGATAAAACGGCCGTTCACAAGGTAGAGGACTTCCTTACGGTGGGCCCACGGATACCAAACCGTGCTCACGACCGCGCCGATCGCCAGACCGAGCAGCGCCCAGACCAGGGGTTCGACCGTGTTCATGAACTGCGCGACCGAGCCAAACAGCCGGCCGGCACCGCCGATGAGGAACAACTGAAAGAACAATGGCTCTGTCACCGCCCGCATCAATGAGATCGTGCGGTCGGACCAGCCCATCCCCTGCAAATCCCGGATCTGCTGTCCCCAGGCCCCGCTCGCCGCAACGCCGAGCGGACCTCTCTTCATCTGTGTTTTTTGAGCACTGAAACCCGCGGCGCTCGCTAAAACGCTCGCCAAAACGACTCGGGCCCCTCTCGTCGTGAGGCCCTCACGATCGTCGAGATCAGCAATCATGGCCGGGTCATGGCTTTGTCGCGCAAAGGCCTCAGCGTCCGCCGAAGCCCTCTCGTTCCCTACCCGATCGACGATCCCAAAGAACTCTTCTTGATGTCCCGTCAGAAAAGAGTGGATCGCCTCAAACGCCGTTGCCACATCAGGTGTATACCGGCCTTGTGCCAAATCCTCAAACATGGCATAGGTCTGAACATGCACCGCCTTGTCGTGCTCCGTGAACTCCTTGTCCCAGCGCAACTGGAATTCCCGGCCGTCCTTCACAAAACCAGCCGCCTTCGGCCCGCTATATCCGACGTACACGGCACATGCCGCGATAAAATCGAGGTATCTCGTTTTAACCGACTCCGGCGTCCTCCCCTCATACCGAATATCCAGCAGACCGTTCAACACACTCTGTTCCGACCCATAAATAGAATGAACAAATCCCTTGGGAATCGCGTGAAGGACCTTCGCGATGACTGTTTCGAGCTCATCAAAGAACAGGGTCTGTTCGATATTGGCCGAACACCGGCGCAGGAGTGCATAATGATGATCGATGCCCCGATGATAACTGATCTGCCGAAAACCCTTGCTCCACGTCAGGCCGAAACAACCCTTCCGATGGGACAACCATCGTGTAAAACGACCAAAGCGCTCTTCGGCCGGTGAGACCTCGCCCGCATCCGTCCAGCCCTCGCCCGAATATTTTCCAGGAAAGACCAAAACCGTTCCGCCGGGCCGAATCGCTCGAAGAAGCCTCACGATCCCCCGTTCGTATTCCGCCTCAGTCACCAGGCCGTTCGGGAACCCAAAGAGATGCGGGACAAGAGCCACATCATACTGCCCGTCGTGACCGGACAGATCCAAGATGTCCCCCTGTTCAAAAGCGATCCGCTCAAGCGGGGTCTCGGGCATCCCCTGCTCCACTCGCGACCGAATGGCTCTAAGATGCTCCTGCATGCGTATCGATTTGTGCGCGCTGAATTCAAACAGGTCCATCCATGTCCCAGATTCATCGCTGTCATCCCAATAAAGCGCCCGGGCCTTTTGCCACGCGATGACCGCCGGATCAAGGTCGATCCCCATCACACGTCGAGCCCCGCAGACGATCATCCAGAAGGGCAGTGTCCCGTACGCCGGAAGGACGAGGACATCCTTGCCATAAAAAAGACCTCGGACCTCATCAATCCCCTCACCTGAATCAAGAAAACTCGAATACCATGTTTCGCCTTCAAGACGGAGCGGCTCGCCATTCAAGCGGGTACGTTGCCCGGACAGGATCAGCCGCCGTTCCTCATCGCTTAACGCGAGCCCGAGCATCCCGCCGTCAGATCCGTTCCGCGCGCCGATGACCGCCTCCCCGCGCTCCGGCCGCTCTTGACTCAATAAATCAGAGATCCTCTGCGGGACCTCTTCAGCAGAGAGATGCCTCAGATCATAGGAACGGAGTGTCTCCTGGAGGAAATGCTCATCATAAGGAGGCTCGACAAAGACCATCCTCGGCAGACGCATCCAATCCGCAAGATGAGCGACCCCGGAGTTCTCAGTCACCACAACCGTCCGCTCCGTCAACGTGACCAAGGCCGCGACGCGGAGGACGTCATTCTCTTCCTCCTCCCCGCCTCCGACACGGATCAACCGATCATCAAAATCGCTTAAGGCCGCATAAAATTTACGGATATGCTGTAAAGGTGAGAAATCCGTCCGCGTGCTCCACCAAAAAGGTCCTTCATTAAAGACAAGATAGGCCGTCGGAAGATCCCGGAGAATATGCTCGGCGAGGTTCCTATAGTAGATCTCAGAGGACAGGATCTGACGGCGTGAATGTCCCGGGAGGAGCCGTTTTCGAAAACTCCCTGATCTGCCGTAAAGCGGATTCAAGACCACCACCTCCGCGTCGCTCGAGAAACCCGGATGCGTCTGACGCGCGGTCTCAACCATCTCCGCCCTTTTTCGATTCACCGCCGGCGACAGCTGCGCCCGCGAGAGCGCCTCGGGCTGAACATCCGCCCCTTCCGGCATCAAGCCCCACCCATTTAAAGCGATCCAGATGTTCATGTGCGACGGAAGGGCCGGATCCCACGCGGCACAGGGGGCCACGCGTGTCCGGTCGCCAAGGAACAGATCGACCGACCCGAGCGATATATAGAGGCGCGGCGGGTGATGCGGGTCCAGGATCCCGGCATACTCCTCGATCAATGTGCCGATCGCGTTAATAATAAAGATTTTCTCGCCGGGTCTCAGGTCGTTCGGCACCTCATCGAGCACCTCATATCCCGCGGCCGCGGGATCAATGATCTCAAGCGCCGGGCACACGATCTGAACCCGCGCCTTCGGATTCCAGAAGATCTTTCGCAGACGGCTCGGCAGGAGTTGCCAGGCGGTCAGCACCGGCCAGCTCAAAAGATTTTTCCTGCCGAAAACGATCACCCGGTCAAACGATCCGAGCTCATCATGACTAAAGATCTTGGCGCGGGCACGGCCCTTCTGTGGACGTGCCTCGTCCGCGGCGGGATGTCGGTCCCTCCCTGCGACCATCGCGCCGTCCGCATGGACAATCCCCTTACCATCAGCCTCCTGCCGCAGAGCGTAGGGCATATAGCGGTCCAACCGGGATCCCGCCATGATCCCCGGCAGATCCCATATCCAGACCTCACGCCATTCAAGATGACTGAATCGCCCCGAAAATTTCGATTGCACCGCCGGGCCGATAACCCCAGAACGGGCAAAGAGCGGTGAAATAAAGATCGCCCCGGGCCGCATTTCTCGATCCAGCTTATCCAATATCCGTTCAGCAAATTCATGTTCACAATCATCCGCGGATGTGAAGAAGAAATACACAATATCATACCCGCCGATCGGGTGGGTGAGGACATCACCTTCGATCAAGTCAAGGCGCAGCCCGCCCTGCCCTTTCTGCTCGCGAAGATGCTGAATAAAGGTCTGAGAAAACACATGATGGTCGTGACTGATCTCGATCGAATCAACCTGGGCCCCGGTGATCGCCGCGAGCCCGGCAGCAAAGGCCCCTCGATCAGTCCCTATATCAAGGATCGCTAGATCTTCAACACGCTGACGCGACACGTGCGCATGATGGGTAATCCAGGCAACAAGGTCTGGGATCATCTCGGGCAGCGTCGACATCGACACGCCATGCTCGGTCTTACCAGGAACACGGATTCCCCGTCCAGACTGCTCGGCAGTAAACAACGTCAATTCATCGAGAATCTGTGAATACGTCATCACCGCCGACTCCATCCCGCACGGCTGTGTCACCATGCCCTGGTCATGCTGGCTGTCACCCGGCGTCACCGCTGCCTGACCAGGATCAGACACAAGGCGCGGTGTGCGCATGTCAGATGTCACCCGCCCGATAAAGGCCGGCCCGTGTGAAAGATGTTCAAATGGTTCCGCCACAGGATCGATCTGAAGACCCTTCCCCTCACGAGCCGCTGAGGCGCTGATATCCCGCGTGACATCCCCGTGCATGCCCATAAAAATAAGCGAGCCGCTCCTGACCATGGCCCAGAAGCGATCCAGCGTCTTATCGAAATAATTAACGACAAAAAAGTCCAGGACATTCGCCGCCACAACAACGTCATACTGAAGTCCTGGATTCTCTTCAAGATGATCCTGAAAGGTCTCCTCATAAAAATGGACGCGATCAAAGAATGCGCCATAGCTTTTTTTATCATCTCGATAAAACTTTCCGACGTTATTTCCGAGGATTCCTTTATAATATCGCATCCCAACTCTGTTTGGTTCCATCACATCGACGGGGCACCCCACAAGCCCCAGCAAAAGACCTGCCGTGGCATTAGCGCACGGCCCCAGATCCAAGATCCGCTGCCCGGCCCGTACGCCATACCGATCCATCAGCTGCGCAAATGTCAGCCAATCTTCTCTAAATCCAAACCCTCCCCTCGCGAGCATGCGATGAGCGGCATCGACCACCGTTCTCGGAACGTTCATAACCGATTCAGCAGACGCTACACCCTCTCCTTCCCCAGCATAGGAGGAGGTCATTGCCGGGTCCTCTTCTGCGACCATCGCGCCGTCCGTCAGCGCCGGGATCGTCTGCTCAAGATGCGCGGCAATCGCCTGAAAATATCCGTCATCGGCCTGCCGGCTGACATAACCCGGCGATTCGGCAAGATAGATCTCTTCACCGAGCCGAAGCGACCGCCCCGTTAAGAAACGAACCAGCGGCGCGCTCTGCGCGGCAAAATACCGTGGCTCGATATGATAACCCGTGACATCAGCCGAATGCCCCCACAGCCGCACAAGCGGATCCTTATAGAGCGAGTAGGCATCAGCATCCACCGTCAGGACCGCCTCGCCTCCGCGGATCGTGTCAAGCGCGACCTCCCCAGCGCGGCCTTCACGTTCGACCGGGATCGCTCGCGGCCACCACCAGACCCGTCTCTTCGCCCAGACCCTGGCCCCCTGCCACCGAAGAATTTTTCGAAGCGGAGAAACGTGAACAAAATACTCGGCCCACCCTTTGTCCAAAAGCCGCCATCCCCAGTTCCCTTCATCAAGAGGACAAAGACCCTGGCGCAAATTCCCGATATCTGAATGCGCGTCAAAATTGATCACCGCCATCGCCGGCCGGCCCGCGCGCGCGAAACGGTATTGGAGGTACGGATAGATCTCATGATGGTCCTTGATCCGGACAACCGATATCCCTGCACCCGCCGCGGCCTCTTGCGGACCGCTCACCATGGCATGGTCAGAACCTGTCCCCGATGCCGCCGGCTCGGCATGGAGATCAACGATCGAATGACCCTCCTGCGCGCCCATGAACGGGACCGCATTGATCAACCCGATGGCCGCGCGCGCCGCCGCCACGCGAACGCCCTGATGAGTGTCCCGCTCCGCGGCCCAGAGAAGAAACGGCACCGCCTCCGGATCCCCCCATTCGCCGAGTTTTGCCGCCGCCGCCTCGCGAGGCCAGCCAGAATCAAACATCAGTGTCTGGACCAAACGCAGCGTCCGAAGCCAGGTCGAACTATCAGGTTTCCATTCACGGATTATCTTGGCCCGCTCGAGCGGATCCTTGGTCCCTGTATCCTCAAGATAATGACGCATAAATCGCGCCACATCCTCATCGACACGCGCCTGAGCGGTGAGGAGTTTCCGAAGATTCCACATCTGCCAACTAAAGATCCCCCAGTCCACCAACGGAGAACGGATCCACGGACCCACCCTCATAAGGGCCTGATTGACCGCGATATACATCGCCTGCCACACATCCCAGGAATGACGAAAATCAGGAAAGACCGTGCAGGTCCTCTGCTCGATCCAGCCCGCGAGCGCCTCAGAGCTCACCATCGCCCCGTCGGCCGCGAAACGGCGAGCCCCCATGAAATAGTCTCTCTCCTCCTGGATTCGATCAACAACATCCCGAGGCACCTGCGGGGCCAAAATCACCGGAAGCTTCTCTTCAAGATAATCAAACCAAATAAGGAGGCCTTTTCGATCTTTAACGCACCAACGCATCCAGTGCCGAATATACGCGGCGGTCTCGGAAGGATCCAAAAAGAGACGGCCGAGCACCGGCACGAATAAACACATACGGTCCGTCCAAAAAAGACCGTCTCCAATGATGTCAATCACTCGCGCATCATTCTCTGAGATATAGGATATCCCACGTAGATCAGACGATGCCTGCACCGATCTCAAAAGCCGGCCAACGATCTTCTTCGCGGCAGCATCGCGCTCGGTCATCATGATGGGCCGCAAAAGAATCCGGGGTATCTCATCGAGATACGACGCGATATCCTCTCGCGTCAACAGCCCGTTTAACGCATCCCAAATATCTTGATCAATGTCTTGCGCCCGTTCCCGGCCATAAAAGACCTGCGCCAATCCATGGGACTTTAGATTCTGAGCGAGATTCCTTAAATAAAGGAGCTCCTTCTCATGCCGTTTCATGTCTGTCGTGTGCACATAATGAACATTCCGCGCGACGATCAGATTGAATCTCTCAGAACCGGCGAGAGCGGCAAAAGCGTCCTGATCCAGCACGTCCAAGGCCGCAAAAGCGATCTCAATCCCCCACCGTTGAGCGAACGTGTCAAGGCTCAGGATCCGACTTCGCGCCCCGTCAACCGCCTGAAAAAATCTCCGGAACTTATATTCAGAATCTGCGTCACTGAGATCGTGTGTGTCTTTTTCTCGCAAAGGATGGTGAACGTTCTCTGTGAAATAAATGCCGCGGCGCGCGATCTCAACAAGCCGAGGATCAATATCGGTGATCGTCACCCGGGTCCGGAACCGTCGCCCTGACGCCTCCACATGTCGTGCGACCGCCATCACAACATCATACCCTTCCTCACCCGAAGAACTCCCGACGGTAAGAATATTTAGCGTTTCGCCCGAGACCATCTGTGTGATGGCTCTCCCGACGGCGTATATCAGGCTGTAACCGTTTCGGCCAAAATGAGTTTTCGGAATCGAGACCGCCTGCTCGTCTGTCCACGGATCTCCCGACACCGCGCGCCCCTCTTCCATACCGCCCACCATCGCCCCGTCGGCCGCGGGGGTCGGGACGTTCCGGATGACCGTCTGGATGCCGTCTTCGAGCGCGCGCAAGACGGGACCCTCGGCCTCACCACCCATCGTCACCTTGCGCTCTTCCCTTAATAAGTGCCGGAGGGTCTCCGCGGCCTCGTACCCTCCCAACGCCACAATGGTCCGAATGATGGTCAGCCGAAGCTCCCGGCCGCCTGACTGGGACTCAAAACACCGTTGAAACGCCCTGCCAAAATACGGGATGAGCCGCTCGTCATGAAAGGTGTCTAAGGCCTCAATCAGCCGCTGCTGATCTTCAATCAATTTCTTCTTCCTCAAATACGCGAGGAGAAACGGCAGTCCGGCCGCCCCCAGGGCAGCGGCCGCCTGGACATCATTCCGTTCAAAGGCCGTGAGGATCAGCCGGTACTGGTTTCTCACGGCATCGATCGTCGCCGGCCAAAAAGGCGTGTCCTGACACCCTTCCCATAAGCCCTGCGCCACCGCGGCCTCATGATCCTCTGCCATGTCGAGCAGGGCCCGTGCCGACTCGACCGACACCTTCGCGGTCCCCCAATAGTCATCATCATAGAGCCCTTGGACCAAGAACGCGACCGCTTCGGGACTACCGAGAGCGGCGATCTCGCGCACGATGGCCACCCTTATTCCCGCTGACGATTCACGTTCAAAAGACCGTTTGAGTTCCACTAGGCCGCTCGAAGGAATGTCCGCGACCGCCTCCGACCCGCCGGTCGCCGGATCATCAAAAACAACCGCGGTATCCTCGTCAGCCGCATGCCGCCGGCGCGCCTCGATCTCAAGACCCGCCTTGTCTAACATCTCCGCATACTGATCAAACGACATCGATACCCTCGCGGCCTGAGAGCTCAAAATAGCTCTCAGGACCGATGACACGGCGTGTGAAAGCTGCGGCGGATCCGGGTGGTTGTGCCAATCAAGAAGCCAGGCGATAACACACGACAACGAATAGATCTCAAAATTCTGCCGCCGCTTAAAGACCTCTGATGGACTGATCTCGAACTTCGCACGGGCATTGAAATCCCGATTCCCTTTATTCGCGAGACCGCGATCGATGAATTCCTCCTCATGCCTAAAGGAGAGCCCAAAATCAAGGAGCTTCACACGCCCCGTCGTCGTGATCCATAAATTCCCGACATGGATATCCCAATGACATATCCCCAACGCCTCAAGCCGTGCCAAAATACGCGCCGCATCACGACCCATCCGCAGAACCTCGCGGATATCCGCGCGCCGTCCGGTACGGCAGCACCAGTTATCAAACGTCTCTCCCGCCTCAAGAGGCGCGAGAAGGATCACGCGGCCGCCGTTCGGGAGCTCAAGAAAATGCCGGGCGGTCGTGATGTCCTCAACCCCGGCCTCTTGTAAGATCGCATGGATCTCTGCCTGAGGCGTAATAAATCGTTCCTGAAATTCACGCGTCGCCTCGGTCAGACCGGACCGCTCTTCAGTAAAGACATCGTCCGCGTATTTCGCAAAAAACTCCTGCCCCTCATAAGAGACCCTCCGGATCGAACTAAGCCCGGGATACCGCTGAATGATCTTCCCGAGAACGATCCGTTCCCCGCTCTCCTCAGGGAACGGCACCGCCTCCCAGACAACCGCCCCCGCCGCTGGAGCCTGGGCGAGCATGGCATGATCCCCGATCCGGGTCCGTTTAAACACCACCTTTCCTCTATCCGTCCGGCGGACCTCAACATGCTCACGAACCAGGGTCTCCCCTCCGTGGAACACCTTAAGGGTCAGCGCGGCCACAGCCGCCGACGGGTCTCCGGGATAGATCGAGGCGACCTCAACAAGGACCCCTTCATTCTGGATCGGAGAAAACCCGTCGAGATTCAATCCGGGACAGACCCTAATGACCCCTCGCTGAGACACACGCCGCACAACAGGTCCCGGCACAATCCGCTCACGGCCGAACTCCCGGATAAACCGTTCCCACCCCGGCAGGGATAAGATCCGACGCACCGCCGGCGTAATCCCAAAGAACGCAGGCCCGCGTTTAAGCCGGACCCGCAGATAGAACCACAGCCTGCCGAGATCCGCCTCCATCGCCCGCGCGGCCTGCCACAACATCGGCTGATAACGACCCGCGCGGGTCTCGCCGACAGCCCAGGCAAGCCGCGCGACGATCTCCTTTTTCTCCCAACCCGCGTCCTTTGCGATCGTCCTTTCATTCCCCACCATCGCGGAATCCACGACCGGCCGGGCCGGCGTTTCAACGAGCCCATCCTCAGCAGTAAAAATAACTCGAACGACCCGACGTCCCGGCGGCAAGATCAAGGACGCCCGAACTCCATGACGCGTAGCGTCAGGAAAATGTTCCGCGAGATCGTCTGGTCTCTTTCCGTCAAGCCCCAAGATCAAGGCCTGCCGCCCCGGATCATCAGGCCGGATATAGACCAGATCCCTCTCCAACAAAGTCCCTGCCACCCTAAACCATTTAATGAAATACACGACCGACGGAGAATCAGTCCTCTCGCTCGCCGGGACCCCAGCGCGTGACTCCAAGTCTGAGAGCTGATCAAGGGCGAAGTCTGATACAACGCGAAGTGGATACCAGACAATATCGATCCCCGAGGCGAGGAGCGCTTCTTCCGGAATGACAGCGCCACCCATCCCCTGAAATTCGATCTCCTCCGGGCTTCGGCCTGCCGCCAAACGGCACACGACCCTCCTCTGCAGGCTCGCGACATTCCATCCGTCAGGATATTCATCCAAGAAAGATCTTAACCGTCGGGCGATTTCAGGATGCTCTGACTGAAACGCCTCACCGATCGATGATGCGCTAAATCGAACGAGGCCAAGACAAGAGCCTGTCTCTCCTCTATAAAAAACATGGACGGCACAGGCATACGACTGTTTGTCACACGACCCATCTTCCTGCACCTGAACATCATAACGCCGTTCTTTTCTATGAACAGGCCCGGTCTGTTCATCGCGCGAGGGATCGGAATTGAGCAAAAGCCAAACAAGGCCTTCAGGCATCCAAAATTTAACACACTGGGGGACCGTGCGCGATGATACCGCGTTCGCTGTCGCCTTAAGGATCGTAATCTCCTCCGCTGGTCGGCTGATCATGCCGCGATCCGCTGGGCACGCACCATACTGATCCATGATGTCCCGAGAACGGATGATCTCATGACTAAAAGTTTCCATGACCGGGCAAGCATCACGCGCCGCGACAACGCGATCGTTCGCTGGGATGAGAGCATCCCCTGTCATTTCTCTCACGGTGCCATACTCAATGGTATCGGCCTCATCAAGAAGGGTATCGACTCGCCCTGACGCGGCGAGAATAGCCTCCCTGACCTCATCGACCACCTCCGGATGCTCGCGCCGCCAGTCAATTAGCCGCCCGTAATGCAGAGCGTTCGCGATAGAAAACGGCTTCCCATATTCATGAAGGCCATCCATCTCGGCGATAAGATGATCGAACATGTCCCTAAGGCCGTCCCCGATCTCCGCAAGGCGAGTCCACAGCGCGGCATGATGATTTAAGACGTGCGGGGCACAGATAGCCGCTGTCAGATTCTGAAGAATCCGGGACGTCTGACCGAGCTCAGCGATCTCGCCGAATCCATACTCGAGCCGCGCGTATTCCTCCCCGCGCAGCGGCTCGGCGGCCCGGATCTTGCGCTCATCCCCCCACACATTTGCAACCTTTGTTGTCTTCTTCTGCCGGATCCTTCGATCGCTGATACACATCAAGACCACGACGATCATTACTAATCGGGACTTGATTTTTATATGCACAAACCCTTCTCTGGAAAAACGGCTGATCGGCAGCCCAATGTTCTCCTGAACAGAGATCACGCAGTCCGCCCGAAGCCCTCGCGATAACAATGTCTCGACGATACGATGCTGAACCGCCGCGCTGTCTGAAGGGCGCGTGGCATATTCATAAAATCTCACATACGCGCCGCCTCGGCTGTGATCGATCACCGACCGCGGATCCAAAGTGTTGCCCGCATCGCGGACAAAGTCCTGCTGTTTTTTAAAACAGATCACCCCGCCGCTGTAGTCAATATACTCTGTGTCCGGCGAAACGACCTCGACCTCAAGGCCCATCGGCAGGCCGAGGATCCGGGCCCGAGCCTCTTGTGTCCTGATCCAGACCGGATCAATCCCTAGCGCCGCGGCCTGCTCGGCCCCGGGGAGATCCGCTTCAGGATCACTGGACGCCAGAACGTCCGGCGCCATTAGTCTCGTCACCCCGTGCGGCGCAGGATTAAGCACCGGCACGAGCAAGGGGATCGTCGCCGCGGCATGGCCGAGCCATTCGGGCGCCATGCGTCTCATCACATCAACCGCCTCCGCGATCCACGGCACGAACGCCGCAGCCAAAAGACACCCGGCCCCGATGCCGACGATCACCTCGACGCATGTCATCATCCCAAAACCCCGGACCCGCCCCCGTCGTTTCACTGCTCTCCAAAAAGCCTTCTGCTGTCGCCGGCTGTATTCATACTGTCGTAAGCGCCTGGCCGCCTCAGGGTCGCGCGGCGTCTTTTGCCGGCGCGTAACACGCATCCGCTCGCGGCTCATAGATTCCATCCATTGACCACAAGCGTTCCTAAAAACATATCGCCCCCGATCATCGATATATTCGTAATATTCGCTTTCATCAAGCGTCTCAATATCACACTCTACCCGATCGCCAACAACATTCGCCGCCTCAGCCCAATCGATCGGTCGCGGCATCTCAGCTCCCGGTTCTTGACGGGCTAATTGAAACATCCCGATAAAAGCACAGCCCAGGACGATAACCACGAAACAGACCGCAGCGAGCGCCGGGCTGAAGGCCAGAAGGCCTGCCGCGATGATCATCCCGGCTGAGATAGCAACGAGGACTTCAGAACATGTCATCGAATGAAATTCGGATCGATCCGGCCCGTTCTCCCCGCGGGCTTCCTTTAAAATACATCCTGCCAACACCTCCCGCTGGGCCGCATCGAGGCCGAAGTCATGACCGATCGCGCAGATCAGGACCGGCAGGTCCTCGCGGATCCAGTGAGCGCGAGCCCGAGCCCGCGAGCAGACATCCCTCAAGACCCGACGGGTATAGTCATAGGGCCGGCAGGACAGGATCCAGAGATCGTTGAGATTTGTCATTCTTAAAAGATCAATGTAATGCAGAGCTGCCTCAAAAACAGGATTCGGAACTTTGACATCAGGATTACTCAGGGAAGGAACACGCCGGGGGATACGGCTCACGAGATAAAGCCGCGCGTACCAAACAGCCCGCTGTTGAGGCGACCCGCGGAGTTGATGGGAGGATCGAACACATTCCAAGAACGTCTGGTTAAAGACCGCGCTGCAATCCACCGGGTACAGGCTCACAAGCTCGGCGTCAACGATCCGGTCGCGATACAAGGCGGTCAGCCGATGCCACAACTCTGCGGTTTCTGCGATCTCGGATATGCGGCCAACGGCCTTTTCAACCGATCCCTTGTTCTCCCAAAAAGCAGCCTTTACTGCCTGCCGCCGCATCTGTTTGATCCCGTCATAATCCGGTTCATGGCCCACCTCCTCAAAGATCGGCAGGTCCAGCACCGTTCGCACAGCGGGCCAGGCCCGGCCCTGTTTTAACAGATCAAGGATCTTCACACACGCCTCCCCGATCTTGACAGGACGCTCAGCCGCCTCCCGGCGCATCTCATTGAGACGGATCCGCTGGAGATGAAAAAGGATCCGTCGGGCGCTCTTCTCGCGGCGATAGGCCCACTCCTCAGCCATGCGGGCATAGACCGCCGCGGTGCGGATGTGCCGGTCGCCATAGGCCAAGGCCCCGGACGCGGCGCCGATCAATGACGTGATCGTGACCTTTTCTTCATTCTCAGGACTGTCCCCCATCAGTTCCAGACAGCGGCCGAGCCACCCCTCGATCCTCTCGCGATCCTGGGACGCAAGGACGCCCTGGCTCTCGCGCAATGCCTCGGATGCCCGATAGGCGAACTCCTCAACGGCGCGCATCTTCTGAATGTCGCCGAGCTCAAAATCGATCCGATGATCCATCGAGGCAAACGATTCCCAAAGCGACCTCATCCGGTCGTCTGACTCAACGAGTACAGGATATTTCGCTCCGCCGGTCCGTTTGTAGCGGCTGTTTCTCATCCACCGGCCCTGCCGGTCGGAAGCCGCATAATAATACGGCCGACGCTCGCGCTTGCTCAGACGCCATTCCAAGAGATCGGCCCGAGCCTGATCGAGATGACGCAATTTACCGAACAGGATCGCCCAGTGGGCATTCGGCTCCCTCTTCGCGGCAAGGAACGCCACGATCGCCGCCATCCCCACACCCCTCATGCGGCGCGCCCGGCCGCCTTCAACCCGCCACAGCATGCTGCCGCCGGCGAGCTCAAGGGCGGCAAGGTCCGCGGCCTGAGGGAGACAATACCGCTGCGGCAGATGCTCGAGGGCCAAGTCAAGGATCCGGTCGGCAAGATCTTCCGATCCCGCCGCGGCAGACGGCTCATCTGCCGGATCCGTCTGCATGCGTTGTGATAATTGTTCGACGAGCGTCTCATCACACCCCAAAAGATCCACAAAATATTCTTTTAACGGGATCTCATCCGGCAACAACGATCGCACGGATCCGTGTTCTTTCCTCTTCGCAAGGGCCGATGACAAAAATCCCGGGCAATGGGAATACACCGCATGAACCGCCCGGCCCCATGCCTCATCGATCTGACTGATCCGGTGGATCAGCACAGAGAGATGGAGCAGGGAGATCTTCTCCGCCGCGGTGCCGCAGGAGCGGAAGAGGTCGCCGAGCCGAACCAGGTCAGCCACGGCCTTCTCGCGCTCGGCATCACTCCTGATCAGGCCTTCGTCATCGACAGTCGTTAAATACGCGATCACCGCGTCAATATCGTCACGCTCGACGAAAAGACGTTTTTTATCTTCAACAATTTTTTCCAGGGCCAAGAAGATGGCATACATCATCCGATACTGATTGAGGGTTTCGGCCCGGCCGAAGACCTGAACCATTTCCTCAATACCCATAACGCGCACAAACTCCGCGGCCTCATCAACC
Organism: uncultured Planctomycetales bacterium; assembly: GCA_964450385.1. GTDB lineage: Bacteria > Omnitrophota > Gorgyraeia > Zapsychrales > JANLHA01 > JAKLFA01. The sequence goes on from CAYVEC010000026.1 coordinate 16,946, forward strand.
GCGCCTCGCCAATGATCCCGCCCCACAGCGGGCCGGATGAGGATCTCACGAAAACGGATCGGGCGGGCCAGGGCCTGATCATAACCCGTGTCGCTCAGGGGGGTCAATCCCTGAGGGACATCACGAGTGAAACACTGGTCCATCATCTCCTCTACCTCCGCCGTGCTCCGTCCGGCGATCAGCGCCTCGGCTTCCTGGAGGGCCCGCACCTTAATCTCATGATGGATCATAAAAAGGTTCACGGCGAACGAGCGCAGGCCAAAATAATCCACCCAAGGATGGTTGACCGTTGACCGGAATTCCGCCTGCAGCCGTTGATCGAGGAGCGGGTCGCGCTGAAGATTCACGGCCCGGGCCGCAAGCGGCGCATCCGCGACCCGACGGCGTTTCAGATCCGCCTCAAGATACCCATAGGATGCGAGACGTTCGATGTCCCGCGCGAAACGATCGGCCATCGCCTGAGAGGCAAAAAAGATCTCGATCCGTTCATCCCCCGGAACCTGTCCGACCAATAAGCGCGTCCAGATCCAACCGCCGGCCGGGGCCTGAGGAAGAAGATCCGTCAGCGCATAGGCATCGACGATCACAAGCTGCCGCGCGCCGATCGCGTCAACGAGGGTATAGCGCCGGGCCTCGAACACCGGAACATATTTTTTCCGCCCCACCCGCGCCCGGATCCGGCGTTCCAAAACCGATGCCTCACCGTCTGTCGAAGCGAGCGAAGCGAGCATCCCGTGATCCGCGGCGGTATAATGCCAACCGCCCGAGTCACGCGCCAGCCGCTCGCCGGATCGCCTGTTACGCGCGTTGGCCTCTCGCCACTCAGACACAACGCTCTCTTCAACAACAGGAAGCTCGGCAACAAGATCGTAACGCCCCCTCGCTCCCGGGCACTCGTTCGATCGAAGGCGCAACGCCGGGATCCTTGCGAAATTCCACATGAGCCGCTCGGATGTGCCCACAATACAGAACGTGACCGGCGCAGCAAATTCAAGCCACATACCAATCAAGACCGCGAGCGAACCCAGGCCATGACCTGCCTGAGGAAGGTTCGGAAAGACGCCATCGATCTGAACCGTGCCCTCCTTGTGCTGGTAAAAGGCAAAGCCGCCCTCGGCGCGGCCCTCTCGAAAATGATCGCCATTCTCTGTACTGTGACTGCCTTCCGTCCCTTGATGCGGCGCCGCCACATCACGATGCCGCAGAGTCACCAAAACAATGTGCCCATCGAGTCCCGTCAAACGGACCCGGTTAAATATGAAATAATACCCGGCCGTAAAGAAGTCCCGGACCGCGGCCTCCTCCTCAGCCCCCAGTTCAGCCGCATGAACGACAGACTGTCCGCTGCCCAACATCCCCGGGTCAGTTGTCGTGATCACCTTTTGAGCCTTGATCTGTCCGGTGATGCGTGATTCAGCGTGCGAGAGAAGCCGCCGTTCCATCCCGACAACGATCTTAAGATACGCACGCTCGCGCCCGGTGCCATTCTGCCAGGAGGCATCCTTCAGGGCCCGTGAAACAAGACAACGGATCCCACACGCCAGCGCCTTCTGGGGCGCCCGTTCAGCAACCGCGATGACTGTGATCCGGTCCCGATCATGAATCCCTAATTCTCTCAGATTCTGCGCCGCCCCTCCCGTGACCTCGCGGTCCTCGCCCGGTTTCGCGAATGACACCTTCACCCCAAGGATCTGTTCAATGTATTGACAAAACTCAGCGATACGGAGTGCCGCGACGGGATGCATGCCCTTCGGATTAGAGAACCGGATCGTCCTCTCCGTTCTGAAGGGTTCATACGCGGCAAGATCTTCGGCGCCGATCTCTCCCGTTCCCATCAAAAACGGACTGAAGCGCTCGGCGCGTGGCAGGATCGTCCAGCCCTGTCTCGACTTGATCGGCATCATCAGCGAAAAACAAGAACCCCTCGATGTCGTTCGATAGGTGATCTCCCCGCCCACCTTACGTGCAAGAATCCGTGATTCATATAATCCAAGCCCGCCGAGCCCGAGCCGCTCCTTCTGAACCGTCAGTCCAGGCACAAACGGCAGCTCGGCAGACTCAGCGGCGATAAATTTAATAACCTCCCCCTCGGACATCCGCCTCGCCTGGGCCGAGCCATTCCCATGTCCCATAAAATGATCCTTAACAAGACAAATGCACGGGGTCCCGCTCATCGGCCCCTCAACCACAAGACCAAACTTCGCTGCGGCCATCAAGGCCCGCGCGAGACCGGCGAGATCCACCCCTGGCCCGTGGTCCTCAACCTCCGCGACAAGATATTCATCGCGTGTTGTAAAACGGACCCATGCCCCGTGCCCATACTTGAGCGCGTTAACCACAAATTCCGTTAAGACGGCAACAACGACACCTCCTTCTTTAGGCGTGAGCGACGCCTCTGAAGAAACGCCGTCATACGCGACTCTGATCCCTTGATATCCAGAAAGGTCAACCGCCTCCTGAAACGCGGCTTCGATCGTTGAATCCTGGCCAAGGTCCGAGGCCCCTCTTTGTTGAAAGGCCTTAAGACGATAATCCGTTTCCGCGAACATCGCCGGGTCGCTCGAGGCATCCTCCCCATCCTCACCCAAGACCTTTCGGTCAAGTTGAGCCAGCCGCCGCCTGATCATCTCACCTCGGTCTTTTTCACCGTCAGTTTCAACCTTCGCCTTTTTTAGAGTAGGAGCATCCTTCTTCACACACTTCACCTCAAACACAGTTCCCGAAACCGGCGACTTAAACGCGAGCCCTGAATCCACCGGCACGCCCTTCGGAGCGCCAGGCAGACGGATCATAATAAGAAAATCCGTGTCGTTGATACCGGCCACCTCATGAAGCAGGACACGATTGCCAATAAATTCATCATGCGGCGTCCACGTCACTTCACCCAATGCGCCATATTTCGCCACAAAGGCGTCACGCTTTTCATCAAAAAGCCGTCGCGTGTCACTGTCTAAAGCTGTTCCATTCTGCGCCTCCGGAACAAAACGGATCTCGACCTGAACCGGCGCAAACAACTGAGGTCCTTCTTCATTACCGTTGGTACGTCGCTGCGATCCTTGCCGGACTGCCCGGCCGTTATCAGAATGATCCTCTGTGGTTGCCGAGGCCGCTGGAGCAGCCGGCGGCGCCACCGTTCGACGCCATTCCGCAGCCACGAGCGGATCAACATGTTCACGAAGCATATAATCCCGGCACGTCTGTGTCCGATGATCTACGAATGATTCCATGGCTGATAATACCAGCCGGCCAGCAGCCCACCGTTCGGCGAAGACCGCCTCAATGAAAGCCCCGCGTATTTCCGCGGCATGACCCTGCGCCTTAGCCGCCTCAAGAAGCGTGATGATCTCTTGGGGATCACTCGAGCCGTCGGTGAGCGACCGGTACAGCGATCCTCCCTTAACCCGGTCTTCAGAGAAAAATTTCATCCAGGTAAAGGTCTTGCCCGATTGAGAAAAATTAAAAACCCACGCCGGAATACGGACAAAATATCGGGCCGCCAACTCGATAGGCGCACGCACCAAGGCATTCAAGATCATATAGATCAGGATATCGTTCGGACGGCCGTGGTCGTTGGCCACAGACCCCATGAGGTGGTGAAGAAATTCAAACTGACCGGCCCGGGCTAACGCGCGCGCCGAGGCGCGGCTCAACACCCTCATCGCGCCTTCACCATGGACCATGTGAATAAACGTCATGAACCTCTCCCGGTCCATCAGTGTCTCAAGCTGAGAATCAAAGGCGGCGCTAAAGACCCGGTCGATCCGGGCTAAGAGGGCATCAAAATCCTGATACATCTCCTGACCATCCTCTTGCTTTTGATGAAAGTGCGGGTCATGCCAATAGCGTTGACCGAGCGCAGCCACGATCCGCATCGTCACGATATAGTCCGCTCCGACCCCGGATTCCAGCCCGTGCACCGCCTCAACCGCCACCCCTGCCTGCTCGGCGAGATCCGCCTCAGAGATACCGATCGCCTCGCGTAAAAAGCCCGCCACAGCCCCGGCCCCTCTCACCTTAAGAACATCATCGAGCTTGGCAAAGAACGCCGCTGACGCGCTGACCTTATCCTGGGCCGTGGTCTTCACGGACTTCTGCATCGGTCCCTTTGTCGCCTCTCCCGCCGGCTTTTTTCGGACCGCCGGCGTCGATGCCGCGCTCGCCGGATCAGGGCATCCTGCCCCAAAGGCCTGACACAGCAACCGATCGATCTCGCTATTGATCTCGAGATTCTCGGCATAAAACTCCATAAAGGCTTGGCGAAGCTTGGCGAGTGTCGCGTGAAGTCGTGGATCCTTCTTCCCCGCAATCGACCAGCTCCCGTTCTCAATAGCATCATACGTAATCGAATTGATCCCGCTCTGTCGTACCAGAGATGCCTTGCTCATCACGACCTCAGGATTGATCTGCGTCCGCAAAAACGTGACCAACTCTCCCCCGCGCCCTTTCGCGGCGAGAAGGCGAGCGGTTTCAAGAACGCGACGACTTTCTTCAGCCGGCAATGGCCGTGCCAATTTAAAGGCGGTCACGATCGCGGATCTGATCCGTAATAATCGCGCCTCAATCGCCTGATGGGCATAGTCGCGGCACCGAACATCCTCAGCATAAAAGGCCGTGATCGCCTGAATAACCTTTTCCAGTGTTCCCTCGGTCCGCCCTTCTCCGATGTCGCGCCACCGCCCGCTCTCGATACGCCCGTACAGCCCAGAACTCATCGATACGCGTTCAGCGATCTCTCTCTGGGTCACCGCACGATAAAAATTCAACTGCTCACGAAGAAGGATGAGGAGCTCTCCGCCCTTACGTTCGGCAGCCAGAGCGTCGGCCTGCGCCATCAACGCCTCAAACGACATCGCCTCACCCTTAAACGCCTTCCAGATCCACTGGCCGAGACGAGCGAGATCCTCTCTCGGGGTAGCCGCGCCAGCGGGCCCAAGCCGCGCGTCATCGACATAGATCGTCGAGAAGGCCGCGGCAAGCGCCTCGATCGTCTTCCCGTCAACCGCATATTTTTGGGCTGTCCGGGTGCTGTTCTCTAAATTAATATATGTCACATTCGATAAGCCGCTCGTCCGGCAGAGGACCGACTGCGATACTCCGGCCCCCCCACCGGCCTGACCCCGTAACAGCTGAAGCAGCTCGCCTGCCTCGCCCGCGTCCGCTAACCGCTCCGCCTCCTTGAACAGCTGGGTGCGGCTCAATCCATGGACCGGAAAGGCGCTCACCAGCGCCGCCTCAAGCCGCGCGACCTCAGCGCGACAGACCTCAGAGGGCAGGCTCGCAAAACGGCTGTCCGCCTCATAGACCATACAGACATGATTGACTAATTTCTTAAGCGTCGCCTTATGGACCGAGTCACCCTTATTGATCCATTCACCGGCGGACATGGGCGCCAAGACCGCATAGGAGATCCCGAGGCATTCACTCACAAAATGAGCGCGGTCCATAAAACAATCGACCTCCGCTTCAGAACAAATCAACCATATCAACCGACGGGTATCGCCTGCCTGGGCGAGACGCTCGACCTCAGCCAAAAACTCCTCGCGAGGCATGGTCGCGATGTGAAAGGCCCGGCGGATCACGTCTTTCAATTCCTGTTCGATCCAGCCCGGCGCCCGCTCATTGAGATCATTAAAACGCCGATCGTCCCGATAAAAACCGCAGAACCCAGCAACCAATTTTCTAAATATCCCCCGGATCTGCGGACGGTCCGGGTCATACCGCCATTCCCCGCGCTCCATCTGACGATAGGTCTCTAAAGACAGCCCCAAAAGGAACGAACACCGTAAGACCGTCAATCCCGTCCCGTCATTCGCCCCGGTCCTCAACCATGTAACGAGCTCGCCGTTCTTTCCTGCCTCAGCCAATGCGCGGGCATGATCAAAGAAGTCGTGTCCCGGACCCGCCGCCAGTTCCGGCGGTACGCGATGGGCAGGATCCTCAACCGCCACGTGGGCCGCGGTTTTAACCACGGACATTAACGCGATATCGAACAAGGCCGCAAGCCGCGCGACCGTCTCTGGACCGGATCCGGCAAATGCCTCTCCGCAGATCAAGCGCTGGCCTTGAACCAATCGTTCACGCACCGCCTCAACCATCTTCGCCCGCAGCCCCGCCGAGACATACCCCGACGTGCGGAATTCTTCAAAGGCCTGGTCCGTTATCCCAGTTGCCCGGGCCACATCGCTGTCACAAAAATCCGCCTGCCGCTCCAAGAGATCCAACAAGGCGCTCCAGTCTCCGGATGTTGACAAGGCCTCGCTCCGGCGAAGAAGCGCCTCAGGAACAAGAGCCTTGATCCTGCCCCTCTTGCGGATCCGCTCCGGGTCCCTGCCAAAAAAGACGAGCGCGTGATCCCATGTCGGGAACATCTTCGTCCTCACGTACCCCAACATGCGCTCATGCCCATCGCGGAGAAGGCCCTGAACCGAGAGGTCCTCGTCAGCCCGTGATCTGATGAAAGTCCGAAGATCCTCAAGAGTATATTGATTCTCTTGCGGGTTGCCTCTCGGCAAACGCTTTTTCCGGCGCTGAAGGATCTCGGTCCCGGTCCAGCCCTGGGCCACGGCAACAAACCGGAGTTTGCGGACCGAGGAGGCGCGCAATTGACGGACCTTAAAAATCGACCACTCCCCTCC
>CAYVEC010000026.1:23590-23842 GCA_964450385.1 uncultured Planctomycetales bacterium
TCCAAGTTCTCGCGCGAGATCGGTAATGATGTCCTCATCGCGCACGAGGGCAGGCCTGCCCAATCCAAAGTCACAGGCAAAGACAAGCGCCTCTTCTCGCGACAGGTGTTCGGACATGGCTTCCTGAAGGTGATCCGCCAGGATCCCAGTCTCCGCACTCGCCGCGTCGATCCCGCTCCGTCGCGTCACTGCCTCAAGCTCGCTCTTTCCAGATGCTGTGACCGGGTCGTGATCCCGCGCCTCCTCCGCCGG
>CAYVEC010000027.1:0-17707 GCA_964450385.1 uncultured Planctomycetales bacterium
GTCACGGCATATTTTGTGATCGGCTTTACGATCGAAATAATATCCACTTCCTGCGGGCCCATCTGGCGGACGCCTTTTTCCGTCATAAGATCGGTACGCTTGACCTGTCCTGAAAGCACCAGGACCGGGATCGAGTCGATCCAGGACGCTGCCACCCCCGTAATCGCGTTCGTCCCCCCAGGCCCGGTTGTGACCAAGGCAACCCCGATATTGTTCGTATACTGGCTATAGGCATCGGCGCAAATCGCTGAGGCCTGCTCATGAAGATTGGGAATATAGGTCAACTTTTTCTGCCGTCCCAGCGCGTCCACCAAGTGCATACACCCGCCACCTGGCAACATAAAGACATGGGTCGCACCTCTATCCGCTACAAAATCCATAACATAATCCGCAACTCGTTTCATATCTTACAAAACATCCTTTCGCAGGCTTTCCAAAATTTCGCTTAATGGCATGCCGCCTTGATTCCATGGACGGGCGACAAGATACGTTTTTATCCCGAGCAATCGGGCGCCCTTGATATGCTCTGGGCTGTCATCGATTAAAACATCAATATGTCCGATCCTTTTAAGGAATTCTGTTTTTGAAGAATCATAATCAGGCGACAGGAGATCTCGGCGTGGAGAGGGAATATAATGGAATCCCCTGATCCATCCGGAAAAGTGCCGCATCACCCACTCCGCGGAAATGTGCGCCCCCGATACTGGGACAGCGCTTAAGGCCATGTGATGCGCGTTCCTTCCGTATGATTCGAACCAAGCCAGCACCTCTGGAATCGGCTGAAGGTTTGCGTAATATTGTCGGCGAAATAGATCCAGGGATTCCTGATACTCTTCAAGCGATATTCCCAAAATCGTGTGCGGGGGGTTCTCGATCAGGCAGCCGTAGGAGATCTTGACCTGGGCATTGGATTTTTTCCAATCTTCAAGCCATTCGCTCATCAAGTCATTCAAGACATCATCAATATCCCAGGCGATTGTTTGCATTATATGATCTCTTTCTCTAGCCACTGCGCGCGAAATGTAAGCAATGTCTTACGGTCAGGATTGTTATGGACACTATCCTCTTCATAAAAGGAATCCTGTTTATAATGCGTAGTGGAAACCTCCTCAAAAATCGCCCCTTGTTTTGAATAAAAGGAATGCCGCTTGCCGCGCTCGACGGTTAAAAGGTCGCCTTTGGCGAGCTCCACCTCTTTCCCCTCAAGGCAGACGTGCATCCCTCCATAGAGAAGCTGAAAAGTCTCCTCTTTTTTAGCATGATGGTGGACAGGGTGATTTTGGCCGGGTAAAAGAACGATCAGTTTCTTACAGTACTCTCGGTTAATACAATTCAGGATAGCCGCGCCATATTCCTCATATCGGTCGAGCCCGTAGTGATGGGATAGTTCAACCTCAATTTTTTGAGGGATCGCAATGTGGCTTTCCCGCAGGATCTCCTTGATCCTCTGCACGATTTTTAAGACTTTATCGCGTTTGTTAACCGTGTCAACACTACGAACCAACACGGCCCCTCCGGCGTTTAGGGGTTCGCGCAACGTATACTCCATGTATTTTGAAAAGTCATTGGCCAGGAGCTGGTCCGGCTGATTGGGGATGGCAAAAAAAACATTGTCCGTCTTGAGGCGCTCTCCTTTTTGAAGGGCCTCCTTTACAAAAATCCCCCGCTTTAAGCCCCGCAGATCCTCCTGCTCTTTTTGTGAAACAGAATGCCGACCGTCCAATGTGCCACACATTAAAAATGCGTCTGAAGCGCTTTTAAGCCACGCGCGGACCGCCTCTGGACACGACGAATAAGCATTCATAGGATATTTCTCTGAAGGGATCGAAACATGCCGTTCAAACACGCAGGCCCCTTTAGCAATGGCGACCTTAATCGCGTCTGTATTGCCCGGCTCTTCGTGGGTTGAAAATCCAATCGGCACATCCGGATAGCGGGAGCGCAACAGATCGATCTGATTGAGCTGGAGATCAGCATGCCGTGTCGGATAGGCCCCGACACAATGCATGAGACAAAATTTTTTCTTACGATTCTCAAAAAATGCAACGACCTTATCAATATCATCCAGCGATGCCCCAGCCGTTGAGGCGATGATCGGCTTGTCCAGTCTTACGATTTCTTCCAGCAAGGGCCAGTCGGTAAACGAACAGCTGGCGATTTTAACCACATCATAATCATGGGCCACAATTTTTTGAACAGACGGCTCATCAAAAGGCGTGCATATGGTAACAAATCCTAGCCGTTGTGCCTCATTTTTAAGGAAACGGAACTCATCCTCTGTCAAACGTGTCTCAGAAAAACGCTTGATATATTTGATGTCCCCCCGCCCCTGAAATTCCGGATGAATAAACGTATCAAGATCACGATACTGAAATTTAAACGCAAACTGAAAATTAAACCCCTGACAGGCCTCATGGATCGCCTGGATGATCTTAAGCCCCTGCTCAACATCGCCGCTGTGATTATTCGCCATTTCAAAAATAAAAAGCCGGTCAAAATACGATCGCGTGTTCATTTCCCACCCTTTTTGCTAAACGTGCGGATTTCATCACACACATATTGACGTTGTTTCCCCCCCATCCCCGGATACACCCCCACCCAAAAACTGTCGTTCATAATCTTGTCGGTATTATTTAAGCCGCCGACGATCCGGTAATCCCGGCCTTCCTCGAGCGGCTCAAAACACGGATGACGCGTGATGTTCCCGGCAAAGAGATTGCGTGTCTGAATGTTACGGGCTTCCAGATATTCTGCGATCTGATTCCGCGAAAAATCAGCCCCGTCACGAACGGTCAGCAGAAACCCGAACCACGACGGCTCACTCTTTTCTGTTGCCCTGGGGAAAATAAAGACGTCCTCCCTTCCCTTGAGCCCCTGCTCAAGCAACGTGAAATTCTCCTGGCGTCGGTGGGTAAACTCATCCAGTTTTTCCAACTGGGCACATCCGATCGCCGCCTGAAGATCCGTGGCCTTGAGGTTGTAGCCGAAATGGCTGTAGACATATTTGTGATCATACCCGTGCGGTAGCGAGCCAAACTGCCCGCTGAACCGACAACCGCAGGTATTGTCATGGCCGCTATCGCACCAGCAGTCGCGTCCCCAGTCGCGGATCGACAACAAGATTTTTTTGAGGAGCGGATCTGACGTGTAGACCGCCCCGCCTTCGCCCATGGTCATGTGATGCGGCGGATAAAAACTGCTCGTCGCAATATCACCGAACGTCCCGGTCATTTTTCCGTTATAACGCGATCCCAATGCATCACAATTATCCTCGATGAGCCAGAGCCCGTTTTTTTGACAAAATTCCGTCACCTGATCAAGATCAAACGGATTCCCCAAGGTATGCGCCAGCATGACGGCCTTAGTTCGGGGGCTAAGCGCCTGCTCAAGACGCGCGGCGTCGATATTGTGAGTAGCGAGGTCGACATCAAGAAAGACCGGGACCGCCCCGTACTGGATGATCGGGGCCACCGTAGTCGGAAAACCAGCCGCGACCGTGACGACCTCATCCCCGCGCCGGACCTGACGATCCTTGAGAAGCGGTGAGGTCAGGGCCATGAACGCAAGCAGATTGGCAGACGAACCGGAATTCACAAGTAGGGCGCATCGAACCCCTAAATATTCAGCGAGTCTCTTTTCAAACTCACGGGAATAGCGACCATAGGTAAGCCAGAACTCGAGAGCTGAATCGACGAGGTTCACCATCTCCCGCTCGTCAAACACACGCCCCGCGTAGTTCACCCGGCTCTGCCCGGGAATAAACTCCGGCGCGGTTCCATGCGCTGCCTGATAATAGGCGCGCACCTCCTCGAGGATCCGCTGTTTTATTGTGTCTGCTGTGCTCATCGGGTCCACACCATCTCTCGTTTCACGGCCGCGGCCAGATAATCATCAAGCTGCTGGTCAGTCACGACCCGGCCGTTTTCATAATATTCACGATACCACCGGACCGTCTCACGGATCGCCTGATCGCTCCCCCACACCTCATGCCAGCCGAGGCCATCATGGGCCTTGGCGCAATTAAGCTGAAGGAGCCCAGCCTCATGGGCATGCGCCCCAGGGTCCTGCCGATAACGGATCCGGTCCCAAAGCGGAGCCATGGTCTCTACAACGTTGAGGACAGTCCGATTCTCTTCGGTCTCCGGTCCAAAATTCCAGGCCGCGGCATCCTCCCGCGCCCCTTCAACGAGCCGCTGACCAAGGAGTAAATATCCGCTCAGGGGTTCGAGCACATGCTGCCAGGGCCGAACCGCCTGCGGATGCCGCAATGCCACAATCTCGTTTCGCGCTGCGGCCCTCATCACATCCGGGACCAGCCGGTCCTCGGCCCAGTCGCCGCCGCCGATCACATTGCCAGCGCGGCACGTCGCAAGGAGCGGGGCCTCTGGACCTGAACAAAACGACCGGCGATACGCCGCGGTCACAAGTTCCGCGCACCCCTTGGAACAACTATAGAGGTCATACCCGCCCATGGGCTCATCCTCACGATACCCCTCGAGCCGTTCACGATTTTCATAGCATTTATCACTCGTGATATTGAGGAGAACACGGACCGACGGGGTCTGGCGGCAGGCCTCGAGGAGATAGGCCGTGCCCATCACATTGGTCTCAAAGGTCGCGATCGGGTCCGCGTAGGATGCCCGCACCAGGGGCTGGGCTGCGAGATGAAACACGATCTCCGGCCGGACATCGTCCACGATCGCGCGCACCTGATCACGGTCGCGGATATCCGCGATGACGCTGGGAATATCAAGCCCGAGCAGGGACCAGTGATTCGGTTCGGTGACAGGTTCTAGCGCCAGGCCTGTGACCCGAGCCCCGAGCCGCGTCAACCACCGCACGAGCCACGATCCCTTAAACCCCGTATGCCCGGTAACTAAGACAGAACGGCCTGCGTAGATATTATGAAAAAACTGTCGCATCGAAGGGGTCACCATCGTTTCCAAAAGGCCAGACCGTCATTCCAAAGTTTCGTCAGATGATTCAGGTCCCGTTCGTTATCGATACACTCCCAATGCCCGGAGTGATCGTAGACCATCATTTCACCGGCCGCGGCCAGCCGGGGAAAGACCTGAAATTCAAGATCGCTGGTAGGCCCCTCTGAAAGGTATTCGAGAAGCTTGCGGTTAAAGACCATGAATCCGCCGTTGATCCGGCCGGCCGAGACCTGCTTTTTTTCCTGAAAGGCCGTGACGACCCCGTCTTGGGCGATGATCTCGCCGAAACGGGCCGGCGGAAAGACCCCGGTAATGGTGAGGATCTTGCCGTGAGACTGGTGGAATTTTAAAAGTGCCTTAAGATCGACATCAGCGAGTCCGTCACCATAGGTCAAGAAATTCACATCATCGATGAATTTTTCCACCCGTTTGATCCGGGCGCCTTTCAGGGTATCGATCCCGGTATCCACCAGCGTCACCTTCCAGTCTGTCTCATCATGGGCGCCATGGAACTCGATCTCGCGGCTGCCGAGATCGATCGTAAAGTCATTTACCTCAGTCTCATAACTATAAAAAAACTCTTTGATCACCTCCGCCTTATACCCCAGGCTGACCACAAATTTTTTATATCCGAAGGCGGCATAGTATTTCATGATGTGCCACAGGATCGGCCGATTACCGACCTTGACCATCGGTTTGGGAATAAGCTCTGTAATGGTACCCAGGCGGGAGCCGTATCCGCCGGCCAGGATCACGACTTTCATAAAGCGCCTCCTTTAAGATAAATTATTATATACAATCATTCAAAAGGCGCAAATGCTAAAACAGAAACATAAAAACGCCGTATCCCATAACGAGATACGGCGTTTGTGGACAATTGAGCAACACTCCCCTTACCAGGCAGCGTTCACGAACGGCAGCACCGGCAGCATTTCTTTCTCCGTTGCGATGTTCACGAGACCGATCTGGATCCCCATGAGGTTCTCGGTCCAGTTAACAAACCCGAGCTGGAACCCCTCGGCGTCGACCGCATAATTGACAGCGCCGAACTGAAATCCCGAAACGCTATCCGCGATATTCACGAGACCGGCCTGGCCGCCCTCGACACCGCCATTGACATAGTTGAGGAACCCGAAGACGCCCCCGGTCACATTCCCTTCAACCACGCTGACAAAACCCTCTTGGGCGCCCTTCACATTCCCGGTCGTATAGCAGAGGATGCCCATGCAATATCCGCTCACGTCACCGTTCACCACATTGACTAACCCAATGTCAAGACCGGTCACACCAGCATTCGCGCCGTAGATAAAATTAATGGCAAGACCCTTAATGCCCTGATCTTCAGGAACAAGCTGGATCGGATTAAACAGCGACAACTGTAACGGCATGGTCTCTGCGGCCTGACCCGTGACAGCCGCCCCAAGGGTTAATGCCACAACGAGCACCGCGCCTGCGAGAATCCCTAGACACTTCTTCATGCTTCCCCCCTTTGTATTGGTTGAACAACATTTATCAGTGTACTCTCATACAGGTTGAACTCAAGAAATTTTTTCAGGTGCGAAAAGAAGTTGTCAGACCGCCATCTTTCAGATACAATCTGAACGCTCTGCACCATAGAGGAGGCCTTATGGGAAAGAATGTCTGCGTCGTCTTGGCTGAAGGGTTCGAAGAGACCGAGGCGGTTGTCCCGATCGATATGCTCCGGCGGGCCGGTGTCCATGTCACGATCACATCGCTCGGCGCAACGGCCGAACCCGTCTCTGGGGCCCATGGGATCACGATCAGATCCGACGCGCCTCTCCGGGCGCTCACGCCATCGTCCTTTGATGCCTGCGTCTTACCCGGCGGCCAGCCCGGCACCAAAAACCTTGCGCGCTCCGCGGAGCTCGCTGCCTTCATCAAAGATATGTCGTCCCAGAAAAAAATCATCGCGGCCATCTGCGCGGCCCCGGCCATGGTCCTGGCGCCTCTGGGGCTTTTAGACGGCCGGACAGCAACATGCTATCCGGATATGTTCGCGGCGTTTCCGCCGTCATCGACGTTCATCGATCAGCCGGTCGTTATTGACGGCCGTCTCATTACAAGCCAAGGACCCGGAACCGCCCTGGCCTTTGCCTATGCGCTTGTCGAGGCCCTCACTGGGCCTGAGATCACGCGAAAACTCCGAGCAGCCACCCTCTCACCATAAAGGATGACGACCATGACTCTGAACACTTTCTGGCTCAAACGCATCTCGTTTCTTTCTGCCCTCATCCTCGTGCCCCTTATTGTGCTCAGCCTTCCGCATGCGGCTGCCAACACCTCGTCCCTTGCCTTCCAAGAGGTCTGGGCATATTTGATGAAGGGTGAAGAAACCTATTTTCGCCCCTCGCTCCCGGTGACGGATATCGGATATTTCAGCGCCAAGGTCGAGGATGACGGGACCCTTACCGCGTCCGTGCCGCGTCCGGTTCTCACAGCGGCACAAGGCTCGCCCCGGATCCACCTTGTGGTGTCGATGATCGGAAGTAAAATGCTCACCCATTTTGTCCTACGGGAAGACCTGCCCCTTCGAGGGCGAATCATCGAGAGCATCGTTGCACTCGCCGAAGACTATGATGGCGTTCAGATCGATTTCGAATCAGTTCGGTTTGAGGATCGGGACCTCTATTTATCGTTTCTACGGTCCGTGAAAAGCGCCCTGCCCCAGCAGAAGATCTTTTCCGTGGCAGTCCCGGCCCGATGGTGGGAAAAAGACAATGCCTTTCCCTATCCTGAAATCGCGGCCTTAGCCGACCGCGTCGTTATCATGGCCTATGATGAACATTGGCGGACCGGCACTCCCGGCCCGATCGCCTCGCTCCCCTGGTGCGAGAAGGTCCTGGCCTATGCCCAGCAACGGGTCCCGCCGGAAAAATTGATCATGGGGCTTCCCTTCTACGGCCGGGCCTGGCAGGTCGAGGAGCACGCACGGTCACTGAAGTACCCTCAGACCGTCACGCTTTGCAAAGATATTCAGTGCGAGATGAAGACATCCGAGACTGGCGAGCCTTATTTTGAATATCAAGTCCCGGCAACCGTTCGCGTGCATTTCGAGAACACCCAGAGCCTTTTTAACAAAATGGCTCTCTATTCACGAGCCTCGGTCACAAAACTTGCCTTCTGGCGCCTTGGTCAAGAGCCGCCGGACATCTGGACATACTTGTCAGCACGCGGAATTCGAAAATAATCTTACGAGGAAGTGCGGTCCAAACGGATCCCATCGACGGCAAACCGGCCGGTCACGAGCCGGCACAAGGCGGCATGGGCGATCGTCAGGCCAAAGACACCGGTCACGGTCGCGAGACTCCCTAACGGCCGGCGGGACTCTTCACCCCGGACGCAGTTAGCATCGCGCTTTTCTCCGCAAATGGGCTTTTCACGAGAATAAACACACGGAATCCCTGTTCCAACGCCCCGCGCACGCAGCCTCTGCCGCACCTCGCGCGCGAGCGGGCACCCCTGGGTCCGCATGATGTCATCCAAACGGATCGCAGTCAGGTCCGTCCTCAGGGCGGCGCCCATCGACGAGATCACCGGAACACCGCGGGTCCAGCATGCCGCAAGCAGCGCGACCTTGGCATCGATCTGATCGATCGCGTCCACGAGAAGATCCGGCACGGTGTCAAAAACCTGCGCCACCGATGCCTCATTAATAAAAGAATCATTTGTGGTAACCACGCAAGAAGAATTGATATCGAGCACCCGCGCACGGCCAAGATCGGTTTTTTTCTGACCAACGGTCGAGACCCGTGCCAGGATCTGGCGGTTAATGTTGCTCTCCTCAACCGCGTCTCCATCGATCAGATGCAGACGCCCCACCCCGGCCCGGGCAAGTCCTTCGAGGCAATGACCGCCGACCGCCCCGAGCCCAACAACCGTCACACGGGCCTGCCGAATTCTGGCAAGGGCCTCGGCCCCAAGTAATAACTCCGTTCGGTGAAAAAGATTCATGGCCCTAAAAATCCCTGTAAACAAACAAATCGTTCCTGGACCTGACGGATCAGTTCTGCCAGATCGATTCCCTTGAGATCCGCGACCCGTCGATAACAGGCCTCGAGATGGTCCGCGTAAAAATCCCCAAGCGAATCCCCAACATACCCTTCCACCTGATGCGCGGAGAAATCGCTCTCGATCACGAACGGCGCGTCCGATAAGGATTGAATGACCTGCCGGGTCCCCGGATGGCCAAGCGACCGCGGGGATACCGAGAGATACCCGCCCATATCGATCACCGCCTGCGCAGCACGTGTGTCAGCGATAAAACTGTGGACGATACATGGGACTTCTGATGCCGAGCGCCGCCGTATGTATTTCATCATATCAGGCCAGCATCCCACACAATGGATACTGATCAACCGGCCGGCCATCCCCGCGAGCCTGAGCTGGCGCTCAAAAATTTCGATCTGTCTCGGCCAATGACCGCCGGGATGTTTCCGATCCAGCCCGATCTCGCCGATCCCGGAACGGTGTCGGGCCACAATCTCCTCAAGCTGGGCATCCCAATCCGACGGCAGACCATCCGCCCACCAGGGATGAACCCCATAGAACGGAACGACCTGTAAAAATTGTTCGGCAACGGCCCTGACCTCGGCCCAATCGCGAGGACCCGTGGCATTGCAGAAAAACCCCGTCACCCCGCGCGCCGCGGCTCGTTCGATAAAGGCCCGCCGACCCTCAGCGGGGATGTCCTGAATGTGAAGATGGGCATCGATCATCTGATCCGCCTTTTAAAACGTCACCTCGAGCCCCGCCCGAACATAGAACGGGTCCCCCTCATGATATACCGACTCGCTATAATTTATGTCAAAAATATTTGTCGCGGTAACAAAAAATGTCCGCGCCTCATCATAAAAGTAGTAGAGCCTTCCGCCCACAAGAAAACGCTGATCAAGGTCGACGTGATCTTCATGGGCCAATGATGCCCCGATCTCCCACCGGCCGAAACGCTTCACAAGATTGCACGCCGCCCGGTTCCGAAGATATTCGCCAAGATATTTTGATATGTCATATTCTGCTGGCGTATCCACCTGCTGATGGGTGAATGAAAGGCGAACTCGATCCAACCAGGGTTGATCGAGCCGAAGGGTCAGGCGCAGGTCCGCGCCCGAAACATCCACCGCCCCCGCATTAACCGCCTGATAGGCCGTGTCACCTACATTTCTCACCCAATCGATCGTGTTCCGCTGACGCCGGATAAAAACATCCGCTCCCCATTCAACCGCCCCGATCCGATGGTCATAGCCGATCTCGGCATTATCACTCGTCTGAAGAAGTAAGGATGGGTTGCCATGGTTCGCGGGAGATTCATAAAAGAGCTCCGTAAATGAGGGTTTTCGATACTTGCGTTCAGCGCGAACATAATACGACCCTTTTTCAGAGACCGAGTATCGGAGAAGAGCGCGCGGCGCGATCTTAAGGGGATACGCGTCAAAATAGGTTCCGTCGATATCCACCGCGATCTCCCACGGAAAGGTCTCATGCGTCCACCCGGCACCGAGCCCATGCTCCATGCGGACACGGTCGCCTAAACTTGTTGACCCAAGGCTCTCTCGGCGATTGTGCAGAGCGATCCGCCATTCCGCGTCAATCGGTGCTGCAACAAGCTCTTGGCCGAGAATATGCGTCGTGTGATCATTCCGATATGCGGCAGGTTCATCACGGTCGAGGACAAAGGTATCCTCTGTCTGAAGCCAATACGGCTTCACCGAGATAGCCCAATCATTTCGATACGTGTATTCAGAGGTCACAAAACGTTGTCGAATTTGTTCCCCCTCATTCGGATACCAGGGCGCGGCATAGGCCCCGTCAACAGCAAATTTCTTATCCGAGGCCGCAGCAAACACGAAAAAATCCGAAACGTCTCCATGGGTTTGATACCCGTATGTCGCGGTCTGAGAATGACCTCCGGTGTAATCGGTTAATCCATCGGTGCGCCACCCCTCATAGGAAACGCGATGCCATGAATCAGCGTGTCCAAACGTCTCGGAAACGCCCGTCTCCAAGAATCCCCGCGACCCGCTGCTCATCCGGACGTGTCCCTCGTCCCGCGCGGGACGGCTGAGCTCATAATTGAGATATTGCCCATTCCGGTCAACCCTCGCATGCGCGATATCAAATGAGGTGAGCGGCAAGACATGATTAAAATGACCGGTCTGGGGATTCGCGAGTGAGATCCCGCCGACCCGGACATCCGCATCCTCAAACGTCCCCCCTCGGATCGAGACATCTTTTAACATCCCGAGCGAACCGGATAACGGACGGATATCGATCGAGGACTCATTGAGAAGACGTTCTTCAGGCAGAAAGGAAAATGACCCGAGGCCAACGGGTGTGGCGTCGGCCGGCGCGCCGGTGATCTGGATCCGATCTAGGTCGACCGGTTCAACCGCCCACGCAGGGGTGGTTAAGATCATGGACAACAAAACAGTGCATCGCAAATCTCTCGGCACAGCGATCCCTCATGATTAAAAAACAATTTATGTTCGGTGAATTATAAAAGGCGCTCTCATCATTGTCAATTTAAAGCGCCGCGGGAGTCGGATCAATAAAACTCGCCCTCATGAGTCCTCGAACTGAATTTCCGCAGAAGATGGCCTCCGCCTGATCGAGGTCTGGGCGTGTCAACACGCGCGCTCGACAGCGTCCTTCCGCTAAGAGCCGGGCCCGTAAAATACCCGGTAGCAGCCCGCATTCATGGGGCGGTGTGTAGAGCTTCCCTTGTAATTGGACAAAAATATTTGTTCGCGTACCCTCGCAGAGCTCACCGAAGCTATTGAAGAAGATTTCATCGAACACGCCACCTTCGGGTAATCGCGCCGTGGCATCTTTGTACCAGGGCCGATAAGTTGTTTTATGCTGCAAGAATATGTTGTTTCGGTCAAGCATTTCCGGAGCCAGGCGGATGGAAACCGGCTCTGGAAGCACGTTTCTCGGATAGGCCTCTCCGCGAATAATCCCCTCTCTGCTCAGCACGAGACGAATAATAGATCCATGATCAGATGGGGCCAAAAATGTATCGATCTGACGATTCCAGTCATCTTTGTTGATTCGAAACCCGAAAAAATCAGCGGATGCGGCAATCCGTCGCCAGTGCCCCTCCCGATCCGGGACCTGTCCGCGCACGCACACCATGGTCTCAACCAGTTCAAACGGCGGAAGGCCCGCAGCTGTTATAAAATCCGTTTTATTCGCAACCTCACGCCACTCCTCGCCGACCCCCGAGTCCCAAACGATCCCGCTCCCGGCCCGGCAACGCCACATGGGTCCTGGGTCAGTCTGCTCCAAGGTGCGGATCGGCACACTAAAAACCGCCCGATCGCCCGGCGCGATATATCCGATGGCCCCACAATACACGCCGCGTTCTCCGTCTTCAAGCTGCCGAATCGTCTCCATCGACCGGAATTTGGGGGCGCCGGTAACGGATCCGCTGGGGCACAACGACGAAAAAATATCTTCATAAGAGATTTCAGACCGGAGGACGCCGCGTATGGTTGAGGTCATCTGATGAAGCGTGGGATGTGTCTCAATATCAAAGAGTGAGGGAACCTCAACACTCCCCGGCTGACAGATCCGGCCCAGGTCATTCCGCAACAGATCCACGATCATGATGTTTTCACTCAGGTTCTTCGGATCGCGGCGGAGACATTCACGAACATCGTGATCCTCAGTCGGTGACGACCCGCGCGGCGCAGTCCCCTTCATCGGCCGAACCACGATATCAGGACCCGCCCGATCGAACAGCAATTCCGGGGAAAAGGACAGGATCGTTCGATCGGCCATATGAAGATAGGCTCGAAACCCTGCCGGCTGGGCCTGTGATAAGATCCGGTAAAGATTTTCCGCGGAACACCCGGCCTCGATACGCCAATCAAATGTGAAATTGACCTGATAGGTTTCACCGGCACGGATATCTCTTTTTATCGCATCAATGACGTCACGATAGTCAGGTAGCGCTAGTGCCGGATCACGGCGGATCCAAGGACAATAGGGTTCAGGCTCGGCCAGGGACTCGGTCAAAGACGGGCCGTCATACACACCAAACCAGAGACGGGGGACCTGAGAGGGCCTGACCGGAACATGCCGCGGATCAGCGATCCAGGCCGCGGCCTCATACGTGATATACCCGGCGAGCCAAAAGGATTGCGCGGCCTGATCGATCTCCCGCAGGGCCGCACGGCACGTCGCAGGGTCACAGGCCTGGATGACCTGGCGCGGCCGTAAAAAGACGAGTGGGCGATCGGGCCGGCCTGGACAAAAACCGTCACCTTCAAAAAAAAGAACCGGAGTCGAATCAAAGAGCCCTTGGCATGCCACGCTCGATGCCTCCGTTTTGATCACCACTTCTTAAAAATAAAATATGCCGCGAGGACGATACACCCGAATCCGATGAGGTGATTCCAGCGAAATTCCTCTTTTAAATACAGGACCGAAAAGACGGCAAAGACGACCAGGGTGATGATCTCTTGGATGGTTTTTAACTGGGCGGCGGTGAAGGTCACATGACCGATGCGGTTCGCCGGGACCTGAAAACAATATTCCACAAAGGCGATGAGCCAGCTGATCAGGATCACAATCCAGAGCGGCGAATCCTTAAATTTTAAATGACCATACCACGCGGCGGTCATAAAAATATTGGACACACATAAAAGCAGGATCGTTCTCATGGCCCCTCCTCGACCGTACATCCCCGTGCCGATGATCATTCCTTGGGTCGGGCTTTCTCCATCGGAAGGTGTGTGTTTTTCCCTTGATTCTTGAAGAACTGCAAGACCTGTTCCGCCTCCTGAAACGGCATCGTCACAAAGGCGAAATGATCATGGATCCGCACATCCTGGATCTGGTCCGGATTGATCGCGCAATCACGGGTGATCATCTTGACAAGTTTACTCCGGGTCATCCCATCTGCCTGCCCGCGCTTAATAAAAAGGCGCGTCCGGCCAGAGGGATCGACGGCATCGTCGCGGTCTTGATCGGCGTCCATTTTAAATTGATCAGAAAAGGCCTGCTGAAGAACAGCGGCCATGGCCTCTTCCGCCGGATGCTGGCTCAAGAGGTCAACGGCCATCTGGCGGTATTCCGGAAGGATCTCGCCCGAAATCTGTTTGGCCAGACCCTCAATGATCCGCTGCCGTTTGATCTTGCGGATATCACGCGCCTTCGGGAGTTTTCCTCGCCGGATATCCGTCTTGACCGCGCGCTGGATCTGCTGAAGCTGACGGTATTCGGCCGATGTCACAAAGGTGATCGCATTGCCCTCTTTCCCGGCCCTCCCGGTCCGTCCGATCCGGTGGACATACGACTCCGGGTCCTGCGGCAGGGCATAATTGATGACGTGGGTCAGATCATGGACATCGATCCCCCGGGCCGCGACATCCGTCGCAACGAGGATCGTGATCGAACGGTCCTTGAATTTTTTAAGGACCCGGGCCCGGAGACTTTGCGACATGTCCCCGTGCAGGGCATCGGCGTCATATCCCCGTTCCATGAGGCGCCGGGCAACGTTCGCGGCGTCGATCTTTGTCCGGCAGAAAATCAGGCCATAGAATTCTTCTTCAATATCGATGATGCGGCACAGGGCCTCAAACCGTTCATGGGGCGAGACCTCAAAATAAATCTGGTCGGTCTGGGTCACGGTGAGTTGACCCGGTGAGACCTTAAAGGTCTCGTGGCCTTTCATGTAACGCTGTGCGATCGACATGATCTCCGGCGGCATCGTTGCAGAAAACAGCATCGTCCGTTTCGTCTCATTCGTCTGCTTGATAATGCGCGTGACATCTTCGAGGAAACCCATATTAAGCATCTCATCGGCTTCATCAAGAATTAAGAAGGATATCTTCGTAAGATCGAGACTACCGCGGGTCAGGTGATCGATAATGCGACCGGGCGTTCCCACGACGATATCAACGCCTTTACGAAGGCTGTGCAGCTGGAGGCTTATCGATTGGCCGCCATAGATCGGAGCGACAGTGAGAGTCTTCGCACTCCGAAGCGAATGAATCTCCTCAGCGACCTGGATGGCCAATTCTCTCGTCGGAACGAGGATCAGGGCCTGGACATGGCGGGCGCGCCCCGGCAGGAGCTCAATCAGCGGCAGACCAAAGGCCGCGGTCTTCCCGGTCCCGGTCTGGGCCTGGCCCACAATATCGTTTGTCCCGGTCAATACCGCGGGGATGATCTTGGCCTGAATGGCCGTCGGTCGCTCGAATCCGCGCTGGGCAATGCTCCGTAATGATGCCGCTGACAATCCCAAATTACTAAAGTCTTCCTTTACTTCGTTCACTTCTTTTCCTTACGTTTTGTGTTGTTATAAACCATCAAAGGAGTCACCACAGCCATTACACCTGGTAGAGCTGATGCAGGCGCTCACGGATCTGCGGGTCCTCCAGATATTCATCATACGTCATGCCCACACGATCAATATGACCATGCGGCGTGATCTCGATGATCCGATTCGCCACGGTATGGACCAGCTGATGGTCATGCGATGAAAAAAGGACGGTCCCCGGGAACCGCTCAAGACCGCGGTTGAGCGCCGTGATCGATTCAAGGTCGAGATGATTCGTCGGTTCATCAAGGATGAGGACATTCGCCTGGGCCAGCATCATCCGCGCCAGCATACAGCGCACGCGCTCGCCCCCGGAAAGGACATTGACAGGCTTGAGCGAATCCTCGCCTGAAAAAAGCATCCGTCCGAGAAATCCCCGGATGAAATTCTCATCCGTATTATCAGAAAACTGGCGCAGCCAGTCCACGATCGACCGTGTGTCATTAAAATACGCCGCGTTGTCCTTCGGATAATAGGCCCGGATCGTCGAGGCCCCCCACTTAAAAGTCCCGCTGTCAGGCTGTTGTTCACCGGTCAAGATCTGAAAAAGGATGGTCTTCGCCAGATCGAACGGTCCGACAAAGGCGATCCGCTCGCCCTTTTGGACTGACATCGAAAGATCCGAGAACAGGACCTGGCCATCAACGGACTTTGAAAGGCGGTGGACATCTAGGAGATCGTTCCCGGCCTCCCGGGACGGCTCAAAATTGATGAACGGATATTTCCGCGATGACGGACGGATCTCATCAATCGTCAATTTTTCCAGGATCTTCTTTCGGCTCGTAGCCTGACGGGATTTTGAGGCATTCGCGCTGAACCGCGCGATAAAATCCTGAAGTTCTTTCCGCTTCTCCGAGATCTTTTTATTCGCCTCACCCCGCTGACGAAGGGCGAGCTGACTCGCCTCCTGCCAAAAACTGAAATTTCCGGCATAGAGTTGGATCTTCCCAAAATCAATATCCGCGATATGGGTACAGACCTTATCCAAAAAATGCCGGTCATGCGACACCACGATCGCCGTGTTAGTGAAATCACAGAGGAACTCCTCAAGCCACATCGAGGTCTCGACATCAAGCTGGTTTGTTGGCTCGTCGAGAAGAAGGATGTCCGGTGTGCCGAAAAGGGCCTGGGCCAAGAGGACGCGCATCTTTTGACCAGCCTCGAGCTGGCGCATCGGGACACCGCAAAGATCATCCGGGATCCCGAGATCACTTAAAAGCTTCGCCGCGTCCGATTCAGCGTTCCAACCCTCCATGTCCGCGAATTCACCCTCAAGCTCAGCCGCCCGATGGCCGTCCGCGTCAGAAAAATCCTCTTTGGCATAGAGGGCATCTTTTTCCTGGATAATGTCATAGAGTTTTTTATGCCCCATGATTACGGTATCAATGACCCGGTAATCATCATACGCGAACTGATCCTGCCGGAGTACGGAAATACGTTTGCCCGGGATCACCGAGACGATCCCAGTCGTCGTATCGATCTCTCCCGAGAGGATCTTCAAGAACGTTGATTTTCCAGAACCGTTGGCCCCGATCAGGCCGTAGCAGTTCCCGGCCGTAAAGGACAGATTCACGCCCTCGAAAAGTTTCCGTTGGCCGTATTGTAACGAGACATTATTAACCGAGATCATCGTATCCCATCCGTTTTCGTATCCCTAACTAAACATCCATCGACGCAGGTTCAAAATATTGCCGCTCGTGAAGACACGACGGACATTTTACCGGCGGCTCGGTTGAGGTGTGGATATATCCGCACTTCGAACACTTCCAGCGGATCGCGGTCTCGCGTTTAAAAACGGTCCCGTTCTCGACCATGGCCAAAAGCCGCTCATAGCGTTTCTGGTGCTCGGCCTCCACACGGGCGATCTGTTTAAAAAGGCGTGCGGCATCCGCCTGGCCCTCCTCCTGTGCCTCCTTGGCGAATTCAGGATACATGGTCACGGTTTCATAGGTCTCACCCGCGATCGCCTCACGGAGGTTCGCCGCGGTATCTCCGATCCCTTCAAGCAGTTTAAACTCGTCTTTCGCGTGCTGCTCTTCGTTCAGAGCAGTTTCTTCGAAAATCTTCGCGATATAATGGTACCCTTCTTTGCGGGCCGCCTTAGCAAAATACGTATACTTATTCCGTGCCATGGATTCGCCGGCAAAGGCTGTTTTTAAATTTTTTTCTGTTTTTTCGCCTAAATTCGCCATAACCGTCTCCTTTCGTAAGACCCGTAGTTTCAAAAGGTGCTATTATAGTACTCAATCCCGACTCAAATTCAAGAAAAATCTCCAGCCAGGCGCCATCATCCATTTTAAAGATCGTCCTCGTGGAACCCATCCGCGACCAACAGCGCGGGCGGGGCCTCATCAACAACACGGATCGACCGCCAATGCCCCTGACGATACCGCAGATACACCAGGAATGTGCAGGCAATGAACGA
>CAYVEC010000027.1:17807-22203 GCA_964450385.1 uncultured Planctomycetales bacterium
GAATATCCTGAGGCGATCTTCAATCCGGACATCACCGCGTGATGCGCCGTATCCGGCTGACGAGCGCCCATGAACCGGCCCACGAGGCTCGTGACCCCGATCTCAACGCCGATCAGAGGCACGAACGATACCATGTCCCAATTGAAGACGATTGTTGCCGCGGTCGCGATCACAAGCCCCTGCGAATGAAAGAGCATGACCATGGCATTAAAGGCAAAAATATTCAGGAGCATTTCGGTTCCCTGCGATGACCCTAAAAATATCAATTTCTTAAATATCACCGGATCAAAACGAAAACTTTTCAGGAGTCCAAAGGTCTCTCGATACACCGGCCTCAGGTAGGACGCGGCAAGCGCCAGACACGCGACGAGGCTGCCGAGCAGCGTTCCATAGGCCGCCCCGCGTATCCCCAAGGCAGGAAAGCCAAACTTTCCAAAGATCAGGACATAGTTCGAAAAAATATTCACGATCAAGGCCATCAAGGATGCGACCGTCACAACACGGGTCTTCCCGATACCGGAAAAAAAACAGCTCATATTGTTCCGGAACAGGCTGATAATCACCCCGCCGAGCAGGATGTTAAAATAGATCTTTTGCGGACCGAGCTGCTCAGCCGGCACGCCCATAAAGTGAAACCATCGGTGCCCGAGCGGCCTCATGAGAAGGATCGGCAGATAAAAGATGAGCGAAATAATCACGGCCTGGGTCACCACAAGTCCGCATTTGTGGCGCTGGCCCGCCCCCAGGTATTGCGCGACAAGGGCTGTGCTGTAGCTCGTCAGGCCCAAGGCAAAGGACATCATCATAAAGACCGTAAGACCGCCGCCCATGGCCGCGTTCATTAGGGTCGGGCTGATGCGTGATAAAAAGAGCCGGTCAACAAAGATCATGGCCGTATCAAAAGCCTGGGAAATGAACATCGGCAGGGCAATGACAAGGAGATCCCGCACCCCACCAGGCCGCGACGTTGAACCTGCAGATGATAGGGCACGATCCATACCATACCTTCCGAAATTTCGTTAGGAACCGAAAGAGAGAGCCGGCCGTCGATGGCGCCCTTTCCAAAAAGGCATCCCCGAACACCGCCTCACGTCAGCATCACTGAAATTTTAGATTCGTAATGAAGATACAACAGAGGAAACGGGCTGATCCCGAAAGATCAGCCCGTTACGCGTAGAAACTTAATGTTTTACGACGTTCTTCGCTTGAGGGCCCTTCGGACCATTCTCAATTTCGAATTCCACATCCTGGCCTTCGCTTAAGGTCTTAAATCCCTCACCCTGAATTGCATTGTGGTGAACAAAGCAGTCTTTGCTCCCATCCTCAGGGGTGATGAATCCGTAGCCTTTTTGATCGCTGAACCATTTGACTTTACCTTTAACCATTGTGCCTCCTCCTGTTAAAAAGAAATTCTGAGCAAGATTCTTCGAAAGGTCTAAAACCAAAAAACCGCAGGGAAAATACTCTTCCTTGCGGCATAAGATTTCTTTTCCTTCATATCCTGACTCACTGCTTCGTATTATCCATATCTTTAAAACTTTGTCAACAATTATTTTTTTGGGCAGGTAATCCTCCAGCACCGGTGGATCTGGCGGTTCCGATAATCTTCTGGAATGCTCGACGGAGTGATCTCCTTGACCTCAGCCGCGGGGAGTCCAACGAGCTGCGGCACAAAACGTTGATGATTTGTTGAAAAAAAGACTTGCCCCCCAGGCGTCATGACGTTTAACACAAGGCGGATAAGCCGGGGATGGTCCCGGTTGATATCAAACGACACCTTGCGTTTCGTATCCTGAAAGAACGATGGCGGATCCACGACCGCGAGGCTGAAGCGCCGCCCCTCCCGAGCCCTGGCTGTTAAAAACGACTCGACATCGGACTGAACAAAACGATGCACCCCCCCTGTCAGACTGTTCAGTTGCATATTCGCCTGTGCCCAGGCAAGATGAGTCTGCGACCGATCAACACTGGTTGTGCTTCGCGCGCCCCCGGCCGCGGCCGCGCAAGTGAACGCACCCGTATAGGCAAAAAGGTTTAAAAAATCCTGATCCTTCGCGAGCCCTCCGACCACAACCCTCGTGTCCCGATGGTCGGAGAACAATCCGGTGTCCAGATAGTCATCAAGGTTGACGAGAAACTTAAGATGCCGTTCGCGGACCTCGATACGCCGCCCTGTGGCTGCCCCTTTTTCATACCGCACCCCTTCTTGCTTCGTCCTGCGGCGCTTAATATGGATCTGTTCCGACGGCACACCGAGCGCTTCGCCAACCGCACGGGCCATGGCAGGCAGCCAGGCCGGCCCGGTCTGAAGGCGTTCATATTCCGCGACCACGAGATGACCGGCATACCAATCCACGACTGCCCGGACCTCGGGGATGTCCCAGTCATAAAGACGAAAACAGTCGATGGTCTGACGCGCGAACCGTTTTCGGAAATGATCATAGCGTTTCACCACCCGATTGCTCAAAAGCTCAGCGTGATGGGCCATTTTCTCCGGCGTCATATAGTCTTCAGGCCTCGGCATGGTCGTTAATCACGCTCCTGTTTTTTGGCCGCCGCCATGGCATGTGCCAACCGGGCGACCTGGGCCAGGGCCTGAAGATGGGTTGCGACCTGATCTTTCGGGCTGAGCAATACAAAGATTGCTCGAGCCGAATCCTTCCACGCGGCCGAACGGAATCCTGTCGAATGGACAGCGAGCAGAATGACCGGGATCGCGAGCCCGTCGCAATGGGTATGAAAGAGCATCATCCCATCACCGAGAGGAATAGCATCTTGAGAAAGAAGTTTTTCCGCGAGCGGCTGCCGAAAATGGGTCTGCTCGCCAAAGGCGTCCGCGAGCAGGCGTTCCACGGCCTTGGCCGCTGACGGGTCCTCAAGAGCGAGTGCGGGCCGTGACAGCCCCCTTATCGTGTCCCGTTCACTGTGAGGGATCGGGGCGACACCCCCCTCCGGGGGCGGCGATTCGTGAGGTCGATCCTCGGTATCAAAGGGGTGGACCATCATCATATTATTTTGAGGATACTCCTGAAGCAGCTGACGGTACGCGCGGTCGAGCGAGGCCTGCCAGGCCAAATGACCGGGACGCGACATCATAAAAATGACCGTGTCCTGACCTGAAACGCCGCATTCCTTAACACGCTGAATCAACGATCGCCATTCTTTAATCGTGTCCGCCGACCAGGCGATCGCCCCCTCATAATGTTTCAATTCCCGTGTCATGGCCTCGCCGGTCTCGGGGGCGGTCAGCACATGAAGCGTGAGTTTGTTCGCGCTAACGAGACGGAGGATCGCACCGAGCGCCTGAGTAAACCCCGACTGTCGCTCCATAAGCGCCGGCACAATCAAAATAAGACGGGCATCAATATTCAGCCGATGCACCATCCGGCAAAGGAACAAGAGCTGATGGCTCTCGTCTCGGACCTTGTCATAAACACCAAATAACAGGGATTGAACGTTCGTTTCATACCGGCTAGATCCCATCACCAGGGTCGAGACATGCCATTCCTTTAAGGCATGCAGGACACCCTCCGGCACGTTCACATCGATCCGGCTGACCGGCGAGACCGGGACATCCGCAGCAACGACATGCGCGACAACCTTGGCCAGGACCCGTTCCCCGCGCGCGATCCGCTCATCGACGTTGACCCCATCTTGAACAACATAGAGCGGCATAATCGGCTCTTGAGAATTCTTCGCGCGAAGCATGACTGCGACATCGCTTAAAAGCTCTACAGATTCCGCACGTCCCACGGCGAGCATGATCCGTTCTCCCTCAACGGCGCTCGATCGATCCGGAAGCCGCACCTGGGTCGCCACGCGCCGGCCATACCGCTCCG
The DNA here is from genome assembly GCA_964450385.1 of uncultured Planctomycetales bacterium. Classification (GTDB taxonomy): domain Bacteria; phylum Omnitrophota; class Gorgyraeia; order Zapsychrales; family JANLHA01; genus JAKLFA01. Next base: position 21,647 of record CAYVEC010000027.1, read on the forward strand.
TGACCCAGGGGCCGAGCACACAAGTGGCTAGAATCATTAGGATCGTTCCATTTAAAACAGACTCATTGAATATTTCAAGTTGAAATCCAATGATCACCGCGGCAAGAGTCGCAGCCGCCTGATTGACGCTTAAGCCAAAGATCAGGCGGCCCTCATCGCGCGAAAAACCCAGGATGCGCGCGAACGTCATTGCCGCGAGATATTTGGACACGACTACACAGACGAGCATAAAAATGGAAATCGCCCACGCATCCCATCCTGATAACAACGCCCTCAGATCCACGAGCATCCCAACGGAAACAAGAAAAAATGGGATGAACAGCGTGTTGCCGACAAATTCTAGCCGGTTCATCAACGGGCTCTGATCCGAGACGATCCGGCTTAAAGACAATCCCGCGAAAAAGGCTCCGATGATCGGCTCCATCCGGGCCAGATGTGAGAGATACGCGGTTAAGAATGCCCAGGCTAAAATCAAAATAAATTCCGCGCTGTCATTGGGGGATAAGATCCGAAACACAAAAAATGCCGCCCGGGGAAGGGCCCACAGGGCAAACCAT
>CAYVEC010000028.1:0-20140 GCA_964450385.1 uncultured Planctomycetales bacterium
AGCGCGGCGCGTCATAGGAAAGACCATACTGTCCGTCGGGAGCCTTGACCACGCGCGAGACTGGAAGAAATTCCATCAGCTTCTTACCGACCCCGACGGGTCCTGCCCCGGGGCCACCCCCTCCGTGCGGGGTGGCGAATGTTTTGTGGACATTCACGTGCATCACGTCGAACCCGAGATCCCCCGGCCGGCACCGGCCGAGAATGGCATTTAGATTCGCGCCGTCATAATACATCAGCCCATCCACCTCATGGACCATCTTGGCAATTTTATCAATGTCCGAATTAAAGATCCCAACCGTATTCGGGCAGGTAAGCATGACGCCTGCCACCTCATCCGTCAGGGCCCGGGCCAAGGCATTGATATCAAGAACCCCTTTCCCCGTCGATGGGATCGAGATGATCTCATAACCCGCGATCGCGGCCGAGGCTGGATTCGTGCCGTGCGCCGAGTCAGGGACAATAAAATATTTCTTCCGGTTCCCTCGGGCCCGGTGATACGCGGCAATCATCATCACCCCGGTGAGCTCCCCATGGGCCCCGGCCAGGGGCTGAAGGGTAAACCCCTCAAGACCTGTGATCTCGCGGAGCCACTGCTCGGTCTCGTAGAGAACCTCGAATGCGCCTTGAACCAAGGCGGCGCCGCCGGCAATCTGCGGGATGAGCGGATGAAGGTCCGCGAACCCCGGCATCGCGGCCAGCTGTTCGGTGAACCGGGGATTGTATTTCATCGTGCACGAGCCGAGCGGATAAAAATTCCCGTCGACCGAAAAATTCCGGTGCGAGAGCGCGGTAAAATGGCGCACCGTATCGAGCTCAGAGACCTGGGGCAACAGCGCCTCATCGGCCCGTCGGTATTTCGCATCCAAATCCTGCGCCGCGGGCACATCCGATGCCGGAAAACCAAATCCGGTCCGGCCTGGGGCTCCTTTTTCAAATATTAACTGCATCGTTTCTGGTCCTTTAAAATATCCGTCAAGGCCGCCGCATAGGCCTCGATCTCAGCACGCGTCCGCTTCTCGGTCACGGCAACAAGAATCTCCCGGTTCTTATCGATAAAATATTTGCTCAATGGGAATCCCGCGACAAACCCTCGGCCGAGCATCGCCTCAACCACCGGGGCCGCCAGGCAGGGGAGCCGCAAGACGAACTCGTTAAACGTCGTGGCAGACCCCGAGGCAACCGCGACCCCGGGCACGGCACCCCAAAGGGCTTTCGCGTATTCAGCCTTATCACGGTTCAATCTCGCAAGCGTCGTGAGCCCGGAGCGCCCGATCAGGCTCATATACACCGCGGCCTGGATCGCGCAGAGCGCGACATTCGTGCAAATATTCGACGTGGCCTTTTCCCGGCGGATGTGCTGCTCGCGGGCCTGCAGGGTGTTCACAAAACACCGCTGGCCGACGGCGTCAACAGTCGCACCGACGATCCGACCCGGCATTTTACGCATGTATTCCACCCGGGTCGTCATAAACCCTAGATACGGACCCCCAAAACTGAGCGGCAATCCCAGGCTCTGCCCCTCGCCGGTCGCGATATCGACACCAATCTCCCCGGGGGTCTGGATCATCCCCAGCGCGACCGGATAAACGCTCTGGATCACGAGGGCCCCATGACGGTGAGCCATCTCAACAAGATCGCGGTGGCCATCAACGACACCAAAAAAATTCGGGTTCTGCACGATGAGGGCCGCCGTCTGATCATTGAGGCTCGCCGCGATCGCCGAGCGATCCGACGTTCCGACCGCAGGATCGAGCTCAACAAGATCGATCGACACATTCTTTAAATAAGATCGTAGCATCGTCCGATAAATCGGGCTCACCCCCCCGTCGACCACGATCCGTTCCCGGCCCGTCACACGCAGGGCCATCATCGCCGCCTCATAGAGGGCGGTTCCCCCGTCGTAGAGCGAGGCGTTAGAGACCGGCATCCCGGTCAAGGCGCAGATCGCGCTCTGGAACTCATATAAGGCCTGGAGGGTCCCCTGGGCGCATTCCGGTTGATAAGGCGTATACGCGGTAAAAAATTCACCGCGCCCGATCAGGGCCGGCACCGCCGCCGGAATATAGTGATCATAGAAGCCGCCGCCAATAAACACGGACGCCGGCTGACGATTCTTCCCCGCCACATGACGCATATGCGCGACGACCTCCTGCTCGGACCTGCCCTCCGGCAGATCGAAGGACCGCGGGGCATGCCTCGGCTGAAGATCCTTAAACAGATCATCAACCGTGTCGACGCCAATGACAGCGAGCATCTCCTCAACGTCCCGGGGAGTATTTGCGATATACGGATTCACCGTTTGATCTCCTGGACAACACAACTCTGTTAAGAAAACACGACGGACGTGGTATGCGGCGACCTTTATTCCAAGCCCTCGAGATAGGTCTGGTACTCTTCAGCATCCATCAATTTCGACATCTCATCCTCGGAGGCGATCTCCAGCTTCGCGACCCACCCCATATCATAACAACTTTTATTAATCAGATCCGGATTGCTGTCTAATTCATGATTGACCTCAACGACGCGACCGCTCAGCGGTGAATAAATATCGCTCGCCGCCTTGACCGACTCGATCGAGGCCAACTGCTCGAACTGCTCCGCCTCCATGCCGATGTCAGGAAGTTCCACAAAGGTCACATCACCGAGCGCATCCTGGGCATAATCGGTCAGCCCGACGGTCGCGATCTTGTCCTCGACCGTAACCCATTCATGTTCCTTGGTATAATGCAGATGATCCCTGACCTCCATATCAAAACTCCTTTTACTTTAAGCTTTCAATGTTCCGTTCTTATAGATCGGGCGCGCAACGATCTCGGCTTCGACCCGCGCCCCATCAGCCCCAAAAAAGATCCGATCCCCCTCTGCCGCGCGCCGGCGGTCGACGAACCCCAAGCCGATCCCGCGAGCCAGAGATGGGCTGAAACTCCCGCTCGAGACCCGGCCGATCTCCTGGCCCCCGGCATCAACGATGCACTGTCCTTCCCGGGGCGATTTGCGCGAGAGCGACACAAACGACACGATCTTTTCATGGACGCCCCGGACCTGCTCGGCCATCAGGGCCCCTTTCCCAATAAAATCTTTTTGCCAGCAAATGAACGGGTTCAGGCCCGCGACGAGCGGCGATATCCCTTCCGTGAGCTCATGCCCGTAGAGACTGTATCCCATTTCAATTCGTAAGACATCGCGCGCGCCCAATCCCGCCGGATGGGCCCCGGCCTCAAGTAATCGGTCCCAGGCCTCAGCGGCCCGTCCCCACGACAAATAAATCTCATAGCCGAGCTCGCCGGTATAGCCCGTGCGGCTGACGAGAACGCGCTCACCGAGCCATTCGAATTCGGCACACGTATAATACGCAAGTTTTTCGATCCCCGCAATCATTTGCTTAAGAAAGTCGCGCGACCGCGGACCCTGGACATCGAGTTTTGCGGTCTGAGCCGAGATATCATGAAAGGCGCGGACATCATGGAGATGCTTCTTGATATGGATCGCGTCCTTCACCGTCGTGGACCCGTTGACGACGAGCATCCACCGTTCGGGTGCTAAACGAAAGACGATGCAATCATCAATGACCCCGCCGTCCTCATTCAGGATCGCGCCGTAGCGGCAGGCCCCGACGGCCAGGTCCGAGAGCCGCTGGGTCACGATCCGGTCAAGACCGGATCCGACCGCCCCGCCCTCAACGATAAACTCTCCCATGTGACAGATATCAAAAACAGCAACATCCCGACGGGTCGCATGATATTCAGCGATGATCCCCTCATATTGCACAGGAAGTTCCCATCCGCCGAAGGGCACCATCTTCGCCTGAAGCTTCAATTGTTTTTCAAATAATGGGGTTTGCTGTGGAGACATGACGCAACTTTTTTATTCATACGGTATTAATAACGAAGGTATCATATATAAATCCCACTCCGTTGTAAAGCTAAATCCGCGGGTTCTGCTCCCGCCGATCCGGGAAACCGCACTCGACGAATCTCGAACGGCTGCCGTAGAAAAAAAGAGAAACGCGCCTGGAGAGATTCGAACTCCCGACACCCTGCTCCGAAGGCAGGTGCTCTATCCAGCTGAGCTACAGGCGCATCCTATGAGTCTTGTGTACTGATGAGTGAGGTATTATATCAATTCGGGTTCAATACGCAAGCGTTTCTCGCTGAGCGGACCCGATTTCTATCGAATTATATCTTGCCCTGATCCGCGTTTGGCGATAAAGTATTCCTGCCTATGAAAATATGCCCGCGGTGCGAAAAAATCTTCCAGTCCGCCTCGATCGCCTGCACCGAGTGTCATGTCTATCTCATTGAGATCTCCCTGCCCGAGATCCTCAGACGCACCGATGCCCGCTCGTTCCAAAAGAACATCCACGGCGGCGAGATGAAGACCCTTCCCGACGAACACATTCAGTATCACATCCGAAGCTACCTCGGCAACCGAAGCCTCTTCCTGGATTTCGACATTCAGAAAAATCGAGTCAAACATGGGCCGAGGCTGAAGCGTTTTTTTATCGCGCCGATCAACATGACCTGCGTGTTCAATATCCCGTGGTTTTTCTTCAATCTTTTAAATTCGAATTTTTTTCATCTCGCCCACACCCGATACTGCGACCGGTGCGACTGCAAATATATCCCCGGCAGACACACAGAAGAAGAATGCGACTACAATATCGAATACTTTAACATCCTCGAGGACATCCTGAGCGGCCATATCATCGATCGGCGCCCGCTCTACCAAAGCTATGCCCTCGAAATACTCCATCAAAAAAAACGCAGCGCCTACGTTGACCTCTTCTGCCGCAAGGCCCGCTGGGAGGCCTTTTGGGACATCACCTCGATCACCCTGTCGATCATGTTCTGGGTGTTCATCGTCGCCTACATCGCCTACCCGATGTTCCAGATCCTGATCCAAAAACTCATGTACATTGACGCCTACGAATTTGCCCTGCCCTGGAGATAGCTCGGCGGGACCGCTCGGCTACAGCCGCTCCGACGCAAGCAGCGCCTCAGCCTCGGTCAAGACATCGGCAAGAGAGAACGGCTTATTGAAAAAAGCGTCGGGGCAGAAATCCTTATCAAAAGCCCTGCCGTTGTCTCCCTGAAATGATGTGATCACAATAATCGGAATGGATTTCAAGCGGGGGTCGCTCCGCAGAAAACCGCAGAGCGAATAACCGTTCAGCTCCGGCATCATGATATCAAGGGTGATCAGGTCCGGATGCTCGGCGCGCGCCATCTCAAGCCCCATCAGGCCATTGAAGGCGGTCATCACCTCATAGCCCTGACGCTCAAGACCGCGCCGCAAAAAACACACCGTCACCGGATCATCATCAATCACCAAGACCCGTTTTGCCATGTGAGGCCTCCTGATCCAAGTATATCATATGAACGCCCCCTCACAGCCTACTCGGCGCCCTCCTCAAAGGCCTCGACAATGGATTTGACCTCCATCTCGGCCTTGTCGATCCGGTCCTTGCAGATCTTCACAAGAGCGACCGCCTCTTTCACTTTTTTGGCAAGCTCATCGACGTCAATATCCTCACTCTCGATCTGAGCGATAATGTCCGTCAGCCGCTTCATCGCCTGACCATACTTGACCTCACCCATGCACCCCTCCTTGATCGATCTCTTCCACAATGCTCACGCATGCCCCGTCCCTCACCTCGGTCACGAGAACATCGCCTTTCTGCGCCTGGCTGCAGCTCTGCAGAATACCGCCGCCCCTCAGCCGCGTGATGCTGAACCCCCGGCGGAGTATCCGCACGGGGTCCGCCATCTGCATGATCTTTTCGGCATGGCCGAGACGCCCCCGTTCGCGGTCAACAGCCCCGATCGCGCCCTTTTCACAGGCCTCGGCAAGCCGCGCCACATCCTGGGCCTTCGACGCGAGCATCCCGCACGGCGCCTGAACCAAACGGGCCATCAGCGCCGCTAACATCCGGTCGTGCCCCTTCAAAAACGCGCCGGTGGCCGACTGCGCCGCGACCGCGTGTTTCCTCAGCCCCTCCCTGTGCCCTCGGATCTTTTCGGAGGCCCGGGCCGTCACCTCAAGGAGCGACCCCTCAAGAGCGTCACGCGCCTCTTGGACCCTCTCGATCAAAAAACGCGCAACGGCCGTCGGGGTTTTCTGATGGGCATAGGCCGCCATATCCGTGACCGTGAGATTGATCTCATGCCCGATCCCGCTCAAGACCGGTAACCGGTTCGCCGCAACGGCCCGCGCGATTTTTTCCGAATCAAAACAGCTCAGGTCCGCAAGGGACCCTCCGCCCCGCGTGATCACAATGACGTCAACCCCCGGGACATCCTGGGACTCGGCAAGGGCGGCACAAATATCGTCCTCAGCGCCCCTGCCCTGCATCTGCGCGTGACGATAGACCACCCGAAAACCAAATCCGCTCACCCGAAGTTCCGCGATAAAATCATGATAAGCGGCCGAATCATACGACGTGATCAACGCAATCGAAAGAGGGACATCAGGGAACAGCAGGGCTTTATTCCTCTCCAGGACCCCCTCTTTCTGAAGCCGGGCAATAAGCCGATATTTCTCCTGAGCGATCTTCCCTAATGTATAGGCCGGGTCAATGTCCTCCACAATAAGGCGCACGGCCCCATGAGGTGGATAAAAATCCACACGGCATAAAAATTTAACTTCGATATCATCCTTCAGGTCAAAAGGAGACCCGTTGTCGCTCAAGACCTTGTCAAGGTACGCCCGCCGCCCGGAAAAAATGACGAGCCCGGCCCTGGCCATGATGTCATGCGTGACCGGGTCTTTCTCGCACATTTCAAAAAAGACATGTTTCTTTGATCGTGCCCGGTCATATCCCTGGATCTCCCCGCAGACCCAGACCGGGGATGGAAAACCCATCTGCAGCACACCCTGGATCAGCTGGTTGAGCTGCGAAACAGTCAAAAAATCCATCATCGTTGATTCTTTCATCAGGCCCCTCTCAGAGACTCTCCACCCTGTTCTTAAAAGACCAGCCCTTCTGCCCGCGCGACAGAACGAGCATGCCCGCCGTCGGCAGATGAAACAGGCTCGAGCCGTCCTCGGCCGAAACCAGCCGGGCCGCAAGCGATGGGATAAAAGGAAGGTGCCCTACGACGAGGATCCCCTCTGCCTGAGCAGCATTCAGGTCCGCGCGAACCGCCTCGACCATGGCGTTTGGAACCAGGTCCGGCCGTTCAATGAGAGACACGGCCGGGAACACGGCCTTCTGCAGGATCTCGGCCGATTGCCTCGCCCGCTGTTTTGGGCTTGACCAGATCTGATCGACACGGGCATCCGCTCCCCGCAACCAATCGGCCAGGCGCGAGATCTGTTCAACCCCGGCCCGTGTCAGGGTCCCATCATCGGTGCCGACATGATACTCGCCATGCCGGATAAGATACAGTTCCATTCCCGCTACCCCTCCCCAAGAGTATCTATGATCTGCTGATACACAGCCACATCCTCGGGTGAAAAACAACAAAAAATGATCTCATGAAAGAATCCAGGCGCCGTCGCGCAGAACACCCGGACACTGTCCACCGCAATACGGGCCGCCCGTTCTCTCGGAAAACGGTACACCCCAGTACTGATACAAGGAAAGGCGATCGTCCGGATCCCTCGCTCCATCGCCCGGGCAAGTGAGGACTCATAACAACGTGCCAACAAGGCCGGCTCCCCGCGTCCCCCGCCCCACCATACCGGACCTGGTGTATGAATCACATACCGCGCAGGCAGACGATATCCCTTGGTAATTTTTGCCTCACCGGTCGGACAGCCGTTGAGGCCGCGGCACTCCTCCAATAATCCGGGTCCCGCCTTCCGATGGATCGCCCCATCCACCCCGCCCCCGCCCAGGAGGGCCGTATTCGCGGCATTCACAATGGCATCCACCGCGAGCGTCGTGATATCCGCACACACCACACGTAACACCCCTGCCCCCTATTCTAGAAATCACTCAAACCCTTCGACCCCCGAGCCGCCGGAGGTGACCACAAAATCATTCATCCGACCGTCCGCAGCCCGCGCCGTGATCCGATACCCTCCCTCATTCATCTCGCAGACGATATGATATCCCCCCACGACCCGCCCGCAGAGATCACCATGCCGCGCCGAGGAATCATACTGAAGAAGCTCGGCAACCCCGGCAGGATACTGTCCGTAAAACCCATGGAACTCAGCAAGGGCAGAGGCCATCTCGGAGACGGCTTTTTTCATCCCGGGCTCGCCTGAGGCTTCTAGTCCCGGGCCTGAAAAGAATTGACGCTGAACAATCGGGGCAGCGATCAGCCCGGCACTCACGATGATCCCCATGACACTCGCGATCGTCCAGATGTGCGGATAAGGATCAATGTTGACGATCTCGCGATCATTGATCCGCTGGGCGGTCCGGTACGCGTCATAAATCCCGAACACCCACGGCAAAACGAGCCAACTCGTCAGGAGGATGACCCCGCCTTTGAAAATCTGACCGTTATACCACTGACCGAGGCCCGGGATGATGCCAAGACCCGCAGCAAGCAAAGGATCCCGAAACAACGGCGATGTCCTTGCCAGGCGCACCGTGTCCTCTGGACGGCACCGAACGCAATAGGTCTTGCCCTTATAGTCAAGGGCACAGTCCGCGCACAAGGTCTGACGGCAGCCCTGGCAGGCGGCAACAGCGATCCGCTCTTTATGTGTTTCACAAAACATGGTCTTCCTCAGATAGCAGGCGTGATATTCTAACAAAAAATGCCGTGCGGACACAATATGTGAAATAAAAAAGCGGCCCTTCGATCATTGAGCCGCCTCTCTTTTCTACGATCAATCCCGCCCTTAAAAGGCATCCATCCGAACCGCCTGATCGTCCTCATAAAGGACACGCCATTGAAGCCGTCCGGAACGGGTGAAGAATTCCGCCGGGCCTTCGCGACGGCCAAAAACAAAATAACGCCGCGAGAAGAGCCCTCCCTCTGGATAAAAGGCCTCCGCAAGGCCATGCGGCTGCCCTGCATAGAAATAGGCACTCTTTAAAATTCTCCCGCGCCCGCTAAAGATCTGCTGCGGCCCCTGAAGCCGACCCTGATCATACCAGCTGCTCTCTGCCAAGGCACCGTTCTCATGGAATTGCCAGAAAACGCCATCGCGCTCCTGCCATTTGATCGACTCGACTTGGCGGAGCGGGGCTTCGGCATGTTTCTCATACACAAAACAAAACCCGTCCTCAACACGGCCCCTGGCTTCGGCCTGGAGCGCGCCCAAAAGGGGGATACACAACCCTCCGATCAATACATGGATCATCCGTATCTTCATAGCAAAAGTATACCTGATCCTCTCTTTAGAAATCAATCCAGCCCCTGCGGCCGTCCGATCCCGCAGATTACAACTGTTCCGTCCGAGCCACCTCTCCGAAAGTATTATAATATTCGATAGTCTTCGGCTGCCCGTTCTCGAACCTCTTGCGGAAGATCGGGTTACCGTTCTGATAATATTCCATTTCCTCAACCAGCATGCCGTCGCGGACCGTCTGATGACGCATCACCCGTTCCCCGGGAAAATATTCGCGGATCCCGACCATGGCCTCGTTCTCATAGAGGATCTCTCGCATCACCCATCCGTCCGTATAAAAAAAGCGCTCGCTTTGAAGGACCCCTGCGTGATACCGCGACTCCTTGACCACCTGGCCGCTTTTGTCATATTCCTTGGACGATCCCTGAAGCACCCCATCCTCGTACGTCTTCCGCCGCCAGATGCTCCCGTCAGGCATAAACTCAACGCTCTCGCCATGAAGCCGGTCGTCCCGATACTCATGCTGGGCCCGAAGACGCTGACCATCGTACTCCCTAACCGTGCCGTTGAGTTGGTTATTCCGGTAAGTCCGCTCGATCTCGAGCACGCCGCTCGGCGAATAATCCTTCGCCGGCCCATCGAGCTTTCCATCCTTAAAGAACCGCTCGCGCTGCAGCTGGCCGTGAGAAAAATACATCCGCGAGGCCCCGGACAGCCGCCCGAGATCATATTCCTCCTCGGTCTTCACCCGGCCATCTAGATAATACGTCCGCCGCACCCCGGTCTCAAGGCCGTCGTGAATCGTCCCGGAAAACGTGACACGCCCCTGGGGATCGAATTCACGGCAGTCCCCGTCCGGGACTCCCTGACGATAAAAATATTCCGTTTTAACCGCGCCGTTTGAATGATAGGTGTACCGGATGCCTTCGGGATTCCCCTGGCATCCCACGAGAAGGACTGCGCCAAGGAGACTGCCTACTATCGTCTGTACTGACCGCATCCGGCCCTCCAGAAAAAAGAGGAAAAAGACTTGAAAAAAAACCTCTCCCGCTCAAAAATAAGACCATCAACAGAAGGGGACGTCATGTCATTCGCCACGATCATGTCAACAATCAGGGACTGGGACAACCGCTGTTCGCGCTGGATGATGCGCCACTTCTATTTTCTCTTCTTTCAGTTCGTCCTCGTCGCCGCCTTTGTCTTCTTCTTCCGACAGGTCCTTGAGGTCATTAATCTCTCAATGGCCAATCCCGGCGATCTCACGACATCCCTACTCGTCAACAACTCGATCTCGCTCGTCATGATCGTCTTTCTCCTGATCCTCAATTCTTTCTGGATGCTCTTCGTTTTTAACGGGCTCAACCGGATCCGTCTCATCCTAAAGGACATCAACTACAATCTGACTCGCCAGAAACAACACCCGCGATAGCCTCATCAAAAATACTCTTGATACAGCTCTTTCAGCTTCTCCCCGATCATCGTAGCGGGATTCCCGCCTTTCACCTCCGGGGCATCAAGGCCATAGGCCTTCCGAAAACCCGCCTGGGCCAGCCCGATGGCGGATAAAAATTTCGCGGCGTTGTGCATCCGTTTCACCGGAAAATTGAGACCGGCCAGCTTGACCGCGGCACGGGCCATCTGCTCGATCCGCTCGGGGAGCCCGGTCAAAAAGGCGCCGCCTCCGGCAACAAAAATACCAATATTGATCTGATCGCCATACCCAGACCCCGCGAGCTTCTCGCGACAGGCGTCGAGAAAACGCGCGACCTCTGGTTCGATCGCGCGATTGATGTCGCCCTTTTTCACAGGCCAATACCCCTCATCACGTTTGATCAGGACCTCCTCCTCGGCCCAGCCCGATCCTCCGGAGACATTCGCGTATGACTGCTTGATGTCCTCGGCGAGATCGTAGCTGAGCTGAAGATGTTCGCTCAACGCGGCCGTGATATCAGAACCGCCCATCGCGATCGTCTCAAACGAACGGAGCCCCCCGCCTTTAAAAATCAACATATCGGTCACCGTCGAACCGATATCAAGAACAACCGCCCCCTGACGTTTTTGATAGTCATTCAAGGACCCCTCGGCAGCCGCAATGCTAGTGAAAAAGACATTCACCACATCGTACCCCGCCTGATGGACCGCCTTGGTGAGATTCTTCACGATCGTATTGTTCGCCACAAAGACCAGGGTGCTCACCTCGAGCTTCCGGCCGAAAAGCCCGATCGGATTCAACGCGGTGTTCACATCATCCACCTTGAACATCTGGGGGAAATCCGCGAGAACAATCTCATCCATCTTGACCCCGAGGAGGCGCGCCTGCTGAATGATCCGGCCCACATCCTGTTTCGTGATAATCTTATTCCCTCGATCAACAAGAGGGATCGTGGTCGAACTATAACGTTTCTGAACGATGTCCCCGCCGATCCCGAGCTGAACGTCCTTGATGCGGACGCCTGTCTTCGTCGAGAGTTCTGAAATGACATGGTCCACCGTCAGCGAGAGTTCCCCGAGGTCCGTGACCGATCCGCCTGAAAATCCGCTCGTCTTCGCCTCATAGACCCCCAGGAGCGACAGCTCCTTATTATCACCGACCTCAAGCACGCCGGCCTTCACGGTATGGACGCCGATATCAAGCCCACAAAAATATTTTTGATGCATCAATCGTTTAAACATATGTCCCCGCTATTTCGCACTTAAGATCGGTTCCTTAAACCGAAGGTCCACATAACGGACCGTTTTCAAATCAAATCCCGGTTGAGAGATCAGGACCCCGAGTTGACCGAGCTTCCCCTCCACCTGATATTCATCCATCACGATCGACCCCCGGTCCGCCATCTGGACCGTGATCTTCGACAGACTCTCAACATCCATGGAAACAACGCGAAGTCCCTTGAGATATTCGTTCTCCGCCATCGCCGCTAAGATCTTAAGGGCCACCGCGACCTCACGGGACCGGATCGGCTTCCCATAAGACACCTCTGCCGCCACGGGCACTCCCGTCACGACCGGAAGCCCCTGTGACGCGCGCCCCGCCTCTGAGACAAGAACTCCCCGCTGGTCCACAAGCCACTCGTTCCTACCGACCACGACGATCATCACCGGGTCCCTTCGTTCCGCGACGAGGTAAATGCGGTGCGGCAGCTGGCGCTGAATACGCAGGCGGTCAAGCCCCGGGTATTGCGAACGAATCTGTCCTTCAAGCCGCCGGAGATCAACATTAAAAATATTCCGCCCGATCAGGGCGTCAAGATAACTCGATTGAACCCCCTCGAGTCCCGGGGAACGGACCACCTCGGTGACCACGAACATCTCTGAGGTCACAAAAAAACGAACGGTCTGGCGAACACCGAGCAGCGCCCCGGCAACCAGGACAAGCAGCATCATCAAGATCCCGAGGATCTTGACCCCATCAACATTCGGCTTTTTTCTTCTGGCCATAAGACTATCCCCGATGTGCCGTTACCCGCCCGGTTGCCCGTGCGTGGGCAAGCGAGACCAGCCGTGCGCACAATTCGACAAAATCATATCCGACAGCCCGTGCCGCCTTCGGCAGCAGGCTCGTTTCCGTGAAGCCGGGAATAGTGTTAATCTCTAACACATACGGACGCCCGAGATCATCAAGCATCACATCAACCCGTCCCATATCACGGCACCCGATCACCCGGAACGTCTCACGAGCGACCCCCTGCACTTTCCGGACCGCCTCATCCGTCAACGGGGCCGGAAGGAGATAATCGGTCATCCCCTTTTGATATTTCGAGGTGAAATCAAAGAACCCTTCATGCGGCCGAATCTCGATGATCGGCAGGACCTCTTCCCCTAAAATGCCGACGGTGAGCTCGCGGCCGTGGATATACCGCTCCACAAGAAGCCTAGGCCCGTACTCAAAACCGACCGCGAGCGCGCGGTCTAATTCTTCGATTGAGCGTACAATCGTCACCCCAATACTGGATCCCTCACAGGCAGGCTTGATCACGACCGGACCCCGCGCGGCCATGGCCCTCGCGGCCTCGATCGAGGCCGGATCTCCCTGCCCGACGACCTGAAATTCCGCGACCGGGACTGAAGCCCGGCGCAGAGCCTCTTGGGTCCGAATCTTATCAATCGCCATCCGGCTCGCCTCGACCCCTGACCCGACATAAGGGATCCCCATGGCCTCAAGCAAGGCCTGGACTTGGCCATCTTCACCATAGACCCCGTGAAGCGCGATGAACGCAATATTGATCCGTTTTTCAGCAATCGCCTCTTGATTCCGCCGCGCCTCAAACGACTCAAGCACGATCTCCACAACATCAGCCCCGCCCTGCCCGAGAGCCGCCGCAACCGCGTGCCCGGATTTCAGCGAGATCTCCCGCTCGGAAGAACATCCGCCCATGAGAACACCAATGCGCCCCATCTGTTTTAAATCATACCCCATGAACCGCCACCTTTTTTTTCATCGCCTCAACGATCTGCGGCCCAACGGCCGTGATATCACCGGCCCCCAGGGTCACGACGAAATCACCGGACTGCACCATTTTTATCAAATGCTCCGCCACCTGATTGCGCGGCAGATACACGGCCGGGATCGATGAACAACGGGTTATGTGTTCAACCAAACGCTCCGCGGAAACGCCCGGGATCGGGCACTCGCTTGCCGCATAAATATCAGTCACGAACAAGGCGTCCGCCCCGCTAAAACAGCACGCAAAATCATCAAGCAGGGCCTGGGTACGCGTATACCGATGGGGCTGAAAGGCCACAACGACCCGCCGCCCCCCCGCGACGATCCGTGCCGCAGCCAATGTCGCCTTGATCTCCGTTGGATGGTGCCCATAATCATCAATAACCGTAACCCCGTCGACCTCGCCCTTCAATTCAAAACGCCGATGGACCCCGCCAAACGACTCGAGACTTTTTTTCACGAGGGCAGGATCGAGACCCATCACCCCGACAGAAACCCCGATCGCGGCCAAGGCATTCAGGGCATTGTGCCGCCCCGGGACCCTCAATTCGATCACCCCTAACGGCCGGTCTCCGCAGACACACTCAAAACGACCGCCATGCCCCGCGCAGGTCAACTCGCTCCCTTTGACCTCGGCCCCGTCACAAAACCCATAGGACAGCGCTCGAACGTCCGTACTATGAACAATACCAGACAACACCGGGTCCTCCGCGCAAAACACGACATGGCCCCCCGGCTCGGTCTGAGCCACAAACTGGCGGAAGGCTGCCTGGACGCGATCCCAGTCATGATAAAAATCAAGATGTTCCCGATCGATATTCGTAACGACTGAAATATGGGGATGCGTCTGCAGGAAGGAACCGTCACTCTCGTCGACCTCCGCGACGAAGATCCGGCTGCGCCCCACCGGCGCGCGTGAGGCGTCCCCGCGAATCACCCCGCCCAAGGCCACGGTCGGATCACACCCGGCGTCTTTTAAGATCTTGGCCACCATGGCGGTTGTCGTGGTCTTCCCGTGAGCGCCAGCAACGGTCACCCGAACATAATCGTTCATGAGATTATTCAGAAGTTCTGACCGATGCATCAGCCGGCATCCCTGGCGCCGGGCCTCAACCATCTCGGGATTCTCCTGAGAGATCGCCGACGAAAAGACAACAATATCCGGTCGCTGAACATGCTGCGCCTCATGCCCGATCGCGATAACAGCCCCTCGTTCTTGAAGCGAAGCGACCATGTCATTGGCCCGCACGTCCGACCCAGATACCCGCGCCCCCTGATCAAGCACCATCGACGCGAGTTTTCCCATGCCGACGCCGCCGATACCGATAAAATGATAATGCCTGTGCTCTGTCATTTTTTTAAATACGCCATCCATGCCCGATTCAACCCCTCAACTCCCTGAAACTGCGGATAGGCCGTTTTCAGGGCCTCCTCAAAATTCTTCCCGTCCTTCAGTAACCGGCAGAAATTCATGA
This sequence comes from uncultured Planctomycetales bacterium, assembly GCA_964450385.1. Lineage (GTDB taxonomy): Bacteria > Omnitrophota > Gorgyraeia > Zapsychrales > JANLHA01 > JAKLFA01. Next base: position 15,174 of record CAYVEC010000028.1, read on the forward strand.
ACCGATGTTCGCCGACCTCGCGGATCATAAACCCGACCGCGCTTGCCGCTTCATAATAATACAGATCCACGAGACTCTGATCCATATCATGCGTCGGACGAAAACGCGAAAGTTCCATGAGCGGAATGAATCGCTCTGTCTCAAAGGCCTCCCGCACAAATTGATCCGCCCCCCAACGCTGAGCCGCCTCCTGATACATCGCGACCCCCTCCTCGATCCAACTCGGAAGCACGACAGTGTAGCCGATGAATTCACGAAAAATAATATGCCCGAGCTCGTGCGGCAGCAGGGAATCGAAAAACCCATGCGCCGCCGGAAACGTACGGATTATTTTGTTCCGGGCGAAGGCCGTTCCATGCGACCACCCAGCGTGCTGCGAATCACTAAGATAATCCTCACGGTCGGAATAAATATAGATCCGTGCCTTCTCATCATACGACCAGCTCTTAAAACGCGTGAACCCCAACCCTCGCGTGATATCGACATAATACGTCTCTGCCGACTCGGTGACGCGTTTGAGAAAATCCTCGGGCGTGTCTTTATAATAAATAACAAAATGGCTTGAGTGTTTCTCCTTCCATTCCTTGGTCACGGCATGGGCTGAACCCGCGGCGATCACGGCCACCATGACGAGCATTCCGCAGACCGCCTTCTTCATGCCACCTCCATCATCAAGGCCGCAATCCGACGAGCCGCGTCATTCGAAAAGACCTTCTGTCCCACTCCCCTGCGCCCGCGGCCGAGCAGGGCAACAACCTGGGCCCGCAGATGATCCGATGTCAGGTGCCGTTCTTCGATCATGACCACATCATCCCGTCCGGCCAACAAGGCAGCGTTCGCCTTTTGATGCGCTCCGGCGTAGGGGTAGGGAATGATCACCGCTGGAACCCCTGCCGCCAGCAATTCATGGATCATCCCGGCTCCGGCGCGGGCGATCACAAGATCCGAACAGGCATAGGCCTCTGGCATCTCGTCCAAATACGGCACGACCCTCGCCGGGATCCCGTTACGCTCATACGCCTGTCTGACGACCTCGACATCGAGTTCCCCAGCGGCGTGGATCACCTGGAACGAGAGGGTCGCGCGCATGACCGGCACGATACTCAACATGGCCTGATTGATCGCCCGGCTCCCCTGACTCCCGCCGCAGACAAAGATCGTCGAACGGTCGCGTTCAAGACCGAACGATGCCAAAAGCTCATCGCGCCCGGAGGCGACTTTAAGGTCGCGAGTGGGATATCCGGTCAGGATGGTCTTCCGGCGGCCGAACCCCTTAGCGGTCTCGGAGGTGCTAATTGCCACTCGATCAACGACCCGGCTCAGCCAGACATTGGCCCGCCCCGGAATCACATTCTGTTCATGGATGACGAGCGGAATCCCCAAGGTCCGTCCTGCGACAACCGCCGGAACCGACCCATACCCTCCGAACCCCATGATCACATCCGGGGCGATATCCTTCAACACCCGGCGCGTTCTTAATGTTGATTGTATCATAGAATAAACCGCGCCCAAGAGAGACTTTAAAGAATTTCCGCGGAGGCCGCGGACCGGCACCTCGGCAAAGGAAAAATGTTCGGCCTGCAAGAGATCGGCGAATGCCCCGAAGCGGCCGACAAAAAACACCTGACCGCCCTGTTCATCGCGAACGACCTTCGCGACGCGGATCGCGGGAAGGATATGCCCCCCGCTCCCCCCACATGCAAAAACAGCCTTCATCTTATGTCTCCAAATCGCTGGTCCTCGAAATATTCAACAAGAGACCGACCATGGCCAGATTCATCACCAGCGCCGATCCCCCGTAGCTAATGAATGGCAACGGCAACCCCTTTGTCGGCAGGGCCCCGATACTGACCCCGACATTGACCATCGCCTGCAGCCCAATGATCGATACGATGCCCAGGGCCAAGAAATACCCGAACTCATCATTGGTCCTCTTGACGATCCTCGCCCCCTGCCAGATCAATGCGATAAAAAGCGCAATCACGATCAGAGCCCCAATGAGCCCGAATTCTTCGCCGATGATCGACAGGATGAAATCCGTGTGGGCCGCCGGCAGATAAAACAATTTCTGTAGGCTCTTGCCTGGCCCGACACCAAAGACCCCGCCGCTGCCAAAGGCGATCTGCGACTGCGTCAGCTGAAATCCCGCGCCCGTCGGGTCTTTCCATGGGTCCAAGAACGTCACGACCCGCTGCCACCGATACGGGACACTATAGACAAAGACATACGCGGCAGGGATCAAAAAAAGACCCAACCCCCAAAAATATTCCATTCGGGCCCCAGCCACAAAGACCATAATGCACGTCACGGCTGCGATGAGGACCGTGCTCCCGAGGTCCGGCTGTTTTAAGATCAGAGCACAGGCGATGCCAAGGACGGTAATGACCGGCAGGATCCCGATCTTAAACTGTTTGATCTGGGCGCCCTTCCTCGACAAAAAATCCGCGGTATAGACCACCATCGCCAATTTCACGAACTCCGACGGCTGAATATTAATCGGGCCGATGCGGATCCAGCGCTGGGCGCCAAAACTCGTCCGCCCCAATTTCGGGAGCATAACAGCGACTAACGCCAAAATCCCGACAATGATCATCGGTTTCGCATAGCGCTGAAGCTCACGATAATCCACCCCCATCATCCAGAACATCGTGAACAACCCCAGGACAAGGAAAACGAGGTGGCGCTTCAGATAATAAAGGCTGTCATCCAGCTCCTGAAGGGCATAGATCCCACTCGAACTGTAGATCATCACGACCCCGATAAAGATCAGCGTCGTCACGATAAAGGCTATGGAGATCCGAATGGAACGCATGGACAACCCTATCTTAATTCCCCGACGATCTGTTTAAAGACGTCTCCTCGATGCTCGAAATCCTTGAACATATCAAAACTCGCGCACATCGGACTCAAGAGAACGCAATCCCCCTGATCCGCGATGGACTGCGCGGTCCGGACCGCCTCATCGAGCGTTGAGCAAGGCACGACCCGGCAGGCATCTTTGAAGGTCGCCTCAATCTTGGCCCGCGCCTCCCCGATCGCCACGATCGCCTTCACCTTGGCTGCGGCCTCGACACGCAAGACCGAAAAATCGATCCCCTTGTCCTTCCCTCCGCAGATCCAAACAATCGGCTTCTGGACCCTGTCCAAGGCCCAGCGCGCCGCCTCAGCCGTCGTCGATTTGGAATCATTAATGAACTCAACACCCCGGACAGTGCGGACATGCTCAAGGCGATGGGTCAACCCCTTGAACTGCGCGAAGACCCGATCATAGGCCCCTGCCTCCACAGACAGACACGACATCACGGCCCGCACGGCCTCATGATTCGGATTCGCCGCCGGGTCCCGCGGAAACCAGGTGACCGGCGCGCGGAGCCCGCCCGCCAGGGCCACGCACTCACGGGACGTGCGGTTCAAGACAGCGAAATCGTCACGTGTCTGATACTGAAACATTTTCGCTTTCGCCGAGATATATTCAGCCATGTCCTTATGCCGGTCGAGATGATTTTGTGAAATATTCAATAACACGGCGACCTTCGGCCTGAACTGTTCAATCCACTCGAGTTGAAAGGAACTTGCCTCGATCACGGCGAAACTCTCACCGGTCAGTTCCCCCACGGCCTCACTGAACGGACGGCCGATATTGCCGCAGACAACCGCATGATGCCCGGCCTCATTTAAGACCAACCCGATCAGGGTCGAAACAGTACTTTTCCCATTGCTCCCGGTGACGGCGATCGTGGGGCACGGACAGAACCACGAGGCGAATTCAAGCTCTCCGACGACCGGTATCCCCATGATAACCGCCTGACGGAGGATCTCCGCGTCAACCCGGACCCCCGGACTCACAACGAGAAGGTCCGCCCCTTGAATAAATTCCCCCGTGTGACCTCCAAATTCAGCAGCGATGCCGCCGGCTCTCAGCCAGGAGACAAACTCGGCCGGCATCCGCGCCTCCGGCCCCGCATCAGAGACGCGCACCGCGGCCCCGCGGCCAGCCGCCAACCGCGCCGCTGCCTGACCGCTCCGCGCCAGACCAATAATCGCGACTTGTTTTCCCTGAATATCCATCAACGAATTTTCAATGTCATTAAGGTGATCACGGCCAAAATAATATTGATAATCCAAAACCGCACGATAATCTTCGCCTCAGGCCATCCGCTCAACTGCAGGTGATGATGGAACGGCGACATCTTAAAAATCCGTTTTCCCCTGAGCTTGAACGACCCCACCTGAAGGATCACCGAGAGGGCTTCCATGACAAAGACCCCGCCGAGAAAAATCAGGAGCAGTTCTTTTTTGATAAGCACCGAAATCACCGCGATGCTCCCCCCAAGGGCGAGCGATCCGGTGTCGCCCATGAAGACATTCGCCGGAAAACAATTAAACCACAGGAACCCTAGACACGCACCGACCATCGCGGCGCAAAAGACCGTTAATTCAGCGGCGTTGGCGATATACGGGATAAAAAGGTATTCGCTGAACTGCGCGTGCCCGGTAATATAGCTCAGGATCGCAAGCGTCAGCGAGACGATGAGCATGCATCCGATCGCCAGCCCATCAAGCCCGTCGGTAAGATTAACCGCGTTGGTCGCGCCCAAGATAATGACCGCGACAAGGATAATATACCCCCAACCGATATCCCAGACAACACTCTTCAAAAACGGCACATCGACCTCCGTCAGGGTCGCTGGATCAAAAAAGATATACGATCCGATGAAGAACGCGAGCAGGATCTGCCACATAAATTTTGTCCGAACCGACAATCCCTTGTGCTGAACACTCGTCAGCTTGACATAGTCATCGATAAAACCAAGAACCGCGAGATAGCAACATGTGATCCACGTCAACAGAATATACCGGTTCGAGAGATCGGCCCAAAGAAGGACCGAACCCAAGATCCCGCCGATAATAAAGACGCCCCCCATCGTGGGGACCCCCTGCTTGGATTCGGCAAAGACGTCGAGGCT
>CAYVEC010000029.1:0-20016 GCA_964450385.1 uncultured Planctomycetales bacterium
CTGGACTAGCTTTAGTGACATGACGACGGCTGGGGTGAACTGGCTTGACATTGACGTATTGAGTGACGCGGGGATCAACTGGTTGGATATTGACGTGTTAAGCGACACGGGATTGAACTGGCTGGACATTGACGTGATGAGCGATGCAGGGGTGAACTGGGTGAGCGTGAATGATATGAGTGATGCAGGGATCAACTGGGTGGATGTGGGTGTGATGGCAGGGGTGGACGTGAATTGGGTGAGTATGAGTGATATGACGACGGCCGGGGTGAACTGGGTGGATATTGGGGTGATGAGTGACACGGGGATCAACTGGATTGATATTGATGTGATGAGCGACCGTGGGGTTAATTGGTTGGATCTTGATATGATGACGGATTCCGGGATCAATTGGACAAGTTTTAGTGATATGACGAGTGTCGGGGTCAATTGGATTGATGTTGCGGTGGCGATGGATGGCGGAATTAATTGGGTTAGTTTTAGTGATATGAGTGATGCGGGGATCAATTGGATTGATTTCGGGGTCATGATGGGTTCCGATGTTAATTGGATTGATATGGGACGGTTGAGTTTGGCTGGTATCAATTGGCAGGATGTTGCGGCGATGAGTGATATTGGAGTTAATTGGCAGAATATTTCTGAAATGTCGGATGCTGCGATTAATTGGAATGATATTGGAACTATGGCGGCTGTAGGTGTCAATTGGATCGACCTGGGGGCGATGGCATCCACTGGCGTTAACTGGATGAATCTTGGGGACATGTCTACGGCCGGGGTCAATTGGCTGGATATTCAATTTATGAGTGCGATCGGAGTCAATTGGACTGATCTCCAGGAGATGTCAACGCAGGGTATTAATTGGACGGATATGGAGAGAATGAGTGCGGAGGGGATCAACTGGAGTGACCTTTCAGTTTTAACCATGGCAGAAATTAACTGGAATGATATTACTGTCGTAAGCCAAATTGGTGTTAATTGGGTTAGTATCGCGGATATGAGCAGTGTGGGGATCAATTGGGGAGATATCGCTGTTTTGCACGAAAAAGGAATTAATTGGACCGACTTAAGTGTGATGGCTGGGATAGGCATCAATTGGATATCGATTAATGATCTTAGTGGTACCGGCATTAATTGGTTGGACATTGGTGTCATGGCGAGTGGAGAGGTGAATTGGGGCAGTCTTTCTGATATGTCGAATGAGGGGATCAACTGGCTTGACATCGACGTGTTGAGCGACGCGGGGGTGAATTGGGTTAGCTTGAATGACATGACAGATGGCGGGATCAATTGGACGGATATCAGCGTGATGAGCGGCGAGGGGGTGAACTGGGTGAGCTTGAGTGATATGACGACGGCGGGGATCAACTGGATGGATGTTGATACGCTGACAGGTGTGGGAATCAATTGGGAAGATTTTGCGGTGCTGACTGGCCGTGGAGTGAATTGGATCAGCTTTAGCGATATGACAACAGTGGGGGTGAATTGGTCTGATGTGGGGGCGTTGACGGAGGCGGGGATTAATTGGCTGGACATTGACGTGCTGAGTGATACGGGAGTGAACTGGGCTGACATTGATGTGCTGAGTGATGCCGGGGTGAACTGGGTGAGTGTGAATGACATGAGCGATGCGGGGGTGAATTGGATGGATGTGGCGACGATGAATGATCAAGGGATCAATTGGCTTGGTATTGCGGTCATGAGTGATGGTGGTGTGAATTGGGCGAGTCTCGGGTTGATGAGTACATCTGAGATTAATTGGATGAGCCTGAGCGATATGAGTTCGAGCGGGGTAAACTGGGACAGTTTGGGGATTTTGACGGATGCGGAGGTAAATTGGGAGAGCCTGAGCGTGATGACGAGCATCGGGGTGAACTGGCAGGATTTCGGGGTGATGACATCAGAGGGGGTTAATTGGGTTAGCTTTAGTGATATGACGACGGTGGGGGTGAATTGGCTGGATATTGGGGCGTTGACGGATGCTGGGATCAATTGGTTGGATATTGACGTGCTGAGCGATACAGGGATCAACTGGCTTGACATTGACGTGTTGAGCGACGCGGGGGTGAATTGGGTTAGCTTGAATGACATGACAGATGGCGGGATCAATTGGACGGATATCAGCGTGATGAGCGGCGAGGGGGTGAACTGGGTGAGCTTGAGTGATATGACGACGGCGGGGATCAACTGGATGGATGTTGATACGCTGAGTGATGCGGGTATTAACTGGATCGATTTGGAGATGTTGAGCAATCGTGGGATTAATTGGATCGACCTTCACGTGATGACGGGTGAAGGGATTAACTGGACAAGTTTTTATGAGATGAGTCAGGCTGGCGTTAATTGGCAGGATCTTGAATCTCTTGCGGATAGCGGGGTCAATTGGATGAATTTTGGCGTGATGACGGACAGCGGTATTAATTGGACTAGTTTAGGGGTGATGAGTGTTTCGGAGATCAATTGGACTAATTTAAGTGATATGAGCGGGAGCGGCGTTAATTGGGACAGCCTTCGGGTCTTGACCGAGGCGGATGTTAATTGGGAAAATATAAGCGTCATGACCCTGAGCGGTATTAATTGGATCGATCTTGGGGTGATGAGTGAGGGTGGGGTTAATTGGGTGGACATCGGGGCGTTGACCGAGGCGGGAATCAATTGGCTGGATATTGATACTTTGTCTGATACGGGGATCAATTGGGATGGGATCGACCTCTTGAGTGATGCGGGCGTCAATTGGCTTGACATCGATATGATGAGTGATAGTGGAATGAATTGGCTTAGCATGAGTGACATGAGCACGGCGGGTATTAACTGGAGCGATCTTGATGTGATGGGTGACGCTGGTATTAATTGGGGGACGGTCGCTGATTTGACCGCAGCGGGGGTGAATTGGACAGATATCGGGGCTTTGAGCGGCGTGGGGATCAACTGGTTCGACCTTGATGCCATGAGCGATGCCGGAGTGAATTGGGCGGATGTGGATGTGTTGAGTGACGCTGGGGTGAATTGGGTGAGTGTGAATGACATGAGTGACGCGGGAGTGAATTGGTTGGATATCGCCGAGATGAGTGAGGGCGCTATCAATTGGCTTGCGATTGGGGTGATGAGTGAGGGCGGAGTCAATTGGCTTAGCTTCGGGGTGATGAGCGTTTCGGAAATCAATTGGGTCAGTCTGAGTGATATGAGCGGCAGCGGAGTGAACTGGGAAAGTCTTGGGGAGCTCACCGCTGCTGATGTGAATTGGGCGAACCTTAGCGTAATGTCGGAATCTGGGATCAACTGGCTGGACCTCAGCGCCTTGACTGCTCAGGGGGTTAACTGGACGAACATAATGGATATGAGCGCCGTCGGGATCAATTGGTCGGATATCGGCACGATGAGTCTATCAGGAATTAATTGGCTTGATATTGATATCTTGAGTGACGCAGGGGTCAATTGGTCTGATCTAGACGTGATGAGTGACGCGGGGGTGAACTGGGTGAATATCCACGAGATGGCTGGGGCCGGGATCAATTGGATCGATATCGGAGAGATGAGTGTGACCGGGGTGAATTGGATGGACATTATGGAGCTTTCATTGGCTGGGATCAATTGGTTTGATGTTGGCGCGATGTCCGATCAAGGGATCAACTGGCTGGATCTTGATGTCTTATCCGATATCGGCATCAATTGGGTCGATCTTGATATCATGACGGACGGCGGACTGAATTGGACGAGTCTGAGCGATATGGGAACGAGTGGCATCAATTGGTTGGACATTGATACGATGAGCGACACGGGCATTAATTGGCTTGATATCTCCCGGATGAGCGATTCAGGGGTCAATTGGGTCAGTCTTGGGGTCTTAACTGATGCGGGTATTAACTGGGTCAGCCTGAGCGACATGAGCGGGGGTGGTGTTAATTGGGACAGCCTGAAAATGCTGACGGACGCGGAAATTAATTGGGACAATCTTGGGATTATGACATCAGGCGGGGTCAATTGGGACGATTTTGGATTAATGACAACGGCCGGGGTAAACTGGTTTAGTGTGGGTGAGCTTACGGCATCGGGGATCAATTGGCTCGATATCGACACGATGAGTGACGCGGGCGTTAATTGGGTGAGCATTAATGATATGAGCGATGCGGGGGTGAATTGGTTGGATTTCGGCGAGATGAGCGGGAGTGGTGTTAATTGGGTGAATATCGGAGAGATGACCGGGGTTGGCGTGAATTGGAACGACATTCAGGCGATGAGTGATGCCGGGGTCAATTGGGACGGTTTAGTGAGCTTGAGTGAGGCAGGTATTAATTGGTCTGATCTTGATATTCTCAGTGACGCAGGGGTCAACTGGACTGATGTGGGTGCGTTAAGCGTTGGAGGGATCAATTGGATGGACATCGCGGCGATGACAGATACAGGTATTAATTGGACGGATCGCGGGATGATGACCGCGGCGGGCATTAATTGGTTGGATATGGCAGTGCTTGCGGGAAGCGGGATCAACTGGTTCGATCTTGATCTCTTCAGTGATGCTGGTGTCAATTGGGTGGATCTAGAAATGATGAGCAATATGGGGGTGAATTGGCTTGACATTGACGCCCTGAGCGATGCCGGAGTGAATTGGACCGATATTGGGGTGATGAGCGGCCGGGGAGTCAATTGGCTGAGCATTGGGGAGCTCGCTGACGCAGGGATTAACTGGATGGATCTTGGGGTGATGGCAGATCAAGATATTAATTGGCTGGATATCGCAAGCCTCTCAGCGAGCGCGGTGAATTGGGAAGACCTGGCGGGTCTCACCAGCGCTGGTGTCAATTGGCTGGATATCGATCTTATGAGCGACGCGGGCGTGAACTGGTTTGATATGAGCACCATGAGCGCGGCGGCTGTCAATTGGCAAGGCCTTCAATATATGACCGACGCGGGGATCAACTGGATGGACATCGCGGCGATGACGGACAGTATGGTCAATTGGACCAGCCTGTCCGATCTCGGGAGCGCCGGGATCAATTGGTTTGATCTTGAGCGGATGACCTCGGCCGCTGTTAATTGGACCAATTTGACGGTATTGACCGAGGCGGGGATTAACTGGATTGATATCGGCTCGTTAAGTGATAGCGGGATTAATTGGGCGGATATTGCTGCCTTGAGCGATAGCGGGGTCAATTGGATTGATATTGACACGATGAGCGATGCGGGCGTGAATTGGACAAGCCTGAACGACATGAGCGATGCTGATATTAATTGGCAGGACATCGGATCGATGGCTGAGAGTGGGATCAACTGGATTGACCTTGCTGCGATGAGCGAGCAGGGCGTGAACTGGTTGGATCTTGACGTCATGACAGCGAGCGGTATGAATTGGCTGGATCTGGCGGGCATGGGGACCGCCGGGGTGAATTGGCAGGATTTGGAACGCATGTCTGGTGCTGGTGTCAATTGGATCGATGTCGAGGCCTTGACCACGGCGGGTGTGAATTGGAGCGATGTGGGCAGGCTCTCTGATGTCGGGATCAACTGGATATCGATTGATGATCTGAGCACCGCGGGAGTGAACTGGCTGGATGTGGGCCGCATGTCAGATCAGAATGTGAACTGGGGGAGTCTGAGTGACATGACAGATGCTGGTATCAATTGGATTGATATCGGGGTTATGTCAGGGATGAATGTGAATTGGACGGACCTTGCCCAATTAGCCGATGCCGGCGTGAATTGGATAAACCTCGACGTGATGAGCAACAGCGGGATCAATTGGGTCGATATCAGCCTGATGTCGGATCAGGGGGTGAATTGGACCGACATCAATGTTCTCTCATCGGCCGGGATCAATTGGGACAATCTTGGAAGTTTGACCGAGGCGGGGATCAACTGGGTTGATATGGGCTTGCTGACCGAGGCCGGGATCAATTGGGATGATATGCAGGTCTTAAGTGTGACAGGGATCAATTGGATTGACATTAATGATATGACCCGCGGCGGGATCAATTGGATGAACCTTCAGGAGATGTCCGGCTCAGGGATCAACTGGGCGGACATCGAACTTCTTTCAGACATGGGGATCAATTGGGCGGATATGGGCTCTTTGACGACCGCATCGATTAATTGGGAAGACCTCTCAGCGATGAGCTTGAGCGGCACGAATTGGCTTGATGTCGGCATGATGTCGGTTGCCTCAGTCAACTGGGGTGATCTGGCGGTGATGAGTACCTCGGCAATGAATTGGCAAGATATGAGCCGGATGACGACGTCAGCGATCAATTGGCAGGACCTCGAGGCCATGAGCCGGATCGGGATCAATTGGTCAGACATCGCCTTTATGACCGGAAGCGGGGTTAATTGGGAAGATCTAGGCCTGAGCAGTACCTCGGGGATCAATTGGCCGGATCTGGCCCGGATGGCCGCATCGAATATCAACTGGGGTGATATCGCCTATCTAGCGGACAATGCTCGGACCCTTGTCTCGAATGTGAATGATATTCTGTCCGTCGCGAACCAGCTCAATACCAAGATGGGAGCCACGAGCGACACGTCTGATGACGAGACTTTATTTGGGAAAATCGCTCTGATCAGCGATATGGTGGCGTCGATCGGCGGCAGTCCGGACATGGCCTCGCAGATCGAGTCGATCTATAATCGGATCGGGACGCCGACGGTGGAAGGCGATACGATGTTCAGCCGTTTTGATGACGTTGACCTGGCCCTAGATCCAATCCTGACCGCGGTTAGCAACACGGAGACCTATGCCTTGAACGCCGCCACCTACGCTGGTAATGCCGCCACGTATTCGTCAACAGTTGTGGATCGTTTAGGCACCCAGTTCGACGCGCGGACGGTGTTTGAGATCCTCCAAGATGACGAAACCACTCAAACCACGATCTCGGCGAATTTATCAACGGTCTTGGCTCGGGTGGGCTCATCAGCGGGCGCCCTGACCCTCTTTGAAACGATTGAGGATGCCGCCTCGGATACCGGCACGCTCCTTGCGCGGATCGGTGCCTCGAGCACGGATACCACGTTATTCGAGACCATTGAATCTGCCGGATTTGATGCTTCGCTCGGACCGAATGTCGAGACGATCCTGGCGACCGTGACCCAGATGGAGACGTATATCGGGACCACGACGAGTGACAATACGATCTTGGGTGATCTCCAGTCGATCATCGATTATGTGGACACGCTTGAATTATTGATTGGGACGACAGTAGATACGGAGGCAGCTGAGACGGTGTTCGGCGAGCTCTCACGTCTTGAGACTATTGCTGCTGATGCGAGTCGAGCCAAAAACAATGCCGCGGCCGCCATGACTGAAGCTCAGGGCCTCCGTGAGGAACTGGGCGCGAAAGGCGCCTCGGAGACGGCTTATGAGCGCCTCGGCAAGCTCCAATCCTATATTGATGAACTGAAGACGGCGTCGCAGACGATCTCGGAGGGCCAGATCGAGACCGGCACACTCGCCTCGGAAATCCTTAATACCCTCACCGGCTTTGTTCGTGAAAGCGCGGAGGCGGCAGGGCTTGACTCAGAAGGATTGGGGATCGAAGAGCTTGCCGCCGAGGACGCGAAGGACCGTCGCCGGGTCTCGGAAAAGCTTGAAGAAATCAACGCCAAGTTGACCGCGATCAAGGAATCGATCGAGATCAACGATGTGGTCGTAAAGACCTGGTATGAAAGCGCGCAATAAATGGATTGGTATCATCATGATCATTAAGAAAAGACAGGGTTCGATGTTTCGCTGCCTCATTCCGCTTCTGACGTTCTTTTTTATTTTTACCGCTGGCGCTTCCGCCCAAGAGGACACGAAGGGCGAACTCTTCATTAATTTTATCGCGGTCAACGCCTCAGAACGCGAAGCGAAGACGATCGAGGTGAAGCAGTATCTGCCCAAGGAGCTCAAGGTTGAGGATATTTTAGATACGGGGGATCTTGAGCCCGATTATGATGTCAATAAGGGCATGATCTATGTCCACGGGGATGTTCAGTTCGGACCCAAGGAGACGAAGACATACCGCATCCGTGTCCGTGATGTCTGGAAGGTTGCGTCGGCCGAGATCGACCTGTTACGCCAGCAGCTCGATGACACCCTCTCGACACTCAAAGATAACCCCAATTATGCCTCGGCGGTCTATGTCCGTGACAAGATGAACGCCCAAATGGATTTTATTTTAAAACAGCAGAATGAGTTTTCCGGGGACGTTGGCCGGCGGATCGAGGAGTACCGGGCGAACCTTCGAACGCTTGAACAGATCCGCGACAATGTCTATAGCATGGACTTTTTGAAATATGAGTCTAAATCTATCGAGGAGCAGGACAATTTCAAACAACAGATCACGATCCGCCTTGAGGTCAAAAATCCCAATGAAAGTAAAGCGATCAATGTCCGCCACAAACATTTTCTTCCCGAAGAGATCAGGGCCGAGCATGTGATCGACAGCAAGGGGTTTGAGGTCCGTTTTGACGAAAAACATGATCTGGCCTATCTCACCAAAGAGGAGGAGTTCGGCCCCGGCGAGGTGAAGGTCTACGAAATCATTGTGAGGGATGTCTGGCATTTTCCCGAGGTCAAACTGCAAGACCTCTATGAGCGTGCTCAGATCGCAACGCTCGAGCTTGAGGGGACAACGTATGGTGCGAGCGCGACGCATCTGTTTAATCAGGTGAATGAAAATATTAATCTCATCCGGGAGACAACTAAACAGAAGGTCTCAACGCAAAAACATATCGGATATTACCGTTTGAATCTCCAGCGTTTTGATAAGGCCTTGAAGGATTTTAAACGTATCGAGGAAATGATCGCGATCGTCCGCGCGAAAAAACTCGAGGAATTCGAACGGAAGCGTGTTAAGAACATCCTCCAGAAATTGAAGGCCTTGCGCGGGCTGAAAAAACTCTCAGAGGCCCTTCTTAAAAAGCGGCTCACTCCGACGCTGACATGGAAAATCATCGGCGCGGTCATCGTCTTTGTCGCGACCTTCACCCTGTTCCACTATATTATCTGGGCCCGCCGATCGGCGCGCATGGGCGAGGAGCTTGGGCTGAAGCCCGGTGAGGATATCAAGGTCGTGCCTAAACCTGGGGAAAAAGAGGAAGAGGGATCCTAGAGGACCGCAGCGGTCTTCGGAGAAAGAAAAAAATTTTTGCTGTGGGGCAACCGGGGGCTGTTTGCTATAATTTATTCCGGCGTTCCCGTCTAGCGATGAGATGGCGACGGCGGGTTTTAGGAGTGGAGTCAGACAGGTTGAGAGGGGTTGGGGCACATGGCTGAACTGAGGTATCAAGAAGAGGGGACCGTCCGGGTCATCCGGGGATGTATCGTCATTGTCGACGGGTTCAGGAACTGCATTAACGGTCAGGTTGTCCGTTTTGGTTACGGGACGATGGGGACGATCATCGGGTTCGACGAGCATGACGCCCAGGTTTTGATCATTCGTCAGGCCATTAACCTCAAGACCGGCGACCGGGCTGTCGCGACGCTAGAGACCTTCACCACGCCTGTCGGGAGCAAGTTTGTCGGCCGGATCGTGAATCCCTTGGGGGAACCCCTCGACGCCCTGGGACCTCTTCAGCCGGATGAAATGGCCCCGATCTTTGTCCAGGCCCCGTCGATTTTAAAACGCGCTATTCTCACCAAGACCCTTGAGACCGGGGTTAAGGTCATTGATTCGATGATCCCGATCGGCTTGGGACAGCGCGAGCTGATTCTTGGCGACCGCATGACCGGGAAGACAACGATCACGACGGACGCGATCATCAATCAGAAGCATACCGGCGTTAAGTGTGTTTATTGCTGTATCGGTAAGGCTCATTCGGCCCTGGGCCGCGTTGTTCAGCTTTTTCTTGATAACGAGTGTTTCAAGTATACGACGATTGTTGCGGCGACCGCCATTGCCCCGCCGGGGCAGCTGTATCTCGCTCCCTATATTGCCTGTTCCATCGGTGAATTCTTTATGCGCCGGGGTGAACATGTCCTTGTTGTTTTTGATGATTTCACCAAACACGCCTGGGCGTATCGCGAGATCTCGCTTCTCCTGGGCCGTGCGCCGGGACGCGACTCCTATCCCGGGGACATCTTTTATCTTCACTCCAAGCTCGTTGAGCGCGCGGCCTGTCTCTCCGATAAATACGGCGGCGGCTCGATGACCCATCTGCCGATCGTCGAGACTCTCGAGGGCGATCTGACGGGCTATGTTCAGTCGAATCTCGTTTCAATGACCGACGGCCAGCTCATGATCAGCGCTCCGCTCTTTGGCGAGGGGCAGAAGCCTGCGGTCGATATGGGGCTCTCCGTCTCGCGGGTCGGAAGTAAGGTCCAGTGGCCGATCGTCAAAAAGCTCGCGGCGCCCCTGCGATTGGAATATCTCCAATACCGTGAGGTCCTGCGCGTGTCGCGGTTGAAGACGTCCGGCCAGTCGGAAGAGGCGGAAAAGCAGATGAGGAGCGGTGAGATCTTGACCGAGATGCTCAAACAAAAGGCGGGGCACCCCGTCCCGATGGAGTCGCTCGGGATCAGCCTCTTTGCCTACTCGAAGATGATCCTCCATGAGATGACGATCGAGGAGTTCAATGTCTTTCAGAACGCGATTTATGATTATTTTAAAAAGCATGACCCCGAATGGCTGACGATGATGCGTAAAAAACGAGACATTGATGACGGGATGAAGCCGCGTTGTGAGGAGCTCCTCCGCAAGTATCTCCAGGAAGAGGTCATCGCGAAACGGGCCAAGGTTGACCTGGATGAGGAAGAGGGGGGGAAAGACGCGAATGTCGGCGTTGATATTTTGGATAAAGCGACAAGTAAAAAGGAATGACGCTGACCGGAGGAGGCTCGTCTGATGGGCGAACGGTATCACGCGACCTTTAAGCTCTCGATCATGACCCCGGATTCCTTGTTGTATCAGAACGAGGTCGAGAGCGTTTTTTTCACCGGAGACCAGGGCGAGTATGAGCTCTTGCCGTATCATTATCCGGTGTTGGGCGTCCTCAAAGAGGGCAACATTATCATTAATTGGCGGGAGGCGGTCCCGATCAAGTTCGGGGTGGTCAAATTTTTTGCGAATGACTGTATCGTTTTGGTCGAGGAGCTCGAGCGCATCCGGCCTCAGAAGAAGAAGGCGGGCGATAAGGACATCCTGACCGAGTCGGATGACGCGGTCCATCACGTGTAGGCGGGTGACCGGGTCATGATCAAGGGGTGACGTATGCAATGGGCGGAAACATTACTGATTATTTCGATCATGCTGATCGCGGTCTTTGGGCCGTCGGTCGTTATCGCGACACTGGGGTATGCCGTCATTAAGGCCTTGAGCCGGAATCCATCAGCCGCGTCGAAGATCTTCATGGGCATGGTCATTATGCTGATCTTTGTCGAGGCGATCTCGATCATCGCGATCCTGATCGTCTTCCAGCTGTTTGGGCAATAAGCAGGAGCGCGCGAATGCCGCAGGAAGGATTGGTCCTGATGATGGTTGTTTTTTTCGCCGTTGGCGTTCCTTCGATGGCCGCCGGTTGGCTGGGCCGGAATTTATTAGAGCGCCTCGGCCGGTATCCCAGTAAGACGCCGGCGATTCAACTGAGCGTGCTCTTGAAGCTCGCGGTACTGGAGCTTGTATCGTTCACGATCTTATTGGCGATCTTGAAGGTCCTTTCACCTCAGCCGGATGAGATCGAAGAGCTGTTGCGACAGGAGGGCCTCGTGCACTCGGGAGTGGCCCTTGAGGAGATATCGGCGTAGTGATGAACGGCAAAGGAGTCGGAGGGTATGGATCCATTAGCGATGTTGATGGTGAAGGCGATTATCACAGGGATGGTCCTTGTGGGGTTCTTGGGGTTCGTCTTTTGGCGGTTCGCCGCGAAAAGTACCGAGCGTGAGCTCGGTCGGCTCGACCGCGAGACCGAGATGGTTCGTAAGAAACAGTCGGAATTGAACAGCAAGATCAAAGAGGTCAACGAGGAGCTGGTTAAACGGCGGGGTGAGGCCGATGCTCTGGTCGCGAAGATGCGCGAGGATGCCGAGGAGGCTGCCCGTCTCGAGCGCGACAAGATTGTTAAAAAGGCGCGTGAGGAAGGCGAGGAGATCATCAGTAAGGCCCAGCGGACCAAGGACGATATGCGGAAGGCCCTTGAGCTCGAGATGCACATGAAGGCGGTTGATTTTACGATGCTCCTTGTGACTGAGATTTTTAGTGAACGCCTGCGCGCGTCAGTAGATCGGGATCTGACGATGGAGTTTTTGGAGGGGCTCGAGAAGGTGGATATGGGTGTTATTGATGAGGCGATCGGTGAGGCGGAGGTCGTTTCGGCCGCCCCCTTGGCCGCTGACATGGCGGCGAAACTCGCCTCGATCCTTGAATCGAAACTCGGCCGGCAGATCTCGATCATGTCGAAAATAGATCCCTCGATCCTGGTCGGGATCATGATCCGTTTCGGCAGCCTTCGGCTTGACGGGACCCTGGTCAATATTCTCAAGCAAAAGACTATTGAATATAAGGAGCGCCTTGAACGAGGGCTCCTCAAGACCGATAAGGTGCCCGGGACTAGCGATGCGACGACCGATGCCGGGGAGTCGTCCTCTGCGGCATCTGCGTAACGACGGATCCGGAGGGATACAGCGAGGCAGCGATGGGTAAGGCAAATAAGATCAAGAGCGATCTTGACGACATTACGGAACTGCTGGAGATCATCCAGGTCTTGAAAGACGTGGCTGATACGAAATTTCATGAACTTGCCAGTCGAAAAGATCGTTTTGCCCGGTTTGGCGAATCATTTGTCGAGTTTTTTCGCATGATCAGTTTGTCGTCGGTACGGCATCCCTTGGTCTCGAATGACAACCCGCGGACCGGCCTTGTGGTGATCACCTCTGAGGCCGGGTTCATGGGGGATCTCAACGCGAAGGTCATCCGTCACGCGATGGCCGAGTTTGAGCGGATCCCGGATTGCCAGCTCATTATCGTCGGACGGAAAGGCGTTGAAAAGATGCGTCATGTTCAGCCGGGCGGCAAGACCTTTGTGAACCTCGAGGAATTCGGGCTGTATGATGTGGCGGTCCAGATCAAGGACTATTTTATCGACGAGGTTATTAATGATCGGCTGGGCAAGGTCTCAGTCGTCTATCCCTGGTCAAAAACCTTTAACCTTCAGAAGCCGCGCACGGTGAAACTCCTTCCGTGCGACGAGCTCCTGACAAAGCAGGCCGAGTTCGTGGACGCGATCGAGCATGTGCTCGAGGAATCCGATGCTGCCGATATCATCGGCTATCTCGCTGATATGTGGCTCGTCTGCCGTTTGTATGAGATTCTGCATGACACGTCGATCTCGGAGGCGGCGGCTCAGTCGCAGCAGCTCGAGGCGAGCGTTCAGCGCATGAAAAAAGACAAGAAGGGGATCGCCGCGGCCTTTACGAAGGCGCGCAAGGGCGATATCGATAAGGGTATGCGTGAGGTTTTTACGGCCCGGATGATGACGAAGCGGTAATCACCGGACGGATCGTGAGGAGGGGTATGGCGGACGAGAAAAAAAATGATACGCCAGGGGGTTCGCCCGGGACCGGGACAGGTCCGGCTGCCGGGGGTAACGGCGGCGTGAACGTGACGGCGCCTGGTAAACAAAAGCGGCGCGGGTTGGGACGGGTCATCTCGGTCCAGGGGCCGGTCGTTGATATCCGTTTTGACGATATCAAAGATATCCCGGCGCTCTATGACGTTATCGAGGCCTATAATTTTAATAAAAGCCGGGTCATCCTTCAGACGGCCGAGCACTTGAGCAAGAACGTCGTGCGCACCGTTGCCCTGATGGATACCTTGGACATGCAGCTCAACCAGCCGTGCTATAACACCTTTCAGCCGATCGCGGTCCCCGTCGGGGACGCCTGTTTCGGCCGGATCATGAACGCCGTCGGAGATCCGATTGACGAAAAGGGGCCGATCGACGCCCCGCTCCAGCCGATCCGTCAGATCACGCAGGCCCTGGGTTATGACCTTAACGAGAAAGAGGCCGCGAAGCTCGACATCCTTGAGACCGGGATCAAATATTTCGACCTTCTTTTTCCGCTCGTCAAGGGAAGCAAGACCGGGGTCATCGGGGGGGCGGGCTGCGGCAAGACCGTCGTTATTCTCGAGCTGATCAATAATATCGTTAAAGAGCACGGCGGCGCGTGCGTCTTTGCCGGGATCGGCGAACGGATCCGCGAGGGGAACGAGCTATTCCATGAGTTGACCGACAGTCAGCTCATCGGGAACGTCATGCTCGCCTACGGACAGATGGACCAGCCTCCCGGCGCGCGGGCCGAGGTCGTCAACACCGGGATCCGGTTGGCGGAATATCTTCAGGCGAAGAATAAGGACGTGCTCCTGTTCATGGACAATCTCTACCGTTTCATTCAGGGGGGTCAGGAGATCTCGACGCTTCTCGGCCGGGTCCCGGCGGAGACCGGGTATCAGCCGACCCTGGCCTCGGAGGTCAGCAACGTCCAGGAGCGGATCCGGTCCATCAAGGGAGGCGGATCGGTCACGGCGATGCAGGCGGTCTATGTGCCGGCGGACGACATGACGGACCCGGCGGTTGTGGCGATCTTCAGCTATCTTGACGGTTCCATCGTTCTGTCCCGCGACCTGGTTCAGCGCGGGATGTATCCGGCGATCGATCCGCTGCAGAGCTCGAGCGGGAACCTGAGTATCGATATCGTCGGGGAGCGCCACTATGATCTCGCGCAGAAATGTATCCAGCACTTCAATAAATACAACAGCCTCAAACGTATCGTCGCGGTCATCGGTGTTGAGGAGTTGAATAAGACGGACCGGATGATCTACGGCCGCGCTCAGCGGTTGCTGAATTTCATGACCCAGCCGTTCCATGTCTCGGAGGTCTTTACCGGGAAAAAAGGGCAGTATGTTCATATTGACGAATTACTCGACGGGGTCGAGGATGTTCTCAATGGGGCGTATGACAAGACCAAGCCTTCGGACTTTTACATGATCGGGAAGGCACCGGTCAAACCCTAGAGAAGGGACAGGCAGACGCGATGACACGGCAGTCGGAAAAGATCCTGATGGACCAGCTGGTTCGGGGAGGCCTCGTTGATAAGGCGCGGGCGGAATCGCTGCTCGCAGAGGCATCGGCCTCATCCGTTTCCCTGCGGCAGTTCCTGCTCGGGCGTCAGATCGTCGACGAAGTAAAATTGGTCGAGGCGATGGCCACGCTCTACCGTCTGCCGGTCGTGAACCTCGGGCAGCTCGAGATCCCGGCTGAGGTGGCGGCGCGGGTGCCGGTGCGGTTCGCGACCTATTATAAAATCATGCCGGTCAAGATCGATGGAAAGTCCGTCGTGATCGCGAGCGCGATCCCGCTTGACGTTAAGATCCTGGATGAGATCCGGATCCATCTCGGATTTGATCCCCAGAACGTTCTTGCGACCGAGGACGCGATCCTTCAGGCGCAAAAAAAATCCTATGGCCTTGCCGCGGCGACCGTGGACCGGATGGCCAAACAGGCCTCCGGCACAGCGGCCGAACCGGCCGAGGCGGTCGAGGACATTGACCGAGAGAGCGATGAGGCCTCGGTCATCCAGCTCGTGAACCAGATCCTGCTCGATGCCTTTCATAATCGAGCGACGGATATCCATATTGAGCCCTACCGTAATAAGGTCCGTGTCCGATATCGTATCGACGGGGTCCTGATGGATGCCAATATTCCTGAGGCGGTGCGTCAGTTCCTGCCGTCGATCATCTCTCGGATCAAGATTATGTCGAACCTGAGCATCGTCGAGCGCAGGGTCCCGCAGGACGGGAGCGCGGTCGTTAATACCAAGGAGCAGATCTTGGACCTGCGGGTCTCGATCATTCCGACCCCTCGGGGTGAGAGCATGGTGATCCGGATCCTGCCGTCGAAGATGTCGATCCTGAGCCTTGACAAGCTGGGGATATCGACGGAACACTGCGCGGTCTTTCGGTCGCTTGTCCAGCGGCCGCACGGGATCGTCCTTGTGACCGGGCCGACCGGGAGCGGGAAGACCACGACCCTTTATGCCTGCCTGAACGAGATCAATACCGCGACCCGTAAGATCATCACCCTGGAAGACCCCATCGAATATGAGATGGAAGGGATTACCCAGATCCAGGTGAATCCAAAATTCCATTTTGATTTTGCCACCGGTCTGCGCAGCGTCCTGCGCCATGACCCGGATATTATCATGGTCGGTGAGATCCGGGACCTTGAGACCGCGGAGATCGCGATCCGCACGGCCCTGACCGGGCACCTCGTGTTCTCAACCCTGCACACGAATGACGCCGCGAGCGGCATTACCCGCCTGCTGGAGATGGGGGTCGAGCCGTTCCTTGTATCATCGAGTATCGAGGCCTTCGTGGCCCAGCGGCTTGTCCGAAATATCTGTCCAAAGTGTAAAGAGGCGGTTGGGAATCCTCCGGCCGAGATCCAGCAGGAGATCGCGGTCTCGCTCGGTCTTGAGGCTGGGCAGGAGGTGTCGATCTTCCGCGGCCGGGGATGCGAGATGTGCCATCAGACCGGGTTTTACGGTCGCACCGCGATCTATGAGATCCTCCTGGTAAATGATGAGATCCGCGCTGCCATCGTCGATCGTCGAGGCGCTGAGGAGATCAAACGCCTCGCCATGGCCCGCGGGATGACAACCCTTCGTCAAGACGGTTGGCAGAAGGTTGTTGCCGGGGTTACGACCCCAGAAGAGGTCATGAACGTCACGGTCCCGGACAAGACGGTGCGAACGATGCCGGCCGCCGAGAAGGGGATGATCCCAGTGGCGCCCGCCAAGAATATTGAACGCCGGCAGATCAAGCCCGAGCTCCTCCAGTACAGTAATCAGTACGATTCCCGTGTTTATACCCGGATCGATGCCAAGGTCCAGGTCCGGTATTTTATCTTTCACCAGGATAAGGACAACCCAGATGAATTGACCTGCGATCAGGTCCAGCACGCGTCGATCACGAAGGACCTGAGCGCCGGCGGGGTGCGTTTTATTTCTGTCTTTGCCCTGCCGATCGACACGGTGATCGAGGTGCATCTGCAGCTTAAACCCGATGAGCCGGGCATTCAGTGCCTGGCCCGGGTCTGCCGGGTCGAGGATGACGCCTTTTCCGCGATGTTCCATCTCGCGGCGTATTTTTTGGACATCTCGAGCGGGGACCGGGTCCGGATCGAGGACTTTGTGTCCCAGTATCGCCGGGATCAGCCCGGATAAGACAGAACCAAAGGAGTGACGAGGGATGCCGCTTTTTTATTACCGAGCCAAAACAGCGACGGCCGACACCGTGGACGGCCAGATCATGGCCGATCAGAGGGAGCAGGCGATCGAACGGATCCACCAGCTTGGTCTTATTCCGGTCACGGTCGAGCTCTATGACCGGACCCATCAGAGGATTCAGAAGGGCCGGGTCGGGCGGCGAGACATCCTTCTGTTCACGCGTGAGGTCGCTAGCCTTTTAAAGGGAGGGGTCACGATCCTTCAGGCCCTTGATGTGACGGCCCGCCAGATCCGCTCCGCGTATTTTCGTTCGGTGGTCCAGGATATCCGTCTGAATGTTCAGGGGGGGACGTCATTTTCGGCATGTCTCGCCGGGTTCCCGGCTATTTTTTCACCGCTCTATGTGAGCATGGTCCAGGCCGGTGAAGAGGCGGGGCGGCTCGTCGAGTGCATTGAATCCGTGGCCGGGCATCTCAAGCATCAGATGGCCCTCCGGGCCAAGGTGAGGAGCGCCATGGTGTATCCGCTCTTTATGCTCGTCTTCGGGATCGGCACGGTCGTCTTTATTTTGACGTCGGTGATGCCGCGGATCATGGGGATCTTTGCGGACAGCGGCCAGGCCCTGCCGGCGCTGACGGTCGCGGTCATGGGGGTGAGCCGGTTTCTCGTGTCCTATTGGGCGGTGATCCTGCTCGTTGTTTTTGTCACGGTGTTCGCGGTCAAACGCTGGGCCGCGACTCCGTCGGGACGGCGCTCGATCACGGGATGGGTGATGAGGACGCCGGTGATCGGTGCCTTTACGCTTCACGTCGAGATCGTTTATTTTTGCCAGGCCCTGGCCCTTTTGATCCGCAGCGGGGTGCCGATCGTCAAATCCGTTGCCCTGGCGGCCTCGGTGGTGTCAAATGTCTTATTACATGAACAGCTCATGCAGTGCCATGACGACCTCGTCGCGGGCCGGTCGCTCGGGCTGGCCCTGAAGGGGCAGACCCTGATCCCGGACATGGTGAGCAGCCTCTTGAGCGTGGGGGAGACGTCCGGGCTCCTTGTGCAGGCCCTTGAAAGTGTTGCTGAAAATTACAGCGAAGAGATTGATGACCGGATGAAAGTTCTTTCGTCCCTGATCGAGCCGATCATGATCGTGCTCGTCGGCGGCATGATCGCGGTGATCGTGATCGCGATGCTCCTTCCGATCTTTCAAATGGACATTATGGCGGGCTGAGCGCGGCCCTGACGGAGAGGCGACGGGTATGAAGATTCGAGGGATCATCCTGGGGATGATGATCATAGCCGGATGGGTGACGGGAACGGTGGCCCTTGCCGCCTCGCGCACGGTCGATTTCGGCGGCCATGTCTGGCAGGAGACACGGGGGAAGCACTTCCTCGTTTATTTTCAGCCGCCGGTCTCGGCGGCGGAGGCGGAACGCACCCTCGACCGGGCGGAGTATTTTTATCAGACGATCGGGGATTTCGTAGGGTACAAACGCTACAATGATTTTTGGACATGGGATGAACGCGCCAAGATTTTTATTTTCGGCACGCAGGAGGCCTTTGTGGCGGTGACCGGCGCCCCGGCCTGGGCCACGGGCTATTCGGACCGGGACAGTTATCTCTTTGAGTCGCGCGCGATCGTCACCTTTTATCAGGACAGGGATTTTTACGAGACCGTGCTGCCGCACGAGATCGCGCACCTTGTGATGCGTGATTTTTTGGGCCGGCGGCTCGCGGTCTGGCTCGAGGAGGGGGTGGCCCAGATGTATGAGCGCGGCAAGCACGCACGGGCCCTGGCCCTGATGCGGCGGCTTGTGCCGATGGGCCGTTATATCCCGTTCGCGACCCTCGACACCCTGGATATCCGGCAGGAACGCGATTCCCGGAAGGTCGAGGTCTTTTATCTCCAGAGCGTCTCGATCGTGGGGTTCCTCTATGAGGCGTATGGGGCCGCGGCCCTGCAGGATTTTTTTCGGGCGATCCGTGGGGGGCAGACCGTAGAGGCGGCCCTGAGGGCCGGTTCCGGCGGCCGGGTACGGAACCTGGCTGAGCTCGAGGCGGCGTGGTTAAATTTTATAAAATAGTCGTGCTCTTTTTTTTTTTTAATCTATAATTTATACTTATATTAGGAGGTTTGATATGATCAGCCGATTTCAAAAGGGATTTACCCTGATCGAGATTATGCTCGTGGTCGTGATCATCGGGGCGCTTGCCATGATGGTGGCGCCGCGCTTTGCCGGCCGCTCCGAGCAGGCCAAGAAGACCGTGGCGCGCTCGGATATTGACGCGATGCTCTCGACGGCACTGAAGCTCTATGAACTTGACAACGGGAATTTTCCGACCACGAGTCAGGGGCTCGAGGCCCTCTTGAGGAAACCATCCTCTTCACCCGTGCCCACGAATTGGAACGGCCCGTATTTGGAGAAGCGGCCGGTCGATCCCTGGGGCCGGGATTATGTCTATCAGTCGCCGGGAACGAATCGTCCGGATTATGACCTGTCGTCCCAGGGGAAAAATGACAAGTCCCCGGAGGATGATATCAAGAATTGGGAGTGATTCGGGCGGCGGTTATGGGGTAGCAGGATTAATGGATTGAGGTTCCACACATGGCACGTGGCACGAACATCTTGTGGTCTCTTGTTTTGAGGGCCGGCATCCGCTCGGCAACTCTCCTGGTTTTTTTCTTCCTTATCGTGGTATCTTCTCCGGTCAGCGCGAATAATCTTGCGATTACCAATGTCTCCCTTGAGGGTCGCGACGCGGCGTCGAATACCGCGGTGGTTCGATTTAATATCAGCTGGGACAACTCGTGGCGGACATCCAGCGCGCCGAACAAT
>CAYVEC010000030.1:0-18474 GCA_964450385.1 uncultured Planctomycetales bacterium
ATAAAATTCTCACATGCTTTCGGCGCGGCATCGACATAGAGTTTAAACTTAATGACCCCTTGCGTGGTTTCGAGAACAGCAACGGTTTGTTGATCCATCCCTTGAGCTCCTTCCTCTACGGCGGCCATTGCGATCGTACCTGCGCAGAGCGTCAAGACGACAGTCAACAACCCGACCCAGCATTGATAAAATGATTTCATTTCTTTTCCGAACCAAATCTCCCCCATGAGCGCCTCCCCATTAGTATTATGCATCATCTTTTTTTGATTCCGGCGGCTCACCTTCATCGAGCATCTTTTTTCGAAACTCCTCTGAGTCGCCCGCCAAGATATCCGGCCGCAAATGAACCTCGCCCTCGGCCGGTCCCTCCTCTGAAGGCTCATCAATCTTTGGATTAAATTCCTCAAAAAGCTTCAGCCAGACCCGGCTCCGTCCGGGACCCCCAGCGGTCGGCGCATCCGGTGAGGCCGCTGGATCCTCAATCATCGGTGTCCCAGCCCCGGCAGCGGTAAATTCCTTGACCTCTTCCTCAGAGACAGGCGAGACATACGGCTCAGGCGCCACGGCCTGCGGCTCATCTGATGACGCCGGGTCAGAGGATGATTGCGACTCGGCATTGCCGAGAAGCGACATGTATTCCGCTGACGCCGAGATCTCAAGCGGGGGCATCGGACCTTTAACCTCATCCGCTAACTGAGCCCGGGTCGGATGCGTCTCACGGGTCACGGCCGGCTCAACAGGGGGAGGCTCCGGCGTCTCCCCACCCGAATCCGCAGCCGGGACAACAGCGCTCTCAGAAGAACTAACCGATATCTTAGGGGCTGATGTCAATCCTGAATGAAAGTCCAACCCGATGTCAGCACCAGTCGCCGCGGACACCTTCTCGTCCTGGCTCTCATCAGGTACCACGGCGGCATCGCTGGGCAGCGCAGACACCGCCGATTCTGGGAGAGTCGGGGCAACCGGCTCAGGTGCGGCATCGACCTTCTCGGCTGCTCCTATTGTTTCACCCGGCTGATCATCTCGAGCGCCCTCAGCAACAATTTCAGGCGTCACCGCGATCGTGGGGGCCACGCCGGCACCCGCTGAAGCGTCGAGCGGAACGTTAACCGCCGGCTCAGCCAACTCAACAGCTGACCGCGCTGAAACCTCGCCCTCCGCAGGGATCAACCCTGCTTCAACGGCCGGCTCTACAACAGGCTCCGAAACAGCAACAGTATCCGTTTTAGGGGCGGCCGGCAACGACGCGATCGTCACCTGGGCCTCACGCAACTGATCATCACGCGCGTAGATTTCTTTTTCCAACCCCTTGATTTTCTCCTCAAGCTGGGTGATCCGGCGCGTCAGGACCTGGGCCTCATCCTTCGCGGAATTAAGAGCCCCCTCGGCCTGCTTGGCCCGGACCTTGGCGTCTTTCAGTTCTTTCTCGATGAGGTCTTTAACCTTATTAAAATCCTTGCGATTCCGCTGTTCCTGTTCCAATTCCTTTGTGGTTTTCTCTAAGAGCTGCGCCTTCTCTTTAAAAAGCGTATCGAGACGCTCATACCGCTCGGCAAGGCCCTCTCCGTCCTCTGAGGCGGCAGGCGGGGCCGACACCTCAGAAAGCGTGAGCCCGGCCGTCCCGCCGGCAGGATCCGCTCCAAGAGAGGCCGCCGCGTCAGCCGACGACACAGCACCCAATGCGACCACGGCCTCACTCGGATCAAACGGTTGAACATCCTCATTTTTCGAAGAGCGCTTAAATAAAGAGAACCCCCGACCCTTCCTTCGGTCCGGGGGCACGATCCCTTCGGTTGACAAACCTGTTTTCGTTAGCACGTCGACGGGGTTCAAGGTCACCGATTCTGAGGCGTCCGACTGACGTTGCTGAGCCTCTTCATCCTTGATGAATTTTACAACCAGAGCGAGCGCGATGATTACAATGACGAGCAAAATATAAAATGGCAGCAAATCGGTCTCCTTTGTTCCCACCAGGGGGCCCTATCTAAACCGACGCCCCTCACCGACTACTTCTGATAAACGACCACATCCGCCGTGTAGCGCACCCGAACTAAGGCATTCGCCTGCGTGATATTCGTGATCGCATCGCCCCCGAGCATCTCCGCCTCTTTTTTCATCTTGGCGACGATCTCATTTCGTTCGGTACGCCGCTCCGCATTCACCATCACCTGGCCGATGACCGTGTGCGCCTGAGTCACTTTTTCGAGGACCTCAATCTGATCGACCGCACGCTCTGATCGCTGGGCAACGGCCGTGTGCTGATCCCCATCGATGTTATAGAGCGTACATCCCGCGAGTCCCACGGCAACCACGCCTACGGACACCGCATAGAATATATTCTTGCGCATGGCCATCCTCCTTATGATTTTGGTATGCACACCGTTCCGTTTACCCTCATTATAGTAAATGCAGCACTTCTTTTGGCAATCTTTTTAATTCCTGTGACCCCAAGACCTTGATCGACCATTTTAGGACATCAATCTTCTGCCGTGTTCTCGTATCAGGCGTCTCCATCCGTGCGAGACGAAGCCGGGACAGGAAGAGCGTCTTCCTCAGGGTATTGAAAACGATCCGCGCCTCACGTGCGCGATTATTCCCCTGGGCAATGATCACCATCATCGCCTCATACGCGGCCTGGCTCACCGCCTCATTGTAATGATCCATCTTCAAGACCAACTGCGGGACCATCGGTTCAAAATAATTATAACGGTCCATGAGGCACACGGTGTGCATGGTCTCGACCTGGATAAAGGCCGAATCCGACCGGTTGAAGACCCTTAATAGCACCCGCACCGCGTTCGTCTTATCACGGAGAAAGGTGTCGAGAAGATACTTTTGACGAAAGGCGCGGATCGCCGCCGCCACCTTGATATCCGTGATCGTCTCATCCTGGATCATGGCCAACAAGGTGTCGCGCTCCTCTTCAAGGTACCTCTCCGTGAACCCTTTGATCATAAGACCATCGTCAAAGAATGTTTCATGAAACCCATCACCCGGTCCTCGCGAAGCGACCGCCTCAACCTGAATCGCGGATTCCGCCGACTCAAACCGCGATGCCTGTTCCTGTGCAGCCGTCTCCTTAGCACCCGTTAAGGGCGCCAAAAGACAAACCAACACGATACTCGCTATTAAAACATTGACATGTCGTCTCATAAGAACTCCATTGTAAAATCGATTGTCGGCGGTGAATGCGTTAGCGCCCCCACCGAGATCCGGTCCACCCCGGTCTCCGCGACCTGGCGGACATTCCTCAGCGTGATTCCTCCCGAGGCCTCGAGCAAAAACGTCTTCCCGCTCTCCCGGCGGATCGCAACCGCCCGCCGCATTTGGGCAGGCGTCATATTATCGAGAAGAATGATACACGGATCCGCCTCCATGGCATGATGATATTCCGTCAAATTATCGACCTCAACACAAACGGCCTTGCGTGTATACCGTCGGACCTTACGAATGGCATCTTGAATCGGCGCCGTCCGTTCATGGGCGATCCGGTGATTATCCTTGATCATGACCATATCATTGAGATTGAATCGGTGATTCACCCCGCCGCCGATCCGAACCGCCATCTTCTCCAAAGCCCGCAGCCCAGGCGTGGTCTTCCGTGTATCCATGATCAGGGCCGGTAGACCCTTGACCGCCTCAACATACTGATGCGTCAGCGTGGATATTCCGGAAAGATATGATAAAAAATTCAAGGCCGTCCGTTCGGCAGACAACAGGGCCCGGGTCTTGCCGGCAAAGCTCATGATCTTCACATTGCGGCCCACGGCGTCCCCGTCACGATGATGGCACACCACCTTCATATCCGGATCCAGCGCTCGAAAGACACGCGTGACGATCTCAACCCCGCAGACGAGCGCCCGCTCCCGGGGCATGATGTAAGCCTCAGAACGTTTGTCGGCATCAAAAAGGATCTTCGTCGTCACATCCCGGTGACTGAGGTCCTCCCGAAGGGCACGATCAATGATGCGTTCGATCTCTCGTTCCATAACGCCGTCCGTTCTTTATTACATGTTGACCAAGACCGCCTGGAGGGCTGCCGCCTTCGCCTTTAATTCATCCATCCGCTGCCGGTCTCGCTCGACGACCTCAGCCGGAGCCTGAGCCAGAAACTGTTCGTTTGCCAGCCGTCGACTCACCCCGTCCGCCATTTTCTCAAGATCAGCGCACTCTTTCTGCATCCGAGCCTTTTCGCGTTCAATATCAACGACACCATCAAGCACGATAAAAAACGTCGTATCCTTGACAACGCCGCTTGCGGCATTCGGGACTCTCGTCGCAGTCTCCGCGCAGACAAGCCCCTCAACCCGGGCGAGCGACCACATATAGCCCTGCATCTGGGCCAGCAAACTGCACGACGCTGCGCCGCCGACGATGACACACCGGACCCCCTGGGTCGGTTTGACATGCCACTGGGCCCGAGCGTTCCGGACACTCGTGATCCATTCCATAAAAAGCGACATCGTCTCCTCAGCCTCAGGATCGATCATCGACGGGTCCGCTGACGGCCATGGAGACTCAAGAAGAACCCCGTTCCCCTCATGGCAGTGCGACCATATCTCATCGGTCACAAACGGCATGAACGGATGGATCATGCGCAAGGCATGATCCAGCACGGCGAACGAGACCCGCTGAACCTGCGGGTCATCTGTCTCGGTCTTCACCATCTCGAGATACCAGTCACAAAAAATGTTCCAAAAAAAGTCATAAATCAGGTTCTCCGCCTCTGAGAACCGGAACTGCCCCAACGCCGCCTCGACCCCCGCGATCGTCTGATGCAGACGCGACACCACCCATTTAAGAACCGGCTTTGAGAGCTCTGACGGCGTCGGAAGCACCGCGACGCGGTTTTCCGGGGCCGTTGTCATAAGGACCAAGCGGCTCGCGTTCCAAATCTTGTTCGCGAAGTTGCGCCCGATCTCGAATTTGTCCTTCGAGATAAAAATATCCTGTCCCGAATTAATGATTAGACTAAATCGCAGGGCATCGGCCCCGTATTCCTTAATGATCTCTAAGGGATCGATCGCGTTCCCTAGGGATTTTGACATCTTACGGCCCTGGGCGTCACGGACCGTCCCATGGATAAAGACCTCCCGGAACGGCACCTCGCCCATGAATTCAAGCCCCGCCATGATCATCCGCGCGACCCAAAAAAAGATGATCTCAGAGGCGGTAAATAACGAGCGGGTTGGATAGAAATACGCCAGATCCGTGTTCGCGTTCGGCCATCCAAATGTGGCGAACGGCCACAGCCACGACGAGAACCAGGTGTCAAGGACATCCTCATCCTGCCGAAGCGCGGTGCCGCCGCAGTGCGGACAAGCAACCGGGTCCTCCCGGGTCACAATGACCTCGGGGCAGGCTTCACAGTACCACACTGGGATGCGATGCCCCCACCAAATCTGGCGGCTGATGCACCAATCGCGGATATTCTCAAGCCATCCGGTATAGACACGGTTCCATCGTTCCGGATAAAAAACAACGCGGCCCTCCTCAACGACCTTAAGGGCCGGTTCAGCAAGCGGACGCATCCTCACAAACCATTGCTTGGACAGACGCGGCTCGACGACCGTATGACAACGATAACAATGCCCGACCGCATGGGCATGGTCCTGCTGATGATCCAGGCACCGCATTTCTCGCAAGAGCTCCAGGATCGCCTGACGGGCCTCGAACCGATCCATGCCGGCGAACTCACCGGCGGCCTCATTCATCCGGCCATCGGAATGCATCACATTGATCACCTCAAGGCCATGACGTTGCCCCATCTCAAAGTCATTCGGATCATGGGCCGGCGTCACCTTAACTGCACCGGTCCCAAAAGCAGGATCCACAAAATCATCCGCAATGATCGGAATCTCACGGTCCACGATCGGTAACACCAGCGCCGCACCGATCAGTTCGCGATACCGCTCATCCTGAGGATTGACGGCAACGGCCGTATCCCCGAGCATGGTCTCGGGCCGCGTCGTTGCGACCGTGACCCAGCGCCGGGGATCATCCTTGAGCGGGTACCGTAAAAAATACAGCATCCCTTGATGCTCATGGTGTTCGGCCTCCTCATCGGACAAGGCGGTCTGACAGCGCGGGCACCAATTGATGATATACTGCCCCTGATAAATCAATCCTTTTTCATACAGGCTCACAAAGACATGGCGCACGGCCTGACTGTAATCATCGTCCATTGTAAAACGCGTCCGCTCCCAATCACACGACGCACCGATCTGCTTGAGCTGGGTGATGATCGTATCCCCGTACTGCTGTTTCCAAGCCCAGAGCCGTTCAATTACGGCATCGCGGCCAAGATCATACCGGGTCTTCCCCTCACGGGCTAGTTGTTTCTCAACGACATTCTGGGTCGCGATCCCGGCGTGATCCGTCCCGGGCATCCAGCAGGTCTCGTGCCCGCGCATCCGCTGATAACGCATGACGATATCCTGAAGGGTCGTATTCAGGGCATGCCCCATGTGGAGGATCCCCGTAACATTCGGCGGCGGAATCACGATCGAATATGGTCGCTTGTCGGACTGGACCCGGCCATGAAACACCCCTTCCGCCTCCCAGCGCTGGCGCCAGGACCCTTCGACCTCCTGAAAATTAAAACGTGTTGACATCTCGCTCATACGATCAACCCTTACGACCTCATGCGTCCGGACCTACTTCGCCCTCGTGTCCTTAAGAAGTTTATATTCAATGCTGTCGATCAGGGCCTCCCAGCTCGCCTGAATGATATTCTCATGAACCCCCACCGTGGTCCAAGCGTCATGCTCATCCTGGGTCTCGATCAAGACCCGGACCCGTGCCGCTGTCCCGTGGTCCGTATCAAGGACGCGGACCTTATAATCGGTCAGCCGCGTATCGCTGAGGCTCGGATAACTCGGCAATAGGGCCTGACGCAGGGCGCGGTCAAGGGCATCGACCGGGCCGTCGCCCTCCGCGGCGCTGAAGCGTTCCTGCCCGTTAACGGATATCCGAATCGAGGCCTCGGCAAAGATCCGGCCGTCGAATCGCTTTTCCGTTGAGACCTTAAACCCCTCAAGGACAAAGAACGGCGAATAGCGTTTCAGGCTCCTTTTCATAAAAAGCTCAAACGAGGCATCCGCGGCCTCAAACTGGTAACCGCCATGCTCCTTCTGTTGAAGGGCCTTGAGGAGTTGCTGGGCCTGGCGAGACTTCTTATCAATCGAGATATCAAGCTGACGCGCCTTCATCACGATCGGCATTTTCCCCGCAAGCTCAGAGGTCACAAACCGGCGGTGATTTCCCACAAGGTCCGGGGTGATATGCTCATAGGCGAGCGGATTCTTCAACATCGCATCGATGTGGACCCCGCCCTTATGGGCAAAGGCCGAGTGCCCGACGAACGGATGGTTGTCCGCGAGCTTGACATTGCTCACCTCGCTCAAAAAATACGACACGTCCGTCAGCATCTTGATCTTGTTCTCGGGAATTGATTTCCGGCCCATCTTCGTGTGAAGGATGCCGATCACAGTCCCCAGATCCGCGTTCCCACAGCGCTCGCCCAACCCATTGAACGTCCCCTGAACCTGAACGCATCCCGCGTCGATCGCGGCGAGACTGTTGGCGACCGCCAGGTCCAAATCATTATGGGTGTGGATCCCGAGCGGGAGCCCGATCCGGGCTCGCACCTCGGTCACGATGCGATGGATATCCGCCGAGAGAGAGCCGCCGTTCGTGTCACACAAGATGATCACATCGGCCTTGGCCGCGGCCGCGGCCTCAAGAGTTTTTAAGGCATAATCAGGATTGCTTTTATATCCGTCAAAAAAATGTTCGGCATCATAAAAGACCTCGCGCCCGCGCTTTTTGAGGAAGCCCACCGAATCACGGATCATAGCGAGGTTCTCATCCAACGTCGTCTTGATCACCTCGGTGACATGAAAATCCCACGTCTTTCCGAAGATCGTGAGCGTCGGGGCCTTCGAACGCACGAGGGCCCGGAGATTGACATCATCCGACGCCGCAATTTTCGCACGCCGAGTCGATCCAAAGGCCGCGATACGCGCATTCTTAAATTTTTGTTCCTGGACCAACGCGAAGATCTCACGATCCTTCGGATTCGATCCTGGCCAGCCGCACTCGATATAATGCACCCCCAGCTGGTCAAGCTTTTTCGCGATCTTCAGCTTATCGCTCACGGAAAAGGCGATCCCCTCGGTCTGCGACCCGTCACGAAGGGTCGTATCATAAATCGTGATCCTGTTGGACATCGTGCGTCCTTTCGCCGAACCCCGTCAATGGTTATTTCCCCGCATCCAAATGGAATGCCGCATGCAGCGCGCGGACGGCCTCATCCGTCGCTGCCTGATTGATAATACACGAAATGCTGATCTCAGAAGTCGCGATCATATCGATATTGACCTTATTCTTCGCTAGGGTCTCAAACATCTGGGCCGCGATCCCCTGATGCGACCTCATGCCCGAACCGACGATCGATACCCGGGCGATGTTCTTATCAAAGATGACCTTTCCGGCCTTGATCTTTTTTGCCACACTCTCGGATGCGGCAAGGGCCTTCGTCAGATCGGTCTTCGGGACCGTGAACGAAATGTCCGTGAGACGGGTATGGGAAACATTCTGAACGATCGTGTCAACGCTCACTCCGGCCTTGGAGATTTCATTAAAGATCTTCGCCGCGATCCCGGGCTTATCCGGCACCGCACAGATCGTGATCTTCGCCTCCGCCTTATTACACGTGACCCCGCGAACAGCGACCTCCTCCAACTTCTCATTAATCTTAACTATCATCGTTCCTTCCTCCTTAGAAAAACTTGATCGTACATGAATCGGGATATTAAATCTTTTTGCCACCTCGATCGACCGCGTCTGCATCACCTGGGCGCCCAGCGAGGCCATTTCAAGCATCTCATCAAAGGTGATCGTTGGAATCTTTCGGGCCGCCGGCTCAATCCGAGGATCCGTTGTAAAGATCCCGGTCACATCCGTAAAGATCTCACAAACATCGGCATTGAGCGTCTTGGCCAGAGCCACCGCTGTTAAATCCGACCCTCCCCGTCCCAGGGTCGTGATGTCCTGATCCTCCGTGACACCCTGGAACCCAGCAACAATAACGATATTGTTCTCATCAAAGGCCTTCTCGATGCGCTTGGCGTCGATCGTCTCGATCCTGGCCTTCGTATGGATCTTCGTCGTCCGGATCCCGACCTGAGCCCCGGTCAGCGAGATGGCCTTGTGCCCCAAGGCCTGAATCGCCATGGCCACAAGGGCGCAGGAGATCTGTTCACCCGTTGACATCAGCATGTCCATTTCCCGTTCGGGCGGTGTCGGCATGATCTGGAATGCCAAAGTCTCAAGTTCATCCGTTGTGTCCCCCAACGCTGAGACAACAACGGCCACATTATTTCGGGGCGTCTTGGTGTCGATGATCCGCTGCGCAACAACCTTGATCCGTTCCACATTCGCCACCGACGACCCGCCGAATTTCATGATAATGATTGGTTTCTTGCTCATCCCCTCGTTCCTCTTGTTAAAGATATTTATTGGTAAAAAATTCCATCAGCTTTTCGCCGGACGGGAAGACCTTTTTTCGACTTGCCGCCGAGGCCTCATTATAATCAGCAGCCCCATCGCTCGCAACGCCTTTCCCATAAATCACGCACGGTACCGGGTCAGCCGTATGAGTCCGCAAGGTGACCGGCGTCGGATGATCCGGCAGGATCATGACCCTAACATCGTCATAAGGCCCAAAATGATTGAGGACCGGCCCCAGGATATCAGCATCGATCCGTTCGATGGCCTTGATCTTTTCCTGGACCTCGCCGTTATGACTCGCCTCATCCGGCGCTTCAACGTGGACAAAGACAAAATCATGGTCAGCTAAGGCCTTGAGCGCATACTCGCCCTTGGCCCGATAATCCGTATCATAGTAGCCGGTTGCCCCCGGCACAGCGACCACATCAAGACCCGCAAGTCGACCGATACCGTTCACAAGGTCAACCGCTGAAATGATCGCGCCCTTTAGACCGAATTTCTCGTTGAACAATGGGAGTGTGGGCTTCACCCCCTGCCCCCAGAGCCAGATCGCATTCGCCGGATTCTCCCCAAGATCGATCCGGACACGGTTGATCGGATGCGCCTCAAGGATCTTCTGGGCGCGCTCCATCACTTTCAGCAAAATCAGGGCGTGTTTTCCTGACGGCAACCACCCGGCATACGGCTTGCCTAAAATGTCATGCGGCGGTGTCGTGCGGACTCCCACAAGATCAGCGGTATTGCGCGCCTTGATGATCATCAAATGCCGATAGCTCTTACCAGCGATAAAACGTACGCTCTTTTCCTCAACGCCGTCATTGAGCGCCCTGATCAGGTCCGCGGCCTCCGAGGTCCCAATGTGGCCCGCGCTATAATCGCGCATCTCATGAAGGCCGAGGGTCACGAGATTGCAACGAAAGGCCACCTCGTCCGGACCCAGGTCAATCTGAAGATTTGCTGCCTCAAGCGGGGCTCGCCCCGTAAAAACCGTGTCCGGCCGATAGCCAAGGAGCGAAAGATTCCCGATCTCCGAACCAGGGGTCATTCCATGGGGAATCGTCTGGACCATGGCCTGCATCCCATTGCGGGCCATAAAATCCATATTCGTGGTCCGCGCGGCCTGAAGCGGTGTTTTCCCCCCGAGCTCATCCATCGGCCGATCAGCCGCGCCATCTGGAACAATCACAATAAATTTCATTGCACCATCACCTGTTGTAGGCGATCAATTGTTCGATTACACGCCGACTCATCTCACGCCGTGAGCGCGCCTTGGCAAGCCGACGCCCATCGCGATCAAAAATCCATCCGCGGTACCCACCAGTCAATGAATTGGCAACAACGAAATCGCTGCCATATGCCGCAACAGATCGCACGGCCTCTGTCCGAAACCGGCGCTCGTCGGTAAACGACTCGAGTTTAAATGCAACCAGGACCACCCCTGGAATCCGTTTTTTGATCCGACTGATAAGCTTCGGGGTCGGAATGAGATCAATCAATAACCGTTCACGCCCCGACTCTATCTTCCCGCGAATCCGCCGCCGCACGGCATAATCCGAGACGGCAGCGGCATGAATTACAACATCATAAGCGCACCCGAGCTCCGCGTCCAAAAGCCGCGCAAGTTCATCAAAAAAACGAAAAGTCCTCACACGAAGTCCCCGCCTGGCTTGCGGGGCATCAACCCCAGGACCAACAAGCGCCGTCACCCGGGCTCCTGCAGCGAG
The DNA here is from genome assembly GCA_964450385.1 of uncultured Planctomycetales bacterium. Taxonomy (GTDB): domain Bacteria; phylum Omnitrophota; class Gorgyraeia; order Zapsychrales; family JANLHA01; genus JAKLFA01. The sequence goes on from CAYVEC010000030.1 coordinate 11,238, forward strand.
GAGATGATCCGTAATAAGCCCGCCCATCTCACCCGACGAACAATTACTGATCACACGAGTGTCATCAATCGCGACCCAGGTCGGGCCATACGTCACCAGAATTCGTTTTCCCTTGAGATCCATTGGCCCCGTCCCTGACCCGTGACGTCATGACAAACCGATCACCTTTAAAATCTTCTGAATGTCCGGTTCCAGGGTAATGGGCGGCTCAACATTTTTGATCGCGATATTCGGATCCTTGAGCCCATGGCCCGTGAGCGTGCAGACAGCCCTCATCCCCTGGCGGCCTTTAAAATATCCCTGGGCCGCGTACTTTAGCAGCCCCGCCACAGATGCGGCCGATGCCGGCTCCGCAAAAACCCCGGTGCCCCCGGCCAAAATCTTATAGGCATTCAAAATCTCCTCGTCCGTCACCATGTCGATGGCGCCGTTAGATTCCCGGGCGGCATCAACGGCAAAATTCCAGCTCGCGGGATTACCGATCCGGATCGCAGTCGCGATGGTCTCGGGTTTTTCAACCGGATGCCCGAGCACGATCGGGGCAGCCCCGGCCGCCTGAAATCCGAGCATAACCGGCCGCTGCGTCGCGCGCCCCGCATGATGATATTCGTTATATCCCTTCCAATAGGCCGTGATATTCCCAGCATTACCGACCGGGATCAAATGAAATTCCGGGGCATCCCCCAGGCAGTCACAGATCTCAAAGGCCGCGGTCTTCTGCCCTTCGATCCGATAAGGATTGATCGAGTTAACAAGTTCCACGGGATATTGATCCGTAATGGTCCGGACCAAATTCAAGGCGTCATCAAAATTGCCCTTGATCGCGATCACGAGGGCCTGATGGACAAGCGCTTGAGCGAGTTTCCCAAGGGCGATATTGCCGTCAGGGATAAGGACCACGCAGCGCATCGTCTGGCTCTTAACGGCATAAGCAGCCGCCGAGGCCGAGGTGTTCCCCGTCGATGCGCACATGACGACCCTGGCGCCTTTTTCCTTGGCATGGGTGATCGCCATGGTCATCCCTCGGTCCTTAAAAGACCCGGTCGGATTCAACCCCTCATATTTCAAATAGACCTTCAAGCCCGTCCGCTCTGAGAGGTCCTCCGAAAAGATCAATGGGGTATTCCCCTCCGACAGGGTCACGATCGGTGTCATATCGGTCACCGGTAAAAAATCACGATAATGTCGGATCACGCCTTGCCACATCACCACGGCCCCTCTCCTCATTCCCGTTATTTTAAATTTTCCATGCGTATCGCCACCGGCCGGCTCTTGATCACCGAGAGCTTTTCGATCTGGACCAGGGCCTGCCGGACCTTCTTCTCAGGCGCGCGTTCCGTCAAAATGATGAGCGGGACAACGCCTGCCGGGCGATGCACCTTTTGGGAAACAGAATTGATGCTAATGCCATAACGCCCAAGAACCCCGGCAATCTTCGAAAGGACCCCGGGCTTATCAACGGCCATAAACCGAAGGTAAAACTTGGTCGCGACCTCATCGATATGCTTAAACGTCAGACCCGCGGTCTGGCCATAATAATTCCCAATGAACCCCCGGGGATCCCCATCCCATCGCGTCGCGAGATTGATGAGATCACTCACCACCCCCGTGGCCGCAGCCATCTGCCCGGCCCCTTCCCCCGAGAGCATCACATCGCCGAGCGGATCGAGTTCCATCAAAACGGCGTTGAGCACCCCATGGATCGACGCAAGTGGATGGTCCTTGGCGATCAGGGTCGGATGAACCCGGGTCTCGACCTTCATGCCCTCGCGTTTCGCGATCGCAAGAAGTTTGATCGAGAGCCCCATCTCGTCGGCATATTTAATGTCGTCGTGAGAAATATGCGTGATCCCCTCGGTATAGATCTTTTTGGGCTGAATGAATTTCCCAAACGCCAAATACGTCAGGATCGCGAGCTTGTACGCCGAATCCATACCGCTCACATCAAGGGTCGGGTCTGTCTCGGCAAAACCGTTCGCCTGGGCCTGGGCCACGGCCGCCTCGAACGACAGCCCGTTGAGCGACATCTCGGACAAGATATAATTGCACGTCCCATTATTGATCCCGAAAAGGGCCTGGAATTCATTGCCGGCAAGGCCCTCGGTCATGCTCTTAATAAGCGGGACACCGGCAAGGACCGCGGTTTCAAAATAAATGTTCTTGTGGTAGCGATGGGCCGCCTTAAAAAGCTCCTGGCCGTGGACCGCGATCAAGGCCTTGTTCGCGGTGATCACATGCCGGCCCTTTTTAAGGGCCTCGAGCACAAGCTCCCTGGCCGGATGAAGCCCGCCGATGAGCTCGATCACCACTTCGACATCCGGGTGATCGATCACCTGAACGGCATCAGTCGTAAGCAGCGTCTTTCCGAGCCCTGATGGCTTTTTCTTCCCAAAACGCAGGTCGCAGATCGCCGAGAATTCAAAACTGACGTTAAATTTATCCTGAATGTAGTCCCTCCGCTTTCGCAGAAGCTCGACAACCCCCTGACCCACATTGCCATATCCGATCAATCCCAGATGTATTGTCTTCATGTTATTTCTCTTCTTTGCTGAAAAATTCGATCACCCGGCGTAAAATCTCACACCCCTCGTTCGAAATATTTTTGAGCTCAACCCGTGTCTGGTAAATGATCCCAGCAACCTTCTCATGCGACTCAAGGACCCGGCCTTTAAAATAGGTCTTCCCTGAAAAAAACGGGGTCTTCAAGGCGATTTCAAGTTCCGTCCCAGGAGCATACGCAGCCTCGGTCACAAAACACATGCCTCCATAACTGATATTCTTGAGCTGTGAGGCTGAAAATGCGGCATCCGGATTGTCCGCAAGGCGGTAGGTTAAGATGAAGTTCCGCTTGATCCGCTCGGACTTCCGACGATCATCTGCCCCTGAGTATGTCATGCCACGCCCCCCTTCAGTATGGTCCTCATAAAATAAAAAATCGGAGCGGACGGATTTGAACCGTCGACCTCTTGAACCCCATTCAAGTGCGCTAGCCAGCTGCGCTACGCTCCGTTTTAAATAATACTAAATCTAAGGAATCACGGGATTCACACTGAGAAAGCTTGGAAGAATTATACCAGAACTTTATTTTTTTGGAGTTTTTTTTCTGCCTTTTTCACTCAGCCTTCATCTTACGGGTCATGAGATCCAAAACCGCCCTTTTGGGAGGGATATGCCTAAAGAGCAGGCGATACACCTGATGCGAGATCGGCATATCAATGCCCTCCCGCTTAGCCAAGCGCTCAACCGCCTTTGCGGTCTCAACCCCCTCCGCCACCATGACCATCCCATTCAAAATATCACGGATATTGGCCCCACGGCCAAGCTCTTCCCCAACATGCCGATTCCGGCTCCGCGGGCTAAAGCACGTGGTCACGAGATCCCCAAGCCCGGTCAGTCCGGCAAAGGTTCGCGGCCGGGCCCCCAAGGCCGTCCCGAGCCGCGCCATCTCCGCGAGCCCACGGGCAAGGATCGCGGACTTAGTGTTTGTCCCAAATCCCAGACCGTCGCAGACCCCGCAGGCAATGGCGATAACATTCTTGAGGCTCCCTCCTAATTCAACACCGACAAGATCGGTGTTCGTATAAATCCGGAACGTCTCTGAATTAAAAATGGACTGTAGCCGAGCCGCTACCCGTCGGCTCCGAGACGCGATCACCGCTGATGACGGGATCCCGGCCGCGACCTCAGTGGCGATCGTTGGGCCAGACATAACCGCAAGGGGCACCGGGCCGAGTTCCGCCTCAATCAATTCTGACATCCGAAAGAGCGAACCGGTCTCAATCCCCTTTACTACGCTCAAAAAAATGCGCCGCGGCCCTGAGCCACGCTTGAGAGGGGCGCTCCCGAGATACGATCGGACCTGACGCAACAAGCCGCGCAAATACTGAGACGGCGTCGAGAGCACAACGATCGAGGCCCCCACGAGGGCATTCTTCAAATCCGACATAGGAACAAGCCCGTCAGGGAACGGCACGCCTGGCAAGAACTTTTTGTTCTCCCGGTCCCGGATCATGGCCAGGACATTATCCTCGAACGCGCCCCAGAGCACGACCGGGAAACCTCGCCGCGCCAGATAAACCGCCAGGGTTGTTCCCCAGCTCCCGTCCCCTAAAAACACAATTTTTTCCATCGCCTGCATACAGATTCCTTTCACCGACTCGATTCACCGTTTAATGCGAAATAATTGAAAGACCGTGTTTTTATACATCGGCTCAAGGACTGGGACGGTATCGAGCCGGGCATAACTCATCGCAACGACATAATCAGCCCCGTATTTTGTGACCGCCGTCATCAAATCCTCACCGATCGGGTCCTGGATAAAGACCTTATAATTTTTTATGTCATTCAGGCGCGTCTGCCACTCGCGCCCCGCCTCAAAATCAAAACCCGCCACCCCGCAGTCACGATAGCACACCAAAATACTCCGCTCTGAATGGATCCGGAACCCACCCATCTCCGTATCATTCGGGACAAGGAGCAACGCGTCCGGTGGGACATGCTCGCGAACATAATGCTGCATATCGATCCAGTCGCGCTGAAGCTCCCAAAATCCGCCACCAAAGCGCGCGACCCTCAACCATTTCACATGGTAGCCGGTGCTCGCAATAATCGCAATCAAAAAAGTGCCCGGGATCAAGGCCCGAAGGAACCACCGCCGGTCAAACGGAGCGCGGACGACACAAAAGGATCCGATCACCGTCATGACCATCCCAAGTATGGCCAGGAGCGACCACTTTGTAAAAATGCTATATCCTCCCCACTCAAAACTCTTGATCACAAAAGCCACGCAGATAAACGCACCAACAATCCCAACCCCCACCGGGACCCATCGCTGCAAGCGTGCGCCCTCATCGGCACGGTTCCGATGCTCTGAGGCGAAAAGAACAAAGATCAGTGCGCCAAACGCCAGGGAGGCGGTCGGCTGACCAAAACGGATCAAAAAGATGACAACGGTAGTGATTCCAGCGATCAAGGCCCCTTTGTCCCCACCACATTGATCACGCCACAGGATCGCGGTATATCCAACAAGGAAAAAATGCATGTATTGAACATTACGAACCAAATTCAGATTCAGAAAAAACCGTGACGGCACAAGGTAGGTAAAGACAAACGATAGACCAAGCAGAAGGATCGCGGCCTGAAAAATCGAATGGACCCGTCGATCCTGACGGAGCATGGGATTAAAGAACCAATTTAACGCGAACAGGATCGCGAGGAACCAATAGTCAAGCGTATATTTAAAAAACGTCGCCCATGAGGCTGTAAGATCCTGAAGTGATCGATCATAAAAAAGGAAATTCTGCGGGCAGAAAAGATAATACAGGGGCCGCCATTCCTCGAGATCCGGCTTCGGCCCCCCAGAGGTCGCGAGATAGTTCTTGACCATCCAGATGAGAAGCGGCAAGGCGCAGAGAAGATACGCGCCGCAGGCTGACGCCAATTTCTTCCATCGCGCCTCACGTTCATAAACCAGAACATGCCATCCAAGATACGCCATGGGAAACAAACAATACACCGCATGAATATTCGTACCCAGGCCAAAGATTACAGACGCCAGGACAAAACGCCGTCGGAAAAAATACAGAAACCCCGCCGCAACGAAAGCCAAGGCCAGCTCCTGATGCGAAAACGTTCGATAAAGAAATTCATCGACACGCCCGAGGACCATCATCATGAGGATGCACCCAAAGGCCGTTGCCCTGTGGCCGGAGATCTGACGCCAGAGCTTGAACATAAATAAAAACAGGAAATATCGGCTCAGGACAAAAAGGGTAAAATAGACAGCCGGGATCTGATCGATCGTGATCATCCGGGCAAGGAGCGGATACATCAGGGATAAAAATTTCCCACGAAGGGCCTCGATATAATAATCCCCCGGATAAAGCGCGGGATTAATGAGACTTTTTAAATGCGGGATCTCCAGATGCTGGTCATCCCAGCCATACGTATACCCATTCGTCAGAAAAAAAATCCCGAGCAAAATCAGCCCAATGAACCAATCATAGGAAAGACAACGAAATAAGAAGCGTTGACACCTTGCTGCCCAACCGCGAAGTCCCGCCCTACTGGCGCCATGATGCTCGGTACCCTGAACTACTTCCATATACAAACCTCACGAAAGACCTGCCACATATACGCCGCGCCCCAGCGAAGGACCTGTAATTTCCGCTCCCCACCTTCCCGCGCCGGCTCATCACCCGGGATCTCCGCGACTTTTAACTGACGTTTTGCAGCCCTGATCGACAAGAGCGGCTCCCAGCTTATATTGGTCCGAAAAAGACGTTCTTCAAAAGAATAGGCATCATCCTGATCAAGCCCGAGCTCACGCGGCAGATCCGTCCGGTACGCCCGATAAATGACCATGGCATCTGTATAATGGGCGCCGTGAAGGAGATTGATCATCGTGGTGAACAAGGTGTTCCCGAACGACGTGACCGCATCGTCATCATAGCTCCGCGCCCCTTCTTTATACCGGGAGACGATCACCATGTCGTACCCCTCCCGCATTTTCTCGATACACGCCGGGATCAACTCGGGGATCGAATTGCCGTCAGGGCTGAAGGTCAGCACCACATCGCCCCGAATATGGGGCCAGGCCTCCATATAGGCATGCCGCATCCCCTTCTTCTGCTGAACAACAACCTCATAACCCTGAGCGCGGGCATATTCGGCCGTCCCATCCGTTGACTGGCCGTCAACAATCAGGATCTGATCGCACCATTCTTTTTTGATCTGCGGCATGATCGTCCGCACCCCCTCGATCTCATTGAGGGTCGGGACCAGCAGGGTCACATTCATAATCACCTTTCATGTAGACGGTAAAACGATAAGTGTATTATACAGATTTCAACTCAAAAGTATAAACGATTTATCGTTTTTTATAGGCGAGACATTCAGGATTTCCCCTTTACACGAATATTTTTTTTTGCTAGACTTATGGCTCTTTCAAGGACCCCGGTTCTTTTACATGAGTCGCTGGCGTAGCTCAGCTGGTAGAGCAACTGACTTGTAATCAGTAGGTCGGGGGTTCGAAGCCTCTCGCCAGCTCCATTATAAATTTGGGCAGATACTCAAGTGGCCAACGAGAACAGACTGTAAATCTGTTGCGCTTGCGCTTCGGGGGTTCGAATCCTCCCCTGCCCATTTTTTAACTGGAACAACCCAGTCACCAAGCGGGAGTAGTTCAGTGGCAGAATACCAGCCTTCCAAGCTGGATACGAGGGTTCGATTCCCTTCT
>CAYVEC010000031.1:0-14973 GCA_964450385.1 uncultured Planctomycetales bacterium
AGACGCCCCCCATCGTGGGGACCCCCTGCTTGGATTCGGCAAAGACGTCGAGGCTCTGGCAGTGCTCGCGTTTCGCGAACTCACTGATCTTTTTCTTCTTCAGAAAAGCGATGATCGCAGGGCCGCAGAGAAGACAGAATAAAAACGTCGTCAGCGCCGCCATCGCGGCCCGGAACGTGATGTACCGAAAAATATTAAAACCGAAAAAAAGATCCTTGAACTGTGCGAGAAAATAAAACATCCTTCCCCCTTCTTATTGAAAGTACGCCCGAAACCCCTCAACAACCCTCTCCATGCGCATAGCGCGTGAGCCCTTCACCAGGACCACGTCTCCCGGTTGGCTGAACATCACGACCTGACGGATCAAGGCGGACATCCGCGTATAATGTTTGACGACCGCCTGAGGCCGATACCGTTGAACGGCCTCGGCCATGATCCGGGTCGACGGCCCATACGCGAACACGGCGTCCACCCCAGCCTCGGCGAGCTGACGGCCGACCTGCCGGTGAAGTTCATCCGAAAATTTTCCTAGCTCCCGCATATCACCGCAGACCGCAACCCGCCGATTTGCCTGAGGGAACCGTGCCAGCGTGTGCACCGCCCCCTGATAGGAGATCGGATTCGCATTATAAGTGTCATTGATGACAACCATGCCTTTGAGCCGATCGATATCAAGACGGCCCTGGCAAAAACGGAACTCGCGAAGCTGCTCGCAGATCTTCGGAAAGCCCACCCGCAGGAGGCGGGCGCAGGCGACGGCGGCCATGGCATTGCTCACGTTTGATACCGCCGGCGTCGCCAACCTCATTTTATAGCGCCGATTGATCCGGAATTCAGTCTCGCCGTCAAGGGTCAGAGAGACCTGCTCAGCTAGAAAGTCCGGCCGCTCCATCAGCCCGTAACTAACGATCCGCCCCACCTTCCGGCGGGTAAAATATTTCCGCAGCAGCACATCATCACGATTCATCACGATCGCGCCACCGGGGCGAAGCCCTTTGAGGATCGAGGTCTTCTCTTTCAAAACAGACTCCAGGGACCCCAGCCCCTCAAGATGGGCCGGCCCCACATTCGTGATCACGACAATGGTCGGCTGTACGATCCGGGTAAGGTACTCAATCTCTCCCGGGGCGTTTGTCCCCATCTCAATCACCGCCGCCTCATGTCCTCGACGTAGTTGAAGCAAGGTCAACGGCACGCCCCAATAATTATTAAGGGACCCTGTATTTTTCAGAACATTCCACCGCGGCAAAAGGGCCTCGGCGATCAGGTCTTTTGTCGTCGTCTTCCCGGCCGAACCCGTCACCCCGATGACCGGGATCTCAAACCGTGACCGCCACGACCGAGCCAGGTCCCCCAGGGCCGCCGTGGTATCCTTCACCTGGATCACGGCCACCTGAGGATCGATCCTCCGCCGAGGGCGATGATCCACGATCACAGCCGCCGCCTCCTGGGCACAAGCCTGAGGAATAAACCGGTGGCCGTCCTGGCGAACACCATGGATCGCGACGAACGCGCCGCCTTTTTTAACACGGCGCGAATCGATCCCGACGTCAACCACCGAGGTTCCCCCATCGCCCTGGACCAGCCGTCCATGCGTGATCGCCACGATCTCACCGACCTTCAGCATCCGCGCTCCTCTCCCCGCCCTCTGTATGCTAACAACTCCGACGCCACTTGTCGATCATCAAAATGGATTGTTTGATCGCGAAAGATCTGATAATCCTCATGCCCTTTCCCGGCCAAGAGGACCACATCCCCCTTGCGCGCGATGTCAAAGGCCCGCGCGATGGCCGCGCGGCGGTCGAGGATGACCTCATGAGCGCCTTCTCTAAAACCCTCCGTGACCTGACGCGCGATCGCCTCAGGGTCCTCGGTCCGGGGATTATCATTCGTGACGATGGCACAATCCGCGAATTGCTCGACCGCACGGGCCATTTTGGGACGTTTCGTCGTGTCCCGGTCCCCACCGCACCCGAAAACAACGATGATCCGACGATCACACAGACGTCGGATGTTTGACAGGACCTGCCATAAGGCGTCCTCGGTATGCGCGTAATCAACAAAGACCGAAAAATCCTGTCCACACGAGACCCGTTCCAGCCGGCCCGGTACACACCGAAGGGCCGCAACACCCTGCTGGATCTGGGCTAATGGGACCCCTGCCTTCATGGCCGCACCGATAGCGGCGAGAATATTATAAACATTATGCCGCCCGATCAATGATGTGGCGATGACCACATCACCCGCCGCTGTCCGCGCTCTAAAACGAGATCCTGAAAGAGAAAGCTCAACATCCATAGCCTGGAGGTCCGACGGCTCCTCAAAACCATAAAGGCAGACCGGCGCCCGGACGATCGCACGCAGCCGCTGGCCGAACGGATCATCGCCATTGATGACCGCCTGCTCAATGGCGTACGTCCCGTCAAAGAGCCGCGCCTTGGCCTGAAAATAATGTTCCTGATTTTGATGATAGTCGAGGTGATCGCTTGTGAGATTCGTAAAGATCGCGGATTGAAATTCCATACCGGCCACGCGCCGCTGATCAAGGGCGTGAGAAGAAACCTCCATGATGCAATGCGAAATATGATGATCACGCATGACTGCTAATAATCCATACGTATCGACAATGCTCGGGGTCGTGTTCTTTGATGCCACGGCCGTGCCGGCGTAGCGATAATTAATCGTCCCGATCACCCCGGGCTCACGACCGGCGGCGACAAAGATCGATTCGAGAAGATAGGTGATCGTCGTCTTCCCGTTCGTGCCCGTCACCCCAATGAGCCGGATCGCTTCCGACGGAAGACTATGAAACCGCTGCAGAGCACGCGTCAAGAACACAAAGGGGTCCCGGACATGAATCAGATGCGCCCCTTCAACCGCCGGGGCCCCCACAGGCGCCACAATCACGCCCGCGCCGCGCCGCACCGCATCGTTAATGAACGCCGCCCCATGCTGAAGGCTGCCCTGTAACGCGACAAAAACATCCCCGGCCGAGACCTTCCGCGAGTCACACGAAATCCCAGAGACCTTATATCCTCGATACGCCGGGTCGAGCACGGCTTCAGAATCATTCAAAAAGAATTCACTTAAGGTCATATCCCCGCTTCCTGGCCTGCCGGCTCCTGATATGTCGCTTCCAAGTATTTTAAAGCATCTTCGACCATCTCCTTAAAGACCGGAGCGGCCACCGTCCCACCATAATAACTCGGATGGGGGTTGTCAAACATCACAACGGCCGCGATCTTCGGATCATCCGCAGGGGCGAAACCGATAAACGATGCGAAATATTGATTGTTAGAATACCGTCCGCCGACGACCTTCTGCGAGGTCCCAGTCTTCCCCGCGACAGCAACGCCCTTAATCTTCGTCATCCGGCCCGTCCCCTTCTCAACAACACCGACGAGGATATCCTTCAGACGCTGCTGCGTCTCCTGGCTCATCACCCGGTCAACAACCTGAGGTTCGAATGAGGCGATGATCTGATCTTCCGTATCGGTGATATATTTAACGACATACGGCTTCATGTACACCCCGCCATTGGCCACTGTCGAGATCGCGCAGGCGAGCTGGATCGGGGTGACCGTCACCTCATGCCCGATCGGCATAGCCCCGATGGTTGTCTTTGACCATTGCGACGGAGGCTTGAGCACCCCGACGACCTCCCCGGTGAGATCAATCCCCGTCCTCATCCCGAACCGGAAGCGCTGGGCGTATTTAAAAAAAGTTTGGGGCCCCATTTTCTCAGCGACCTTGGTGGTCCCGATATTACTCGACTGCTCGATAACCTCACGGAACGTCAGCTTGCCATGGGCGCTATGATCGCGAAGGATGTGGTTCCCGACCTTATAGCGTCCATGCTCGCAAAAGATCACGTCTTCCTCTTTAAAGGCCCCTTCTTCGAGGGCAGCCGTCGCCGCAACGATCTTGAAGACCGACCCCGGCTCGTAGACATGCGCGATCGCCCGATTCGTTCGGGCGGAGACATCAGCGGTCCCGGGATGGCTGCAGTCATACGTCGGCCGATTCGCAAGGGCGAGGATCTCCCCGGTCTTAGGATTCATAACGACAATGCTGGCCGAATCGGCATGGTGTTTCGTGAAGGCCGCGTCAAGGGCCTTCTCGGCAATAAACTGGATTGTCTCATCGATGGTCAGGACAAGGTGGAACCCGTCCTTCGCGGGAATGAACCCCTTATCAATCAGGAGGTCCTGCTGACGCGCGTCACGCATCATCTGGGCCCAGCCGCTCTGACCGCGCAGGTACTGATCGAACTGGAGCTCAAGCCCTTCAAGCCCATTATTGTCGATCCCGGCAAATCCGATGAGATGAGCCGCCAGATATCGGTTCGGATAATGCCGTCGGCTCTCTTTCACAAAACCTAGACCACGAATATTCAGGGCCCGAATCTTCTCGCTCGTCGAGAAAGGGAGCTTCCTGACAAGCCAAACGAAAAATTTCTCGCGCCCGAGCCGTTCTCGGAGAAAGGCGCTGTTCACACCGATCAGGGCAGGGAGCTCACGGATCGCCCGTTCCTTGCTCTCGTTGTCCATCTGACGGGGGTTCGCATATAATGAATAGGCCGCGACGTTGACCGCGAGCGGCCGGAGATGCCGGTCAAAAATGGTCCCCCGCACCGCCGGGATCTCAATGGAACGATTATGCTGCCGCCGGGCAAGGCGCTCAAGATGTTCTGAACGAAAGATCTGGATCCAAACCAGCTGAAAGGAAAAAAAGACCAGGCACGCGATGATGCCTAAAAAGACCGACATGAATCGTAAGGAATGCCGACGAATATACACGTGCCACTCTATGCCTTGTTCTCAATCCGATGAATGCCTGTGACAATCAGTCGGCCCGGCGCTGATCTACCGCTGATATCGCGGTTTAGGGCTCCGATGTTCAGCGGCGCGCGCCTCGGCCTGTGCCCTAAAGGTCAAGAACCGCCAGATGGGGTTCGGTTCCTGGGCGGCCAACTGTGGCACAGCCGCCTCTGCTCGCTGCGGCGTCTTGATCTTAACGACGCTCTCCTGATCACAAAATTTTAAATCCCGTCCCTGTCGGAGGAGCTTCTCGCCGAGATAATTCGCCGACTTAAGCTCCAAGATCTCATACTTGACGGATCCATTACCCTCTTTTAGTTCGGTAATCCGGCGTTCCCGGCGTTTCCCCTCATAGGCCAGGGAGAAGATCGACATCTGCATGTGCACATATATTAAAGCGACAACCGTCACAACAACCATCAACTGAATAAATTTGATCAATTTCATGTGTCGCATCCTTATGCTTTTTCAGCGATCCGGAGGCGTGCGCTCCGTGATCGAGGGTTCATTGTAATTTCGTCTTGAGACGGTCGCAATGGTTTTTTTGTTAAAATGCGCACCGTCCCCGCCTGCGCCGCATCACGCAAGGCGTGTTTAATAATCCGATCTTCGAGTGAATGAAACGCGATGACGCAGATCCTACCACCCGACGACAAACGATCAAGGCACTTACTTAATGCTGCCTCAAGGCTCTCAAGTTCCCGATTGACCGCGATTCGAAACGCCTGGAATGTCCTCGTCGCGGGATGGATCTTCTGATGCCGATTTCTCGACGGGATAGCCCGAAGGACCGCGTGGCTCAGTTCGCGCGTCGTCGCGATCGGACGCTGAAGGCGCTCCTCAACCAACAATCGCGCGATCCGGTGATGCCACCGCTCCTCGCCATACTTTTTCAGAATAATCGAAATCTCCCTCTCGGAGAGAGAATTGACAAGATCATACGCGGAAATAAAATTTTTTTGATCCATTCTCATGTCGAGTGGACCATCGAGCCGGATCGAAAATCCCCGACGGGGATCATCAAGCTGAAAGCTGGATATCCCCAGGTCCAAAAGGATCCCGTCAACCCCCGTGACCCCTAAACGATCCAAGGCGCTGTCGATATTACGAAAATCATCATGCACAAAATCTTTTCGGCACGCGGCTGAGGCCAAATGTCGCGCCGCCTGCTCAAGGGACGAGGCATCCCGATCAATGCCGATCACTCGGCCCGACGGACCAACAGCCTTCGCTGCCTCTCCCGCATGCCCACCAAGCCCTAGGGTGCAGTCAACAAAGACCGCACCGGGAGAAAGCCGCAGCCCGTCACGGACCTCATCCCGCATCACTGGAATATGCTCTCGTGATTCCATCACACACGCCTCATGCTGTTCAACGGTACTCACCACCACCCGCTCCTTATGCCGTCGATCAAAGATCGATCATATTCTCGGCGATATCTTCAAAGGCACTATTGCTTTCCTGATAAAATTTTCGCCAGACATCCTCCGCCCAGATCTCAATCCGACTTGAGACCCCGATGACAACGACCCTCTGTTCGATATGGGCATATGTCTTCAGATACGACGGGATAACAAAGCGGCCCTGTTTATCCGGCATGACGTCGACGGCCCCAGAGAAAAATAAACGGTTGAAATGACGCGCCTCGCGTTTTGTAAACGAGAGGTTCTTAAATTTCTTTTCCTGGACGGCCCACTCCTGCTCACTGAACATGAAAATGCACATATCGAGGCCGCGGGTAAGAAAAAATCGCTCAAGGCCCTGGTCATGACAAGTATCCCGGAACCGGGAAGGGAGGATCAATCGACCCTTGCGATCAATGGTATGTTCATACTCGCCATAAAACATCGTTTCAGCCTCACAATCATTTATACCACTTTACTCCACTTTCCTCCACCACAGTTTCAAGTATATATAAACGCCCCAAGGCTGTCAATCCAAAAATTCTTCTATTTTCTTTAATTACAACAAGTTGTGCTGATTTTTGAGGGCGACACAAGATGTTGATGAAAAAATCGATGTTAATTGCAAAGATTTTTCAAAAAGAGAACTTTTTTAAAACGAATTTTGAAAAAATACGGAAGGACTGAAGCTAACAACGAGGCGATGCCGGATGTGACACAAACCACTCACGCGCCACTTTGACATCACGGTGAAGTTGGGCGATCAACGCCCCTTCATCCGGAAAGACGTTTTCGGACCGGATCCGCTTAAGGAACTCGACCACGATCGGCCGCCCATAAATCGTTTTTGAAAAATTGAAAAGATGGACCTCGATCGAGACCGGGTCGCCCTGCTTAAATGACGGTCGCCGCCCGATATTCGCGATGCCCTGATATGCCGCGGAACCGATGACAACCCGCACACAGTACACGCCAATCGGGACAAGACCGACGTCTTTTGTGTCGAGATTTGCCGTCGGAAAACCGAGCGTTCGACCCCGGTGGTCCCCATGAATCACCCGTCCCGAAATCGCGACCGGTCGGGCAAGAAGATCCTGCGCGTGCCGAATATCACCGGCCTGAATCAGGGAACGGATCTTCGAACTGCTGGCTCGCTTTTGGCCATGCTCACGCGTTGGAATCACATGAACAACAAAACCCTTCTTCTGACCAATGATCCGCAAAAGTTCCGCATTGCCCCGACGATGGCGGCCAAAAAAGAAGTCATCCCCAACGACCACCTCCCTGGCACCGAGCCCCCGGCAAATATAACGATCGATAAAGGTCTCGGGGTTCATTGACGCGAACCGACGCGAAAACCGCACCACAACACAGGCCTTGATGCCGAGCCGGCTAAAAAGGGCCAACCGATATGACAAGGACGTGATCATGGGCAACGGGCGCGATGGATGAAGGACATGAACCGGATGCGGATCAAAGGTCATGACAACTGGGGTACCACCAATCGCCCTCGCGCGCGCCACCGTGCGTTCCATGAGTTTTTGATGCCCCTGATGGAGCCCGTCAAAAACACCGATCGCAAGGACAGGACGCCGAAACTGCTGTTTGAGATCTTTTAAATACCTGAGAATCTTCATCGGCCGACAAGCTCCCCCTGGGCCGCGCTCCACGGACGCACATGCTCGACCCTCAGACCCTCGAGGTCAACCGCCTGATCGATGGAAAAAGGCCCCACCTTGGTTCGTTCGATCTGCGAAATACACGCCCCGCATCCCAGCCGCTCCCCCGCGTCCTCAGCAAACTGCCTAACATATGTCCCCTTCGAACACTCCAAGAGAAAGGACACCTCGGGCGGCGCCCACCCGAGCAGATCGATCCGATGGATCTGAATGGTTCTGGACGACCGAGCGACATTCAACCCCTGACGTGCAAGCTGATAAAGCCGCTTGCCCTGGACCTTAACCGCCGAGACCATCGGAGGCGTCTGCTGTCTCTCCCCAAGAAATTCGTTAAAAACCCGTCGGACATCCCCCTCAGAAACGTCATGATACGGACGCTGCTCCAGGACCTCCCCTTCAATGTCCGCGCTCCGGGTGATCTGTCCAAGAATGAGCGTGGCCCGATACGCCTTATCAAACCCCACAAATTTTTCAAACAGTTTAGTCGCCGGCCCCACGAGAAGGATCAAGACCCCTGTGGCCAAGGGATCCAATGTGCCCGCATGCCCCACACGTTTTGTGCCCAAGATCCGACGAGCGCGCGCCACGACATCATGCGATGTCATCCCCGCCGCCTTATTGATCACCACGACCCCATTCAACAACAGATTGCCTTCCGGCATCATCTCCTCCTCATTCCAGAGCCGCCTCAATGAAATAATTTCGCCATCCGCCGCAGAATCTTCCGCCGGGCCGATTTTATATCACACTCAAGGACGCACCCGCTTGCCCGGCTATGCCCCCCGCCGTGGAATTCATAAGCAATCCCGGCCACATCAAGCTCCCCCTGAGAACGGAAATTTACCCTCGTCCGCGACGCCGTGTCCTCAGTAAAAATCACGAGGATCTCGACCCCTTGCGCCGAACGCAAGAACCCGAAGATCTTGTCACGAAGGTCAAACCCCGGAGAAAATTTATTCACAATCCGTTTGGGCAGCTCAACGCAGATCAGCCTCCCTTCATGAAGCGCGTCGAATTCGCTGACCAATTTTGTAAAATATTTCAATTCACTGAGCGGAACACTCTCATAGATCTTCTTATAAAGCTCATTCGGCGCGATGTCATGACGAAGCAGCTCCGCGGTAATAGCATGCGTATGGGCCGACGTATTTGAATACCGGAACGATCCCGTATCCGTCATGATCCCGACATACAGTAAAAGCGCGATCTCTTCCGTGATCGCCCGGGCCTCGCCCCTTAGGAGATCAAAAATGACCTCAGCCGTTGAGGAGGCATCCGGGACCACGCAATTCACCGTCCCGAACCCTTGGTTGGTGACATGATGATCAATATTAATCACGGGATACCCATCAAAACAAAAGGAGGCAGGTTTTCCGATCCGCCGCAGATCTCCGCAATCAGTCACGATGACCACATCATAATCCGACGGGATATCCTCCTCGCGGCAGACAATCCGCTCACTTCCAGGCAAGAATAAAAAATGTTCCGGCACCGGGTCGTCAGAGATACAACAAACCCTCTTCCCCCTGGCCTCGAGGTACAATCCAAGGGCCAACTGCGATGCGAGGGCGTCGGGATCCGGATGAGCGTGCGTGCAAATGACAAACGACGTCTTGGCCTCAATCATGTTAAAAATTTTCGTCCGCGGATCATTCATCGTCCATCCTCACTTGTCTCGTCCGTATCAGAATCTCCGACAGCCCTATCCGTCGGCATCTGGGCCTTCTTAATCTCATTAAGGGTCTGTTCGACCCGAGCGCTGTATTCGATCGAAGGATCATAGACAAAATCAACACGCGGCGTATGCCGAAGATTGACCTTCTCCCCAAGACGCCGGCGAACGATCCCCGAAACCCGGACGAGCGCCACCTCCGCCTCCTTGACCCGCTCGCCGGACCCCAAGACGCTGAATCCCACGCGAGCGACCTGAAGATCCGGGGCAACCTGAACATAGGTCACCGAGACAAACTGCAGACGAGGATCCTGCATTTCCTGGTGCAGGACCTCGCTGATCGCGCGCTTCACCTGTGCGTTAATCCTATCCATCCGGCTCATATAGCCTCCTTATTCATCATCGTCCTCATCAAGACATCCTCAAGACGTCTGCGCCCTGCTCCGTGCGCCAGACCAGCCCAAAACCAGACGACCAGCTTCGGATAGGCCTTCAACAGACCTCCGATCTCACCCGACCCAATCCCAGACAGTTCTTCAATCTCATGCAAGGCATTAAGAAGCCTTCGTTCATGACGCGTCATCTGAAATCGCAACCGCCATTCATCACGCTGTGCAGCTGACGCCATGTGAAAAACCGCAAGCCAACGGGCATCCGCGGCCTCAAGGGCATCGATCGCCCGCCGCTCAAGAGCCTGACGCAGCCATTGATCAACGCGCCTGAGGGTCCCCGGATCCAAACGCAGACCACCCAAAAAATCCCCACCACCCAGATTCCAAAACCGTCGGAGACACCGGACCCACGCGTCCTCCGCGAATATTTTCCGCCACTCGGCATAATAGCGCGGTGCCGATACCGTCCGATAGAAAGACCCCGCAAGGCCTTCCCTCAACCCGGTCGCCGTCGCCCGCTCTAACCGGAACCCCAGCCGCTGCTCAAACCGTATCGCCCGGATCATCCGGGTTGGATCATCACGGAAACTCCCCTCATGGAAAACACGAATGATCCCCCGGTCAAGATCCTCCTGACCCCGACATCGATCGATCACCTCACCCCGCCGAGCCCAATTCAGACACACCGCTAAGGCATTCACCGTAAAATCCCGCCGGACAACATCGTCATCAAAACTCCCCGGGACCACACGCGGCAGCGCCCCCGGTGCGGGATAGGTCTCCCGGCGCGCCGTGACACAATCCACCTGAAGACGGTCCGACCACATCAGCGTCGCGGTCCTAAACCGCGGGTAGGTCATGATCGGGACCCGAAACGTCCGCGAACAGCGCTCGGCGAACCGAATCGCATCCCCTTCAAGAACAAGATCAACATCCCAGCTCGCGCGTCCGAGCAGGGCATCCCGGACCATCCCGCCGACCAAACGCAGCTCAAGGCCCTGACGGTCAGCCTCGTCGCCGAGCGCGGCAAGCGATTCCTGAACATCCGGATCCAATTTCTTTAAAACGGTCGCCATCGCCCCCCTACCCCCGCGGATGGAATTCCCGATGGACCCGATGCAGCCGCTCGCGGTCCACATGCGTATAAATCTGTGTCGTCGAAATATCAGCGTGCCCGAGCATCTCCTGCACCGAACGCAGGTCTGCCCCGCGTTCAAGCAGATGAGTGGCGAAGGAATGCCTCAGGGTGTGCGGCTTAATCTCTTTATGAACCTTGGCCTTCGCCGCATAACGTTTGATCACCTTCCAGACGCTCTGCCGACTCAAGGCCCGTCCGAGCCGGCTCACAAAGACATGCGGGGAATTCTCTTTATTCAATCGCCCGCGCGCCCCATCAAAATACGATTCCAAGGCCACGCGCGCCTGCCGACCGATCGGAACCACCCGTTCCTTGCTCCCCTTCCCGATACATCGCACATAACCGACCTCAAGGCTGATGTCCTCCATCGTGAGCCCGACGAGCTCCGAGACGCGCAGCCCAGCGGCGTAGAGAAGCTCGATCATCGCCCGATCACGGAGGTCCTGGTCTTTCCGGCCGGAACAGGCCTTAATGATATTCTCAACCTCCTGCTGGCCGAGAACATCCGGGATCCGCTGCCAACGCCGCGGTGTCTCAATCAAGGCCGACGGGTCTTCGGTCGCGAGATTCTCGCGGACCAAAAACCGGTGAAAGGTCTTGATCGCGACAAGCTCCCGGCAGATCGATGAAATCTGAAGACCTTGCTCTTTCTGCCCGTAAATAAAATCCGTAATATGCTCGCGCCTCACATCCCGGGACGAGACGACCCCCCGTTCCGTCAAAAACGCCATGTATTTCACAAGGTCCCGTCGATAGGCCAGAAGCGTATTATCTGCCAGCCCCCGCTCAACCGCCAAATAACTTAAAAACCCTTCAACCAAATCCTGCATGCTATTCGATGAGACTCCCGCTCACATCCCCTGGTTTGAGTCCCGCCCATACCATATCCCCCAATCTCTCGAGACGCCTGCGGACAGCCGCGTCATGACGGAAGGCCTTCGCCTGTCCATACAAGGCCTCAATCGCATCGAGTTCTTGACGAACCGCCATCGCCTTCTCGGAGGCCTCTCCGGTCACAATGACGGTCATCGCTTCAAGATGAAGACGCAGCTGGGCCAGCCCGTAGAGGATCTGTTTGTCGCTCGCCCGATCCTCAAGCCCCACCATCAGGTCCTGATACCACACCTTAAAGAGATTGAAATGCTGCTGATACGTCCCGGCCCGGGTCTCAACCGCCTCCGGATAATCAACCGGCATGAGGACCGGAATGACTTCATCATCCATTGATGACGGCCGGCGCTTTCGAACGAACTTGCCTTTGACCGCCCCGCATCCGGTCTCACCGATAACGAACGCGATCACAAAAAAACAATACATGGCCTTTCGAAGGCCGCCCCGCTGAATGTTAATCATGGACCATCTCCCGAAATTGTTCAATCGATACAATGGGGATCCCCCACTCAACCGCTTTCTGATACTTTGATCCCGGGGCCATGCCCGCGACCACATAATCCGTCTCCCGGGTGACCCGCGACGCGACCCCGCCGCCGAGCCTCAGCACAAGGGCCTCGGCCTGCTTGCGCGGCATGCCGGGCAACTCTCCGGTAAAGACGAACGTCTTGCCCTCAAACCTGCCGGCGACAACCACGATCGGCTCGAGCATATTGACCCCGGCCCGCTCAAGGTCCGCGATCAGCCTCCGCGTTCCCGGCTGCTGGAAAAAATCCACAACCGAATGGGCCATGACATGGCCGAAATCATCTAAGTCCGCAAGCTCCTCGAGCCCAGCCTCCATGACCAGGGCCATCCGTTTAAAATGACCGGCAAGGACCAGGGCGGCCTTCTCGCCGATATTCGAGATCCCGAGGCCCAAAAGGAGCCGTGAGAGCGGCTGCGCTTTGCTCCGGGTAATCGATTCTAATAAATGCTCCGCCTTTTTATCTTTCACCAGCGGTAGCCCCATGAGATCCTCACGCCGAAGACGATACACGTCGGCTAGGCTTTTCACGAGCCCCCTCTCAATCAATTCACGGACCAGGGCCTCGCCCATCCCGTCAATGTCCATCGCCCCACGAGAAACAAAATGAAGGACCCTGCGCTCGAGCTGTTTTGAACAGGATGGATTAATACATCGGTACGCAACCTGCCCCTCATCGGTCTTGACGACCTTGCCCGCGCACGACGGGCACCGCGACGGCACGCGAAAATGCCCTGATGAATGGCCACTACTCGCTCCGCTCGCCGCGCTCGCCGCGCTCGCAACCACCTTCACGACGCGCGGGATCACATCCCCTGCCCGCTCGATCAAAACCTGATCCCCCTCCTTGATCCCAAGCTTCTTGACCTGATCAAAATTGTGAAGGGTCGCGCTCGAGATGGTCACTCCACCGCAGACAACAGGTTCGAGTTTCGCGACCGGGGTCAAGACACCGGTCCGCCCGACCTGGACCTCAATCGACACGACCCTCGTTGTTGCCTGCTGGGCGGGAAATTTATACGCAACAGCCCATCGCGGGCTCTTCATCGTCGTTCCAAGCTCACGCTGATCCGCGAAGCTATCAACCTTCACAACAACCCCGTCAATATCATAGGCGATCTCCTGACGCCGTTCCTGAGACTCCTGACAGAACGCGATCACCTCGTCGATCGTGTTACAGATCCGAAAATGCGGGCTGACCGGCAACCCCCAGGCCGCTGCCCGGCGGAGAAATTCTGCGTGTCCGGTGCCCGCCTCTCCGCCCTGAACCTCCCCTTGCGAATGGACAAGGATCGACAGGGACCGTTCGGCAACAAGTCCCGCGTCCAACAATTTTAAGGAGCCGCTCGTGGCATTCCGCGGATTCGCAAAAAGGGGCTGCCCGTTCTTGAGGCGCTCTTCATTGAGCCGCTCAAAATCGGTCCGGTGCATAAAAACCTCGGCCCGGACATCGATCCTTGACGGGACATCCCGCCCTTTGAGGACACGCGGCACCGCCTGAATCGTCTTAATGTTCTCGGTCACATCCTCGCCGGTCTGCCCATCGCCGCGTGTCGCCGCGAGGACCAAGGCCCCGTTCTCATACACCAACGAGGCGCTCACCCCGTCGATCTTGAGCTCCGCGACATAGGCATCGGCCCGGCCGAGGTTCTTCCGGACCCGGGCATCCCATGCCCGCAATTCGTCGAGGGAATAGGTATTATCCAACGAAAGCATCTTCACCCGATGGGTGACCGACCGAACAGCGCTGTTAATCTTCGCCCCGATCTGATCGGTCGGCGAATCCCCGGCCTTCAAGTCCGGAAATCGTTCCTCAAGCTCTCGCAACGCGGCAACCAAGGCGTCGTATTCTCCGTCGGAGACAACCGGTTCCGATTGATTATAATATCGGTCATTATGGTCGCGAATCTGTTTAATCAGATCGGCCATCTTCTTTTTGGCGGCGTGCTTATCCATTAAAATGTAATCTTGAAGTCCTGAAAATGTTCGGGCCGGTCTTCATAAAAGATCTCCTTACTTCGAATCGATCCCTCAAAATGGCCCTCGAGCATCCGAAGGAACTCATCGATCGCCTCGCGCGGGCCTTCGACCTTCATCTCGACCCGCCCGTCGCTCAGATTCCGGACCCATCCGCAGAGCCCCAGGCCCGTGGCCAGGCGGTGGACGGTATAACGGAACCCGACCCCCTGAACAATCCCCTGATAGAACGCATGTATTAAGATCATCGGGCCCTCCGTGTTAAACGCCGAGCGTTAGGACCTCCGGTGACGAACGCGGATCTGGAGAAGACCCGTTACCTTAGACAACAGGGTGCTGTGGTGCGCGATACAACCGATCATAACGAAGGAAGGCTTCATGGCAATGTCAAAAATGGTCGGGAAGGTGGGATTTGAACCCACGGCCTCAACGTCCCGAACGTTGCGCGCTAGCCGAGCTGCGCTACTTCCCGACA
>CAYVEC010000032.1:0-14498 GCA_964450385.1 uncultured Planctomycetales bacterium
GCATCGCTCATCGTATTGATGTCTGCCCAGCTGATGCCCGCATCACTCAAGACGTCGATATCCAGCCAGTTGATCCCCGCATCACTCAAGACGTCCACATCCAGCCAGTTCACCCCAGTGGTCGTCATGTCACTAAAGCTGATCCAATTAATCCCACGATCGGTCATCACCGCGATATCAAACCAATTCACGCCTACGGTTGCCATATCCGAAAAATTAATCCAATTCGCACCACCGGCGCTCATCGCAGCGACGTCGGACCAGTTGATCCCCGCATCGCTCAACACGTCAATGTCCAGCCAGTTCACCCCAACTGTTGTCATGTCACTAAAACTGATCCAGTTCACCCCCTGTCTCATCATCTCACTCAAATCCGTCCAGTTCACTCCGGCCAATGTCATATCGCTAAAACTTACCCAGTTCACATTCCGTTCGCTCATGACTCCCAAGTCCGACCAATTCACGCTCCCATCACTTAAAACATCCACATCCAGCCAGTTAATCCCGGCGTCACTCATTTTGTCAATATCCAACCAATTGATCCCGGCATTGCTCATGTCATTGACACTGACCCAGTTGACCCCGGCATCACTTAAAACGTCAATGTCCAGCCAATTGATCCCCGCGTCACTTAATATGTCGATATCCAACCAATTCACACCAGCCGTTGTCATGTCGCTAAAACTCGTCCAATTGACCCCCGCATCGCTCATTTTATCGATATCCAGCCAATTGACCCCTGCATCGCTCATGATATCGATATCAAGCCAGTTAATTCCCGCATCGCTCATCGTGTTGATGTCGGCCCAACTAATCCCGGCATCGCTCATCGTGTTGATGTCGGCCCAACTGATCCCCGCGTCGCTTAACACGTCGATGTCCAGCCAGTTGATCCCCGCATCGCTCAATTTATCAATGTCAAGCCAGTTGATCCCCGCATCGCTCATCGTGTTGATGTCGGACCAACTGATCCCCGCATCGCTTAAGACATCGATATCCAACCAGTTCACTCCTGCATCGCTCAAGATATCAACGTCCAACCAATTAATCCCGGCCGTTGACATATCATCAATACTTATCCAGTTAATACCCTGGCCAGCCATCAAGGCTATATCAGCCCAGTCAATTCCGGCCAGGCTCATCACAGCCAGGTCGACCCAATTCACCGCGGATGTCGACATCACAGAAATGTTATCCCAGTTAATGGCCGTGCGGCTCATGACATCAAGGTCAAGCCAATTGACCCCAGCCGTCGACATATCACTAATACTCACCCAATTGATGCCGCGCACAGTCATGACGCCGATATCATTCCAATTAATCCCGCTCGTCGACATCACGTCGAGGTCCTCCCAGTTCACCCCAGCATCGCTTAACTTGTCGATATCAAGCCAATTGATCCCTGCATCACTTAACACATCCACATCCAACCAGTTGATCCCCGCATCGCTCAACTTATCGATGTCGGCCCAATTCACCCCCGCATCACTAAGCAAATCAATATCCGCCCAATTGATCCCCTGCGATGACAAGACCCCAATGTCGGACCAATTGACCTCAGCTGAACTCAGGACCCCTATTCCATCCCAATTAACACCCGCACCGCTCATCACCGACAGATCCACCCAATTCACCCCGGCTGTGGTCAAGGTCGCGAGGCTGTCCCAATTGATCGTATTGTCCCAATTGGTGCCGGCGCCGCTCATATAGGCGATATCAAACCAATTCACCCCCGCAACGGTCATCGTCCCCATATCGGTCCAGTTCACCCCACGACTGCTCATAACACCGATATCAAGCCAATTCACCCCGCTCTTCGTGAGACTTTCCATATCCGTCCAATTCACCGAGGTCTGGGCATCAATAACCGGTCGATACTCCAAACCTGCCTGATAATTCACCCCGGCTGAATCATCGGTTAGCGTCACAAAAACCATATAGGTTTGGGTTGTATTATCCGGCGTCCAACTGCTATACGACACCCAATCCTGATCCGTATCAACACTCATTGTCTTACTCGAACAGGCCCCCGAACATCCAGTCGAGGCGCTTCCGTCTGCCTGAAAGATCGAAACAACAGCGCTGTCCGCGCCCTCCAAGGCCACCTTCTGGCCATCGTACAAGAGCCACGAAAAAATTCGATATGTCCCGCCGGAGAACGTCACTGACAAGGCAAGCTGATGTCCCCCGCCTCCCCCAGTGACCGTGCCCCCGCCCTCGATATTGTCCCAATTGATCCCGCGATTGGTCATGACCCCGATATCAAGCCAGTTCACACCCCCCGTATTGATCTCGCCGACCTCAGAGACAAGGACCCCGACATCCAGCCAATTCACTGTATCCGTCTTCTCTTTGATATCGGTGATCTGGGTCCAGTTAATCGTATCGGTCTTCGCTTTGATCGCAGTGACATCGGTCCAGACAATGGTATCGGTCTTGGCCTTCACCGCCGCGAGCTGGGCCGCAGTGGGTTCATATTCAAACCGGCCCGTCATCGTGATACCATTAAAGACCAGGGTCGCCTCAACAATATAGGTATCGTCTGGATCCGAAGGGGTCCATGCGGTATACGTACAGTTGTCCGCTGTGGCATTGACCGTCATCGCCTGAGCCGTCACCTCTTTCGCCGTGCCGCCAGAGGTAAAGACCGAGACGGTACACGAATCCGCGGCCTCGAGGTCCGCAAGGGTGCCGGTGACCTCGCGCTTCAGCCAGGCAACAATATTAAAGGTGCCCGCGTCATTGTACGTCACGGTTCCGGTGACATCATACCGATGCACGGTAAAGATGTTCGAATCGCCGCGAACGGTCTGCCCATTGACCGTTGCGGTGGCGCGAAGGGTATAAAGCCCCGACTTGTCAATCTGAAGGCCATTGCCGCTAAAATTCGCCACACCCGACGACAGGGTCTCGCTCGCGGTCCCGCTTAAGGTCGCGCCGTCAACAGAGGCCATCGCGATCGCCACCGTCACCGTATCCGTGCTATTAATAATTGTATTGCCGTCGGCATCTTTTAGGACAACGACCGGCTGAGGAACAAAACTAGTGGCGGGGTCCACATTCGGCACCCCGTAAGCGCTGCCTGATGGATCAATAAAAGTGAGATACCCCGGTGAATCATCATTGCTGCCTGCGCTCTCAGACTCGGATGTCCCTGAGGTATACCCAACACCGGATCCGCCGAGATACTGGGCAAAAGCCACCGCCGAGATTAACAGCAAAGCCGCGGCTATAACCCCTGCGATCAGGATGGTATAACGGCTCGTTCCTTCCTCACCCACGCAGAGTCTCTCCCTAAGCCCCCGGATGAGTCGCCCCAAGTTGTCTCTTCGTCGCGTTGCCATGTGTTCTTTAACGACCCGCGTTGTTCCTTTTCACAACGCGTTACCACGCATAATTCTTACCGTAATTTTTGTTCACATCCTTGTCGATCCGCAGCTCATCCATCCGGATCCGCCCGTATGTCTGCGCCTCGACGATTTTTTCCCCAACAAGCACCGCGTCATCGGCCTGGGGATTTAAAAACAAATACTGCCGATAATGCGTGAGCGCCTTTTCGAAATCCTTTAAAAAATCGCCACAGACATACGCCAAATTAAAATGGGCATGGGCATCGCCAGGATTAAGCTCCACGGCCCGCTCATACTGGTACGCCGCCTGAATATAATTGCCTTGATGGAAGAAAATATTGCCCATGTTGTAATGGACCCGGGCCTCGTCCTCACGGATCTGCTGGCGGGTCTGCTCAAGGTCTTCGATCATCGCAAGAACATCAAGCCCGCTCCCCTGACCCAGAGTCTCGGCCGAGGGCCCACCACCCGTACCGTCCCCCGAACCTGTGCCGGCAGCGGCCCCTCCGCGTGGACGCCTCGCCTGCTGCTCCATTTGCTCGGCGAGCTTCTGCTGTTCACTCAACATCTGCTCGAGGGTCCGGATCCGGCCGAGGAGTTCCCCTTCGCGGTCCTGCATCCGGCCGGCGAGGTCCTCGACCTTTTTGACCATCTCCTCTTTCAACTCAACGGCCTGGTCAACCTGCTGACGATAGGCGCCAACCTGCTCCTCAAGGGCATCGGCCCGATTCCGCTGAAGGCGCTGGTCCCCTCGAAGGACCTTAACCTCCTCTTCAAGCTGACGATTCTGTAAAAGAAACTCACGATTCTTTTCGATCGCCTGACGCAAGGCGCGGCTTGTCCGGCTCACATCCTCCGGGGTCACGATAATCCCCGGGCCCTGCGCAGCCTCCTCCACCGGAGCCCGAGGCGCCGGCGAGAATTCCGTCGTGACCGAAGGCACGGGGGCATCGACCGGGTCATCAACGACCTGCTCGACATCAATATTGGTCTCGATCACGACGGCCTCATTGTCGACCACCTGGGCCCAGACAGTCCCAGACACCCCAAATGCGCACGAGGCCAACCCCGCTCCGAGCAGGCCCCATCTCACGATCTGTTGTCCCCACGGAATCCGCATATCACTCTTTCAGTTTCAGTGTCGACGGCGCCTTAGTCCCGTCATACCCTGTATGCTCTTTAATCGTTCCCCGATACTCATCATGACGGCGCTCCGCCCCTGAAATAATATGGGGCGTGATAAAAATCACGATCTCCGTTGATTCGACCTCCTCGCTCTGGGAGCGAAAGACCTTTCCCAAAAGCGGGATATCCATCAGGATCGGAACACCGACGGTCGTCAATGCCTTATTGTCTTTCTTGAGACCCCCCAAGACCACGGTCGCCCCGTCCTTGACCATCACGGTGGTCTCGACCAATGTCTTATTGACCTTGGGGATCCCGCCGCCCTCAGAATCGACATAACTGACGACTGTTGAGATCTCGGGACGCAAGGCCATGGTAATAAAACCATCATCATTGATCGTGGGCCGGACGCTCAGTTTGAGCCCGACGTCAACAAAACGGACATCCTCCGAGGTGATGGCATTCTCCCCGGTCCCGGATGTCGTCGAAATAATATAGGGCACGGTATCTCCGACATGGATCTGCGCCTCCTCGTTATTCGTCACCAGGATCTTAGGACTTGAGAGGATCTTTGTATCGCTCACCTGCTTCAAGGCCCGTATACGAAGCTGAAAATTATTCGGGTTGACCGATCCGATGGCCAATCGCCCATAATTCGGATACAGATTATCAGTGCTATTCAGGGCGGATTCATTAAGCATGATCGACGACACCCGCATGTTCTGCCCGGAAAAATCGGCATCCCAATCGATCCCGAAATCCATCTCCGGTTTAAAAACGACCTGAAGGACACGCGCCTCAACGAGGACCTCCTTCGTCGGAGAATCAAGACTTTTCAGGACCTGCTCAACTTCAGTCCGACGATCCGGATACGCACGGATCACCACCTTATTACTTCGTTCATCGATGGCAATGGAACCCACCGCATTGGCGTCAATCCGGGCCTTAAGCTGATCCAAAATGTCCGCGGCCTTCGCATACTGAAGCGTATATACAATCGGCTCGAGCGGGGTCTCGATCTCGGACACGATCTTTTTCATTTGAGCGATCGCCTTGGGGGTATCAATAAGCACCACCGATCCCGTATCTTCATCGATAATGATCCGACCCAAGGTGCTCTTGACCCCCTCCAGGGCGGAAAGGACGTAGCTCGGTTTGGCATATTTTAATTTAATGATCTCGACGATATTCTTCATGTTGAACCGTTTGCCGTACATCATCTCGTATTCCTGTTCCGAGATCACGTGCACGATATCATGCTCGACGTGATAGGCCAGTCCGTTCGAGATCAGGATGATATCCAGGGCGTCCTTGATCTTGACGTTCTTAAGATACAGGGTGACCCGCCCTTGCACCTGACTACTCGTAACGAGATTAAAATTCCCCTTCAGGGCCAGGAACTTTAACACATCAACCACATTCATCTCGCGGACATCCAGGGTCATGACGCGGTCCATCAAGTCCGACAAGCGCTCCCATTCCTCATCGATCAGGATCGGATTGGGTGAAAACGAATCCGTGATCTGGGCCCGTTTCGGATCATTCGCCAATTCTTCAAGAAGCGTCTGAGCTGTTGCCGGGGCACCCGCCTCCTTGGCCGCCGGCGCAGCCGGTGCCGCACCCTGGGCCCAGGCGCCGGGGACCCCGATGCCTAAGCCAAAGACCCCTGCTACGATGGCCACCATCGCCCCTCCGAACCATCCCTGTCGCCGCATGATCGTCTTCATAATTTCAGTTCCAGTTGTTCGCTCTGATATTCAACCACGATACTGTCCGCATAAATCGCCTTCACGAGCACCTCATTGACCTTGTCGCCGATCCTCAAAAAATACGTGACCCCGCTGTTCGCGTTCTCCACCATGGCCGAGGCCGTCTCGGGTGAATCAAGCCAGGAGATCCCCACAAGCCGCAACTCCCGGGTCTTTTCAACGACCCTTTTGATCCCAAGGATCTCGATCGGGATCTGCTGCTCCATCGCAGCCTCGACGACCTTCTTTTCATAGGGCTGAAAAATATTCCTCGAGGAAATTGAGGCCAAATATTGACCGAGCTCCCCAAAGATCGGCAGACTCTCTTTACGGAACGTCACCGCCGGCTGCTCATCGATCGCGACCTCCCTCTTGGCCTCCTGAAAATGACGAGTCAGGCCAAGGCCGAAATTAATCGCGATAGCCACGACCACGAACGCCATCATCCAGTTGACCTCACGAAGGGTCATATTCCGGACGTCAAAGGCCGGCAACGAGATGTTAAAGTTTGATTTGAGATTTCCAAACAAGGAAGGCAAAACGAAAGCCCCGCCCGGACCGGTCCCCCGAACGGATTCAAACATCCGTTGGGCCTCCTGAGCAGGGGCAGCTGCTACAACCGTGCTTTCGGCCGGGCCGTCTTGAGCGTTCGTTGCCTCAATAAGCTTGAGCAGCTTCTGTTCGGCGGTTTCTTTTGCCATGTGTTCCCGCTTCCCGTACTGTTTAGCTCAGCGCTAATATCCCGATAGAAACCCTCTACCCGGATATCCCGCCTTGCTGATATCGACTCCAGGGGACGTCCGTCTGCCCCGCACCCAATCCCGGGATACGGAACTGATTCTCGCGTTCGATGACGTCCCGAACCAACGCGCGATCAATGACCTGCTTGTTCTGTAGAATCAACTCCTTCAACGCCTGATGACAGATCTTCGTAATCTTTCGGGGATAGCCCCGGGTGAAATTGTAGATCTCGCTCACCGCCTCGTCCGCGAAGAGCTCCATCTGGCTCAGATACCCCGCGGTCTGGATGCGGAATTTAATGAGCTCTTTGGTCTCTTTGACGTCGAGGGGGTTGAGCGTATATTTAAAACTAATCCGGTCCATCAGATTAGGCATGTTGACGATCTTGGGATACAGTTCAACCTGGCCGAGGAGAACGAGCTGGAGGAGCTTAAACTCGTTTGTCTCAAAATTAAGCAGGACCCTGAGCGTCTCGAGCGTTGCCATATCGAGTTTCTGCGCCTCGTCGACGATCAGGATCACCGTCTGTTTCTCCTGAACGGCCTTCTGGATCAGGAACCGCTCAAAGGCATCGCGAAGCTCCAGGAGATGGGCCGACGAGAGGTCGATCTTCAAGGCCGTCTCGACGTCAAAATTCTGAACGAGACAGCGGAGGAACTGCTCCTCATTCTCAAAGGCCGGATTCAGGATCATATGAAACTGCATGTTCCCGCGCTTGCTCAGCTCGAGGACGAGCATCCGGGAGAGCGAGGTCTTGCCGGTGCCGATGTCCCCGAAAATCACCGAAAGACCGCGCTTTAAATGCAGCTCGATGAGGATATTCGTCAAAGCCATATCATGTTCTTTTGTCAAATAAAAGAAGGCAGGGTCCGGGCTTGTCGAAAACGGCTCGCGGGAAAAACCTAGTATTGAGTAATATGCCATGTGTTGTTATTTAACCTATTTTTACTACTTAATTTATATATAATTCTTAGAGAGGATAGACCCCCCCCCAAGAAAGAAATTTCCTTACTGTAATAATAACATAAGTGTTATTTGTTTCAAAGGGTTAAAGGACTTTTTTTGATGAATGAGAGGCGGTTTTTTTTCAGTTTTCTCGAGGAGAAACCCAGGGTAGAAAAAACAGACAGAAAAAAATTTTCGCCATGAGCAAAAATTCATCCGGCGAAAAAAAATTTAAATTTTTTTAAGACCCCCCCTCCCCTGCACAGCCTGGATGATCAGCGCCACAATACCCAAACCCAGGCCCAACCCGCGCGCCACAGCACGGGCCAAGAGGACCATGGAAAAATATAACCCGTTTTTATTAAATAGCTTAAACTGTTTTCGGCAAAAAACCCATTCACCGGCCAGACCGGTCACGACAAGGATCACACCCCCCCATTCAGCCCCCGGGACCCAGAGGCCCAGAAGGCCGAAACCAGCGGCCAGATAACATCCAACAACCTCAGCCCCATCTTTCCAGAACGTATACCCGTCCCCCCGCATCCGAGCCGGGTGCCGCAGATACATCGCTGCCCGCCAAAAACCATGCCGCGCCTGCTCATAAAGATAACGCCGGACTGAGACAGGATGAAAATGGTCCACGAGCGCCTCGGGGGCAAAACGGATCTGATCCCCGGCCTCAATCATCCGATAGCTCAGGTCATTATCCTCACCGCTCGCATGCCGATAGGCCTCGTCAAAACCGCCCAGGGCTAAAAACCGTTCCCGCAGGATGCAAACATTATAGCTTCCAAACACTTGAGGCGCTTCCGACATCAGAGTCCGATGCCGATAGAGGATCTCCGCATGAATGGCGCCTGCGAGCCATGACTCGGGATTCGCGATCCCGTAACTCCCCATGACGGCCGTGACCCGGTCTCCCTGAAATCCCGTGACCAGGCGGGTGATCCAATCCGGGTGCGGGAGGCAATCCGCATCCGTAAAACAGATCCACTCCCCCCGCGCGGCCCGAGCACCACAATTTCTCGCCGCTGCCGGCCCCTGATTCTCTTGACGGATATAACGGACTCCCCGTGCCTTCTGGACGACCGCTGGAGTTCCGTCTGTCGATCCGTCATCCACAACAACCACCTCGAACGGAGGGCAACCCTCCTGGGCCGTGACCCTTTCAAGCACACGGCCGATCGTTCGCTCGCCGTTAAAAACCGGAATAACAACGCTGACCGCAGGATTTTCTTGGGTGTTCATGACGCGTTAAAGCCTTTTTGTGGCAAAGACATAGAGCAGCATCCCAAAATACGGCCCCATGAATTCAGGCGAATACCGAAACGGCAGGACATTAAGCCCGCCCGAACGAAAGACCGTGTATCCAGCGTCAAGATGGCGCTCAATCAACCTTCGCAACTCGAACGGCTGCTCCTCGATCCCCGGCATGAGGAACGGCCGGATGAGCTGCCAGGGCGACCATCGATTCGGCACGACTGTGACCACCACTCCATCAGGCTTCAAGACCGAGGAAAAATTCTGCAACATCGTCCTTTGCTGATCGGCATCAAAATGTTCAAGGAGCCCATCGGAAAAAACAAGATCAACCTCTTCGGGGATTGTGCGAGCCAACGAGTCCTTCAGAAAGTCACATTGAAGCAACCGCGCCTCCCCCCCCGTCGCCTCGCGCGTGAGTCCCAAGGCCTCCTGCGAATAATCTGCGGCGATGACCTTCATGCCCCGACGAGAAAAGACCCTGCTAAAGAAACCGCTCCCGCAGCCGGCATCAAGGGCTGTACCGCCCGGCGTCATCACCGGTTCGAGAAGGCGCAGGATCCGCTGCTTCGAAAATGACACCCTCTCTACCGCGGCGACATGCCGGCGCGACCAAAACACGTCCCAGGAATGATCATCAGGAAATTGCCGTTTCGTCATCACCTCCCCTTTCGGGCCGCGAGGGCACACGCTGTCGGACCTCTTCTTCAAGCAGCGCGATCCGCTGGGCGATCCGCTCGTTCTGACGCTGGTGCTGGCAGAGAAAGACCGTCATGATCAGCCCTAAAAAGATCGCGAGAAAGACAGCCACAAAAAAAACAAAATTGCTCAACAAAACAAACCCCAATCCCGCCGAGACCGCCTCAAGCGAACGACCCAGAACCCCACAGATGACCGCGACCAGGCTGATCCCGAGCCACCCCACTGCATATTTAAAGGTCAACCGTTCCCGACGGATAAGCTCAAGAATAATACCGATAAGGACAACAAAAAGCCCCACCACCAGGATCTGGATTCTCATGACAACTCCCCTCCTTACCCCGCACTCGGCCCCGATTCAGCTGGTTCCTGTCGACGGCGTGTTTTCACCGTATCCAAAATAATAGCCAGGCTCACTTTGATCATATAATACAACGTCCGAATGTATCGAATCGACGACAGCCCGCAGCGGCGTTCCCGCATCACGACCGGGACCTCGCAGACCGTCAATCCATATCGGTGGGCGACCATGATCGATTCCGGCTCAGGAAAATCCGATGGATAACACCTAGAAAAGACCCGGATCGCCCGACGACCAAAGGCCTGAAATCCCGATGTCGGATCTGTCACCGGGCTCCGCGTCAGCGAGCTGATCAGCCAGGCAAAAAACCCAATTCCCAGACGACGGACCAACGATGATTTGTATCCCTCGTCCTGAAGAAACCGGCTCCCGATTGCCATATCGGTATAGTCATTCACGATGGGGACGCACAGGGCTGCGGCATCCGAGGCCCGATGCTGACCGTCGGCATCGATTCGCACGACAAGGTCATAACCGTGCCGCTCTGCGTACAGGAGCCCGGTCTGAACCGCGCCCCCGATCCCGAGATTAAACGGAAGACGGAGCGTCACAGCCCCAGCCTCACGTGCCCGCTCGGCCGTCGCATCGGTCGACCCATCGTCGACCACAAGGACCCGCTCATAGCCGGCGGACATGACGTCCCGTACGGTCTGAACGATATTCGCCGATTCTTCATAGGCCGGGATGACCACAAGTGTTCGCATAAGACTGATGTTCTTCCTAACCTGATCGCCGCACGATCGATCGTAACCGGTCGCGGAGACTAAAATCCACTTCAACCCCATCCAGCAAGAGTACCGCCCCTCCGATAATGGCGCGATCAACGCGCCACCGTACCTCAACAGGGAATTGAATATTCTGCCGAACCACCTCGATTAACCGACGGGCGATCCCCTGAGGAACAGGATCCGCTGATGTAACGACGACCGTCACCCCGCTCCGATCCTCACGGTACTCTTCCCCAAGCCGCCACATTGCCAAATGCTGAAAGGCCAGGTCCAGGAGCATTTTTTTCATGACAAAAAACAAGACGACCATCACCGCTCCGGTCGCCACCACTTGAAGGCACAAAAGAAACACTAAAAACGACACGGTGTTTTCCTCCGCCTAATGTCCGCCCCGTCATAATGGGGACCGATCTATTTCCGATAGATTTTTTGACCCAAATACAGGGCGGCATAATGAATCGCCTTATCCTCGCCCTCTTGATAGGGCAGATCAGGCTCGAGCCCCGAAAAACTAAAAACCGCACCGTCAGGATGATGCCCCCGCGCCGTAACGAGAAGCAGCATGGACTGGTCTGACATATCAAACATCCGCTTCAAAAAGACCTGGCCGGCTGAATTGACCCCCATGAGCTGGGCCCGCCCCCGCCGCTGAAGGATTCCTGAGAACAATTCCGACGAGCTGCCGCTCTTTTCATCGATCAGAATAACGATCTCGCCGTTGAAATGAAAGGCCGGCGGGATATTCGGGACCGACAAAGACATCTTGGGTTCATCGAGCCGTTGAAAATAAGCAAACTCTTCATCCGGCGTGAGAAAAAATGATGAGATCGCCCGAGCCGCAAGCGGCGGACCGCCGGGATTGCCGCGAAGGTCAATGATCAGGCCCTTCGCCCCCTGCTGAATGATATAGGCCATAAAAGCGCCCATATCCTCAGCCGTCATCTGATTAAAGCGCTCAATCCGAATGCAGTAAACGCCGGGAACATTGGTTGATGCCATGGACACAAACTGCTTAAAATATTCCTTACTGACCGGCGCGATGGTCTTGAGCGCCCCGTCGGCATGATCGACATAGACGATCGTCACGCTCTCGCCCTCCATCGGCAGGAGCAGCTCCTTCAGCCGGGCCTCGTCCATCCCACGGACATCCTCGGCATTAAGCTGAACGATGATATCGCCCGCGCGCAGGCCCCGCTCATAGGCATCGGCCCTCGGTTCGACGCGGCCCACCAAATACCCGGTATCAACGATTTCGCCTTCGATCCCAAGATCAATGCGTTTGCCCAAAACCTCCTGAGCAAAGGCCTCGGCCGCCTGAGGCGGCATAAAGGCAGAAAAAATATCATCCTGAACCTTCAAGAAATCGACGAGATAGGCGGCGCTCCGCCATTTGATATAATCACTGCTTTTGTGCTCACCCTGAAGCTGACTGTAGATCTTCTCCTTGAACATCCCAAGGAAACGCTCGTAGTCCTCCCGACGGACCTCCTGAAAATAATTCTCCTGCATCGTCTTGAAGACTTCCTCAAAGAAGGCAAGATAGGTCTCATAATCAGATAGTGGACGATCAGACGGAGACATGGACGGATCCTGAGACGATTCGGCCGGCGAGCCCGGCGAGCCCGGCGAGCCCTCGGAACTCGACGCGGCCGGCATGACAAAAAGGGAAAGGATGACCACTCCACCACAGATATATTTGCTGAGCACCGTGCGGCTCCTCATGCCATCAATCACACCCAAGACCCCGACCCAAAACGCGCTCGTTAACCCTTAACATCCTGACGGATCCGAGCGATCTCATTCGGCTTGATATACCCGTCCTTATTGACATCATATTCTTTCAGGACATCAGACTCGATCTTCACGAGGCCTTTTTTATCGACATTAACAAGGACATCGCGCAGCATGACCTTGACCTCGGCGGATTGAAGCCATCCGTCACGGTTCGTATCGTATTTTTCATCCTCCCGATTTTTGACCTCAGGAAGGACCCGCGCCCACTCAGGGACATTCTCCACGACTTCCGTGGAACCCGGGGTATTGCCTTTTACATAGACATTACGGCGGCCATAATTGATCAATTGGGCTGAAGACTCCCCTGCCCATACCGCAACACCGAGGAACGAAAAGACTAAAAAAATCCCCATCCTTTTCATGTTTCCCTCCTAGTTTAAAGAAGTTTCAAACCATATATATTTCAATTACTTATATTTTTCATTAACCATTATATTATCATGCGGGACCGTGTCAATATTAATCCCCGTTGATTTGTACCCGGCCCATATTTTTTGTCCCCCGCATCCCTCCCGGACAAAGTCCAAAAAGGCCTGCCCGTCCTCACGATGCAGACGGGTAATGACGGGCCCATCAGCAAAGGTCTGATAAAAGGCCGCGCGCAACCCGCTCGATGACGCAGAAATGTTGGCAACAAAATCGCGATGCCCGCGGCCCGCCCGATATTCCGGCATGCTCCGCGGGAGCCGCAGGTAGCGCTCGATCAGGGCGAGATCGAACTGATACAGGATCGTCCCGTGGTGAAGAATAAAGCGCCGCCCCCGGTATTGGGCATTACCTGAAATCTTTCGCAGCCCGCCGGGAAGGGCAAGGTCCGACACCGGCAGGACACGGGCCTGGCAGCCGACCGCCGCGAGGACTCGAAC
Source organism: uncultured Planctomycetales bacterium (assembly GCA_964450385.1). Taxonomy (GTDB): domain Bacteria; phylum Omnitrophota; class Gorgyraeia; order Zapsychrales; family JANLHA01; genus JAKLFA01. Next base: position 13,618 of record CAYVEC010000032.1, read on the forward strand.
GACCCAGCTAAGAATTTCCTGATAGGACCTCCGGAGATCGTTGATCCCCGGCCGATCGGCCTTTGACACGACAAAAGAAAAGTTCAGGCACCCAGGCCCCTGCAGGACCGTCCCGCCCCCTGAGGCCCGACGGACGACCGGAACACCATCGCGCCGGGCACGATCATTGTCAACGTCCTCCCCCTCTGACCCCACACGGCCCAAGACCACGCAGGTCCGAGGGGATTCCCACAGGCGCAGAACCTCGCCGCCGCCGCACCACTCGGCGTGCCAAAATAAAAAATGATCATACAGGATATTCACGGCAGGATCTAAAAAGGAGATGTCGAGGGTCTTCATACCAAGACGCCGAGCAGGCGCTAGCGCTGGTTAAAATAATTGACGTTCAGTTCACGCGCGGCCTTAACTTCGTCGGGCCGCGAGATCGGCATTGTCTGGGGTAAGGCGTGGAAGGCCTCGGGGTCCCGCTCGATCAGGGCCGCGGCCTCGCGCATCGTTCGAATAAACGCGTCCATGGTCTCTTTGGACTCGGTCTCGGTCGGCTCGATCATCATGGCCTCTTTCACAATGAGCGGGAAATAGACCGTCATCGGATGAATCCCCTGGTCGATCAGGAATTTGGCGATATCGATCGCATGAACCCCCTGTTGGGCCTGCCGAGTTGCCGAGAAAACGCACTCATGCATACAGGTCGCGTCATAGGCGACGTCATAGTCCCCTTGAAGCGCCACGCGAAGATAATTGGCGTTGAGGACCGCATGATCACTGACCTGTTTGAGCCCGCGGCGGCCGAGCATCATCATGTACGCGTAAGCCTTAACAAGCACCCCAAAATTCCCATAGAACGGCGCGATATACCCGATCGAGCGCGGCGCGTCATA
>CAYVEC010000033.1:0-14433 GCA_964450385.1 uncultured Planctomycetales bacterium
TCATCAAGCTCCTTGCGGAACATCTCGACACCCGTGACAACCGTCGATGTAATGGCCTCCTGCATCCCAACGATATTGACCTCTTCACCCACGTGAACCTTCCCGCGTTCGATACGGCCTGTGGCGACTGTCCCGCGTCCAGAGATTGAGAAGACGTCTTCAACAGCCATCGAGAAAGGCTTGTCAAGGTCACGAGCCGGAAGGAGAATCCACTCGTCAACCGCATTCATCAAATCAAGAATGCACTGGGTCTTCGTCGCATCATCCGGATTATTCAATGCCTCAAGAGCGCTCCCCTTGACGATCGGAGTATTATCCCCGTCATACTCATATTTGCTAAGCAGCTCGCGGAGCTCCATCTCAACAAGATCCAAGAGTTCAGGATCATCGACCTGATCGCACTTATTCATAAAAACCACCAGGCGCGGAACGTTCACCTGACGAGCAAGCAGGATATGCTCGCGGGTCTGAGGCATCGCCCCGTCGGCCGCCGACACAACCAGGATGGCACCATCCATCTGAGCCGCACCCGTGATCATGTTCTTAATATAGTCAGCGTGCCCAGGGCAGTCAATATGGGCATAGTGCCGTTTCTCGGTCTGATACTCCAGGTGAGAAATATTAATCGTAACCCCACGGTCGCGTTCTTCCGGGGCGTTATCGATGGAATCATAGCTGCGGAGCTCACTTAACCCCTTTTTCGCCAGAACAGTAGTAATAGCAGCGCTCAGCGTGGTCTTCCCATGATCGACGTGCCCGATTGTCCCGACATTCAAGTGGGGTTTATTTCTAACAAACTTTTCCTTAGCCATAATTCCCCTCCTCCTATTTAAGATTTTTGGCTTTCATCATTACATCTATTGGCGTCGCACAACATCTTGACGCGCCCCTTTGATCTCTTCTCCGATATGATGCGGAACCTCTGCGTAGAAGGCCGGCTCCATCGAGAACGAGGCACGCCCCTGCGTTAATGACCGCAAGGCGTTGGCGTAGTTAAACATTTCCGACAACGGGACCTCGCAACGAGTGGTCTTAATTTTACCACGATTCCCCAATTCCACAATTTTTGCACGACGGGTATTGAGGTCTCCGATAACAGACCCCATAAATTCTTCCGGCACATCAACTTCCAATGACATGATAGGTTCAAGGAAGACCGGGCCGCCTTTTCGCATCGCATCCTGAAAGGCGATCCGCCCAGCCATCTGAAACGCGAACTCACTTGAGTCAACCTCATGATAAGACCCATCGATCAGCGTCACAGTAAAATCGGTCACCGGATATCCAGCCAAAACCCCGCTCAGGGCTGCCGAACGGATCCCTTTTTCGATCGGGGCGATGTACTCACGCGGGATGTTCCCACCTTTGATCTTGTTGACGAAGACAATTCCCTTGCCTCTCTCCTCATTCGGCTCCATATTAATGACACAATGGCCATATTGACCGCGGCCACCCGTCTGCGAAATGAATTTCCCCTGAACGTCCGTCACCTTACGCGTGATCGCCTCACGATACGCGACCTGAGGACGACCGATATTACAATCCAGATTGTGCTCCCGGCGCATACGATCGATAATGATCTCAAGGTGCAGCTCGCCCATCCCCGAAAGGATCGTCTGCCCAGTATCCTCATCATAGGCGCAGGCCAGCGACGGATCCTCATCCAAAAATTTCCGAACAATCAGACTGAGCTTATCCTGGTCAGCCTTCGACTTGGGCTCGAGCGACATCGCGACAACCGGGTCCGGGACCTTCATCCGTTCCAGGACAATCGGATTTTTCTCATCGCACAAGGTGTCCCCGGACTTCGTCTCCTTCAACCCCACAAGCGCCACGATCTCTCCAACCTCAACAGTATCGGCAATAGCCTGTTTGTTCGCATGCATCACGACGATCTTAGACACCCGCTCCCGCTTATCGCAGCTTGAATTATAGACCGTTGTCCCGGATTGGAACCTGCCGGAATACACCCTAGTATAAAACAGTTTTCCCACATAAGGATCCGATGCGATCTTAAATACCAAGGCCGCGAACGGCTCATCGGCACTGACCTTACGCTCAATCTTCTCATCGGAATTTAATTTGTGGCCAATAACGGCAGGGACATCCAGCGGCGACGGAAGGTACGCGGTAACGGCATCAAGAAGGAGCTGGACCCCGCGGTTCCTCAGCGCCGTCCCTACGAGTGCCGGCAAGAAGGTCGTCGCAATAACTCCTTTACGAACCGCCGCATGAATCTCAGCCGGAGAGATCTCCTTTTCCTCTAAAAACTTCTCCATGATCCCATCATCCGCCTCGGCGAGACGCTCGAGCATGATGTGACGCATCTCAGCCGCCTTCTCTTTTAAATAATCAGGGATCGGTCCACGCTCAAACTTCATCCCCGTGTCATCCAACCATACAATATAATCCATATTAATAAGATCAACCACACCCTTAAAATTATCTTCATTCCCGTCAGGAAATTGGATCGGCGCCGCATTACACCCGAGCCGGTCATGGATCTGCCCGATAACGCGCATGAAGTCCGCACCCATGCGATCGATTTTATTGATGAAAAAAATCCTCGGCACCTTATTGCGATCCGCCTGACGCCAGACGGTCTCTGTCTGCGATTGAACACCACCGGTCGCGCATAACACGACAACCGCGCCGTCGAGAACCTTTAACGAACGCTCGACCTCGACCGTAAAATCCACGTGCCCAGGGGTATCGATGATATTGATCTTCTTTCCCTTCCAATAGGTCGTGGTGTTCGCCGACGTGATCGTGATCCCCCGCTCCTGCTCCTGCTCCATCCAGTCCATCGTCGCATTTCCCTGATCGACGGTGCCCATCTTATGAATGGTCCCAGTATAAAAAAGGATGCGCTCGGTCGTAGTCGTCTTCCCTGCATCGATGTGGGCGATGATCCCGATATTGCGAACGTCTTTTAGTGGTGTCTTATCTGCCATAATCGTCTATGTCCATCTCACTCTTAATGATTGATTCCGGTTTACCAGCGCAAATGCGCGTAGGCCTTATTCGCGTCCGCCATCTTATGCGTCTCATCACGCTTCTTAATGGCAGGGCCCTCATTCCGATAGGCCGCAAGGAGTTCATCGGCAAGCTTCATCCGCATCGACTTGCCCTTTTTCTTCTGGGCAAAATCACGTATCCAGCGCATCGCTAAGGAATTCGCCCGGTTCGGAGCCACCTCGATCGGAACCTGGTAGGTCGATCCACCAACACGGCGGGCCTTCAACTCAAGCCGGGGCTTCACATTCTCGATCGCCTTAACAAAGACCTTAACTCCAGGCTCATCTGTGACCCGTTCACTCAACGCATCGATGGCACCATACACAATATTTTCAGCAACACTCTTTTTGCCCTCGATCATGATAACGTTGATGAACCGGGCCACCATCTGGTTGTTATATTTTGGGTCAGCGGAGATCTCCCGCTTTTCTGCTCTACGTCTTCTCATCTTACTTCGCTCGCTTTGTACCGTATTTGGAACGTGATCGTTTGCGCTTGTCCACCCCGGACGTATCCAGCGTCCCACGCACAATATGATACCGCACCCCAGGAAGATCCTTCACCCGGCCGCCACGCACCAGGACGATTGAATGCTCCTGCAGATTGTGTCCCTCACCGGGGATATACGCCGTAACCTCAATCTTGTTGGACAACCGAACCCGCGCAATCTTCCGCAACGCCGAGTTCGGCTTCTTCGGGGTCATCGTTTTGACCTGAAGACACACGCCCCGTTTCTGCGGACACTCATCAAGCGCAGGCGACTTAGTCTTCTTTTGCTTGAGGTTCCGGCTCTTCCTGATTAACTGCTGTATCGTCGGCATATTTCACCATTTCCACTTCTTGATAATACTTCAACCCCGTCCCCGCAGGAATCAGATGTCCTACGATGACATTCTCTTTTAACCCGCGTAAAATGTCAATTTTACCACTTGATGCCGCTTCTGTCAATACTCTAGTTGTTTCTTGGAAGCTGGCCGCTGAAATGAAGCTCTCCGTCGTGAGCGAGACCTTCGTGATCCCCAACAAAAGCGGGGTCGCCTGTGCGGGTTTACCCTTCTTTTTGATGATCTCCTCATTCGCCTTTTTGAACTTGATCTTATCGATCTGCTCTCCGACCAAGAAGGGCGAATCACCAGAATCATCGATGCGGACTTTTTTGAGCATTTGCGAAATGATCAACTCGATGTGCTTGTCGTTGATACGGACCCCCTGCAATCGATAGACCTCTTGGACCTCATTCAGCAAATACTCCTGAAGAACCTTATCACCACAGACACTCAGGATATCCTGCGGGACAACGGGTCCATCGGTCAGCTGCTGACCAGCGAAAACCCGATCGCCCTTGTAGACATTCGGATGTTTCCCATGAGGGATCGTGTATTCTTTCGACATCCCGGTCTCGCTACGGACAACGATCGTTCGGAGACCCTTTTTGTCCTCGCCGAACTCAACGAACCCATCGATCTCACTGATGACCGCGGGATCCTTCGGCCGACGCGCCTCAAAAAGCTCCGCGACCCGCGGCAGACCGCCGGTAATGTCCCTCGTCTTGCCGGCTCCACGCGGAATCTTCGCAATCAGATCCCCCGCCCGTACATCCTGCTTATCACTCACAAGAATATGTGCGCCCACAGGGATCGAATAGATCCCGACGATCTCTTTCTTGTCATCTGTAATAATGATCTGCGGATGATACTGAAGCTTGTGCTCAACAACAACCCGTTCCGCAATCCCCGTCACAGGATTCAACTCATCCTGAACGGTGATCTCCGCAAGAATGTCTTCTGAATTGACCGACCCCTTAACCTCTGTAATAATCGGAATCGTGTACGGGTCCCACGTCGCAAAAATATCATCTTCCTTGACCGCAGCCCCATCCGCGAACTTCAACATCGCCCCCTGCGGGAGCTGATAGCGCTCGAACTCGCGGCCGAACTCGTTGTTGATGCTGACAGCACCGTTCCGGTTCAAAACGACAAACTCGGCATTCCGCTCAACCACCCGCAATTGATGATATTTCACAAACCCCTTGTTCTTCGCCTGATAATGTGACTGCTCAACCGCGCGACTCGCCGTCCCCCCAATATGGAAGGTTCTCATCGTGAGCTGCGTACCAGGCTCCCCGATGCTCTGCGCGGCGATTGTCCCGACGGCCTCGCCGATCTCGACCATCCGCCGCGTGGCAAGATTCCGCCCATAGCAGCAAACACAGACACCTTGATCCGACTCGCAAGTCAAGACGCTGCGGATACGGACCTTCTCGATCCCCAGCTGCTCGATCGCCGCGGCCTTTTCTTCCGTGATCTCCTGGCCAGCCTCAACAATGACCTGGTCCGTAATAACATCAACGATATTATCCAATGCGACTCGACCGATGATGCGTTCCCTGAGGCTAACAACGAGCTCGTCACCCTCAACGATCGCCGAGACCGTGATCCCGTTCATCGTTCCGCAATCCTCTTCGGTAATGACCACTTCCTGAGCTACGTCCACAAGACGCCGCGTGAGATATCCCGCGTCCGCCGTCTTAAGCGCAGTATCGGCCAACCCCTTACGGGCTCCGTGAGTCGAGATAAAATATTCCAAAACCGTAAGACCTTCACGGAAACTCGCCGTGATCGGATTTTCAATGATCTCACCCGACGGTTTGGCCATCAGCCCGCGCATCCCCGACAGCTGACGGATCTGCAGACGCGACCCGCGCGCGCCGGAGTCCGCCATGATAAAGACCGGATTGAACGCCTGCATCTGTTTAAAGACCAGGTCTGACACCCGTTCGGTGGTATGCGTCCAGATGTCGATGGTCTTGTTGTAGCGCTCACGGCCGGTGATAATCCCCTTGCGGTACTGATCCTCCACCTTGCCGACCTCGTCTTTGGCCTTCTCGATATATTTTTCCTTCTCCTTCGGGCTTGTCAAGTCCGGAATGGCGATCGAAATCCCCGCCTCAGTCGACGCGAGAAACCCATACTCCTTAATCCGGTCCAACAGGATAACGGTCATCTGCTGACCAAAACGCTTATAGCAATCGGAAATGACCGCCCCGATCCGTTTCTTGTCGAGCAGCTCATTCACAAAGCCGAAGTCTTTCGGCAGAAGTTCATTAAAGAAAACACGCCCCACGGTTGTCTCGATGATCCGGGTCTTCGGCGCTTCCACAGCTGTCGCACCGGCATCCTCCCCTAACAGGGCCCGCTCCTGCGAGATAATGAGCGACGGCTTTTCATCGCCCCACAAGTGCGTATCAAGCCGCAGCCGGATGGCATCATGAAGTTTCAACTCGCCGTCGTTATGCGCAATGATGACTTCCTGGCGGCTCGCAAAGACCATTTTCGGCTCGCGCCCCGCGTCCTTCGTCAAATAATACAAACCAAGGACCATGTCCTGCGTCGGAGAGACGATCGGACGGCCATCGGCCGGAGAAAACAGATTGTTGACCGAGAGCATCTGGACACGGCACTCGATCTGCGCCTCGAGCGACAACGGCACATGGACCGCCATCTGGTCACCATCGAAGTCCGCGTTAAAAGCAGCACAGACGAGTGGGTGGAGCTTGATCGCCTTTCCCTCAACGAGCACTGGCTGAAAGGCCTGAACGCTCAAACGGTGAAGGGTCGGCGCGCGGTTCAAGAGGACCGGATGGTCCTTAATGACTTCGTCAAGAATATCCCAAACCTCGACCTTCGCCCGCTCGACCATGCGCTTTGCACCCTTGATGGTGTGGACATATCCCTTCTCGCGCAGTTTGCGGATAATAAACGGCTCAAATAGTTCAAGGGCCATCTTTTTAGGCAGCCCGCATTCATGAAGCCGCAAGGTCGGGCCCACGACGATGACCGAACGACCTGAATAATCAACGCGCTTCCCAAGCAGGTTCATGCGGAACCGTCCCTGTTTCCCTTTAAGCATATCCGAAAGGGATTTGAGCGGACGGTTGCCGGACCCGAGAACAGGACGTCCGTGACGGCCGTTATCCAACAGGGCGTCCACAGACTCCTGGAGCATCCGTTTTTCATTGCGCACGATGATCTCAGGAGCATTTAGATCGATCAGCTTCTTAAGACGATTATTCCGATTGATCACCCGTCGATAGAGATCATTCAGATCTGATGTGGCAAAACGCCCTCCCTCCAACGGAACCAGGGGTCTGAGATCCGGAGGGATCACGGGTAGAACGTCGAGGACCATCCACTCGGCCTTGTTCCCCGAAATCTTAAAGTCCTCAATAATCTTGAGACTCTTGGCGATCTTTTTGGCGTTCGCCCCGGCGGGATTGGCCTCATCAAGGTCCTTGCGCAGCTCCTTGGCGAGCTTCCCTAGATCGATCTCCTTCAGCAGGTCTTTGACCGCCTCGGCACCGATCTTGGCCTTGAACGCCCCTCCGTATTTGACGAGGGCCTCTTGATATTTATCCTCGGACAAAAACTCCTTATGCTTCAAGGGGGTCTCGCCAGGATCAAGAACAACGTATTCTTCGTAATAAATCAATTTCTCAAGATTGCGTAACGAGACCTGGAGGAGGGCCGATAAACGACTGGGGACCGCCTTATAAAACCAAATGTGCGTCACCGGGCAGGCAAGTTCAACATGCCCCATACGCTCACGACGAACCGCTGACCGGGCGATCGTGACCCCGCAACGATCGCAGGTGATGCCGCGGAATTTGATCCCCTTATATTTTCCGCAGTTGCACTCCCAGTCACGGACGGGACCAAAGATCCTCTCGCAAAAAAGCCCATCCTTTTCCGGTTTCAAGGTCCTATAATTCAGCGTCTCGGCCTTCTTGACCACTCCCGACGACCACGCACGAATAACCTCAGGCGCCGCGATACGAATCGATATCCGATCCTGATTTAAGATGTCTTCTTTTTTTACCATCGTGTTCTCCTTAAAGATGGATCAACCCGTGCCCTGCCCCCTCACCTACTTCTTCGCCACCTTTGCCGCAGCATCCTCCGCACGCTCTAACTTAATATCAAGGCACAGGCCCTGCAATTCTTTCACCAAGACTTTAAACGATTCCGGGATCCCGGTCTCAAGCCGCTGCTCGCCCTTGACGATCGCCTCGTAAATCTGGCTCCGCCCCTGGACATCATCACTCTTGACCGTCAGCATCTCCTGAAGAGTATACGCCGCCCCATACGCCTCAAGCGCCCAGACCTCCATTTCCCCAAAACGCTGACCGCCGAAATGCGCCTTCCCGCCAAGCGGCTGCTGGGTGACCAGGGAATACGGCCCGATCGACCGAGCATGGATCTTTTCATCGACGAGGTGATTCAGCTTCAACATATAAATATAGCCGACCGTCACCTTCTGGTCAAACGGCTGTCCGGTAAAGCCGTCAATGACAACCGCCTTCCCGCCCTCCGGCAGGCCTGCCTCTTTGAGCATCGCCCAAATTTCACTCTCCTTGGCGCCATTAAAGACAGGTGTCTCTACATGGAGTCCCAGGACCTTCGCCGCCCAACCCAAATGCGTCTCAAGGAGCTGACCGACGTTCATACGAGAAGGCACACCGAGGGGATTCAAAACAACATCCACCGGGGTCCCGTCCGCGAGGAAAGGCATATCCTCTTCGGGAAGGATCCGTGAGATCACGCCTTTGTTCCCATGGCGGCCCGCCATCTTGTCGCCTTCCTGAAGTTTGCGCTTCGTAGCGACATAGACCACAACACGCTTCAACACTCCGGCCGGCAGCTCATCTCCCCGTCGGACGCGCTCGGCCTCCTGCTCTTCCTCATTCGCCAGTTCTTCCATCTTGTCCTGATAAAACGTCACAATCGCGTGGGCCTCGGAATCATCAGGGAGCGACGCAAGATCCATGGCCTGAAGCTTTTTCTGACTGATACCGAGGGCGTCACAGAGTTTCTTGCTCCGCTCTTCCTCGATGATCACCCGCTCCTGCTGGTAGTACTCGCGAACCTTGACAACGGATTCCTCGGCCTTCATTTTTTCAGCCTTGGATTTCCGCCCCCTCTCCGTGCGCTGGAATACCTCGGCGTTGACGACGACACCCTCGACCCCCGGAGGAAGCGTGAATGAGGTGTCTCGAATATCCGCAGCCTTCTCCCCGAAGATCGCCCTCAACAGGCGCTCTTCAGGTGAGAGCTCCTTCTCGCTCTTGGGCGTTACCTTGCCGACGAGAATATCACCCGGTTTGACCTCAGCCCCCACACGAACAATCCCGTCCGCGCTCAGGTCCTTCAAGGCCTCTTCGCCGACATTCGGGATGTCCCGGGTAATTTCTTCGTTCCCAAGACGCGTCTCACGGGCCTCGACCTCAAATCTCTCAATATGGATCGACGTAAAGACATCCTCACGAACGACCCGCTGATTGATCAGAATCGCGTCCTCAAAATTGTATCCCCGCCACGGCATAAAGGCGACGAGCACATTCCGCCCTAGGGACAGACGGCCTTGGCTCGTGGCAAAACCATCAGCAATGACCTGGCCCTTTTTGACCTTGTCTCCGAGGCGCACGATCGACTTTTGATGAACGCATGTGTTCGCGTTCGAGCGCTGATAATTTCTCAAACCATAAATCCGATCACCGATGATGATCTGGCGTCCATCGACCTTCGTAACGACCCCATCCTCCTCCGCGATCACCAAAACACCAGAATCACGCGCCACCTTCTCTTCCATCCCCGTCCCGACGAACGGCACCTCGGGCGTGATCAACGGAACTGACTGCCGTTGCATGTTCGACCCCATCAGGGCGCGGTTCGCATCGTCATGCTCCAAGAAAGGAATCAGCGATGTCGCGACCGAGACCAACTGCTTGGTGGATACGTCCCGATAATCGATCTCCTGCGGCTTGACCTTTGGAAAATCCGTCCGGTAGCGGCAAATGACCTCTTTATCAACGATCGCCCCCTGCTCGTCGATCACGACGTTCGCCTGGGCAATATTCTTTGACTGATCGATATCGGCGGTTAAAAACTCCACACGATTCGTGACCCGTCCCTTGTCGACTTTATAGTACGGCGTCTCAATAAAACCGAGATCATTCACCCGGGCGCATGTCGCCAACGAGGCGATCAGCCCAATGTTCGGACCTTCCGGCGTCTCGATCGGACAGACCCGGCCGTAATGCGTTGGATGAACGTCACGCACCTCAAACCCGGCACGCTCACGCGACAGCCCCCCCGGACCCAGAGCGCTCAGACGCCGTTTGTGCGTCATCTCAGCAAGGGGATTCACCTGATCCATGAACTGCGAGAGCTGGCTTCGGGCAAAAAAATCATGAATTTGATTAGAGAACAAACGCGAATTGATCAAATGGTGAGCGGTGAGATTATCAAACGAGCTCATAACAACAAGCCGCTCCTTGATGGACCTCTCCAAACGGGCCAGGCCGATCCTGACCTGATTCTGAACAAGCTCCCCGACGGTCTTAATACGACGGTTGCCCAAATGATCGATATCATCCGTGTCTCCCGTGCCTTCGCGAAGGCCAAAAAGATACCGGATGACCTCAACGACCGTGTGGATGTCGAGCACCCTGTTCTCAAGAGGAACGGATGTCCCGAGCTTTCGATTAATGATATGCCGGCCGACCTTGCTCAGGTCATAACGCTTCGGATCAAAAAAGAGACGATAAAATAACGCCTCCGCCACCTCAACGGTCGCAGGCTCCGTCGGACGCATCTTGCGGTAAAAATCCAACAGGGCGTCCTCTTTGCTTTCCGTGTGATCTTTTTCTAAGGTCGGGGCCAGCCTCTCAAAGGCCTCATCCCCGAGCATCTGGCGCATCGCGGCCTCGTCCACCAACCCCATAATGCGCAAAATCTGTGTCGCGGGAAAATTCCGGCGCCGGTCAATATAGGCCAACAGGACGTCGTTGAGATCATATTTGATTTCGAACCAGGCCCCGCGCGACGGAATGATCCGGCCATGGTAAATACTGCGGCCCGTGGGATGAAGTTCTTCCTCAAAGGAGACTCCCGGCGGACGCTGGATCTGCGAGACAACAACGCGCTCATCCCCATTGATGATGAACGTCCCTGTCGACGTCATGAGCGGGACATCCCCGAAATAAACCTCCTGCTCTTTGATATCGACCGGGGTGATCAGACGCAGGCGGACCTTGAGCGGGGCGCAAAAGGTCATGCTCCGGCGCTGGCACTCCTGATCTGTGTATTTGGGCTTGCCTAACGAATAATTGATATACTCAAGTTTGATCTGACCATCATAGCTTTCAAGGGGAAAAACCTCACGAAAAACCTCTTCCAGGCCCTTGTCCTCACGCTCATCAGGCTCGACCCCCTCTTGCAGAAACTCGGCATACGCAACGGTCTGGATGTCGAGGAGATGGGGCAGTTCGAAGTGATCTTTGATCTTGCCAAAATTCTTTATTTTCAGTTTTTCCATGGTCGATCTCTATTTGGCGGTTAAAGGATCTTGACGGCTCATTCAGAAAAACACCGGCATCAAAACAGAAAACACAGGATGTGATGGCGAACGTACACCCCGGGCACCGTTCACCATCACATCTCTGCGCAATAATGAATTTATTTGATCTCGACTTTAGCGCCAGCGGCTTCGAGTTTCTTCTTGAGTTCTTCAGCCTCGTCCTTGGTGACGCCCTCTTTCACCGACTTCGGTGCAGACTCCACCAGGTCCTTGGCCTCTTTTAAACCCAAATTCGTAATCGCGCGAACCTCTTTGATCACCGCGATCTTTTGAGCACCAGCATCAGCCAGGATCACATCAAATGATGTTTTCTCCTCAGCCGCCGCCGCTGCGCCGCCGCCCGCGGCCGGAGCTGCCATCATCATCCCCGCAGGCATCGGAGCCGCCGCTTGGATCCCAAGGCGGTCCTCAAGGCCCTTGACCAGATCAGCTAATTCAAGCACGGTCAGGCTCTCAACCTGCTCGGCGATCTTGGCGAGTTTGTCGGAAAGCACGACGCTCTCCTTTTTCTCTTCTACTGTGGTCGCATCAGACATACTAATTACCTCCCTTTTTTTCGCTATACTGCTTCAAGATTGACAATAAATCTCGTGTTTTTGCATTTAATGCACCCATAAATCGGGTCACGGGCGCCGCCAAAGTGCCAAGCAATTGGGCCTGAAGGACCTCTTTGCTCGGAAGGTCGGCGAGGCGGCGGACATCCTGATCCGATAAGACAACCCCGTCGACAAGCCCCCCATGAACCTTAAATCCTTCGCACTCTTTGCCAAAATTTAACAAAGCCTTTGAGACCGCTGCTGAATCCTCATTCGTCCAGGCAAAGGCGGTCTGCCCCGTCACATCTTCAGCGATCGAACCATGCTCCATCTCCTTAAGGGCCAGCTTGGCGATCCGGTTCTTCGAGACATACACGCGGGCGCCCAGCTTTTTCATCCCCTTGCGAAACGACTCCATCTTCTTAGCCGTCATCGAAGAATAACTGATCACAAACGTGGCCTGACTGGAGGCGATGCCGTCGCTGATACTCTTCAGCAGCCCTGATCGAAAAATCTTTCCCACTCGTTCCATGGTCTCATCCTCACCTTCAACCGATCCCGTGACACCCTTACACGGCAATCTTCAATCCCGGCCCCATCGTCGAGGACAAGGACATTGATTTGATTAAATTGCCCTTCACTGAAGCAGGCTTCGCATGATTGACCGCATCCAACAGCGACTGGGCATTCTCTAATAACTGCTGGGTCGAAAACGATCGCTTTCCGATCCCCACATGGATCCCGCACTGTTTATCCGACTTGAACTCAACTCGTCCGGCCTTGACCTCCTTGAGCACGCGCGCAATATCCGTCGTGACCGTCCCAGCCTTCGGACTCGGCATCAGGCCCCGGGGCCCCAGGACCTTTCCCAGTTTACTCAGGTCGCGCATCATGTCCGGAGTTGCAATCATACAGTCAAAATCCATAAACCCCTTGGCAATCTTTTCGATAAGATCATTGCCGCCCACGATATCAGCGCCAAGATCTTCGGCCTGCTGGGCCTGCTCGCCTTTGCAAATAACCGCGACCCGGACCTTTTTGCCGATCCCATGGGGAAGGACAACCGTCCCCCGGACCATCTGATCCGACCCCTTCATATTAATGTTAAGGTTGAGATGAACCTCAACAGTCTCATCAAATTTGACCTTCGGGAATTCCGCGACCGCCGCGATCCCGTCCGGCAATGAAAAAACCTTACTGTTCTCGGTCACCGCTGAAAAACTCTTTTTTCGTTTACTTAGTCTTCCCATTTTAGTCCACCACCTCGATCCCCATACTTCGAGCTGTCCCTTCAATCGTGCGCATCGCCTGATCCAGATCCGTCGTGTTCAGGTCTTCCATCTTGGTCTTGGCGATCTCGCGAATTTGTGTTTTTGTCAGCGAGGCGATCTTCTCTTTGCCCGCCAACCCGGAGGCCTTTGCTAAATTCGCCGCCTTCTTAATCAAGACCGAGCTGGGCGGCGTTTTGATAACAAAATCAAATGATTTGTCTTTGTAGACCGTAATAATCGCCGGCAGGATCGTCCCCTCTTTCCCCTTGGTCTGCTCATTAAACGCCTTGCAGAACCCCATGATATTCACCCCATGCTGACCGAGGGCGGGACCAACGGGCGGCGCAGGATTCGCCTGCCCGGCCGGAACGTACAGCTTGATCTGTGCCACCACTTCTTTTGCCATTTTAAATCTTCTCCACTTGCCAGTATTCCAATTCAACCAATGTCGAACGGCCAAAAATCGGGACACTCACCTTCAGTTTCCCCCGATCGGGAAAGACCTCGGTCACCTGACCGTTAAAATTCGCGAACGGCCCTTCCGCGATCCGGATCGCCTCGCCGGCCTCAAAAATGATCTTCGGACTCGGCTTGGTCTCGGTATCTTCCGTTCTCTTGATGATCGCCTGGACCTCTTCTTCAGAGATCGGCGTCGGTCGGCGCCCCGGGCCAATAAAACCCGTGATCCCAGGAGTGCTTTTGACAAGATACCAGCTCTCCTTGGTCATTTCCATCTTCACTAAAATATATCCCGGAAAAAACTTTCGGGAGGCGATGCGCTTCTTTCCGCCGCGCACCTCAGAGACCTGCTCAGTCGGGACAACGATCTCCTCAACAAAACTCTTGAGGTCGGTGGTCGCAACGCGATTCTCTAGTCCCGCCTTGGCCTTTTCCTCGGCCCCCGTCTGTGTGTGAACGACATACCATTTCATAGGCATCTACTTTATAATGAGTCCAATCATGTTCGCGAGAACCACATCGGTAAGAGCAATAAAGATCCCCAAGAAGACGCTGCTGATAATGACGATCCACGCGGAGTATTTTAATTCTTTATAGCTGGTCCAAGAAACCTTCTTTAATTCTGCGATGGCCTCTTTAAAAAATTTTACGGGTTTACCGATCATCGATGCTCCTTGAAAACAACAGGCCAGGTAGGATTCGAACCTACAACCCACGGTTTTGGAGACCGTTGC
>CAYVEC010000034.1:0-13738 GCA_964450385.1 uncultured Planctomycetales bacterium
CTCCGAGGCAAAGATCGGCAAGCGATACCCCTCGACCACCTGTTGAATGATCGGAATCTGACTCTGGAGCTCATCCGGCATGCTCGGACGCTGGATCTTATATTCTTTATACTTCTCGCTCCGATGGGTCTTCTTGGCCACATCAAAACATACCGCCATATATTCGGGGTCAAAATCCCTTAAGATCTTTTTCAAAGCATTTGTGAACCCAAAGACAGCGTTCGTTGGCTGACCGCGGCTGTTGGCCAGTCCGCGCACAGCAAAGAACGCCCGATAGCACAAGGCGTGCGCATCAAGTAAAAACAAACGGGATTTAACCATAGATCAATATGAATATATTATCCGACATGAATTTCATCACAGATTAATCGGAATCTGGAACAGGTCTGTCCGGAATGATGGAGAGAATGTCCTGATACTCCTTTTTCGCAGCGGCCACATCACCTGCATTGAGCAGGGCCAAGGCCTTTTGTGTCTTTGTCGCGATCTCCTCAATGTTTTTTTGGTAATCAATCCGTTTTTTTAATTCAAGAACCCGTGGGTGCTGGGGCGATATCCGCATTGCCCGATGACATTCCTGAAGGGCCTCATTAAGCTGACCCGCCTCCAACAACCGTTGCCCCTCATCCAAATGCCGCTGAATCCGCTCGACCTGGATCTTAAGCTCATGACGTTCCGTCTCTTCCAATTGAACATGCATCTCGTCGAGCTGTCCGATCATAACCTTTTTGCGATAATTCGGATCGATCCGCCGAAGTTCCGCCTCGATCTTTTTCACCCACGGATCATCGGGATTCGACCGTTCGATCCGCTGCTGAAAATAATAGATCGCCTGTACCGTGTCCCCTTTGAGATCGTACAAATACGCCAAATTCGTGTACGGGGCCAAATACGACGGGTCGGCCTCAAGGGCCTTTAAATAAAAAAATTCAGCCCGATCGGTCAGCCCCATCTGTTCATAAACCACACCCGTGTCATTAAAGAGCGGGGCGCTTGAAGCCCCTAACGAGATCGCCTTCGCAAAACAGGTCAATGCCTGCTCAAAATCACCGCGCTGCTGGGCAAAATAACCCTGACGCCGATACTCATCTGCCTCAAAAGCACGCTTCTCCTCAAGGGTCTCTGAAAATGCAGTCTGTGGAATGGCAAGGCACAAACACCAGGCGATTAAGATTATGCGGATTGCAGTCATGCGTTGTGATTCCAGATAAGAATAATATATTTTCTTCATTTTTTCAAGAAAAAATTCAACAATTCCCCTGACTTCACCGAAGGCCCTGCGCCCTAGGCCTGAGACAGGTCCGCGCACACACCCAGGGCAAAACAGGAGGCCTCATCTTCGGACATCGCCTCCCGTCCCCGCATCAACCGAAGGAAAAAGTCCTCACGGTCACTCTGAAGCAACACAACGCGTTCCGGGCACCGATCGGCATCAAAGACCGCGGCCTCGATCCCTGTCTCCGCGATAAACCGCCGTCCCCAATGATGCCCATGCCCGGCATTCCTGCGAATCAGGGCCGAGAGATGGGTGCCGCCGCCAGCAAAAATCTCTTTTTTAAGAACAGAAATCCCAGGCGACCCAGTCTCGCCTTTCCAAAACGCGGCCATCAGATCCGCCGCGCGCTTGCTGCCCTCAGCGCCCCGTTCAAGCCAGCCTACGGCATCCGAATGGCACTCGGCCACACGGCCTACGGCCATCACATTAGTAACACCTGCCCGCAGGGCCTCATCCACTAAAACCCCTCCGGCCACACCGAGGGACTCCTTCGCCAGGAGCCGCAGGTCCATCCGAGCATCCGGAAAAAGAACCGCCTCACAGGCAAGGACCTTTCCCCCTGAAAGCCGAACCGCCCGGACCTCGGCATCACCCAAGATTTCCGCCACCGAAGAATCAAAAAGGACACGGATCCCTCGCGCCGTCAAGATCTCACAGAGGCGTGTCGCCACCGCCTCATCAAGATCAGGCAGAAAACGCTGGCCCCGGATAAGAGCGATCACCTCTTTCTGCCGATCCGCCAAGACAAAGGCCCACATCAATCCATCAAGGCCATCGACGACAACGGCCGCGGTCTCAAGCTCGGGCATGAGTCCGACAAGATCATCGGCCTCAGCGAGCGACCCCAAGGTGAACACCCCCTCGCGGCCGCTCCCCTTGATCTCTCCCAAGTCCCTTTTGGGCCAATCGGCAAAGACTAGGGCGTCATATTCGATCTTCCCCCGCTCATCGAGGAAAAAATAATTCCGGCTGAAATTGAAGCGCTGAAACGAGCATCCGGTCAACAATTGGACCCGATGATTCTGATAAAAATCCTCTTTCTGAAAAAAAAGGCTCGGACGTGAACACTGGCGGCCGACGAACTCGAACAGCCGCGCCTGATCATACGGGAGCTCATCATCGAAGAGGCAGAACACGATCTCGGCCTCCTGATCATCGGCGCGTATCTGTTCAACGGCGCGGACTGCTGCCGCTGAATGCCCTATTACGACAAGACGTCTCATGACCCTTCCTTCGTTCCTATAGACCCAGAGAAATATTTTTTTGATTACAGTACGCCCGAACCGCGTTACGCATGAGCATCATCACGGTCACCGGTCCAACCCCGCCCGGGACCGGCGTAATCTTGGAGGCGCGCGAAACGGCTGATGCAAAATCGACATCCCCGATGATCTTATCACCAACCCGTGTGATCCCCACGTCGATCACCACCGCCCCGGGCCGGATCATGTCCCCCGTGATCAACGAAGGTTTCCCGACCGCGACGATAAGCACATCCGCACGAGCCACATGATCCGCAAGTCGTCCCGCCTCGGAGGTGGCGATATGACAGACCGTGACCGTGGCATAGGCCCGAAGGAGAAGCAGGGCCAGGGGCTTGCCCACGATCTCGCTCGCTCCCACGATCACGACCTCCCGGCCGCGTAATTCCACATGAGCGGCCTTCAGATGCTCCATGACCGCGGCCGCGGTGCAAGGGATAACCTGCGATTTCCCAAGTAAGACATTGCCAATGTTCGAGGCGTTGAGCCCCTCAATATCCTTGTCAACGGCCACATGATTGGCCAGCCGCTGATCATTAATATGGGTCGGCAAGGGTTTATGAATCATGATCCCCGAAACAGCAGGATCAGCATTAAAGGCATCGAGATGACGGACGATCTCATCTTCCGGCGTCGAGGGAGAAAGCGAAACAAGCTCATAATCGATCCCGATCTGCTCGGCGGCCTTCTGCTGAGAACGGGCATAGAATGACCCTGCCGCGTCATTGCTCATGAGGAGATTCATCAGACGCGGTACGGCCCCGGTGCGTTCTTTGAGCGCCGCGACCTCACGCTGAAGCTGATCGCGCAGATGCTGGGCCAACACTCGTCCGTCCAAAAGTTCTGCTGACATAGATATTCCTACGATTGATTCACCGCCACATTGATCATGGCGGAACGATAGGCGGCGAGAAGAAGCTCTCCGGCCACCTCCACATCACTGACCAGATGAGGGTTCCCTCGCTCAACCAGGAACGGCGCCAAGGCGACCGCCTGCTGACAGAGACGCGCCACCTCGCGGGGCACGGCTGCAGCCGCGCGCAGGGCCTTCCGTTTTTCTCTCGGGTCGGACACCTGACGCGCCGCAACAACAGCCAGATAGGCCTGGGCATCGGCGTCAACGAGCTCAAGCAGGCGCGATCGAATCGCCTCACTCCGTTCGACGACACGCCGCAGTCTCCGCTCAACAGATGCCGCCCCGCGGCCGATCGAGTACTGGGCCGCCATCGTGATCAAGCCGACAGCCAGGGCGGCCACAAGGGCCGCCACAGACCCGCCTCCAGGAACAGGTTTGCGCGAAGCCAATTCCTCAAGATAGGCCTGAAGTGTGTGATCTTTTAATAGCACGCCGCATTCCGTTTAATGATCGATCCGGTTGGCTTGGTACTCATCCCCTCAACAGCGACTTCATCATATCGTAAAAACCCAAACTCATCAACAAGTTGTGAAAATTTTCTCGTCCTACCCATCGATCATGAAGGCATCCTGAAACAATTGGAGCTCCGGCTGTCCCCCGTGAGAAAACACAACCGCCACCACGTCGAACCGGAGATCGCAACCCGCCCAGCCGTATTCCTCCTGATAGTACTCCGCGATCCGGGCGATGGTGCGTTGTTTTCGCCGGGTCACGGCCTCAGCCGGGTCGCCGCAGGCATCGCTCATGCGGGCCTTCACCTCGACAAAACACAAGACCCCCCGATGCCAGGCGATCACATCGATCTCGCCTCGGGCGATTCGAAAATTTCTGTCAATAATCTCATACCCCTGAGCGATCAGAAAATTAACCGCCACATCCTCACCCTGCTGCCCCAGACGCGCCATCGATGCCATCCACCCCTCCCCTGCCAAGACCACACGCCTCACGCACCGTCTGATACGTCCGCCGATGGATCACGGAGACCCCATGCCGTTCTAGGGCCTCCCGATGTTCTTTCGTCGGATACCCCTTATGCCGTGCAAAACCATACTGGGGAAAAATCTTGTCATACACCCTCAAAATCCGGTCCCGGATCACCTTGGCCACGATCGAGGCTGCAGCCACCGACAGGCTCCGCGCGTCACCGCCGATAATCGTCTGATAGGAAAAAGGGACCCGGGAAAGGAAAGAGTCCCCATCAATAAAGAGCCGGACCTGGTCCTCCCGGACCCCGGCGAAACGCGGTGAGCACCGGCCGACGAGGTCGTCGACCGCCGCGTTCATCGCCAGAAAGGTGGCATTCAAGATATTGTGCTGATCGATCACCTGCTCGCTCATGATCCCGACGCCGACATCGGCACGGTCATAGATCTCAACAAAGGCCCGTTCCCGCTGTTGGAAAGAAAGTTTTTTCGAGTCCCGAATCGGATTCTTGAAATCCTCTCCGTCGAGCGCAACGGCGGCTGCGACCACAGGCCCGGCGAGCGGCCCGCGACCAGCCTCATCGATCCCGATCACGTAACGATAGCCCTGCGTCGCCGCCTCACGTTCAAACTCGAGCATCAGATCAGACCGGCTCATGAAATGTCCTCAACAAAAATGACCAGGGGAATACCCTGGTCATTATATCAAAAACGAACGGAACAACACATGCCTTTTTAGGCCGCCTCAACCTGTTTCTTCACCCGCGCGCGCTTTCCTACCCGGGTACGAAGATAATAGAGACGAGCCCGATTGACCTTGCCCTGGGCTACGACGCTCAGGCTCTCGATCACCGGTGAATGAAGAGGGAACGTCCGCTCAACACCCTCACCAAACGATACCTTGCGAATAGTAAATGTCGCCCCGATCCCTCGGCCGCCGTTCTTTCGGATGACGATCCCCTCATACGGATGGACCCGAACCTTATCAGCCTCTCGGACCCGGATGCGCATCTTGACCGTATCACCGACATTAAATGCCGGCAGATCGGCACGCAATTGCCGCGCGTTGACTTCTTTCATTTTCTCGGCTGATGTCGCCATAAAAATCCTCCTTTACCCGACAACCCGACCGATCGGGAACATAGTGTTACTTAAAGAGTATAAAGTGTATCCAGAAAACTGATTTCTGTCAAGGCAAAATCCTGGGCCCCCAGGCAAAGCCATTCTACCGTTACGTCATCAGATCAGGGCGTATCTTCCGCGTCCGGGTCACCGACTGGCGGTGCCGCCATTCAGCTATCTTCCGGTGATCCCCCGAAAGCAGGACGTCCGGGACCGAACGGCCCATCCATTCAGCCGGCCGGGTATAGTGGGGATACTCGATAAGCCCATTTTCAAACGACTCCTCCCCAAGAGAGGCCTCCCTCCCCACGACCCCCGGCACAAGCCGGGTCACCGCATCCACAATGACCATGGCCGGAAGCTCACCTCCGGTGAGGACATAGTCTCCAATGGAGAGACTTTCATCAATCACGGCTTCACGCACCCGCTCATCGACCCCTTCATAATGACCGCACACGATCACCAAATTCTTCTCAGCGGCAAGCTCCCGGGCCCTGCGTTGAGAAAAAGGCTGTCCCCCCGCGCACATCAAAATAACACGGGCCCGACGCCGCCCCCGGACCTTTTTCACCGCTTTATAAATCGGGTCGGCCATCAGAACCATCCCCGGCCCGCCGCCAAACGGCCGATCATCAACCTGACGGTATTTCCCTTTTGAAAAATCCCTCAGATCATGCGTTCGAAGGCGGACCCGCCCCTCGGTCT
This sequence comes from uncultured Planctomycetales bacterium, assembly GCA_964450385.1. Taxonomy (GTDB): domain Bacteria; phylum Omnitrophota; class Gorgyraeia; order Zapsychrales; family JANLHA01; genus JAKLFA01. The sequence goes on from CAYVEC010000034.1 coordinate 6,205, forward strand.
GAGCGCGGCCAATGATGGACGCACCCAGAACAGACGGAAACATCTCAGGGAACAGCGTGATAATGTCAAATGTCAGCATCGCCAGGCTCTCCGTATGTTTTTAAAAAATCATCCGCGAAGTCGCGAAAACATCCCTGGTCAAGCGCGTCACGGATCTGCTGCATCAACGCAATGTAAAAGAATACGTTATGATACGAGAGCAGCCGCAGGCCAGCGATCTCGCCGGTCTTCATCAAATGCCGGAGGTACGCCCTGGGGTACCTCCGACAGACAAAACAACCGCACGCGCTGTCAATGGGGCCGGCGTCCTGGGCATAACGGGCATGAGACAGAACGATCCGCCCACGGCGGGTAAAGGCCGAGCCGTGGCGTCCATAACGCGTCGGGATACAGGTATCAAACATATCGATCCCCTCACCGACGGCGCGGACGATCTGGTCCGGCATCCCGATCCCCATGACATAACGCGGCCGATCGTCCGGCAGGAGCGGCGCAACACATGTGATCGCCCGAAACATCTCTGTCACCGGTTCCCCAACGCTGACCCCCCCGATCGCGTAGGCGTCCATCCCCAAGTCCACGACCTCGCGAGCCGAACGCTGCCGAAGGTCCTCATAGACCGAACCCTGGACGATCCCAAAGGCGATCTGATGGGCCTGGTCATTCTGAAGGTAATGCCGGCGGCTCCGCTTCAGCCAGGCCGTTGTGAGGCGGACCGACTCCTCAGCCTGCTCCCGGTCACAGGGGAACGGGGCGCAGACATCAAGGGGCATGATCATGTCGGAATTCAGGGTCCGCTGGATATCCATTACCTTCTCGGGCGTAAAAACATGCGCGCTCCCGTCGATGTGCGACTGAAATTCGACGCCGGTCTCAGCAATCTTGCGAAGGGCGCTGAGGCTAAAGACCTGATAGCCGCCGCTGTCCGTCAAGATCGGACGATGCCAGTCCATGAAAGCATGGAGCCCGTGAAAGGCGCCGATCACATCAAGCCCCGGTCGAAGATACAGGTGATACGTATTCGACAGCATGAGTGAGGCCCCGAGGTCCTCGAGATCACGGGCGCACATCCCTTTGACCGTAGCGTTCGTCCCCACCGGCATAAAAAAAGGCGTCGCGAGTTCGCCATGCGCGGTCCGAAGGACCCCACGGCGAGCGCGCGACCGCTCATCACGTTGTTGAACCAAAAATATTTTTGTCATCATCCCCTCGATCATATGATCACCATCGCGTCACCATAACTATAAAATCGATACCGCTCACGGACCGCCTCCTGATAGGCCCGGCGCATGAGATCGGTACCTCCAAAAGCATACACGAGCATCAGCAATGAGCTTCGCGGCAGATGAAAATTCGTCACAAGGACATTCACGGCCTCAAACCGGCACCCCGGATACAAGAACAGTGAGGTTCGTCCGCTCGTCCGTCGGCTCCGGGCCATTTCCTCAAGGACCCGGCAGCTTGTGGTCCCGACAGCCACAATCGGCCGCCCTTCGGCGTGGGCCTGATCGATCTGGGATCTCGCCGAAGAGGAAACCGAGAACTCCTCCTCATGCATCACGTGCTCCGAAATGTTCGCTTCCTCGACCGGCTGAAACGTTGCATAATTCACATGGAGCATCACCGAAACAAGATCATGCCCCATCGCACCGAGATCCGCCAACAGTTCTTTTGTAAAATGAAGGCCCGCTGTCGGAGCGGCAACGGATCCGGCGTGCCGCGCATAGACCGTCTGATAAAACTCCCGATCGATCAGACGGTCCGGCCGCCGGATATACGGCGGAAGCGGGATATGCCCTACCTCTTCGAGATGCCGGATGACGTGTTCTTTATTGAACGTGACGATCCGCCGAGCCTTATCCGTGATCCGGGCCACAAGGTCCGTCGAACCAAAAACGACCTCATCACCATTCTGTATCTTTCTCATCGGCCGAAGCAGACACTCGAACGAACGTCCGTCCGGCATTTTTTTCAGAAGAAAAATCTCAACCTGACCGCCGGACCTGCGTTTCACCCCCAGCAACCGCGCCGGAATCACCTTGCTATTATTCAGAACGATAAGGCTCGATGCGGGTAGATACCGGCCGATCCCGGCAAAACGATCGTGCCTGATTGTTCCGGTCTTTCGATCAATGACCATCAGCCTGGCCTGCGCCCGCTCAGTCAACGGCTCCTGCGCGATAAGCTCCTCAGGAAGGGTATAATCAAAATCAGTTAGCTTGATCATCGATGACACCACGATCGGCCACCCGAATAGGTCCACTGCCGCTCACTAACATCGTTCGCAAACACTGCTCACAAACACCGCTCATAAAAAAACGCATCTGGGCCTCCGCGTTCTCCCTCTGCCCCACATGCGGTCTAAAAAAACCTCGATTCATGATCCGTGTCCCGGATACCGATATGCTCCATCCCGGTCCGTGACATCTCCCGCCCGCGCGACGTCCGTTTTAGAAGCCCGATCTTCAGCAGATACGGCTCGATGACATCGACGAGGGTGTCAACCTCCTCATTCAGGGTCGCGGCCAAGGCCTCAATCCCTACCGGTCCACCGCCATAGTGGCGGGCGATGACCGTCAAGAGCCGGCGGTCGGTCTCGTCGAGTCCTAACCGATCAACCCCCAGGCGTTCCATGGCCTCAAGGACAATCGTCTCATCGATAACAGCCGAACCGTTCTTGACCTGGGCGTAATCCCTCACCCGCCGGAGCAAGCGATTCGCGATCCGCGGGGTCCCGCGGGCGCGCTCAGCGATCGCGAGGGCTGCGGGGCCATTGATCTCGAGGCCGAGCTTCAGGGCAGAACGGCCGACGATATCAGCAAGGTCTGCCGGCTCATAGAACTCAAGATGATGAAAGATCCCGAAACGGTCCCGTAACGGAGAGGCCAACAACCCACTGCGGGTCGTGGCCCCAATGATCGTAAAGGGCTTAAGACTAAAATTGATCGTGCGCGCGTGAGGCCCCTTATCGACAATGAAATCGAGCTTGAAATTCTCCATAGCCGGATAAAGAAATTCCTCGACGGTCTTGGAGAGACGATGGATCTCATCGATGAAAAGGATGTCGCCGCGGTCCAGATTCGTGAGGATCCCGATCAAGTCACCTGCGCGATCAATCGCGGGTCCTGACGTGATCGTGATCCGGGCCCGCATCTCATGGGCGATGATATACGATAATGAGGTCTTGCCAAGACCCGGCGGACCCGAAAAGAGCATATGCTCGAGCGGCTCCCCGCGCTGCTGCGCCGCGGTCACCGCCACCCTTAGGTTATCGACGAGATCTTTCTGGCCAACGAACTCAGCGAAGGACGACGGACGAAGAGACAGGCTAAGGATCTGGTCTTCTTCGGTCTCTTTATTCAAGACGAGTTTTTTCCGTTCTTCAATCGCCATGACTGGGATCCTTACACGCCCTCCGGAGAGGATGGCCCTCCCTCCGCCTCGTCAGCCTGAGCAGCCTGTTCATCGACGGGCAGGACATTATCGGTATTTCGTACGATATCGATATCCGAGAACAGGCGTTTCTGCATCACCTTGATCTCCTTCAATCGGATCAATTCCAGCACCGCCATGAACGAGACAATGACCTCCATCTTATTCCGGGCCTGGCCAAAAAGATCGGTCAACCGGAGCGTCGGCGACTGAAGCAGGCCATGCAAGACCACATGGATCTTTTCCTCGACCGTGAATTCTTCTTTGTCAACCTGATAGACTGAATCCTCTTTGAATTTTTCCAGGGCCTTTGAAAAGGCATTGATCAGATCAAAAAGATTCGCCTCGACATAGACCTCCGCAGCATCTTCCGTCAGTTCACGCGCCAGCTCATCGTCCATCTTTCTCGGGAAAAGGTCCTGCCGATTCGCCTCTTTCTGCTTGAGTTGTTCGGCGATCTCCTTAAAGATCTTATACTCCTGAAGTCGGCGGACAAGCTCATCACGCGGGTCCTCCTGATCCTCCTCCTGCTGTTCGGCAGGGTCAGGCGGCAAGAGCATCCGGGACTTAATCTGGATGAGCGTCGCGGCCATGACCAAAAACTCCCCAACGACCTCCAGGTCCAGCATCTTCATCATATTGATGTACTCAAGATACTGCTCGGTCACCTCAGCGATCGGAATGTCGCAGATATCAAGATCGTTTTTTTTAATCAAATAAAGGAGGAGATCCAAAGGACCTTCGAAGATATCTAATTTTAATTTATAGCTCATTGAAAGATCGCCTTCCTCACCTCATCCATGGTCTCGGCCGCCCGCCGCTGAGCGCGCGCCTTCCCCTGATTCAAGATATCCCGCAGGAGATCAGGCCGGCGTTCGAATTCCCGACGCCGCGCACGAATCGGGGCCGTGAGCTCAAGCACCCGGTCCGCAAGGATCTTTTTACACTCCGTGCATCCCTTCACAGCGCCGGTGCACCATGCCCTCACATCCGCGGTCTTGGAGAGATCAAAGACCTCAAAATACCGATAGACATTACAGACATCAGGGTGCCCGGGATCCGCGAGCCGTATCCGCTCGGGATCGGTTACCATTTTCATCACCTTCTGCCGGATCTCCTCCTCGGAGTCGGAAAGATTGATGGCATTCTGATAGCTCTTGCTCATCTTCCGTCCATCAAGACCCAAAAGACGCGGGGTCTCGGTGAGGATTGCCTCACAATCTGAGAACACCTCACGGCCATAAAGGGAATTGAACCGCCGGCCGATCTCGCGCGTCAATTCAATATGAGGAAGCTGGTCTTCTCCGACGGGAACCGCGTTGGCTTTATAGAGCAGGATATCCGCGGCCTGGAGCACCGGATACCCCAAAAAGGCATACGTCTGGATATCGCGGGTCGTGATCTCCCGCAGCTGTTCCTTATAGGTCGGATTCCGCTCAAGCCAACCCAGGGGGGTCAAACAGCTAAAAACCATCTGGAGTTCAAGGTGGGCTGGGACCTCAGACTGAACAAAGATGAGCGATCGGTCTGGATCAATCCCGCAGGCCAGCCAATCAATCAGCATGTCCTGAATGTATTCGTTCATCCGCCGGGCGTCCTCATACTCACCCATCAGGGCATGCCAGTCACAGATCGAAAAAATACAATCATAAGAATCCTGCAGGGCCGCCCAGTTATTCAACGCCCCCACGAGATGCCCAAGATGGAGTTTCCCCGTCGGCCGCATCCCGCTAAAGATGATTTTCTTTTGTGCCATCGCCCGCCCTAATCGTGAATGATTATAAGGACCTTGCCTGCTCCTCGATATCAAAGAGCTCCAGGGTATCCCCGGCCTCAAGTTTATCAAAATTCGCGAGGGTCAAACCGCATTCATATCCCTCGGCAACCTCACGGACATCGTCTTTAAAACGTTTTATGGTGCTGATCGCTCCGGTAAACACAACCTCGCCATTGCGTACCACCTCAACCTTCGCTTTGCGATAGGCTCGGCCCTTAACGACGAAGCATCCAGCCACCATACCCGACTTCGTCAGGTTGAAGATCTGCCGCACTTCAATCCTCCCCACAAACTTCCGGCTGACCTTAGGCGCGAGCATGCCCTCGAGCGACCGACGAACATCATTAACCGCATCATAAATGATCCGGTATTGTCGGATATCGACCGGGGTATTCTCCAATTCCTGCGCCGCACGCGGCCCGACCCCGACATGAAAGGCAAGAATAACGGCATTCGAAGCCGCCGCCAAAATGACATCAGAAGCGTTCACATCACCAACACCTAAATGAATGAACTTCACCTTCACCTCGTCGCTCGGAATCTTGGCGAGCGAATCCCGCAGGGCCTCGAGGGACCCTTGGACATCCGCCTTTAAGATGACATTGAGCTCACGGACAGTGCCGCTCTGGATCTGTGAATAGAGGTCTTCCAAGGTGATCCGCTTCTGCATCCCAAAGCGCTCCGTTTTCAGACGCTCCCGGCGTTTCACCGTGATTTCACGGGCATGCCGTTCATCCTCAACGACATAAAACATTGAACCTGCATCAGGGACACCCTCAAGACCAAGGACCTCCGCAGGGGTCGTGGGCCCGGCCTCTAGCATCCGGCGGCCGCGATCATCAAACATCGCCTTGACCTTGCCTAGATATGGTCCGGCTACAATAAAATCGTTCAACCGCAGCGTCCCTTTCTGAACAATAATGGTCGCAACAGACCCCCGGCCGCCGCTCAGGTGTGCCTCAACCACGATTCCTGAGGCCGGGCGATTCGCGTTCGCCTTCAACTCGAGCATCTCCGCCTCTAAAAGGATCATCTCAAGCAGGGTTTCAACACCATCACCGGTCGCCGCGGATACCGGGACCACGATCGTCGAGCCCCCCCAATCCTCAGGACTGAGCCCCTTCTCCGCCAATTGTTTCTTGACCCGGTCCGCGTCCGCTCCCACCCGATCCATTTTGTTGAGTGCGACAATAATCGGGACGCTTGCCGCCTGGGCATGCGCAATAGCCTCTTCCGTCTGTGGCATAATCCCCTCATCCGCCGCGATGACAAGGACCACGATGTCCGTAATGTGCGCCCCCCGAGCACGCATCGCGGTAAAGGCCTCATGGCCAGGCGTATCCAAAAATGTAATACTGCCCTTTAATAATTGTACCGAATAGGCGCTAATATGTTGCGTAATACCCCCATGCTCCGAATCCGCAACCTGACTCTTCCGAATACAGTCAAGGAGCGATGTCTTTCCATGGTCCACATGACCCATAAAGGTCACGACCGGCCCTCGCGGGGTCAGGCTCGCCGGGTCATCCGCAGCATCCTGATGTTCGTCGATCAGACGCTCCTCTTGCGATTTCGCCTTCACATACTCATATCCGAACGAACGCGCCAGCTGCTGAATGATCTCTTCATCAAGACTCTGATTGATATTGGCGAAGATATTCATGTGGATCAACCGCTGCAACACCACGCCCGTCTTTTCATTCACCGCGTTGGCGAAATCCTTCACCGTGGCCATGGCGTCGATCTCAAGGGGCCTCAGCTCACCGGATGACGCTGCCTGAGCGGCACCCGCGCCCTGCTCCCCTTCAGACGACATCCCCGCGTGGCCTTTGATCTCCTCGTCGTCTCTGCCCTTTGTTCGTTTTTTCTTTTTATTAAACGGCTTGAGCGGAATAAAAGGTTCAGCGAGAATCTTGGATTTGATCTTTTTCTTTTCGATGTCTTTTCCCGGCTTCCCTGCGGTCTCACGAACGACCTCCAGGACACGGGTATCCAGGGCATCCACCTCGACGCCGGCCTCGTCCGCGAGATCCGTCTCGCTGACAACCTCGGTGCGTAAGACCGCCTTCTCTTGAAGAGACTTCGGCCGCCCTTTTTTTATCCCAGCGTGGAATTTCTCCTCATCCCGTCCGGACCGACGTCCTCCCTTTCCGGACCCGCGCTCAGGCTCGACCGGAGCAGGAACAACCGGAGCCGCCACGACCACCGCCTCAGGTTCAGGCGCGAGAAGCGTTGGGGGAACCTCAGTCTGAACAGGGGCCGGGGCACCCTCCACGGCCTGGACCGGTTCCGCTGCCGCAGGAGAACCGGCTGCCTTCTTGTGAT
>CAYVEC010000035.1:0-13070 GCA_964450385.1 uncultured Planctomycetales bacterium
CGGACATTTCGTCCTCGGTCGCTCTTACACCTGCGATTCGGCAGGCCAACCCCTCTCTGAAAGAAAACATGGATGCCCTAAAGGGCATCCATGTTTTCAAAACTGGCGGGGCTGACGAGACTCGAACTCGCGACCTTCGGCGTGACAAGCCGACATTCTAACCAACTGAACTACAGCCCCGCGCGATATCACAACGCCGCCTGACTCTCAGGTCCATCCCTACCCACGACGGCTTGCGGCAATCAATGGGCGGTGCTGGACTCGAACCAACGACCACCTGAATGTAAGTCAGGGACTCTACCAACTGAGCTAACCGCCCAAAATTTTACCCCAGAACGCTCAAAGATTGACAAATCATACACTAAAACATTTTCTCTGTCAACACCAAAAACCCATCCTCCCGCGGACCCACGTCTACAGGGCCGCTGGAAGAGCCGGTGCAAGCGGCGCGATCGCACTCGCCGAGATCATAAAGAACACCATGACAAAGAGCGCCACCGTCTCAATAACGCCGAGCACGATCATATAATTCACAAACCCCTTACCCGTTTCAGCCAAGGCGTCGCACGCCCCAGCCGCGGCCTTGCCCTGCATCCAGGCCGAGACACCGAGGGCCAGACCGCCGAGCAGTCCGAAGCCCCAGGCATAAACCCCCTGCGCGACCAACCCCCTCAGGGTGATCAGGAGCAAAAAGCCATAGATCGTCTGCGTTAACGGCGCACCCACAAAGGCTAGAAGTAAAAAAGGCGCGGCCTTGTTCTGCGCATAACATTTTTTCCAGGCGCCGATCGCGGCCATGCCCGCGGCCCCGGCACCAAGCCCAGAACCGACCGCGGCCAGGGCAACGGCCCCGGCGATCCCCAGATCCTTCAACTGCACAAGCATACTTGTATCCATACGGGTCTCCCTTGTTGATCGTTATCCACCGCGCCGGTCACCCCCGGACGCGGCCTTTCTTTTCCTGAACGAACGGGGCATACCTCACCCCGGTCCATTGAATGTTCATGTGATTCGAGAACTCCAGCACATTAAGCCGCACCCCGTGCACAAGGATCGACATCCCGCCGAGCACCATATCCAAGGCATGCCCGATCACGAGGATCACGACCGTGACCAGCCCCGCGAACACATTCCCGAACCCGATGCCGAGCGCGATCTCGTTAAACGCGTCCGCGATCGCGACCGAGGCCATGCCCACGGCGAACAATCGGATATACGAGATGACATCCGTAAACGAATTCACGCACCCGCCGAAGAACTCGGCCACGCCCCGGGCGATCATCTTAAACGGATTGCGGTCCCAGCCGCTGCCGAGCACAATGCCCGCGGCCCCACCGATCATGAGGGCAGGCGCCCATCCCGGCATCACCTCCGACAGGATCAGCTGCCGGACGAGGAAGAACATCCCCCAGATCCACGCGCCCCATCCGATCTGGCCCACCGCCTGAATCGACGGAAAATACAAGGCGGCTCGCCAGAAGTGCGCGAGACTCAGCTGAAGCGCGCCCAAGAGGAAACAAACACGCTGAACATTCGCGCTCTCCGTGAGCCAGGGCGAGAGCGGCGGAAAGATCCCGATCAGCCATTTCTGGCCGAAAAAGGTGCCGGTGAGCGCGCCCCATACCACGGTCGCGCCCGCCAAGAGATACATCAGGATAAAAACAGCGGGATTCCCGATCCGCTTTCCGGCCTTCATCTGGGCCCAGAGGGTTCCCAGCCCCAAGACCGCGCCGTAACCCGCGTCGCCGATAAGGATCCCGAAAAAGATCGAAAAAAAGATCAAGAAGATCGCGCTGATATCGGTCTCGCGGTAACCGGGCAGGATATCGATCATAGACATCACCGGCTCCACCACCTCGACCCAGCGGGGATTCCGGACCAGGGTCGGCACCTCGTCATCATCGCGGGGATCCTCGATCAAAAGGGCCCACTGCTCGTCCCGGGCCAGGGCCTCAAGCTGCGCGGCGCGGTCCGCAGGACAGAATCCCTCGATCACGGCAAGCTCGTCGGCCCGGCCGCGGCCCGCGAGCGCCTCCTGATAGGCAAGCCGGGCATGAAGGACACGCTCTCCGTCGCGGAGGGCGTCACGATACCGCGCGGACTCGGCAATAAACCGCTCGATCTGCGCCTTTTCCCTCGCATCATTCTCCAGGAGAACGCGCATCTGCCCGAGACCGATCCGCGGCAGATCGATCCGCTGGCCCGGCAGGGAGAACTCCCCGCGGCTGACCGCCACGAGCCGCACGATCCCCTCGCCCTCAAAGATCCTCTCGACGGCAACACCGTCAGGGATCTCGGACAGCGCGGTCTGCGGCAGGGCATAAAGTTCAATGTGGATCCCCTGCTTGCGTAAGGCCTCGATCTCATGGACATCAAAATCGCCCCACGGTTCCCACTGATGGATCCGGGACGCGAGGTCATGAATGCTGTCATCGAGCTCGCGGAGCCGGCGCATGGCGTTCAGCACCTGGGCAAAGACCTCCTCCCAGTGGCGGCACGCTTCCTGCGGCGCCGGGTCCTTGACCTGGGACAACCGGGTCACGACCTCGCCGAGGCGTTCGACCTCCTGACGGAGGTGTTCGATGCGCTCGCCCTGCGGAAGGGTCTGATGCGTGAGATGGACCGCCCCGAGACCGCCGAGGGCCGAAAGCCCGGCCTGCGCCCCTGCGTCCTCAAGCACGATATAAATTTTTTTCATCGCGACAATCATCGTTGCCCCTCTACCCCGCGACCACCGCGGCTTCAGCGGCGCCGGCGGCGCCGGCCGTCTCAATCTTCTTCTTCGCCACCTTTGAGATCCCGACGGCATTCGCCTGCTGGTCCCCCATATAGATCATGATCTTGCGGATATTCGCCTCACACTCCGGGATCTTGATCTTCTCAAAAAGATTCACGCGCTGCGACGTGCTCCGGAGTTCCCGCTCGAGGCACCGGACCTCCTCGTCCATGACGGCGATCGCGACGATCATCTTGACCATGACGCGCAGGGCCGCGATCCCCCGCTCGAGCCAGAGCGGGGCCTCAAACGGATCGATCTCATAATCATCAAATTCCACCGCCTCAAGGACCGGCACATGGGCGCCGGCGATATTCGCGCGCCCGAGACGGATCTTTTTCGGGGCGGTCGCCGCGGCAAGATCCGCGACCGGTCTTCCGTCAGGCCGAAGCCGGGCGATCTCGGGATCCGCAAGGACCCCGGCCCAGCCCTGAATGACAATCTGCTCGCGCTCAAGCTCGGCCTGCTGTTCGGCGATGCGCTTGCGCGCGGCCCCGATCGTGATCTGGAGCTGCTGTTTCTTCAGCTGAAGGGTCGGCAGATAACGGCGGAACTGCCCGAGGGCGTCGCGCTGCCGTTTCAATTCGCCTTTTGTCAATTTGATCTTGGCCATACCCTCACCCGGCGCCTCACGCGCGCTGTTTCCAAAATTTCTGAATCAGCTTGTCCTTGATCCCGGTCTCGGCCGGCTCAAAACAGTCGCCCAGGATCTCCCAGCCCTTATCGAGGGCCTCTTCGAGCGGGATATTCACGGAAAGGTCCATGAGCTCGCGCTCAAAACGCGCGCCGTATTTAAGCAGTTTCTCATCCCAGCGGCTCATCTCAAACCCGAGGGCCTTCTTTTCCAGCGTCGAACGATAATCGGCGAACAACTGGATCATCCGGTCCATGATCGCCCGATGGTCCTCGCGCGTCTCGCCGTTGACCTGCTGTTTCAACCGGCTCAGGGATCCGAACGGCTCGATGCGGCCGCCCTTTAAATAAAACTGGCCCTCGGTAATATATCCCGTATTGTCCGGAACCGGATGGGTCACGTCATCGCCGGGCATCGTGGTAACCGCAAGAACCGTGATCGATCCGGCGCCGTCAAAATCCACGGCCTTTTCATAACGGGCCGCGAGCTGGCTGTAGAGGTCCCCGGGATACCCCCGGTTCGACGGAATCTGCTCCATCGTGATCGCGATCTCCTTTAAGGCGTCCGCGAAATTCGTCATGTCCGTCAAGAGGACCAGAACGCGTTTCCCGGCCAGGGCGAACTTCTCGGCCGCGGCCAGGCACATATCCGGGACGAGCAGGCATTCAACGGTCGGGTCCGCCGCCGTATGGATAAACAGGACCGAACGCGACAGGGCCCCGTGGGCCTCAAAGGTGTCTTTGAAAAACAGGTAGTCATCAAATTTCAGCCCCATACCGCCGAGGATAATAAGGTCGACCTCGGCCTGCATCGCGATGCGGGCCAGGAGCGGATTATACGGCTCACCCGCGATCGAAAAGATCGGGAGTTTCTGGGATTCGACTAAGGTGTTGAAGACATCGATCATGGGGATCCCGGTCCGGACCATGTTCTTGGGCACGATCCTCTTTGCCGGGTTCACCGACGGGCCGCCGATCGGGATCATGTTGTCCTCGAGCGGGGTCCCGCGGTCGCGCGGCTGGCCGCTGCCGTCAAAGATCCGGCCGAGCAGATTATCGGAGAACGAGACCTGCATCGGGTGCCGGAGAAAACGGACCCGGTCGTTCGTGGAGATCCCGCGGCTCCCGGCCAGGACCTGAAGCGAGACGCGCTTCCCGTCCAGCCGGATGACCTGCGCGAGCGAGACCCCCTGACGGGTTCGGATCTCGGCGAGTTCCCGGGACGCCACCCCCTCGGCCTCGACCGTGATCACGTCCCCGGCGATCTGAAGGATATCACTGTAGACTTTCTGCATACACGTTCCTTTGGTAACCAACTCTTCGTAACAAACGCCGCCGCGCGTTCCGGCCGCTTAATCCCCCTGGATCCTTTCCATCATCTCCCGCTCGATCCGTTTGAACTCCTCACCCTGAAATTCTGCCGTGTTCCAATTGATGAAACGCTGCCTGAGATCCTGAAAGAACGCACGCGCCTCGTCTTTGGACGAGAACGAGAAGTCGTGCGCAAGGATCCGTTCGAGCGCCCCGAAGACATAGAGCTGCCGCTCGCGCGGGGTGAACTCGTCGACCTGGTCAAAGGCGTTCTGCTGAAGATACACGGAATCAAAGAAATCACCTTTCAAATAAACGATAAAATCCTCGATCGACGTCCCTTCCTCGCCGACAACCTTCATCATCTGCGCAATATTGCTCCCCTGACGGAGAAACCCGAGGGCCGTTGCGACCCGGGCGCTGTCAATAAAACTCGGATACTTGCTCCAGCTCTCTAAGGGATCAATCGCGGGATACCGGCGGGCATCGGAGCGGGCGCGTGAGAGCCCGTGAAAGGCGCCCACAACCTTGAGGGTTCCCTGGGTGACCGGCTCCTCGAAATTCCCTCCGGCCGGCGAGACCGTGCCGCCGATCGTAACCGACGCGGTCGAACCGTCCCAAAGCTGAACAAGACCGGCCCGCTCATAAAATGAGGCGATCCGTGATTCGAGGTACGCCGGAAAGGCCTCCTCGCCGGGAATCTCCTCAAGGCGCCCCGACATCTCGCGCATCGCCTGCGCCCAACGCGACGTCGAATCTGCGAGGAGAAGGACATGAAGCCCCATCTGACGATAATATTCCGCGAGCGTCACCGCGGTATAAACCGACGATTCACGCGCGGCGACCGGCATGGAACTTGTATTACAAATGATGATCGTCCGTTCCATAAGGGTGCGGCCCGTGCGCGGGTCCTGAAGATGCGGAAATTCCTTTAAGATCTCGACGACCTCGCCGGCGCGCTCCCCGCAGGCCGCGACCACGACCACATCGACCTCGGCGTGGCGGCTCAGGAGATGCTGCAGCACGGTCTTGCCGGCGCCGAACGGACCAGGGGTGCAGAACGTCCCGCCGACGGCGACGGGCACGAGCGTATCGATGATGCGGATCTTGGTCGTAAGCGGGTCTTTCGGTTTTAATTTCTTCGCGTACGCCGTGATCGGGACCTTGACCGGCCAGCGCTGATGCATCTTGACCTCATGGTTCGTCCCGGACCGGTCGCGCAGCCGGGCGATCGTCTGGTCGATCGTGTACTCGCCCTGGCCGGCGATCTCCACGACCTCAAGCGTCTCGTCCTGAAAACGGAACGGCACCATGATCGAATGGTTGAAGATCCCCTCGGGCACGGTCCCGAGCCGCTGTCCGCTGCGCAGCCGGTCCCCGACCTTGGCCGCCGGCGCGAACGCCCATGTCTTCTCGCGGTCCAGGGCCTCGAGATACGCGCCGCGTTTCAGAAAGAACCCAAACTGCTCGGCCAGGGCCGGCAGGGGATTCTGAAGACCGTCATACACCTGAGTCAATAATCCCGGCCCCAGGTCCACGCTCAACAGCTCGCCGCTGAATTCCACGGGCTGGCCTACCGTCACCCCGATCGTGTCTTCAAAGACCTGCAGTTCCGCCCGGCGGCCCTTGACCCGGATGACCTCGGCCTTCAGACGCTCATCACCGACGACCACATAGGCCACCTCATTCTGAATGACGGGGTCGTGAAAGGCCACCGCCACCATATTCCCGTTGACACCGATCACCTGCCCTGTTCGTCTCGTTTCCACGGATCTCTCCTCACGTAACAATCCCGCTGACACCTATGATGTTAATGCCTGCCCGGCGGTGACGCCCGCCGCGGCCTCGATCGCCTCAAGCGCCTCGGTCCCGGCCTCAGAGGTCAGGACCGCCATCCGCTCGATCATCTTGAGCCGCAGGGCGTAGCCGAAAATATATTCGAGATCAAAAAAATGCCCCCGCGTCATCTCCTCCGCATGATCCCACATCAACCGGAGAATCATTTTTTCAGCCTCAAGGAGATTCTCCTGACGCGAGGCCTGCGCCACCGTCTCCATCACCGCCGGATCAAACCCGCGCTGGATCGCGCCCGCCGGGGCCTTTTCAGCCCGGGACGGGCTCGCGGCAACGATCTCATGCCGGAGTTCCCGCATCCACTGCCCCCACCGCCGCACGAACGGGTGGCCCGCTCCCGCGAGATCGCCGTCGATGACCCGGCCGAGATCAGCACTGTCCTCAGCGGACAAGAGGCGCTCCGCATCACGGCGGAACTCCTCAAGGGACACCGGCATCGGCCCCTGAAGCGAGGCCATGGGCAGCGTCGCGGCAAAATAATAATAGGCGCGGCTCATCTGTTTATCCCGGCTGCTGGTTATTCAATAAGGCGGCGAGTTCGGCATTGAGAAAACGGCTGACAAAGGCCGTGAGGCTCGCGTCTGAAAAATCGAAATACGACCGGCCCTGATCAAAACTGATCGTGAACCCAAAATGGATATCCTCCGCCGCCGAGAGCGTGACCCCGGCCGTCACATCTTTCCGCAGTTGATCGAGGACCGTGTTCTTGAGCCCGTCATAATCCTTGAGCGCGACACGGATATCAACGCCCTCGGTCTGCTGCCGCGCGGCAGAGCCGGCGACCATCTCCCGGATCACCGCGGCCAACCGATCACCCGAGAGCGCCTCGCTGAGCTTCGCCCGCACGATCCGGCCGAGCATGGCCTCGATCTCACGACGGAGCGACAGGAGCGTGTCGCGGCCCGCCTGGGTCAACGCCGCCTGGCCGGCCTGACGCAGCCGCGTCTCCTCGGCACGGGCAACCTCAACGATCCTCCGCGCCTCCTCGGCGGCCTCCGCGACGACCTTTTTCGCGCGCGCCTGGGCCTCGGCCTCAATGCGCGCCGCCTCCTGGCGGCCCGCCTCGAGCCCGTCATGTTTGATCTTATTGATTAATTCCTGGACATGCTGAGTCATTTCACTCCCCCATGTATATGCGTCTCTCATCAATACGGCCTAACAGCCTGGACATCTTGTGTGGGATGGCTAACAACACGAACATTTAAAACAGGCAGGAACCCTTCGTCTGATCACCCCATCTCCGCGACGATATCGCGGACCGCCTGATGCGGATCTGCGGCGTCGAGGATCGGTCGCCCGATCACAAGATAATTGCTGCCGCTGCGGGCTGCTTCCGCCGGTGTCGCGACCCGTTTTTGGTCCCCGACCGCAGCACCCTGGGGACGGATCCCGGGCGTAACGATCACAAACGCGGGACCGCACTCCTCACGGACCGCGGCGGCCTCCTGGCACGAGGCAACAACCCCGTCGAGCCCAGCCTCCCGGGCCAGGCGGACGCGCTCCAAAACCCGCGCGAGTATATTATCCCCCTGGGCCTCGCTTGTCAAGACCGTCACCCCCACAATGAGGGGCCGCGCCGCCTTCAACTCCTTCGCGGCCGCCCGCGCCGCCTCGGCGGCTGCGGACAGCATCTCCGCCCCGCCTGAGGTGTGGACCGTAAGCATCGCGAGCCGGCCGATCGGAAACGGCTCGGTCGCGGTCTGAAGGGGATTTCGATTCACCGCCGCGCCTAATGCCACCGCGGTCCTGACGGCCGCGGCAACGGTATTCGGGATATCATGATATTTCAGGTCTAAAAACACATCTTTACCCCGGGCCATAAGGAAACGCACCGCCGCCGGGCCGCAGGCCGTAAATAACTGACTGCCGACTTTATAGATCCGGACACTGTCGCCAAGCCGGTCCGTGACCTCCCGCAGCGCCTCTAGGGTATCGACATCCAGGGCAACAATAATCTGAGGGGTTGTCTTCATCGCACTCACTTTTGTGTTCCCTCCCGATGGGCCGAGCCGATAAGGCCGTGAACGTCCTCGATCCGGTGTTCCCGCAGGTAGGCCTCGATACCGTCGATCACCGCAAACGGGATCGACGGGTCCAGGAACCCCGCACTGCCGACCGCCACCATCGTGGCCCCGGCCATCAGCATCTCGAGCGCATCATCCGCGGTCATGATCCCGCCCATACCGATGATCGGGACCCGCACCGCACGGGCGACTTCGTAGACCATCCGCACCGCGACCGGGCGGATCGCTGGGCCGCTTAAGCCGCCGGTCACGTTGCCGAGGACCGGCCGCCGAGTGCGCACATCGATCACCATTGCGGCCAGGGTATTAATCAGAGCCACGGCGTCGGCGCCCGCAGCCTCGGCCGCAGAGGCGATCTCGGCGATATCGGTCACGTTCGGCGAGAGTTTAGCGATCACCGGAACATCCGCCTCCTTTTTCGCCGCCGCCACTGCCTCGGCAGTCAGCCGCGCGTCCTGAGCCATGAGGCGCCGCTTCTGAAGGTTCGGGCAGGACAGGTTCAATTCGATCGCGGCCACAGACCCGAGCCCCGAGAGTCGTCGGGCGAGGAGTCCGCATTCATCCGGGGTATGGCCCATAACGCTCACAATGACCGGAACACCTGTCGCGGCGAGGCCCGGAAGGATCGCCGTGATAAATTCATCCACCCCCTGATTCTCGATCCCGATCGCGTTCACCATCCCCGACGGGGTCTCGACAATCCGGGGCGGCGAATTCCCGGCCCGAGCCGCCAGGGTCACGGTCTTCGGCGTGATGGCGCCCAGCCGCTGAACCTCACGGATAGCGTAATATTCCGGCTGATACCAGAAGGTCCCGCTTGCCACGGTCACTGGATTCTTAAATGTCACCCCCGCGATCTTGACCGCCATTTTCATGGCCCAGCCCCCTCTCCGAACGCCCTTCTTAAAAATCCGCGGACACCTTCCCCGCGTCGTCTCTCTTTAAAAAATGACCTCGGCCAGATCAAACACCGGCCCGTCATGACATGTCGTCTGATATCCCTTCTGCGTCTCAATGACGCACCCGAGGCAGGCCCCGATCCCGCAGGCCATGACCTCTTCGCACGAGGCCTCGCCCGGCACACCGCGCCCACGGGCAAAGGCCTGAACCGCTGCCATCATAGGCCGCGGGCCGCAGGTATAAATAAAGGTCTCCGCGGCGCGGGCCGTCGGGATTTCATCAAGGAGGACCGAGACCCGGCCATGCGCCCCGTGGCTCCCGTCATCGGTCGCGATCCGGACCTGACAGCCAGCCGTCTGAAAATCCTTGAGTGACAAAACATGACCGGCATCCCGGCCGCCATAGAGCAGCGTCTTCTCTATATCTGGACCCCCGGCCGCCAACTCATCCGCGAGGAGTTGAAGCGGCGCGACCCCAACGCCCCCCGCGATCATGATCACATGACGGATCCCTTTTTTAGGAAGAGAAAAGCCCCGGCCGAGCGGGCCGAGCGCATCGATCGGGTCGCCCTGCTTTTTTTCGGCAAGCCAGCGTGTCCCGTCGCCCACAACCTCATATAAGATCTGGATCTGACCGTGCCGGCTCCGATACACGCTGAACGGCCGGCGAAAAAAAGGCCGGGTCCCCTCGCCGATGCGGATGTGGACAAACTGACCCGCCTTGACGGAATCTGCGATCTCAGGCGCAGCCACCGTCATCTGCCAAAAGGCCTCACACACCTGCCCATTCGCCGTCACCTGATATTTTTTGTGTAAACCGTGCATGGCCCCTTCCCTAAATACGCCGCAACACCGCGTTACATCGACACAAACCATAACCCACTACACTGCAATAGGATTCCCTTCTCGGTCACGGACCCGCGCGATCGCGGTGCGGAGCACCTCAGCCAGGTCCTCTGTCCCCTGCGCTGGGATCATGCCCTCGATCCCCCAACCGCCCAGGTCAATGACCGGACGTTTAAAAACCAGCCCATAACAGATCTCGGATTCAGTCCCGTAGCTTCCCGGAAGGGCAACGACCACATCAGCCGATGCGGCAACCATGACATTTCTGGCAAAACCGATCGTCGTAGGTAACGCAATGTCAACAAAGGCGTTCGCATCGGTCTTGGATTTCCCTGGCAAAAGCCCGATTGTCAGGCCTCCGGCGCTTTTACAACCCCGGCAGGCCGCCTCCATAACCCCGGAAAGGCCGCCACAAACAAGAACACAGCCCATTTCTCCGATTATTTTGCCGACATTATGGGCCAACTCCTCCACTTCAGAGTCGCACCCGTGGCCGCCAATAACCGATACTGTGATCTGCTGTTTTGGCTGTTTTTTAAACACACCACTCCACTTTCACTATTTATTTTTAAATTTTTTGGGACAAGATATGCAAAAATCGGTGAAAGAACATCATAAGAGGCCCCGATGGGAATCGAACCCATACCACAGGAACCGGAATCCTATACTCTATCCATTAAGCTACGGGGCCAAATCACTATTGTCAATTTCCTCACAGCCACAGGAGGCTGTGGGACCATCATGCTATTTTTTATCCGCCTCAAAGACCACCCGGCCGCCGCACAGGGTCATCGCGACCCAGCCATGAAGCCGCCAGCCGTCAAAGGGTGAATTTTTTCCCTTCGAGGCAAAATCAGCAACCCGAACATCCCAGACCCTGTCCGGCTCAACAAGCACAAGGTCCGCGTCATAACCCGCCTCGATGCGGCCCTTCGTAGAGAGCCCCATGATCCGCGCGGGCGTGGCACACATTTTATCCACTAATTGCGATAAAGTCAAAACCTTTGTGCGCACGAGTTCCGTGACCGCGAGCCCGAAGGCGGTCTCAAATCCCGAGATCCCGAACGGCGCCTGATCGAATCCCTGCTCCTTGTCCTCGCGCGCGTGCGGCGCGTGGTCCGTGGAGATGCAGTCGATCGTGCCGTCACGGAGCGCCTCTTTGAGCGCTGCGACATCGTCGGCGGTGCGGAGCGGCGGATTCACCTTCGTGTTCGGGTCGAACGAGGCCACGGCCTCATCCGTCAGACTAAAATGATGCGGACAGCATTCGGCCGTCACCGCGATCCCGGCGGCCTTGGCCGCCCGGATCAGCTCACAACTCCGTCGGAGGCTCATATGAGAAAAATGGATCCGTGTTGTCAAATACCGCGCGAGTTCAATATCACGCGCCACGATCACGGTCTCGGCGACCGCCGGGTCCCCGCGCATCCCCAGGACCGTGGACTGAAATCCCTCGTTCATCACCCCATGACCGCTCAGGAGCGGGTCCTGACAATGCTGCATGAGGAGAAGCCCGGCCATCTTGGCATAGCGCATCGCGAGAAGCATGAGCCCGCTGTTACAGACCGACCGGCCGTCGTCGGACAAGGCTAGGCACCCGGCCCCTTTCAGCTCGAACATATCCGTCATCTCTTTGTCCTGCTGACCCTTGGTGATCGCGCCCACCGGGATGACGTTCACAAGCCCGACCCGGCGGGCCTCCCGGATCACGCCCTCGACGACCATCGCGTTATCAATGACCGGCGTGGTGTTCGGCATGCAGAACACCGTCGTAAACCCGCCGCGCGCCGCGGCGCGGGACCCGGTCTCGATCGTCTCTTTTTCTTCATGGCCGGGTTCACGCAAATGACAATGGAGATCGATCAGCCCCGGCAGGGCCGTTCGGCCCGCCCCGTCGATCGTCTTTTTGCCATCCGCCGGAATATTCGGCGCAACGGCCGCGATCGTGCCGCTCTCGATCAGGATATCCTGACGGGCCTTGGGCCCGCCGTCGGCGTTGACCACGCTCACATTTTTGATCACAACAGCCATCCGCTCCCCTTATCGTTCCTTCGTATCCGTCTCAGGCTTATTCTGGGTCCCGGCGAGGAGATACAAGACCGCCATCCGCACCGCGACCCCGTTCGTGACCTGCTCTAAGATCACCGAGCTCGCCCCATCCGCGACCTCGGCGCTCAATTCCACCCCGCGGTTGGTCGGGCCCGGATGCATGATCAAGACCCCTTTTTTGGCCCGCGCGAGACGCCGGGCGTCGACCCCGAAGACCCGTGTGTATTCACGGATCGACGGCAGAAAATGTTCCTCTTGGCGTTCCCGCTGAAGTCGCAGGAACATCAAGACATCGCTCTCGGGTATGACCGCGTCCACGTCATACGAGACCCGGACCCCGGCGCGTTCGATGTCCACCGGGATCAGGGTCGACGGGCCGCAGACCGTGACCTCGGCGCCGAGCTTTGTCAATCCCACGATATTCGACCGCGCCACCCGTGAATGAAGGATGTCGCCGATGATCGCGATCTTGAGGCCCTCGATCCGGCCGAGATGTTCCCGGATCGTGAACATGTCGAGCAGGGCCTGGGTCGGATGCGCGCGGCACCCGTCGCCCGCGTTGATGATCGACGATTTTAAATGTTCGGCCAGGATCTTCGGCACCCCGGCGGACTTGTGCCGGACCACGATCATGTCCACGTTCATCGCCTCGATATTTTTGGCCGTGTCCACCACCGA
>CAYVEC010000036.1:0-12461 GCA_964450385.1 uncultured Planctomycetales bacterium
CTGCCGCAAATCTTGCATGAATGGCTTTATCATCTCAACACGCACTTTGTGATCATGAACGTATATTTTGCCCTTGTCACGATCGTAGGTTTTTATATTTTCTTCAGCGCGCCGATCTGGCAAAAAAGCCCTGCCATCTTAAATGCATTAAAAGAATTAGGGGCATGCTCCTTGGCCGTTTATTTTGTCCATTTTAAGATGATGGATATGATCAGCGCCATGGCTCTAAAATTCCCGTATGGCGTTTTATCAATTTTTATATTTTCATTCATCTTTGCCTATGGGATGACGAAATTGGCAAACATGATCAACTCCATCTTATTAAATGAATCACATCTAAAATGAAAAAGATAAAAATTTGCTGTGTCTTTTCAGAAATTTTAGGGATGAAAACCTTATCACAACGATATCGAGATGCCTTTAATAGCATGGATTTCGTTGAAAAGATCCCCATATCAATCGGACCCGACGATTATCGGAGATATCCCTCAAACCGCCTGCAAAAACTCAGTTGCACCTGGGAGATCAGCGCGGTGATACAAAAAAAATTCCAGCGTGAATGCCCCCCTGACTACGATGCCTTATTTATCGCCGGTCACGAAGCTGCCTTGGCGCTTCGCCAGGAGGTTAAAAAACATCCGACAATCCTCGCCCTGGATGTTGTGCCAACCCTTGCCCATGATCTGATCAGATTAACCTCTAAAAACCCTATCGCCCGATTCCGCTCCACCCTTGCGGATCACCTGACACGCCCTATGTTCCAAAAAGTTTTTCGTGATATTGATGCCTTCCTGCCAATATCTCGCTGGTGCGCCACGGGTCTGATCAATCATTACGCGGTGTCAAAAGACAAAGTGCATCCGTTATACTGCCCGTGCGCCCTGGCCCTGTGGCGTCCACAAAAAAGAGAAGGGGGTCCGGTTCGTCTCCTGTTTGTCGGCAATGACTTTGAACGAAAAGGCGGTCCTTTTCTTTTAGATCTTTACAAAAAGCATTTCACCGCCCGCTCTGACGTTGAGCTGGTCATCGTCTCCTCAAATAATAATCTGTCACCCGATACCCTGCCGAAGAGGGCATCGCTGTATAAGAATATCCCCCATGATGACATGCCGAAAGTTTTCAAGGACTCTGATATTTTTGTTTTTCCGACCTTTAAGGATTATCTCGCGCTTGTCGCATCCGAAGCAGCTTGTGTCGGCTTACCGATTATAGGGAGAGATGTCGGAGGACTTAACGAGGTCATCGTAAATGGGGTCAATGGATATCTGATGCCGTATCACAGCTGCGAAAATGACTGGTATGAAAAAATTAGCTTTTTGATCGACCATCCTGAAATTAGAATGGCTATGGGACAAGAGTCTCGAAAACGTGCGGAACAGAAGTTTGATCAGAAAAAATTTAATGATCAGTTGAGGGTTGTTTTAACCAGGCTAACAAAACAAATGGTGCCATGAAAACAGTACAATCCTTCATTTTCATATTTTTCCTTTCACTGGTAGCGACCCTTATCAGTATCGAGCCCGCCGCCCTTGCGCAGCCCGTCCGCACGGCGCTCACGATCACCGTCAACGGCCAGGCCGCTCCGCGCATCGTCACCATGGGACAGGAGGCCATGCTCTGTGAATACGCCGAGGGAAATTACGAACCCGTGGGCGTTCGCTCACCGATCTCTCCGAAAGGGTCTGTGGAATTTGACCTGTTGGATGACCGCGCCTACGCCGCGCGAATTTATTTAAACGGGAGCTCGTCGCCGCTCTACAGCCCGGTCCTGGCGCCCGGGACCAATACCTGGGACATCCGGGTTGCCGAGGTTCAAGTCACCGGAGATGAGACCCGTCTTGTGGTCGGGTCACCCGCCGTTCTCTACCGCGACGACGAGGGCGACCTGCGGGACACCGGGGTGACCGCCACCGTGCTCGATGGAGGAGTTTTTTTCCTGTTCTTGCCGTCACCCGACCCGATCTACCAGGCAGGGGTCGCCTTGCCATCGGGCAGGATCCTTTTTACCAACAAACTCAATCCAGGAAAACACATCCTTAACCTTGCCGAGACAGGCCGTGACGATCTGGCGCAGCCCGCGGCACGCCTCGATGAACACACCGCCTCACCCGCGGTCTTGACCGGGGTCTGGGCCAATAACGGCGAGGACAAGGTGACCCAGGATGAGCTTCGCGCGACCCAAGGCCGAGATGTCACAAACGCGGTCTGGGACGGCACCACTATCCGCCTCTTCGGCGGCCGCAACGAAACCGTCGCCTTTAATCTGATCCTTGAGTCCGGCGCTAGGGATGCTGTGCAGACGAGCGTACGTTTTGACACACTCCAAGGCCAGAATGGCGAGAAGGGGATCGTCTCTCGGCCCGCCTCGCGCCAGACGCTCTTTAATTTTATTGACCGACCGATCGAACTTTTTTATGTCCGATATCTGCAGATCCGCGGGGTCGGGCGTCTTCTCTATATGCCGGACTATGACGAACGTCATGTGCCCGAACGCCTGCGCCTGCCGTTCACGTTACCGAAAGGGACCTCTCAGGGCCGCTTTGAAGACCGGCCTGATGCCAATAAATTTTATCCGGATATCGCGGTCCCAATCGAGGCCGTCGGATCGTTTACGATCAAAAAAGAACAGAACCAAAGCATCTGGATCGACATTTATATTCCTCGTGATCTCCCGGAGGGAACATACACGGGCCAGGTCCTAGTCTCAGAAGGCGAGACGAATACCTTCGCGGTGCCTGTCACCCTCCAGGTCCTCCCGTTCACTTTGCCCGATCAGCCGAGCGCCCGGACCATGCTCTGGTACAGCGATGAAGACGTCTTTGACCGATACCTCGGACACAAATGGCCCACCTGGAACGGCCTGGCCACCGAGGACCAAAACCGTCTGGCTCAGGTCTTTCTCAATCATCACAAGCTGGCCCACCGTCACCACATCTCGCTCATCGACGAAGGCATGCTCATTAACCCGGACCGAACCCCAAAATGGCAGGATCAGCGCGTCGAAAATTGGCAAAAAATCCTCACCGGCGAGGCCTTTACCCGAGCGAACGGCTACACGGGTTTTGGTGAAGGCGTCTCAAGCGGGGTCTATTCAATCGGCACCTACGGCGCCTGGCGCCGCGTCTGGAAACCCGACAACAAGGCCGATATCTGGACCTGGAGCGACCTCTGGGTCCGCTGGTTTGAACAGTATTGCCCGGGTGTGGAATTCTTTCTCTACCTTTATGATGAGCCGTCGGCAGACAAATTTCAAGAGATCGAACAATGGGCCCGCTGGATCAAGGATAATCCCGGACCGGGCCAGCGGTTAAAAACACTCGTCGTGAGCAAACTGACGAACAGCACCCGGCAGATGCCGTCGGTTGATATCGATTTTACCGGATGGGGGGACACCGCTGTCTGGGCACCGATCGTCGCCGAATACCGCGCCAAGGGCAAGACCTACTGGGCCTACAACGGCTGGCGGCCGTCGACCGGGAGTTTTGCCACCGAAGATGACGGCGTGGCCCCGCGCGTCATCGGCTGGACGCACTTCAAACATCAGGCGGGCCGGTGGTTCTATTGGCAGGCCACGCACTACAAAAATTCTTCTCACGTGAGTGTCGAAACGAATGTCTTTCGCACGGCCTGGACCTTTGGCCGCCGCGGGGACCAGCCGCACCCCAAATACGGAGAGACCGGGCCCAATTACAGTAACGGCGACGGTGTTCTCTTGTATCCCGGGACCGAGCGCCGCTACCCCGAGGACAACTACGGCCTCGATGGACCGATCGCGAGCCTACGCCTCAAACACTGGCGGCGCGGCATCGAGGACCATGAATATCTGACTATGGCCGCGCGCTATGATCCCGACAGGGTCAAACGCATTGTAGAACGTATGATTCCAAAAGTCTTATGGGAGATCGGGGTCACTGACCCGAAAGACCCAAGTTATGTCCACACGGATATCTCCTGGCCGACCGATCCCGATGCCTGGGAATCGGCCCGCCGGGAACTCGCTGAGATCATCCTCAAAGGCCAGGGCCGCGCCGATGTCGAACTCGCGCCGATCCATGTGCGGCCACGGCCTACAGTGCCGACTACGCTGGAGCGCACACCCAACACGGCCCCCTGGTCATGGGCAGAATTCTGGAGTTTCAAATGGCTGAACCATTAAAGATCCTTCACCTACGCAGTTCCGGTGGAATGTACGGCGCCGAGAGCGTCATCATTAACCTATGCCGTGAGCTCAATGCGCGCGGGTGCCACAACCATATCCTCTGCATGGATAACACCACGAACCCTCACACCGAACTCGTGGACGCGGCCCTGGGGCTCGCGGTCTCATCCTCAAGCGTGGAATGCCGCGGGCTCATCGATCGTCACGCGATCGCCGAGATCCGGGCCGCCCTGGTGAACGGTAACTTCACGATCCTCCACACCCATGACTACAAGGCCACGGTCTACGGGCTTCTCGCGAGCCGCGGTCTGGGGATCCGGCGGGTCGCGACCAATCACCTCTGGGACACGATCAACACGAAGCTCTGGCTGTATCAACGGCTCGAGGGGGTCTGCTATAACGCCTTTGACCGGATCATTGCGGTCTCATCCCCGGTGGCAGAGAGCGTGCGGCCGTTTCTTCTTACATCATCAAAGCTCGTGATGATCCCTAACGGCATCGACCCGCATCATTTTAAAAAACAGTCCGCCCCGATGGATGGTGTAACCGATCCCGGGGTCGTCACGATCGGCATCGTGGGCCGGCTTGCCGCTCAAAAAGGCCACTGCTATCTTTTTGACGCGCTCGCGATCATCAAAAAAAACTTTTCCTCAGACCTCACCAGCCCGCTCCGGGTCCTGGTCGTCGGCGACGGGCCGCTTAAGGCCGAACTGAAAGACCAGTGTCAGACCCTGGGTCTCGCGGTCCACGATATGACCGAGGGGCCGGACGCGGCCGAAGGGGAGGGGATCACGGTCATTTTTACCGGTGTCCAGCGCGACATGCCCCGCGTCTATCACAGCCTCGACGTATTCGTCATGCCGTCCTTGTCCGAGGGCATGCCCATGGCGCTCCTTGAGGCCATGTCCGCGGGCGTTCCGGTCGTGGCCACAGCCGTCGGTGATATCCCGCGCGCGGTCCGTGACGGGTCAACCGGCCGGCTCGTTCGGCCCGGTCAAGCCCAGGAACTCGCCGACGCCCTCGTGGGAATGATCCGTCACCCCAAGGTGCGCCGGGAACTGGCCGCCGCCGGCCAGACCTTGGTCGACACCTCGTTCTCGGCCCGAGCCATGGGGGAAAAATACTGGGAATTATACAAAAAAATGATATAACTAATACAGGGACAAACTGTTAGAAAACTTTTAATCACATGTCCACAGCACGTAAACGGCGACACGGCGTCTCGTTACAAGAAAGTTGTTCGTTATGAAAAAAGACCCCTCATTATGGTGCAGTCTGGCGCGGATCATCGCCTGCGGCTGTATCTTCCTTTATCATTTTCTTGTCCTTCATCACGCGCCGACATACGGGCTTGCGACGTGGGGCCTCGGGATCTTTTTTTTCCTGTCCGGATGGTTCAGCGTCTCTGTGAAAGAGTCTCCCTGGACATGGTTTCTTAAACGCCTCCGCCGGATCCTGATCCCGTACTGGCCGGTCATCATCCTTGTCCTGGTCGCGAACCGCGTGGTCGGATACAAGGAGACAACACTCCTCAATGACATCCTGACCTTTCTGGGCTTCAGCCTGTTCGTCGACGATCCAGTTTATGTGATCTCGTGGTTCATCACGATCATGATCCTCCTGGATTTTAGCCTCTATCTCTTTCACCGCCTCACCGCACGCTGGCTGAAGGCCGTGTATCTCGCCGCCCTGATCGTGACGTTCAATTATTTCCTTCCGGAATTACACAATGCCCTGTATTTGTTTTATATCGGTCATTATCTCAACGTCGTATCACAGAGTTGGCCGTCGCTCAATCAATGGCTCGCTGAGCGCCACGTCTGGTACCGGGTGATCAATAGCGCTGCGTTCCGGGTCCAAAATTATACCTATTCATTCTTTCTGATCCATGGAGCGGTCCTGATCTTTACAATACGATTCCTCGGGATCACCGGATCCCCGAGCTTGCTCATGACCGTGACCCTGAGTCTGATCGCGGCCTATATTCACAACCGGGTCTTGCGGCGATTTTCATGACGGAACCTGGCGCCATCTAACCTACCAAGGAACCCCCTATGGCATTCACGACCACGATCGAACAATTCATGCGCCTGGCCATTGAGGCCGAAAAGATGGGCGAGGACTATTACCGGACGCTCGCGGCGCACGCACGCGATAAGGCCATCCGCAACATCTGCTGGTTCATGGCGAGCGAGGAGCGCGACCACCAGCGCACCTTTAAACGGATCCTCCGGGACTCCAAGAACCGCCGGCGTGAATATACCTTTGATTTCGACATCCTCAAGATCATGGAGCAAGGGAACCGCAACCTCTTCGATTCAAAGGCCATGGTTAAAAAACTCGAGGACCCGGCCTTTAACGTGCTTCAATGCCTCGGGATCGCGCTCCACGCCGAGAAAGAGGCGATCAGGATCTACCGAAGCATCCAGGCCGCGCTCGACAAGGGCTATGAGGCCACGATCCACCAGATCATCTGCGAGGAGAACGATCACGCCGACATCATCCAGAAGGTGATCAACGCCCTGACCGGCAAAAACGCGCCGGCCCCGGCCCAGGCCGGCCAGGTCACGACCGGGATCGACGGCACAGTCGCCATCTCCGCGATCGAAAAAAAGGTCTTGGTCAAAAAAACCGTGATCCGGCGCAAGGCGATGTTCGATAATTTCAGGGATTATTTCTATATCCTGATGATGGCCCTGGTCCTGGTCGCGATCGTGGTGGCCATGATGGGCCCGCGGCTGATCGAAAAATTATTGCAGGCGTTATAACCGGTGACAGGCACCGTGATGGCATGAAAATCCTTTTCATCACCAAAGAACTTCCATACCCCGTCAATTCCGGGGCGCGCATGCGTACCTGGCATTATATCCGGGGGCTTGCCCGGGCCGGGGAGACGCATGTGATCTGCGGCGGCACCCTTGAGGACAACCGGGAAGGCGCGGCCCAGCTTCGGGCGCTCGGAGTCGATCCGGTCTTTGTCCCGGTCCGGCCCGCTCCGGTGTGGCTCAACCGGCTCACCGGACTCGTGTCGCCCCTGCCGTACGCAGTACTCCTGCGCCGGTCCGCGGCCCTGACCGAGGCGGTCCGATCGATCGCCCGTTCCGCGCGGCCTGACCTGGTGGTCTGTGACGGGATTCATCTCGCGCCGAACATCCCGGAAGACCTCACCTGCCCCACGATCCTCGATGAACACAATGTCGAATCCGTGATCATCGGCCGGTACGCGGCGACCGAACGGAACCCGGCGGCCCGGCTCTACGCCTGGCTCGAATGGTTTAAATTCTGCCGGCTCGAGGAGCGGCTCTGGCCGCGCTTCACCACGGTCCATGTGTGTTCGGCCGTGGACCAGCGGATGGTCGAGACGCGGAGCCGTCATCCGGATGTGGTCGTGATCCCGAACGGTGTGAGTGCGGCCGAGGCGGATCAGGCCCTGGCCCGCCATCCGAGGCCTGCCGCGGGCACGGATCGTCCGCGGCCCTGGCGCGTCACCTACAGCGGGCTCATGGGCTGGCGGCCGAATGATGACGCGGCCCTCTATTTTTGCCGGGAGATCTGGCCGCTTGTCGCGCGCGGCGCCGGCAACCGCCTTCTTCAATGCTATATCGTGGGCCGGGGGCCATCACGAGAGGTCCAACGCCTCACTGAAGCGGACCCGCGGATCACGGTCACCGGCGAGGTGGCGGATGTGGCGCCCTACATCATCGCAAGCGACGCCGTCGTTGTCCCGCTCCGGATCGGGAGCGGTACACGGCTCAAGATCCTCGAGGCCATGGCCCTTGGGGTCCCTGTCGTTTCGACCTCGGTCGGCTGTGAAGGCCTCGACGTCACCCACGACAACAATATCCTGATCGCGGACACCCCCGAGGCCTTTGCCGCCGCCGTGGGGCGGCTCAGGGACAACGCGGATCTGGGCGCGCGGCTCGCCGCGAACGGCCGGGCCCTGATCGAGCGTCAGTATGACTGGCCGCTCATCGAGGCCATGATTCAGGGCGAGGCCTTGGGTTTTGCGCGGGCGTCAGACAGGGGGGAAGGACGATGACGTTTCTCTTTTGGCTCAGCCTGAGCCTCCTCATCTACACGTATATCGGGTATCCCGTTCTGATTTTTTTCCTCGGGCGCGTCGTGCCGCGCTACGTCGACAAAGGCGAGATCGAGCCCGCGGTGTCGGTCATTATCTCGGCATGGAATGAGGAGGCGGTGATCGCCCGCCGGATCAAGAACCTGCTGTCGATCGTGGATTATCCGGCGGATAAAATCGAGATCCTCGTGGGTTCAGACGGAAGCGACGACGGAACAGTCGCGGCCCTCCGGGCGTTCACGGACCCCAGGCTGCGGGTCTTTGCCTTTGAGACCCGGCGAGGCAAGATGGCGGTGCTCAATGACCTCGTGCCGCACGCCGCCGGAGAGATCCTGATCTTTGCCGACTGTCGGCAGACGTTCGCGATCAACGCGGTCCGGAAGCTCGTGGCGAATTTCCATGATCCCGAGGTCGGGTGCGTGAGCGGTGAGCTCTTGTTTAATCAGAAAGGGTCGGGCACGTCGAAGGGCGTCAACCTCTACTGGGATTATGAAAAATTCATCCGCCAGCACGAGAGCCTGTTCCACTCGATGGCCGGGGCGACGGGCGCTATCTACGCGCTCCGGCGGGAGCTGTTCTCGCCGATCCCGGCGGACCTTGTGCTCGACGACATGTACGTGCCGCTCCGGGCGGTACTCGCCGGGTACCGGACGGTGTTCGAGCGGCGGGCCCACGCCTTTGATGAAGTTGCTGACAACCCCGGCGAAGAGTCGCGGCGCAAGGCGCGGACGCTTTACGGCAATTATCAAATCTTCTGGCGCATGCCGGAACTCTTTGTCCCGTGGGTGAGCCCCGTGGCGTTCCAGCTGTTCTCCCATAAATTCCTGAGGGTGGCGGCGCCGTTCTTTTTGGCGGCGATCTTCGTGAGCAATCTGGTCCTGGCCGCGGCGAGCGGATTTTTCCTCATGATGTTCCTGACCCAGATCCTGTTTTACACGCTCGCCTGCCTCGGCAGCCTCTGCCACGGGGCCAAGCACGGGCCGCTCAAGATCCTCAAGAACCTTGGGTTTGTGCCGTACGCGTTTTGCCTGCTGAATTTTTCTGCCCTGTGGGGGTTTATGCGCTTTGTCGGCCGCCGCCAGCGCGTGACCTGGCAAAAGGCGAAATAACGGTGCCTGTCACTCTTATTGTTAACTTCAGTGCCTGTCACTCTTATTGTTAACTTCGGTGCCTGTCACCGATTATTTCTCTTGCGCCGACCCGCAGCAGGTCTATAATATTTTCATCCTTCCCCAGTTTATTCTTCAACACATCCCCACGGAGACAAGGCTATGCCACGGCACGCACGACTCGTGATCCCGGGGGAACTGTTCCACATCACACAGCGCGGTAACTACGGTCAGGACATCTTCAGCCACAACAACGACAAGGTCCAATACCTCAAATACTTTGAAGAATACCGCAGTCAGTACGGGCTCGACGTGTTCGCCTTTTGCCTGATGAACAATCATGTGCATTTCATTGTGCGGCCGCGCACCGAAACGTCGATGGCCGAGACGATCGGTCGGGCGCACCAGAAATATTCCCGGTATTATCACGCCCGATGGGAGCGGCGGGGGCATCTCTGGCAGCAGCGGTATTTCTCAGGGCTCCTGGAGGGGAACCACATCGCAGGGGCGATCCGGTATGTGGAACGGAATCCGGTGCGCGCGGGGATCGTGCGGTTCGCATGGGAATACAACTTTTCGAGTGCCCGGGCCCACTTGGGGACACGGTACCGGCTAATCACCCTGGCCGATGTCACGGAGTATATCGAGACCGAGGGGTGGAGGGACTTCTTGACGGAAGAATAAACGGTGCCTGTCACTCTTATTGTTAACTTCGTGGCAGGCACCGGGTTTTTTATGGTATACTTACGTTATGTTTTTTTATAAGAAATCAGTCATAACTCGCGGCCTGCTCAGCGTCATTCTCGCGGTGTTTATATTTACATCGACTGGGGTGGCTGCGTCACCGCTTGCCGGAATCAATCCGCCAGGGAATCTTCTCACGCTGTCCGCACCGGTTCAGGGACCATGCCTTCTTGGGCTCCGTGTTCACCCAGATGATCCGCTCCACTTTACATTTATCCTTGGACAAGGAGAGACCGCGCTTGAGCCAGAACGTCTAAACGAGGTGTTCAACCGATCAATCCGGTATTTCTTGGCCGGCGTCGCCATCCCTGAGCAAGACCTCTGGGTCAATCTCTCGCCTCAAGAACAAGACCGGGTCATCCCCGAGACACTGGGCCGCACCCAGGCCGGCCAGGACATGCTCCGGCAGGACCACCTTCTCAAACAGCTCAGCGCCTCGCTCACCTATCCGGAAACCGACGCTGGCAAGACCTTTTGGGACCGCCTCCACGCCCTCGCCCGAGACCATGAGGGGACGACCCCGATCCCTGAGGAAACCTTCAGCCGGGTCTGGATCGTTCCCGACTATTCACGCGTGCTCGAAACCGAGACCGAGGCCGTGATCTCCGAGGCCCGGCTCCGGGTCATGCTCGAATCCGATTATCACAAATGGAAACACCCCGAGGCTTCCCCGGACGCGGGGACCACGGACGCAGCGGCTCAGGAGATCATGCGCGAAACGATCCTGCCGCTCCTCGAGAAAGAGATCAATACCGGCACTCATTTTCAGCCCCTGCGCGAAATCTATCATGCGCTCATCCTCGCGAGCTGGTTTAAGGACCGGCTCCAGACCACGGCCGTGGCCCAGGTCTATGCCGACCGCGAACACATTAACGGTATCGATGAAGATCCCGCAGTCATCCCGCAAATCTACAACCAATATCTCGAAACCTTCCGGGTCGGCGCCTATCATTACATCCGCGAGGACGCGGATCCCCTGACCGGCGACGTTGTGCCGCGTCGCTATTTTTCAGGGGGGGAGCGCTTCAATATACACGAGACCCTTACGCATGGACCGCTCACGCCCGAGGCCAAAAAAAAGATCACCGAACCCCAAAACCCGGTAAGCGGCGAGGTGAGGCTCCGGCCCGTGACCGGGCCCGATACCGGCCGCGACTCGGCAATGATCACCGTCGAGACCGCCAAAGACCCGGTCTTCGGCCAGGCGGTCGCGCTTCGGCTCCAGCGCAATGATTTTGACCCAAGCCGCGCCCAGGTCATGTCGCGGCTCATGGCCCTAGACTATCTCAGCCAGATGCTCGATGAGCTGAACGAAAAAGATACCCGATGGAAGACGCTCCTCCAGAACCTCTTGAGCTATCATCCTCAAAAAACACGGGCCCGCGACCGAATCCGCGCCCTGATCCAGACCTTGTATGACGAATGCATGATCCTTCAGACCTTTAAAGGCCAGGGATTTGCGGATGAGTTTTTTGCACGTTTCGCCCCAGGCTCACATCTGCGCGGGCTCTATGACACGATGCGCGGGCTCCCATCCGGGCCTCAAAAAACCGAGATCGAGACCACCCTGCGCGAGATCATCGCCCGGCCCGCCGGGATCCGGCATTTCTCGACCCTGATCTCAGATGATGACGCCCGATGGCTCAAAAGCCACCCGTTTGAGGGAACGGATGTCACCCTCTACAGCCTCCTGATGTCGGTCATTGAACACCCCGAAACCCTGCCGCGTCTTCCAGGCATCCCGGACTGGCGCTTCATTGACAGCCTTACGAAGCAGCGGTCAAAATTCGAACAGACCTACACTTTTATCATGTCACAGCTCCAACAAACCGGCCAGGCCTCCGATATCCTGAGCAGCTATGTGGCCCTTTTAAGCGAGAGCAAAGACACAGCCCTTCGAGGGCACCTCACTCGGCGAAAAAGTGAACTTCCGGCCGATCCCATTACGGAACAGGCCGCAGCCTATGCACGGGACTTCACCCGACTCTACGCGGTCGTGACCATGCCGGCGTATCGTTCTGCGCTCCCATCACCACAACAAAACGACCTTGATACCGACCCTGACCAATATATCCGAGACCACCGAACCGAGATCCAGGCCTACCGCAATGAGCATCTCGAGGCCGTCCGTGCTCATGAGACCGCCCAGACCGAGACGTTCGAAACATATCAATCAAACAAACAGATCGAAGCCGAAGAGGCCCTCTACCTACAATTCTCGGTCAGCGGCTACATGACCGCGGTCATGGATGGTATCCGAGCCAATATCGACCAGCTCAGGGGCATGGACCCGGATGGAACAAATCCCTTTATGGCCAAGGCCATTGACTCCTTCAACGACGTCCATGAAATATGGGTGACGATCTTCCGG
>CAYVEC010000037.1:0-10828 GCA_964450385.1 uncultured Planctomycetales bacterium
GTTAACGATCAAGCGCTTGTTGCGCATGGTCGTCCAAAATGGCTCCCCCGCGAGGACTCGAACCTCGGACATAGTGGTTAACAGCCACTCGCTCTACCAACTGAGCTACAGGGGAATGATCCTGTTAAATCAGATAATTTACCATAACGTATTGCAGTTCCTGCAGCCTATGCCGCGTGCCGCCCGCCTTTTACACATCGAGTCAAAATTATAACGAAAACACCCGGGAAGTCAACTACAAAATCTCCGAGGAGGATCGTGCGCTCCGCGCGTCGTTATTCGTCACGCCGCGGGGTCGGTGCTCCCGGTAAACTATCCAAGAAAAGCCTTTACTTCCGCGGGTACTATAGAATAATAGCCTTGAAATCTTAATAAAAATGCCCGAGACCAACCAAGGCACGCCCTATGCCGCTCCCGCCGTGGAAGGAAAAGAAGAAAAAAAAATGGGTTGGCAACGCCTTCTTCTGCGCCCTTCTTGTCATCATGATTGTTGGCGTCGCAGCGCCCCTCCTGATCAACTTCGAGATCGAGATCTTTGAGTTTCTGGAAAAGGCCTTTCTCATCGATACCGTAACCCTCCTTCGCATCCTCGTAGGTGTCTTCGTCGGATGCGGAGGACTTCTCTTTATCCTCCTCCAGTGGTCGGACCAGGACAACATCCGCTTCAAAGCCAAGCGCGATCAGTACAGAAGCGCCCTGGTCTCGCCCGATTATTACGGCGCCACCCACCGGCTGAAAATCGACACCTTTCTTTCCGGTCAGGCCCTCAGATCCTCCGCCTCACCGAAACTCGATATCGATCACAACCTCCGCACCTCGAGTTTTACCGGCATGGAAAAAGAGTACCGTGCCCTCGCCGCCCTCAAGACCGACATCTCTTTTAAGGAGGGCCGGCTCGACGGCACGTTCAAGACCCATTTTCTCGATGGAAGCCTGCTCGCGGAGATCAATTATGCCAACGGGGAGCCGAACGGGCCTTTTATCGTGTATTATCCGGGTGGGGCCAAGCATAATGAAAAACATTTCCTGAACGGCAAGCTCGAGGGGATCTTCCGTGCCTGGGATGAGGACGGGGCCCTCTTCTTTGAGATCGAGTTCCATAATGACGTCCAGCATGGGCTCGACCGGACCTACCGCAAGACCGGTATTGTCGAATATGAGGACACCTACCGCCGCGGACGGTTGGTAATCCGTAAGACGTTCGACGCGAACGGTGTCCTTAAATTCCAGCAGCGCTATTTAGATGATGAAGGCTAACCCCAGAGGTCACGAACAGGGGATCTCCCGGCGGGCGCTCATCGACATCGTGAGCGTTGAATGATCGACATATTCGACCGAGCTCCCCATCGGGATCCCGACCCCGATCCGGGAGAGCTTGACACCCATCGGTCTTAATTCCTGAATAATATGAAGGGCCGTCATCTCGCCTTCTGTATCGGCGTCGGTCGCGATCACGATCTCACGCGCACCCAGGGCCCGGACCCGGCCGATGAGGCGCTCGATGTCCAGGTCCTCAGGCCCCCGGCCCTCGGCGGGAGCGATCGCGCCTAACAGCACATGATACAGCCCTTTAAAAACACCGGTCCGCTCGATCGCGATCACATCCTTCGGGCTTTCGACGACACAGACCGTCAGCCGGTCCCGGCCCGGGTCCTGGCAGATCGAGCAGGTCTCGCGGTCCGTGAGGTGATTGCACTCGGAACAAAAATGAAGCTCCTCTTTAAGCCGAACGATCCCGTCAGCGATGAGGCGGGCCTCGTCTTTCGGATGGTCCAACAGCCAGAAGACCATCCGCTCCGCGCTCCGGCGGCCGACCCCGGGGAGCCGGACCAGAGAATCGATCATTTCTTCAACCAACCGTGGGTATCCCATCGTCGGCACCGCTCCTCGTGGTCTATTCGTTATGCCATCGGGCGACGATCTCGCCGCCGAAATCCTCAATGATCTCCTTGACCTCCGGCGAATTCGCCTCAATCACCTCGGGCCGTGCCCCGTCGATCAGTCGATAGGTCACCCGCACCGGCCGGCCGAGCATGCCCGAGAAGATCGCCTCAACAAGTTTGACCGTATCCCCATGCTCGAGCGACTCCTTAAAGAACGCGAGCTCCGGTGAAAACCCAATCGTTAATGACCCATCGACAAAATCAACCGGCAGGGCCTCCTGAAGATAGGTCGCAAGCGACATCCGCTCGCGCGAGACCGCGTGGGTCAATTCCGGCCACTTCATCTTGATGTGGTCCAGATCGATCGGCCCGGATGCGGGCCCCTCAGGCGCAGCCGTAAAGATGGGTTTTTCTGCCCGCGACGAATCCCCCGCATCCCCGGTCCCCTGCCCCTTCGCCGGATCGGTCGCGTGGCTATTAAGCGGATTGAGCTGGCCTTTCTGATTCCGGATCACATCCGTCCGGGCGCGATCAGGCCGCGCAGGCTTTTGAGGACGCGCCTCAGCCCCTGCCGGAGCCGGCGTGTCCTCCACTCCCTGGGATCGGCGAAAGGCGAGTGCCAGCCGGGCAAACGCGATCTCAAGGGCGGTGCGATCGCTCTCGGCAATCCGCGCCACCTCCTGGGCCTCGATCAGCGTGTCGATCGCTAAAAGAATCTCCTGCAGCGAGAACATCTGGGCCTGCTTCAAAAATTCGGTCTTGAGCTCCCCCGGGCCCTCAATCAGCCGGCCCATATCCACGATTCCCTCGGGTGATGACCCCGCGATTCTCATAATCATGAGATGACGAAAATGTTCCACGAGATCACGGCCTAGCTGGCGGAGGTCCTTACCGTTCTCGATCACTGAATCAAAAATTTTGAGCGCCCCGGCGCAATCCGCCCGGCCCAAGGCCGCGGCCAGGTCGAACATCCGGTCCTGCTCAACGATGCCAAGCATGCTATACACATCCCCTGACGTGACATCCTCAGGGCTGAGCGCGCCAACCTGATCAAGGATGCTTAAGGCATCGCGAAAACTCCCCTGCGCCGCCTTGGCGATCGCATACAGGGCCGGGGCGTCAACACGGAGTTTTTCTTTATCCGCGATCGCTTGCAGGGCGGTCGAGCAGGCCTTAAACCCGATCCGTTTAAAATCAAAACGCTGACACCGGGACAGGATCGTTGCCGGCAGTTTATGCGGTTCAGTGGTCGCAAAGATGAATTTCACATGCTCCGGCGGCTCTTCGAGGGTCTTCAGCAAGGCATTGAAGGCCTCGCCGGTGAGCATATGAACCTCATCGACAATGTAGACCTTGTACCTCCCCTGACCCGGCAAGAATTTAACATTCTCACGGATCGTCCGGATCTCATCGATACCGCGATTCGATGCGCCGTCGATCTCAAGGACATCGAAACTATTGCCCTGGATGATCGACTGACAGGCAGGACAGACCCCGCAGGGAGTGGCGGTCACCCCCTTCTCACAGTTGAGGGCCCGGGCCAAGATCCGGGCGCAGGACGTCTTACCGATCCCGCGCGGCCCGCAAAAGAGATACGCCTGACCGAGCCGCTCCTGCGCAACCGCGCTCATAAGGACCCGAGTAATGTGCTCTTGCCCGACTAATTCATCAAACCGCAATGGACGATATTTTCGCGCTAAAACAAGATACGCCATGGGGACAGGGATTCCTTTCTACAGTCGGGTCTATTGTATCATAAAATCTTTTCGCGCGCCTTCACGGAACCGAGCCGAACGGCCTCAGCGGACGACGTGCTTGTTTGCGTCGCGCCGCATCGATAGGGCGATCCTCTGGCGCGGCACATCCACCTCAAGGACCGTGACCTCAACCGGCTGCTGGACCCGTACCACATCGTTCGGATCCCGGACGAATTTTTCTGACATCTGGCTGATGTGGACGAGTCCCTCGACGTGGACGCCTATATCCACAAAGGCCCCAAACCGCGTCACGTTCGTCACAATCCCGGTCAACCGCATCCCGATCTTCAGGTCATTGATCGTCGTGATCCCTTCCTTAAATGTCACGACTGTAAACTCGGCGCGCGGGTCCCGTCCGGGCTTCGCGAGTTCCTCGTAAATATCCTCCAGAGTCGGGAGGCCCACCGAAGATGTTATATAATCCTTAAGAACAATACGGCTGCGCACCTCGCTCTTTCGCATCAGATCCCCGACCCGGCACCCGAGATCCTGGGCCATCCGCTCCACGATTCCATAGCTCTCCGGATGAACGGCACTGGCATCCAAGGGATTCGCCCCGTCGCGAATCCGAAGAAATCCCGCGGCCTGTTCCACGGCCTTCGGCCCGAGCCCTGGAACATGATAGAGGTCCTCGCGGCTGTTAAAACGGCCCCGATCCTCACGGTACCGGACGATCGCCTGAGCGCGCGTCGGACCGATCCCCGAGACATAGGTCAGGAGCTCTTTGCTCGCGGTATTGAGCTCAACCCCGACCTGATTAACGCAACTGATCACAACATCATCGAGCCCGTTTTTAAGGTGCGTCTGGTCCACATCATGCTGATACTGGCCGACACCGATTGACTTCGGATCGATCTTCACGAGTTCCGCGAGCGGATCCATGAGCCGGCGGCCGATCGAGATTGCGCCCCGTACCGTCACATCAAAATCCGGAAATTCCTCACGCGCCACCTCGGACGCTGAATAGATCGAGGCCCCGCTTTCACTCACCATGACAACTGCGACGTCATCACCCAACCCCGCCTCACGTAGGAACTGCTCAGTCTCGCGCGATGCGGTCCCATTCCCGACGGAAATGTATGCGATGCGGTACTGCTCACAGAGTCGCCGGACCGTGCGGCCGGCGGATTCGCGCTCCACGGCCGAACCGGTCGGAAAGATTGTATCGTTCGTAAGAAATTTGCCGTTCTCGTCAAGACAGACGATCTTGCATCCGGTCCGGAACCCCGGATCAACGGCCATCACCCGATGATGCCCGAGCGGCGGGGCCATGAGAAGCTGCCGGAGATTCGTCTTAAAAACCTCAATTGCCTGCGCGTCGGCCTGCTCTTTGGTCGCGGCCCGGACCTCGGTCTCCATCGATAAGGCGAGGAGACGCTTATACGCGTCGCGGACCGCCATCTTCACCTGCTCCGCGGCCGCGTTCGCGGCCCGGACAAAGATCTGGTCCAACATTATGCAAGCTTCCTCCTCAGGCGCCGTCACCCGGAGCAGGAGAACCCCTTCCTTCTCGCCGCGGCGGACCGCGAGGAGTCGGTGCGACGGGACGCTCATCGCCCGTTCCCTCCAGTCAAAATAATCCCGGAACTTCGCGCCCTCCGTCTCTTTTCCCCGAATGACGCGTGCAACGAATTCGCCCTTCTCAAAAAAGAGGCGGCGGATGTGGGCCCGGGCCTCGGCATGCTCATTGATCCATTCGGCAATGATATCACGCGCCCCGGCCAGGGCATCCTCGGCGGTTGCGACCCCCTTCTCCTCATCGATATATCGGGCCGCCTCCGCAAACACATCACCATCTGTCTGATGAAAGATCCGTTCAGCCAACGGCTCGAGCCCGCGATCTCGCGCGACCGTGGCCCGGGTCCGGCGTTTCGGCCGATACGGCAAATAGATATCCTCAAGGATGCTCAGGCTCGGCGCGGCAAGGACCTTTGCTTTTAGCTCATCCGTGAGTTTCCCGGTCTCCTCAAGAGATTTTAAAACGGCAGCACGTCGTTTATCAAGCTCACGGAGCTGGTGCAACCGGTCCCGGATCGCAGTGACAGCGACCTCATCGAGACTGCCCGTGACCTCTTTGCGATACCGCGCGATAAACGGGACCGTGGCCCCGCCTTCCAATAATTCCGCAACGGCCGCAACGCCGCGGCGGGGCAGGGATAGCTCTGCCGCGATTGGATCAATGTACAACTCCGTCATCCCACCAGTCCTTTTGTCAGGGAAATGTCATGGCACATCAGAACAGCATGACCGCCTCAAAATTGAACACCCGCCTTTACACCGAACTCCCAGGTGCGGTTGTTCGGTTCAATCCAATACGAATCCACAACACCATTAAACGTCCGTGCCCCGAGCTCCGATTGCTCAATATGCCAATATCGGGTAAAAGGTTCGATACTCAGATTCACCTTCTCCATGCGTTTAATAAATTTGATCGAACCCCGAACCCCGTATCCTTCATTCTGATCCTTCACCACAGAACTATAACGCGCATCAAACGTTTCAAAATGACTCTCCTGCTCTCCGTCAATAAACAGATCATACTCAAGATTGACACCAATATCCCACCCATTCTCAAAGGCTCGAATAATATCCACGCCGAGCGGAATATAGACATATTGCGATTCCCGGTCATAGCTCCACGCGCCGGTCGTTGACTGTCTGCCGCCATTATCATCCATCAAATAACGATATCCGATTCCGCCGTAGGGACTGACCGTGATCGGGCGATCCGCGAGCGGATAATCTGCGCCGAACACCAGCCGCGTCTCATACGTAAAATGGGTCTCATTTTCGATCTGACCCGTGCCTTCCGAACGGTATTTGATATCCGTGCCGCGGCTATAACGGCTGTCCAGCCGGATAAAATTGAGCCGGTCGATTCCGGAAAAAATCTCCTTCATCGAGGCGATCGGGGGGTTCTCGCGAAAACGGTGAGTGTACGCCCCATAAAGACCCGTCATCGACCCGTCCAATT
The DNA here is from genome assembly GCA_964450385.1 of uncultured Planctomycetales bacterium. GTDB lineage: Bacteria > Omnitrophota > Gorgyraeia > Zapsychrales > JANLHA01 > JAKLFA01. The sequence goes on from CAYVEC010000037.1 coordinate 6,615, forward strand.
TCATGAATCCCTCTTCACGATAGGTATAATCAAAGATCTCGACACCGACCTCATAGGTGTTGGCCGGATTCTGGGGTGACAGATATCTCTCATAGAATGATTCCCGTTCAGCGATCGAAAGGTCATACGAGGGCGGCGTCACATACACCGGATCGGTCGTGACCGCCGCCGGGCGTGGCGCATCCGTTACCGCGCAGACGTCCTGAAAACTGATCTCCCCGGCCATCCGCTGCTCTGCTACACAGTCCAACGCGCGGTCAATGATCTGGTTTCGGCCCGCACAGGCCTCGGGCGCGATGAAAACGATCAGTCCATAAAGGGCTACAGCGCCCAACACCGTATTGACTTTTTTCATGACAGCTCCATCGTTGATTAAAATCCCACCCCCATACGCAGTCCGTACTCATGGGTTCGATTATTAGGCTCAATCCCGCAGGTCTCATCCGTACAATTCAGCTTCGAGTCCTCGATGTGCCAATAGCGGACAAAGGGCTCGAGAAAAAAATCGAGCGATTCGCCTTCGCGGAAAAGTTTCAAGGATCCGCGCGCGCCATACCCGTCGGTCTGACGGTTCACCAGGGTCTGTGTGTAATTCCCATTAGGATCATCTTCATTATGGCTTCGCTGTTGGCCCGAGAGGAACCAGTCGTATTCCGCACGGCATTGAGCAGACCATTTTGAGGAGAGCGGCTTAACCACCTCAACCCCCATCGGGACATAATAATAGGTCGACTCCCGGTCATAGCCCCAGTTTCCTGTCGATGTATACCGTCCGCCGTTGTCATCAAGGAGATACCGGTAGCCCAGCCCCATATACGGCGTGACCGTTGTACCGCAGACAAAATCATAATCATACCCGGCCACGGCACGGGTCTCGACGGCGTAGTGCTGTTCTTTCACCGCCTCTCCGCTCCCTTCGGAGCGGTAGTTGCCGTCCCACATCCCGCTCGCGCGGGCATCAAGCCGGATCATCGTCGGGTGCATGATCGTCTCGGAAAGGTCCGCGACCGAGCGGGTCTGGTAGGCCGGCCGGAAACGGTGGGTATACTCCCCCGTCACCCCGTACATCATCCCGTCCACCTTCATGAAGCCTTCCTCACGATAACTGTAATCAAACGCCTCGGTCCCCATCTCGAAGGAGTTCCGCGGATCGTCAAAATCCAAAAATTGATCAGCCATGGTCTTGCCCTTTTCACGGATCGGCACGTCCTGGCCGATCGGGACGCCCTCCTGATCCGAGATACGGCCCACCGTGACCGCCTGGGGCGTTCCGGCGGTCTCGAGGGTATGCTCACGCATGGTCACGATCGCGGCATCAAGCGGTTCGACATACGGAACTCGTGCCGGACGGACAGGGGCCACGGTCTCCGCACGGTCCAGGGCATCCGTGATCGTGTCTTCACGCGGCGTATAGATCTCATAGCGCCGGGCAATAAAACGCCGAGCTGATCGAGTCGTGGCATCGGCCGCGCGTGACGGCTCCGCCACAAGGCCAACCCCGAGCACGACGGCGAACCAGCAAAACAGAAAGGTTTTTCTCGCGTCATTCATACTAATTGTATTCTATAGAATACGACGGTGGATGCAATGAAAAATCAGAATTTTTGCCCGGTGCGAGCCACCAGGAAAATCAGGCGCGCTTAAGATATTTGAACTGATAATCGGCCCGGGAGAGTTTTTCATAGAAGGCCCGGTCCTGAAAAAACTTCGGCGAGGTATCGACGATCTTCGAGAGTCCCTCCCACATCCCGAACCACCCGAGCGGCATGAGGATGATCGAGAGGAGATCGATCCCGAGTTTGGAGAGGCGTTCGGTATAGGTCAGGAACGTGAGCGTCCCCAGGAAGCAGATCCCGCACACGACGAACACAACGCCCTGGGTGCGGATCCGGAAGATGTCCCTGCGCTGCTGAAGGGCCTCGTGCTTGAATTCCCTTTTCAGGCGCTGGATCACGATCTTTTCCGAACGGTCGTCGGCGAGATCCGCCGGCGCGCAGATGAGCACCAGGATCTTTCCGCTCTTGGACTCGCGATAGCGCTTTTTTAATTCGTAAATGAAGTCTTCAGAAAAGGCCCGCTCGCTTAGGGGCCTCGGATCAAAGTCCGAAAAAATATCGTCCCAATCATCGATGACGATCGAGATCTCGCGGATATTTTTGATTTTTCCTTCGTCGGTCATATTCAACTCCGCTGCATTGGGACGCTTCGAAAAATACCGCTCTTCTTCGCTATCAGAACCCGTTCGTCAAAGCTCAAACACGAAACGAACAAAGTGAGCGAATGATTTACGCGAAGAAAAACGGAGAGGCAGGGATTTGAACCCTGGGACCCAATTGCTCAGGTCAACTGCTTAGCAGGCAGCTCCGTTCGGCCACTCCGGCACCTCTCCATAGATTTCAATGATGTGTGAGAGCAGGTAAGCGAGACAGCACATATAGGATAGATCGAAGACATCTGTTTCGCAACAACTATTTTTGGTTATTTCCGACCCTGAGCCCGTTTTCCTGAAAAAAACGCGCTAAGGAGCCCGCCGCATTCTTCCGCCATCACCCCACCCGCGACCGAGCACTGGTGATTGAGCCCTCGATGACGCGCAATGTCCACCACGGACCCGCAGGCGCCGGCCTTAGGATCGGCCGCCCCGAAACAGATCCGCCCGATCCGGGCAAGCACCAGGGCCCCGGCGCACATCGCGCAGGGCTCAACCGTAACGTAGAGACAACAGTCATACAGCCATTTCGTTTTCATTGCGGCTGCGGCCTGGGTGATCGCGATCATCTCGGCATGCGCGGTCGGATCATAGAGCATCTCGACCTGATTAAAGGCCCGGGCGATGACTTGCCCCTCACGCACGATCACGGCCCCGATCGGGACCTCATCTCGGTCGCGGGCCTCCCGTGCCTGGCGCAGGGCCTCGGTCATGAACTCTTCATCGGTCTCAGGGATCATGATCTCGCCTTCGGGGACCGGCGATAGACCGGCACACGGACCGTCACGGTGGTCCCATGACGGAGACTGCTCGTCACGTGGATCTCCCCCTGCCAGCTCGTAACCAGAGAATGGGCGATCGACAAGCCCAGGCCTGATGACCGCCGGCTCGTATGGATCTTCGTGGTATAAAAGGGTTCAAAAATATGGCGCAGGTCCTCAGCCGCGATCCCCACCCCCTCATCTCGGATCGACAGGGTGATCGCGCGGCGATCATCGCTGAGACGTGTCGTGATCGTGACCGCCCCGCCCATGGGCATGGCCTGAATCGCGTTATCGAGAACGTTGACCACGACATGCAGAAGATCAATGCTCGCGATCCGCGCCTCGTAGCCCTGGTGGGCAAAGGTCTGTTTGAGCCGAATATGGTGGTCCTTAAGAATCGTGTCCTTTTTCTCCAGGGCCTGGGCCACGACATCTTTGATCTGGCAGTGGTTCAGCCCGAGCCCGGTCTTCTGCTGTGTCCGGCCGAGAAGGTCGGTCACGGTCGCGACACAGGCCTGGGCCTGATCGCGGATCGCCTCAAGGGTGGTGAGCATGAGCTGATAATCATTAAACCCGATATACTCAAAATTTTTGTTCTGGAAACGCTGAATGAGCCCGTCGGCCCGTTTCGCGACCCCGAGGATCGGATTTTTCAGTTCCTGGACCGCGCCCGAGACAAAATAGCGCATGGCATCGATCTTGTCGGCCTGCCGAAGGAATTTCTCGCGCTCAAGACGGGTGCGCAGGTCACGCACCACCGCATGGGCGCAGACGCCCTCGTCGCCAAGGCAGAATGAGCTCAGGTTGATCTCGACCGGGATCTTATCGCCGGCGTGATTCACGATATCACAGACCTCGGGGGCCAATGTCTCTCCGGTCAGGGTCCGGCGGAGCAGCTCGCGGATCCGCGGCAGCTGATCCGGCGGCACAAACGATGTGTACGCCATTTTCTGGGCGTTTCGAAGCGACACGCCGAGTAACCGCGCCATGGCGGGATTGGCGTACATGATCCGGCCTTTTCGGTCTAGGGTCACCATCCCGTCGCCCGCCCCGTCGCTCAACCGCCGGTACAGATTTTTTGATTCCTTGAGTTGCTGCTGGAGTTGCTTTTGCCGGGTGACGTCCCGGCCGATGGAGAGGACATATCCCTTGCCCTCAAAGACCATATAGACAGCGGTCACATCCTCACCGTACATGTGAAGTAGTAAAATCATACACTAGTTGTACCGAACGTCGTACGC
>CAYVEC010000038.1:0-7475 GCA_964450385.1 uncultured Planctomycetales bacterium
ATCTCGTTACCGGCGTCGCGGGCTTCATCGCCTCGGTAACGGCCAAAAAACTCCTCGAGGCCGGACACACGGTCGTCGGGGTCGACAACATGAACACGTATTATGACGTTCGGCTCAAGGAATACCGCCTCGGTACCCTCAACACCTATCCGAACTTTCATTTTTTCCTTATGGACATTGAGGACCGGGTTGCGGTTGAACGCCTCTTCGAGCCCCATCACTTCGACGCAGTGATCAATCTTGCGGCGCGGGCGGGGGTGCGCTACAGCATCGAGAACCCCTATATCTACAGCACGACCAATATCACGGCCTCGCTCAACCTCCTTGAGGCCTGCCAGCGCCAAGGAATCAAAAAATACATCCTCGCCTCATCATCGTCCCTCTACGCGGGCCAGCGCATGCCCTTTAAAGAGACCCTGCCGGTCAACGAACCGATCTCGCCCTACGCCGCGTCTAAAAAGGCGGCCGAGGTCATGGCCTACACCTATCACTATCTCTACGGAATCGACGTCAGCGTGCTCCGGTATTTTACCGTCTACGGACCGGCGGGCCGACCCGATATGAGCCCGTTCGCCTTCACCCAAGCCGTTCTTGAGGGAAAGGATCTCGAAATCTTTGGTGACGGCACCCAGGCCCGGGATTTCACCTACGTCGATGACATCGCCGAGGGCACGATCCTCGCGCTGAAGAACGTCGGTTTTGAGATCATTAATCTCGGCGGCGGCCAACGCCCGGTCTCGATCAACGCCATGATCGGGCTCATCGAAAAATACACTAATTTCCGCGCCCGGGTCCAGCACAAACCATTTCACAAGGCGGACATGACCGCGACCTGGGCCGACATCACGAAGGCCAAAAAGCTTCTCGGATGGCAGCCGCAGGTCTCGTTCGAGGAAGGCATTCGCCGCACTGTCGAGTGGCACCAGGCGAACCGGACCTGGATCAGCGCCTGCTAAACCTCGGTCCCCTCCCGGAACCACGCGAAAACGCGACCCATTTTTTTTCTCACCAATGGTTGAGCCACTCGGTCAAACGAAGTATAATACCCATAATACAATGCCACCAGCACGAGCGCGCCTCAGATTTCGCGATGGACCATAGCGTTGAATCAGGATTGAAAGAAGTGCTTGGCGGATTGAGGGTGGCCCTCGAGAACGGGGCCATGTACTCAACCGAGCACAGCGTGTTTCTTAAGTCCCTCGAACAGCTTAAAAAAGCCCTCGACGTCTCACTCGCCGCGTTCCGATCGATCGAGATCCTTGTTAGCCCAACCTCCCTGATCATCGACGAGATCACTTTTGAGCACGATCCGGCCCATGAACAGCTCGCCCGTTTTCTCCACATCCGCAGCATTAAAAGCATCACCTTCGAGCGGGGGGTGGACGCCGATGAAATCAAATGCGTGCTCGCGGTCCTCTCCCTTCCGGCGACACATCTGATGCACGAGGGAGGGGCCCTGCGGCTCCTTGAGGGCAAGCCCGTCCGGCACATCACGCTCACCGGCCTCGATTATTCCGACATCTTAAATAGCACCAAGGAAGACGCCGACGTCTGGGGCTATCTCCTGCGCAAGGCCTTGGATACCAATAATCCTGAGGAGATCCAGGCCCTGACCGACAATTTCGAACGCATGCTCCGCAGTGTCGAAATCGACCGCCTGTTTAAACCCGGAGATTTCCGGAAGGGGGTTGAGGATTTTCTCATCCGTCTCGAGGAGACCAACGAACCCGCTTTTATCCAATGCGGCCGGTCTCTTTGTGAAACCCTCATGCGTCAGACCGGCCGGCCCGGAGGTGTCCCGCTCTCCGAGTCCCTGACCGCGTCAATTCAGGCGCTCAACGCCCGCGACCTCGCTGATGTCATCGCGCGCTACGCGCTCGCGCCTGAGGCCTCCGTGCTTCCTGCCTTTGAATGGTACGCCGAGATCCTCCGGCCCGAATCCCACGAGGCCGTTGCCCTCTTTCTTGAGGAGACGATCGACACGCGGGCTGTCCCGCAGATCAACCTCGTCTGGCTCAACGCCATGACCGAGGCCCTTTTCCCGTCGGAGAACCAGGTGGTCCGCGATGTCTATGCCCCGGTCTTCACCCGGTATAAAAAGATCTTCGCCGATGAGGACACATTCCACTTTAACGCCGACGCGATCCCTGAACATTACCGGGCCGCCCTGCTCGGGCTCTTTCTGGCCGAAAACTCGGCCGACGGTCTTCGCCTGATCATCGATCAGCTTCTGCCGGAATGGGAGGGGCTGCCGGATGAGGCCAAACCTGCGGCCTATCAGGCCCTATGGGAAAAACGAATCCACAAACAGCATGGGGACCCGTCGCTCGAGTCTGTACTCGCGGCCGTTGACGCCTGCGTGACCCGGTACGTCGAAACCGCGGTCCTCGCTGGACAGGAAGGCAAAGAACTCGATGCCCTGGTCCAGCTCTTTCGCCAAGGCACGATGAACCCGGACCTCTATCTCGACAAGATCTTTAACGACCGGGATTTCCGGCCTGTGGTCATGAAGGCCCTCTTGACCTTTTATCCCGAGGCCCAGGCGCTCTTGACCCGGCGCCTCGCGGACCACTTATCCGACACCCCGTTCCTGCTAAAATTAATCGAAAGTCTCAAAGGCCTCACGGATGCCCTAGCCGTCGAGATACTCAAAGACATCTTCGCTTCGCCGAATCCGTATATCAAGAGCGAGGTCGTCCAACGCATGTCAAAGATCCGCGCGTACGATCCTGCTTTCCTTCTCGGGGTGCTCTCTGGCCGGGGTCATCCCGCGGCCGTGCGGGAAGGGGCCCTGCGGATCCTGATGCAAGAGGGGTCACTGCGAGCCAAGGCTGCCGAGGTCCTACTGTCGCCCTCGGGACCGTTCGCTGGCCACCACGAATCCCTGATCGAGAATATCCGCATGGCCGGACGCGTCGGGCTCGCCGAGGCCCGGCCGTTCATCGAGAGATACCGGACATCGTCCTTTTTATGGTGGAACCAGCGCCTGAGCCGCGAGGCCGCAACCGTTTTGGAGCAGAAACCCCATGGCGACCATTGACGATTTCTTAAGAGGTTTTGCGTCGTGCGTGGCCGGGGGCCAGATGTACCCGGTCACCCATCCGCAATTCATCAAGGTCATGGAGACGGCCTACGGGCATCTGCGATCGATCCTCGATGAGAAGGGCGAACTCACGATCGGCTTTGTGGATAATGAGATCATCTATGAGAATCAGGTCCTCTTTAAGATCAGCGGCATGCTCAAGAACCTCATCGACCACGCGCGCAAAAAGACGATCGAAAAATTTTATTTTGAACCGGCAGTCACCCAGGACGATTTTACCCGGCTGATCTCGTTCCTCCTGACCCCTGAGGCGGTCGAGGAACACCCCGATGAACAGCTCGAGCTCGCCGGGATTCGGCATATCCGGGTCAGCCGGCTCACGACCCCAGATGATGATGAGAAAAAAAAAGAGGCGGACGGTCTGTCCCCGTTCGAACGGATTTTAAAAGACCTCGCCGGGCTCTATCCGCAATTTCACGACCCGGCGGGAGATATCGCCTCGGTCCACCAGCATCTTCGGCTGACCCTGCTCGGGATCCGGGATGAGCTCGCCTGCCGCTGCCCGGAGGCCATGGGTATGGCGGTGACCCACGACTATCCGCACGCCCTGATCGAGTCGCTGGATACCGCGATGCTCGCTGTCACGGCCGCCTCAAAATTCGGCTTTACACCTGACGAGGTCATCGAGACCGGCATGGCAGCACTCCTCTGCCGGATCGCATCCTTGAGCGGGGGAGGAGGCAATTCCTCTGATCAGGCGGAAGGAAGGGCGGCTGACAGCCTGATCCTGCTCCGGCACGCCTCGATCGTTGGGCGGCTCGCGGTCGTTGCGGCCTGGGAACACGATCAGGAAAATCTTGGCACGGCACACCCGGTCGCGGTGATCATTCGGTTGAGCCGGATCTACGGGGACCTCATGAGGACACAGGGGGAGGCGGACTGGGACGACCCCGCGAACGGGCTGGCCCTACGGCAACAGGCCCCCGGTGTCGCGCCGGCCTTGGTTGAACGGTTTGTGAAGATGGTAAAATAAATGGTGAAAAAATAAATGGTGACAGGCACTTTGGGCGCGGTGCGCTGTAAAATGATAAACGGGAGATAAACGGTGACAGGCACTCTGGGCGCACCGCGCCCAGAGTGCCTGTCACCAATTATAATTTCTATGCTATTTAACTCACTCTCATTTCTTCTCTTTTTTTCCGTTGTTTACGGGCTCTACCGGCTATTGCCACACCGTTGGCAGAACTGGATGCTCCTTGCCGCGAGCTACGTCTTTTACGGGTCGTGGGACTACCGTTTCCTGGCCCTGATCTTCTTAAGCACGATAATCGATTACCTCTGTGGCCTCGGAATAGCCGGTACTGAAAACCCACGGCGAAAAAAGATCCTGCTCGTCCTGAGTGTTGTTTCGAATCTCAGCATCCTTGGATTCTTCAAATATGCAGGCTTCTTTGTTGAGACCTTTAACGCCCTGGCGAGCCGCCTGGGACTCGGGCTATCTGCCCCCGCTCTCAACATCATCCTGCCGGTCGGAATCTCGTTCTACACCTTTCAGACCATGAGCTACACGATCGACGTGTACCAGAACAAACTCGCCCCAGAACGGAATTTTATCACTTTTGCTTTGTTCGTTTCTTTTTTCCCTCAACTTGTAGCCGGACCCATCGAACGCGCCCGCTCGCTCCTGCCGCAGATCCGATGCCCGCGCACAGTCACCGACGGCCATCTCCATGCGGGTCTATTCTTTATCCTCTGGGGATACTATCTAAAAATCTTTGTCGCGGATAACCTGGCCCTCATCGCGAACCAGGCCTTTGTCAAGACCGGACCGCTCCCTGGACTCGAAGTCCTAATCGCCTCCTATGCCTTCACGTTCCAGATCTTCGGCGACTTTGCTGGCTATTCCTTTATCGCTCTCGGCACGGCTCGGATGATGGGGATCGATCTCATGATCAATTTCCGTTTCCCCTTTTTCGTCACGAACCCCGCTGACCTGTGGCGCCACTGGCACATCAGTCTCTCGACGTGGCTGAAGGACTATGTCTACATCCCCTTAGGAGGGAACAAAAGGGGGGGGCTTCAAACCGGCCGGAATCTGATGATCACTATGGTCTTGGGCGGGCTCTGGCACGGCGCGGCCTGGACCTTTGTACTCTGGGGCGTCTATCACGGGGTCCTGCTTACCGCTCATCGAGCTATGAAGGCCCTTGCCCGAGGTGTCCCACCCCCCCGAGGGATCGCGAGGGGCCTCATGAACGGTGCCGCGATCGTGCTCATGTTCCACCTCACGTGCCTCGGCTTTTTGCTATTCCGAGCGGACTCGCTGGCCCATTTCTGGACGCTGCTCTGTTCATTAAAGAATATCGGATCAGCGTTATATCCTAGCGCCCGATATCTCCTTCTACTCATCCTGTTCCACATCATTGGGATGATTGCCATTCAGGCGGTCCAGTGCAAGACCGGAGACATGCTCATCACCCGTCATCTGCCGCGCCCGTTGTCGTGGATCATCATATTTGTACTCATGTATTCGATCATCATGTTTGGCGAATTTGGAGGGACGGAGTTTATTTATTTTCAATTCTAGCGGTGACAAGCACCATAGATAAACAAAGAGTTCATCTATCTTTAATTTTAAAAAACGAATTGCTGGAATTGCAGTGCCAATTGCGGTGCCTGTCACCAAGATCGGAGGCGCCGCACCATGACCTGGCCTGACCTCGAAACCCTTCGGACCTCGGGTATAATCATGGGAGCGGGTAAACTCGCACTCATAATCGTTCTCTGGATCGCGACAGGCCGTTCCCGGAGTCTGCTCGTTGCCCTCATGCGAATAGTTCTCATCATCCTCGTGCTCCGGATCATCCTCTTTGAGAATGGTTATGCCTGGCGCCTCTACGATCAAACCCTATCGACGAATGACGTGGGGTTCCGGCAAAAGATCGAGATCAAAAACCGGGCGGACCGCTTCCGCCGGTATCCTTTCCGACCGACCTATCTGGCCTTTGGGTCGAGCCAGATCTGGCCGCTCTACGAGCGCCACAGTGTGACGCATCCGGACTTTGCCCTGGTCTTTATCGCCGGAGGCGGACCCGTGCGTTACCGTCCCGAGACCGTGCTCCTGTATCTGTCGGGGCTAGACATGGCAACCCAGCCGATGATGGACGGCCTCAAGATCTCGCCTGGGCTCGGGTGGGAACTCCTGACCCTCTGGCCTGACCTGCAGACAATAGCAAAAGCATGTAAGCAAGAACTCGGATTCAAAGAACTGATCGCGAGCCATCTCGTGCCGGAATATAAATATGCGTTTATCTTTAAGGCGTTTATGAAAAAGGCCATCGGGAGATCCCGGCTGAAACAGCCCACGCTCACTGAGATCGAGTCGAATGAACCCCTGGATCTCAAGATCGCAGCCCTGGCAGGGAGCCTCTGGGAAAAGGCGATCCCCGTAAATCTGGATTTCCTGAGGCGGTTTCTGACGTTTTGCCGCCGTCACGGGATCCGGGTCGTGATCGTAGAGGGACAGTACCATCCCGGGGCCTATACACCAAAAAATCAGCGCCTCAATGCCCTAACCCGCCGGCACCTCGAGGCGATCGCCAGGGAATTCGACCATGTCCGTTTTATCCCGAAGGAAGAGACCGTGGTGTTTACGGCTGAAGATTATAAGGATGCCACCCATGTGCAGGCAGGGCCTCGAACCAATGAGTTTGTCGAACGGGTGCTCGAGCAACTCGACGCCTCCACCATAAAAGGAGAGGGGCCGTCATGATCACCCCCGTGCAATCAGGCCCTCTCGATGTCGCTGCCCATGTGGTCCCTGGGATATCCCTTGTCACGCTCACCGCAGCATGGATCTTGGCCGGCCGCCTTCGCGCACGAGGCGTTCTCCGACCGGTGATCGCGGTCTTCATCATCCGTATCCTGCTTTTTGAGAATGCCTTTGCCTGGCGATGGTACTACAAGAGACTCCGTGCCCCCCAAGACATCTCCTACCATGAGAGACAAACGATCGCGCATCAGGCGCAGCGTTTTTTAAAGACGCCCGCCTCTACCATCAACCTCGCCGTCGGATCAAGCCAGACCTACAAGATTTTCAGCGCCCGGGCGTGGACCACGGAGACGTTATCGGCCTTTCTCGGGGCAGGTTTCAAGAGTCTCGACGCGTTGTTCTATAGCCGACTCATCTTTCGATACCATCCAGAAAAGATCTTTTTATTCCTTTCGGAATTCGACCTCGCACGGGACCGCGAACTAAGTGCCCTCAAGATCGCGCCGACTCCTGATCTCGAGACGATCGCGCTCCTGCCGGAAATAAAAAAGTCCATCCGCGATGAGCAAAACGCCCTGGCGTTTACAGAACTCGTCACGGGCGTGATCTTGCCCGAATACAAATACGGCTATATCTTTAAGGGGCTTATCAAAAAGGCTC
>CAYVEC010000038.1:7575-10203 GCA_964450385.1 uncultured Planctomycetales bacterium
AGGGGTGCGGTTCATCCCCAGGGAGGAGACGGTGCTCTTTACGCCCGAGGACTATCGGGACGCGACCCATGTGCGTCCTGGGCCGCGGGTGGATGAGTTTGTGGAGCGGGTGTTAGCTTGGTGACAGGCGGTGGTGACAGGCACCATGGGGCGCATATGCGCCCCATGGTGCCTGTCACCGTTTATTCTGCTGCTCCGTACGGAGCGGCTGGTGCCTGTCACCGTTTATTTGTCAAAACCCCTTTCATCAGGTATACTTACATTCAGTTTATTAATTCTAATATAAGAGAGAGACCTAAACCGCCGGCCCATCGGAGGCCTGCGGCCCACAACGGCACAACCGATCCCGAGGCGATCCGTTCGCCAGGGACGTTTCCTCAACCCGGTCCTGACCAAAGACGTTGCGGGAGGAGCGGGAGAAGAGAGTAAAAGCATGAAATATATTACCGATCTCAACCATGTCTCAGCCTTAACACACATCAAATGGGGGATCAAAAGGCTTCTTCGTCCTGTTTTTTTATTGGTCTACATTCCCTGGCTTAAATATGAGACCTGGCTTTATAATTGGCAGGCCGAAAACCGACCGCCCCTAGAAAAAACAGGGGAAAAGAAAAACCTTTATTTCACAGCCGCCAGCTCACGCCACAAACATCTTGTTGCAAAGGCCATTGAACGATTAGGGCATAATGATTTTGACTACATCATTGTTGTCTGGGATGGATCGCGGTTTGATGATGCGATTTTTAACAAGTGCCGCGTGATTTATGAACCGGGGATAACCTTTAAATTCATAAAAAAATATCTAACGCCCGAGCTGTGCAGTAGATACGAATATTTATTTCTCTGGGATGATGATATCGATATCCTCGATTTTAACTATAAAAATTTTTTGAATATCTTTGAACGAAACCATCTCCAAATGGCCCAGCCCTCATTAACACCGGATTCATATTATACGTTTACCCTGACACTGAAGGATCCAGATCAAAAGGTCGGCCGTTACACAGACTTTGTTGAGGTGATGGTGCCGGTGATCCGCGCTGATTGCTGGCCGCCATATTGGAAAATGATCCGCGAGGATTTCAGCCATTGGGGACTGGGCTATGACTCCTATGCACGATCTGTCTGCGGCTTCAAAAATCTCGGGATTATTGATGCGGAATCAGTCGCACATACTAAACCTCTGGTTGGAGAAAACCCAGAGCGACGGGGTGATTATGAGCGCCTAAAGCATCAATTTAAAGGATATATGATCGCAAAAATCATTTCGTATGGGACGTTGCAATAATAAAATTAAAAAACTTAACATCATAAAACAAATATACTGCCATAAAAAATTTATTTCCTTCATAAGAAAAAAATAACTTTATTAAAATAATGAAAAAAATAAAAAAAATTGCCGTTTTCGTTGGTCAATTTCCAAAGTTTTCCAACACATTCATTTACGATGAAATCAAAACGCTTGAAGAATCCGGCTTTGACATCTTTATCTTTTCATTGCAAAATCCAAGTCATGAAAAGGATTTTGAATTATTAAAAGGAATCCGCTCGCAAGTCACATATCTACAAAAAAATACAACACTTTTTCGTATCATCCTTGGTCATCTGTATGCACTATTTTTTCATACAAAAGAATACTTCACACTATTTGGCGAAGTCGCACGACGAAAATTAAGCATAAAAGTATTTACGAAATATATATGGGTTGCAAAAAATATCACCGACATTAACCCTGATTTCATACACGCGCATCTTATCGAACCCCAAACTATCATCGCACGGATCTGCAGCCGATTATCAAAAATCCCCTATACGTTTAAAATCCATGGCTCTGACGCGTTTGCCGGCTGCCCCAACAGCCTGGACTTTCTATGCCGAGATGCAAAAAAATGTTTTGTGGTTTCATCAGCAACATGTAATCACTTAATCGAAAAATACAAAATAGATTATAATAACTATGTGATCCATCCATGCGGTATAAATCTTTCGCGTTTTAAACCTAAAAGGAAACCACGCCAACGCCATCTTCTTTGTGTCTCGAGATTAATAAAAACGAAAGGGATTAGTTATTTAATTGAAGCAGCAAAAATCCTCCGTGAAGAAGATTTTGAATTTGAACTAAATATTGTCGGTGATGGATACAATGTGAACGATTTTAAAAATTTGGTCAAAGAACTTGATCTGACTAAAACCGTTTTCTTCTCCGGGGCCTTAATTGATGATCAGCTCATCGATGCTTACCAGCAATCAGATCTTTTCATATTGCCTAGTTTGTGCGAGGGACTCGGGATGGTACTAATTGAAGCCATGGCCTGCGGCATCCCCTGTATCGCAACCCGTGTCGGAGGAATCCCAGAAGTTATTGTTGATGAATTTAATGGGCTCCTTGTACGGCCAGAAGATCCTAAAGATCTTGCCGAAAAAATTAAATATTTACTGACCAATCCTCTGATAATGGAAAAATTTTCGGAAACAGGGCAGGAAACAGCAAAAAAATATGATCTCCATGCCCAGACAAAAAAGTTAATCGATATTTGGGAATCAACCGTCACTTAAAATGCGCATGAAAACCCTACTCATCATCGACCACTGGCACGGGGTGACCGGCGGGGCAAGCAAGGCCGCGTT
>CAYVEC010000039.1:0-8949 GCA_964450385.1 uncultured Planctomycetales bacterium
TGCACTTAGAGGGCTTTGCCCAACCACGCCTCGAGTCCAACGTGGGGAGCCATTTCTTAACCTCCAGCGCACCACCGCTGGAGTGGTTACTATCAAGTGGTAATAGCCCTTTTTGAGCTTCTTGTTCAAAGAGGGCTATTTCTATTTCTGAGGGTGTCCACGATACCCGTTCCACGAAGAGGGGCAATAGATCCTTGATCTCCTGCGGTTCTCCGGCGTCATAGATCTGGCTGAACTTGGTCAGTGACTGGTACATGACCTGAGCGTTCATCGTCTGCTGCTGGACCCGTCCGATCTCAAAATCAATGCTTTGGATGTCGCTCTCGACCTGATCTTGTTGGGATTCGAGCTCCTGAAGTTCCAGTGTAATGGACTTGACGCCTTTGAGGGTGGGATTAGCGGAGACATTGCGCACGATGTTCTTGATCTTCGCATTGATCCCGGTAAGTTTAACTTCTTGAATCTTCCTGTCCTTCTTTAAGCTGGCAAGTATGGAGCTGGTATCTTTATTGGCCTCGTCCACAATATCCTGGAGCCGTTTTTTATCAGAGCTCATGTTCCGTATCTCCGCCAGGACGACTTTTTCAAGCTGTTCAGCAGGAACATACTTCATCTTACAGGCAGACTTACCCTTGCGGGCGTTTTGAGTGCATTGGTAGTAATAGCAAAGACCATTCCGGCCAGTGCTGTACTTGGTGGACATGTAGTTGCCGCACCAACCACACTTGAGCAGTCCCTGTAAAAGGAACGTACTCTGCAGATGGTTTAATTTAGGGGTGGGGTCATTCCCACTGTGAATTAGAGTTTTGGGGCCATTGTTAATTGTTTTCCCTGCTCCAAGCAGATTCCTGAACTTTTCAAGTTTCTATAATTTTTAGAGAATGGCGGGGGGGGGTCAAGGTGCGTTTGAAATATAAATTTCTTGCACCGTAGGGGGTTTTGCATTAAAGTACAAAAGATTTTTCACGCCTATTTTTCAACCTAGAGCCGCATGATGATTATCATAAGAACACTGCTTAGCCGATTGAGAACGGTGCGCGATTACACGATCAATTATTTTAGCTATGGGATCCTTGGGAGTCGAATACGGATCAGCGCATCATCGCTCTGCCAGCTTGCATGCCCCGCGTGTGATCGTCACAAGATCGAGACCGAGGCCATCGGCTGCGGATATCTGACCCTGGCTAATTTTGAAAGGTTTATTGATGCACACCCAACCTTTCGACGCGTTGAGCTTTCACATCAGGGGGAGCCGTTCCTCAACCCGGAGCTCGCGGCGATCATCGGGCATGCCCACAAAAAAAAGGTGACTATTTCGATCGCAAACGGGGCCAATTTAAACACGGTTAGCGATGAGACTTTAGAGGCCCTCGTTAAATTCCAGGTGCGCGTTCTTAACGTCTCGATCGATGGCGCGTGTGATGAGACCTATAAGATTTATCGTCGGGGCGGGGATTTCCATCGCGTCATCGAGCATATTGAAAAGATCAATGCCTACAAGGCGCGTTATCATAGCCAATATCCTGAGCTGGGATGGTTGTTTATTCTCTTTGGCCACAATGAGAATGAGGTTGAGGCTGCCCGCACCCTTGCTAAAAAGTTGAATATGCAGTTTCATTTGAAGTTTAACTGGAGCAAGACCTATGCCCCGTTAATTAACCCTGATATCGCCCGCCGGGAATTTGGGGCGGCGGATCGTTGGGAATACCGTAAGATCAGTGATCATAAGAGATATATGTTTTCTTGTCGGCAGCTTTGGTCGAATGTCCAGATCAATTGGGACGGGGCCGTCTTAGGATGCTGTTCGAATAAGACCCGCCGTTTTGGCAATGCTTTTACGGATGGGTTAAGAGCGTGTTTAAAAAGCCGCCCCTACCAGGCGTGCCTACGGCTTGTGACAGGGCAGACTTCGTTGCCTAGTGATCGGTCGGCCGATCCGTGCTCCCAGTGTCACAAGTTCGCGGAGATTCAAGAGGGGGGGGCATATTTCGAGCCCCCGACATTTTTTAAGTTTGTAGGATTGTGCCGTGATGCTTTGTTGGGGAAACAATGACGGGTAGATAGATCGTTGTTGTTGCTTCAGGTGGAGTTTTTTATCGCGCTCTGAGGGAAATTTTTTCACGCCGACTTTGGGGGGAAAATTATGTATGGTATACTAACACCGTTCTTCATCACGGCTGTAGTTTTTTGATTTTGGCAGGCAGTGAGTTAATGAATAATGATTGCATTGATCGATGGATGATTCGAATGGGCTGGCAAGGAAGGGGATGAACGATATGTTTCGGGTTTTTATCGTCGCATTAGGAGGGGCCATTGGCAGCGTCTTGCGATACGCCGTTGGGAGTCTTGATGCGCGGCTGTCATTAGGAGTTTTTCCGGTGGGCACTTTGGCTGTTAATGTGTCAGGGAGCCTTATTATTGGATTTTTATGGGGGCTGTTTGACCGAGGGATGATTTCGCCAGCGGTCCGGTCGTTTATCTTTATCGGTTTGCTCGGTGGATACACAACGTTTTCAACGTTCAGCCTGGAGACATTTAACTTGATGCGTAATGGGGAGTACCGTGCCGCGGTATTGAACATCGGTCTTTCCGTCGGCTTGAGCATCCTGGGCGTTTGTTTGGGATTTGTTTTATCGAGAACAGCTTTGGCCGTGTATCGGTAGTAGAGCGATTGTAAGTATGTGGGTGCCGTTTAGGATGGGACGGGAATTGAAAATGAAAAAGACCTTTGTTGAGCACTTCACTTTTACTGCCAGAAAACTGCGCGCACGGGCACTGTTCCGGGCCTTAGACCGGTTTTGTTCAGGTGATGTCCTTGACGTGGGGGGGCGGGATTTTTTTACGGTGATCCGGCGGAGGCTGAATTTTAACTCCTGGACAACCCTGGAATATGCCCGAACGGCTGCAGAGGGCCTTGACGACCCGCGGTTCCGGCTTGTGTATGGTGACGGTTGCGCGATGCCTTTTGCGGAGAGTGCTTTCGATACCGTTCTTAATATTCAGGTGCTTGAACACGTGATGGAACCGAATCGTATGGTATCGGAGATCGCGCGTGTTCTAAAACCCTCCGGTCACGCGGTCTTTCTTATTCCCCAAACTGCTGTGTTGCATGAGCTGCCGGCGCATTATTATAATTTTACACGGTTTTGGATTGAGCGGGCCATGACAGCGAATGGCCTCCGCATTGTTGATCTTCAGCCGATCGGCGGGGTCTGGTCATCGATGGCGTCACATCTTGTGTATTTTTTCTTTCAAGGGGCGCGGTTGAAAGGGATGTCGGGGCCAGAATTTCAAAGGAGTCTTGCGTTTTATTTGTTGTTGCCGTTCATGGTTGTTTATGCGGCGGTCAGCATCCCGATTTGTTTGCTGTTTAGCTTGGGCGACCTTGAGGAAGAACCGAACAATCATCTTGTTGTCGTGCGCAAAGAGCGTTGAGTGGGAGAGTTTGTGTTTGTGGTTTGATGTATCGATCGTGGCATAGGGGCGGACATGTTCGAAAATATTTCTACGGCTCAAATTATGATGGCGTTTGGTTTGACGGCCGTGGCTGGCTTGTCAACCGGCATCGGGAGCATGGTGGCGCTCTTCGCCCGTGGTCTTAACCACCGGATGCTTTCCGGGGCCCTCGGGTTCGCGGCCGGGGTGATGATCTATGTCTCGCTCGTTGAAATTTTCGCAAAGGCCCAACGGAACCTCATAGACGTCTTTGGCCACCGCCTTGGGAGCTGGGCCACGGTCGTGGCGTTCTTTGGCGGGATATTGATCGTCGCGGTCATTGATCGGCTCATTCCAGAGTCGGAGAACCCGCATGAGATTCATCACTTAAAGGAGAAGGCCGAAGGGGCGGGCACGCCAGCAGCTCTTCACCGGACCGGGGTCTTTGTGGCCCTTGCGATTGCGATCCATAATTTTCCCGAGGGCCTGGCCACGTTTATGAGCGCGCTCGGGGATATGCGGCTAGGGTTTGTTATTGCGGTCGCGATCGCGGTCCACAACATCCCGGAAGGGATCGCGGTCGCGGTCCCGATCTATTACGCGACGGGTGACAAGCGTAAGGCGTTCTTTTATTCGTTTCTATCCGGACTCGCGGAGCCGCTCGGGGCCCTGATCGGCTTTGTTCTTTTTAGGCCGTTTTTCAGCCCCGCGGTCTTTGGCGCGCTTTTTGCGGGAGTGGCGGGGATCATGGTCTTTATTTCGATTGACGAGCTCGTCCCATCGGCCGAGGAATACGGGGAGCATCATTATTGTATTTACGGGTTTATCGCGGGCATGGCCGTGATGGCCTTGAGTCTCTTGCTTTTTATTTAATAATGCTAGTAAGAAAGGGATCGGGCACATGAACGGACCGACCAAAGGCCAGATCGAGGCGCAGATCAGCGAGGCAATCATCCGGTTTGAAAAGGAATACATGGGCCGTGGCCCTAAGGAAACCCGGACCTATATTCTTGATGATCTCATCCTGGTGCGGCTGAAAGGCGTTCTGACGCCCGCTGAAGAACATCTCTCGAAGACCAAAGAAGGCGCGGATCTCATTAAGCGGACGCGCGTGAATTTGCTTGAAGGGGCATCGGCGGTGCTCGACCGGATCATTTTTGATATTACCGGGAGTAATATCCTGAGCCTGCATTCTGACATCAGCACCAAGACTGGAGAACGGGTGATCGTGTTTGCCCTTAACCGTGATTTTCAGGAAAAATTTCCATCGGAATAAGGGGTTGACATTTCAAGATAATTTGGTAATATGATGCGCGCAAGTGAGACCTGGACGACTAAGGCAAAGATTTCGGAGCATGAAATTGTTGCAAAGTAAGCCAGCATCAGACACGCGGCCCGGGCCGTGCTCATGATGCTGGTTTTTTATGTATGACGAAAGGGATATCGATGGAAAAGCTGTCATTTGAGATCTTGGATCGAAAGATTCTCCTCTGGATCGGGGACCGGATCTGCGAGACCCCGGATGAGTTGTTGGGGAACCCGCTCTTTAAGCTTGTTTTGCGGAATGCCATTCGGGATCTTGAACACAAGGATTCCCCGCTCGTATCGATCTTCGGGATCGAGGGCCCAACGAAGGCAAGGATTAATGACCTGGTGGAGGTCCTGACGCTTCTCACGAAGATGAAGGGCGCGTATGTCCCCAAAATCGTGAAAGGGGCCGAGGTCTTTTTCAAAAACAAAGAGGCCTTTCATGATTTTGTTGAATACGTCTATAACTATTGGCGGAGTTTCGATCGGTTTGTGATCTGCTCATCTCATCAGAGTTCGATCGATAAAAAACCCTACCGTACGTTTAATAACACGATTGAGCAGCTCATGCATCTGGTGCGGTCTGTTTATCGTGATATTCAGGAAAATATCACGAATAAGCACCCGAAGATTTATCGTCAGGTTCGGGCCGGGGCTGAGATCGCAACGATCGCCGTGCCGCTTGATATTCCGTTCGGTCATCCCAAGTTTAAGGCGGTTGGTGCGATCCCTGTGATCCGGCAGATGCTCCTCTATCCGCCCTTGATTCTTGAACCTCAGATGAACAAGCGAAAAGGGCAGTTCGAACGGGTTGATAAGGACATGATGCCGCGGATATCCATCCGCGACGGGGAATGGTTGTGTTATCCAGCGAAGGTGGGAAAGTTGATCATCCTCATTTATGTTCATAAGAAATTTTTTGATCTTGGATTCTCTCTCTGCAACCTTTTTGAGCTTGCGGATGACGCAGACCTCAGGAAAAAACCGGATGCGGTGTATTTCTTCGGCGTTGACCGAAAAGATATTGAGGGACTAGGAAAATCATCCACAGTCTTTTATGAGGACCCAAGTGACGGGACATTGATCGCAGCGGTGCCGAATGACGATGAATTTGGCTATTTTGGATACTTAAAAAAGATGGTTCTGACCCTGCATAATATTCGGATGATGAAGAAAGGCCGGATGCCGTTTCATGGGGCCCTGGTACGGGTGACCCTGCGTGGGAACACTTCTGCCACGATCCTCTTAATCGGCGATACCGCGGCCGGTAAATCTGAAACCCTTGAGGCCCTTCGCGTCCTGAGCGGGGAGGAGCTCAAAGATATTCTGATTATCGCGGATGATATGGGGACACTGGAGATCAACCGGCAGGGCCAGGTCATTGGGTACGGGACGGAGATCGGTGCCTTTCTTCGGCTTGATGACATGAATCCGGGATATGCCTTTGGTCAGATCGACCGGGCGATCATCATGAGCCCGAGCAAGGTTAATGCCCGGGTCATCCTTCCGGTGACGACGTTTCATGCGGTGGTTAAGGGGCATCCGATCGATTATATTTTGTACGCGAATAATTATGAAGAGGTCGATGAGGATCATCCGATTATTGAGGAGATCCCATCATGCGAGGCGGCACTTCATATCTTTCGCGAGGGCACGGTGATGAGCAAGGGGACCACGGCGTTGACAGGGATCGTTCATTCTTATTTTGCCAATATTTTCGGTCCACCCCAATACCGG
Source organism: uncultured Planctomycetales bacterium (assembly GCA_964450385.1). Lineage (GTDB taxonomy): Bacteria > Omnitrophota > Gorgyraeia > Zapsychrales > JANLHA01 > JAKLFA01. The sequence continues at coordinate 6,481 of CAYVEC010000039.1, forward strand.
GCTGTTCATGAGGAGATCGCGCAGAAATATTTTCAGGCCTTCTTTAAGGCAGGGATCTTTGTGGGTCAGATGCGCACCCGTCTCGGGCTCTCGGGCTATGAGCAGACGGGGCCTCAGGAGGCAGCCAAGAAACTCTTGGCAATGATTCAGCACCGTTAATCAAGGAGCCTGTCGCAATCATGACACAAGGTCAGAACCGTTTGCAGCCCCGAAAAAAAATGCCGTCCTTGCGGGACTTGCCCGTGATCGATCCGACATCCTATATCGATCCAACGGCGTCTGTGATCGGACTCGTGACGATCGGGCCGCGGGTCTTTGTCGGACCCGGGGCGGTCATCCGGGCCGATGAGGCGAATAGCCAGATCATTATCAGCGCTGACTGCAATATTCAGGACCGTGTGGTCATTCATTGTCTCAAGAACTCGCGGGTCATTCTAGGGGAAGGGGCCTCGGCCTCGCACGGGTGCATTATCCACGGGCCCTGCGAGATCGGCGCCCGGGCCTTTGTCGGATTCAGTTCCGTTGTCTTTAACGCCGTTGTGGGTTCGGACACAATGATCAAACACCGCTGTTGTGTTGAAGGGGTCACGATCGGCGCCTCGCGCCTCGTCGAAAGTGGAGGCGCGGTCACGGATCAGGACGTGGCCGACGGTCTCGCCAGGGTTCTGCCATGCCACCGTGATTTTATCCACCAGGTCGTTATGACCAACCATCAGCTCGTTGCCCTTTACAAGGATCAGGCCTGACGCCGTACCCGGGTTTTTCTTGCATGCGGGTCGTTCTACGATATAATATCTCTCATTATTCACTATCTCACGAAGGAGACATCTGTTATGGCACAGCATCGAGTAACCTTTATTCCTGGTGACGGGATGGGTCCTGAGGTCGCTGAGGCGGCCCGCCGATGTATCGAGGCGACCGGGGTTGATATTGTTTTTGAGACGGAACTCGCGGGCGAGGCGGCGTTGGCACAGACCGGGAGCTTGCTGCCCGAGAGCCTGCTCGCCTCGATCCGCAAGAATCGGGTTGCGATCAAGGGCCCGATCACAACGCCCATCGGGAAGGGCTTTCGATCGCTCAATGTCGCCCTGCGGCATGAATTTGACCTATATGCCTGTGTGCGGCCTTGTAAATCCTATCGAGGGGTGCGTTCGCGCTACGAGAATATCGATCTCGTGATCTTTCGTGAAAATACCGAGGACCTCTATGCCGGCATTGAATTTCAGGCCGGAGACTCGTCGACGCAGGAATTGATCAGTCACATTGAGCGCCTCGGAGGGAAGAAGATCCGGTCTGGCTCGGGCATTACAATCAAACCGATCTCGGCGTTTGGGACCGAGCGGGTCGTGCGCGCGGCCTTTGAGTACGCCCTGTCCCATCATCGGCGCAAGGTGACGGCCGTTCATAAAGCGAATATCATGAAATACACCGATGGGCTCTTTCTCAAGACCGCGGCGGCGGTCGCTGCTGACTATGCCGGTCGCGTTGAATTTGAGGACCGGATCGTTGATAACATGTGTATGCAGCTCGTTCAGAAGCCGGAGAATTATGACGTCCTTGTCCTGCCGAACCTGTACGGGGATATTCTTTCGGATCTTTGTGCCGGCTTGGTCGGCGGCTTGGGCGTGGCTCCGGGCGCTAATATCGGGGACGGCTGCGCGATCTTTGAGCCCACACACGGAAGCGCTCCGAAATACAAGGGACTTAATAAGGTGAATCCTGGGGCAATGATCCTTTCGGGCGTTCTACTCCTTGAGTATCTGAAGGAAGACCGGGCCGCACGATTGCTCGAAGAGGCCTTTGCCGAGATCGTGGCCGAGGGCCGTGATGTCACCTATGATCTCAAACAGGAACGGAACGATCCAACGTCTGTTGGCACGCGCGAGATGGCGGACGCGATCATCCAGCGGATTAAGGATTTGGGCTAGGATCTGGCATGATTACCCCCGGTGGCGATCCCACCGGGGGTTTTTTATTGTCGCGACCAGGTCTTGACGCAGAAAAAATATGTGCTAAAGTGGTTATGAACATTTGATCATAACTAAGGAGACGTCTGATGCGGCCGCAAAAACAACGATGGGTGCAGTGTTTGCCGGGAGAACGGTGTTTTCGTCCTCAGTGCCGAGCGTTAAAGGATCTTGGCGGCGTGGTCTTGAGTCTGGATGAATTTGAGGCCATGCGCCTATCATATCTTGAAAAGATGCGCCAACAGGATGCTGCATGTCTGATGAAGATCTCTCGCCCAACGTTTTCACGGATCCTGTCATCGGCCAATCGTAAGGTCACGGATGCCCTGGTCTCTGTTAAGGCGATCCGGATTGAGGGCGGGTGCTGTACTGTTGGAGGAAAGGTGGTCATAAAATGAAAGAATGGAAAAAATTATTGTTCGTTGCGGCGGCCTTTTTGGCATGTTTTTATTTGCCGGTTGAAAATCCGCGATTTACTAACGCGATCTTTGAGGCATTGGCA
>CAYVEC010000040.1:0-7147 GCA_964450385.1 uncultured Planctomycetales bacterium
GGCTGGCAGTTGGGGCTGGCTAGAGCCATCGGTGCAGTAGTTTTTAGTATCGTTATTGGATTACTCATGCATTTAATTTTTCTTAAAGAAGAAAGCGCCCGCCATGCCAACGGAGATCTTCAATTTGGCGAGGTTAAAGCAACCCGGCCGCTATGGAAAGATATTATTTATTTCTTCTCTATGGTCGCGATACTCGTGTTCGCCAACTGGGGCAAGCCGATCGAAGGCGATACCGGCGTTTGGAGCTTGATCTATGGATCTAAATGGTGGATTACGGGGTTTTTCTTGGTGGTTCTAGGCCTGACCCTCGTCAATTGGTTTAAGAAAGACGAGCTTAATGAGTGGACATCCGCTTCATGGGGATTCGCTCTCCAGATATTGCCGCTTCTTTTGGGGGGCGTCTTGATCTCAGGATTTCTCCTCGGGAGGGTTGGACATGAAGGCATTATTCCTTCCAGCTGGGTGGAGGCGTTAGTCGGGGGCAATTCTTTCAGGGCAAACTTTTTTTCATCGATAGTCGCGGCATTCATGTATTTCGCAACGCTTACTGAGGTGCCCATTTTGCAAGGGTTGATCGGGTCCGGCATGGGTAACGGGCCAGCGCTCGCGCTTCTCTTAGCTGGACCCGCCCTGAGTTTGCCGAGCATGCTCGTTATCCGTGGTGTTATCGGCACAAAAAAGACCGTTGTGTATGTGGCTTTGGTTGTTGTTATGGCGACGCTAAGCGGCATGATCTTCGGGGCGATCGTTAAATAAGCGAGGGGATTATGGAGAAGGATATTAAGAAGATTGTCAAAGATGGTTACGCCAACGTAGCCAGGCAGGGGACATCCTGCTGTTCTTCCGGTTCATGCTGTTCGTCGCCTACCAACTCACGAGATATCAGCAAGACTGTCGGTTACACCGATGATGAGATGAACGCCGTTCCAGATGGGGCGAACTTGGGGCTCGGGTGCGGCAATCCAGTGGCGATCGCTTCATTAAAAGAGGGCGATGTGGTGCTCGATTTAGGAAGCGGCGCGGGGTTTGACGCTTTCCTTGCGGCCAGAAAGGTTGGCAAGACCGGTCGTGTTATTGGTGTTGACATGACCCCGGAAATGCTGGAGAGGGCACGGGCGAATGCTAAACAAGGCGGTTTCGATAATGTGGAATTCCGCTTAGGTGAAATAGAGAATCTTCCAGTGGAGGACAGCGAGATTGATGTGATCATCTCCAATTGCGTTATCAATTTATCGCCGGACAAAGAGGTGGTATTCAAAGAGGCGTTCCGAGTGCTCAAGTCAGGTGGCCGGTTGATGGTCTCGGATTTGGTGTTGGCAAAAGATTTGCCCGCGCAGATAAAGGAATCAGTTGAGGCGTATGTGGGATGCCTGGCTGGTGCGGTCAAGAAAGAGGATTATCTCGGGTTCATTAAACAGGCGGGATTCGAAGGCGTCGAAATTATAAGCGAGTCAAGCTATCCTGTCGATGCGATGTTTGATCATCTGGAGGCCGCTCAGGACGCGATCGTAAGCGTCAAAGTCACAGCTGTAAAAAATAAGGGAGGCACGATATGAAGATTGAAATACTGGGAATTGGATGCCCAAAGTGTAAAGTATTAGCGGCAAGCGCTGAGGCAGCGGTAAGAGAACTTAACATTCAGGCCGAGATCATTAAGGTCACGGATATTGATAAGATCACCGAGTATGGTCTCATGATGACGCCCGGGCTGGCTATTGATGGAAAAGTAGTTTCATCTGGAAAAGTTCTCAGTAAAGATGAAATCAAAACAATTATTTCAGGAGGCGGATGTGAGAAAAATAATTCAGGTTCTTGCGGTTGTTGCGGCAATTAGCGCCGGATCTTTCGCCTTCGCCCAATCAGGACCGCAGGCTAAAGTTATTGCTTATTATTTTCACGGTTCATTCCGGTGTCAGACCTGTCGACTGCTGGAGAAGTATTCGAAGGACGCGATCGAGACGAAATTTCAAGAGGCCATCCGGGCCGGGAAACTCGAATTCAAAGTCGTCAACGTCGAGGCTCGAGGCAACGAACATTTCGCGAGTACCTATCAGCTTTATAGTAAGGCGCTCGTGATTTCGCTTGTCAAGGACGGTCAGGAGGTCAGGCACAAGAATCTCGATAAGATCTGGCAGTTCACAAGCAGCAAACAGAAATTTATAGATTATGTCACGGCAGAAGTGAATGAGTTTATGGAGGATGTCCCGTAATGGAACAATGGATCACATTCGGATCTGCGGCATGGTTGGGAATCATGACGTCAATCAGTCCGTGTCCTTTGGCCACGAATATCGCGGCGGTATCTTTTCTTTCAAAGAAGATTGCGCATCCGTTGATGGTGTTCGTGTCAGGTGCGGCTTATACCCTCGGCAGGATGGTTGCGTATGCGGTGCTCGGTTGGATCATTATCAGTTCTCTTTTAAGCGTGCCGCAGGTGGCCCAGTTCTTGCAAAAATACATGGTTAAGGCCCTAGGGCCTTTTTTGATAATTACCGGATTATTTTTATTGGAAGTTATCACGATACGATTGCCCGGTGTGGCATGGTCAGAGAAGCATCACAACAAGCTGGTGGAGTCCGGCGCGCCGGGGGCTTTTCTTTTGGGTTTTATATTCGCCTTGGCTTTTTGCCCAGTTTCAGCGGCGTTATTTTTTGGAAGTCTTATTCCGTTGGCGCTTAACAGCAGCGCAGGGGCGCTGCTGCCTTTTATTTACGGTGTGGGGACAGGGCTTCCGGTGTTGGCGTTCGCTGTCGCTATTGCGCTTGGCGTGACGTCAATGAGTCACTGGTTCAATAAGATCACGAAGTTGGAATTTTATATCCGTAGAATTACCGGAGCGATTTTTATTCTCGTTGGCCTTTATTACACAGGGGTTTATATCCTGCGATTATTTTAACGCTCGGCCATATCGGATTAGCCGGGGTTCGCTAGGCGCGAAGGAGGACGCATGGAGCACATTGTTCATGAGGAACGAAAACTGAGCTTTTTCGAAAAATATCTCACGGGTTGGGTCGTGCTCTGTATCGGCCTGGGGATCGCTTTAGGCAAGCTTTTTCCGCAGGTCGCGGTGACGCTTGATCAAATCTCAGTTTATCAGGTCTCGATCCCGATCGCCATCTGTCTGTTTTTCATGATGTATCCGATCATGGTCAAGATCGATTTTGCCGAGGTGATTAAGGCAGGGAGATCCCCTCGACCGGTAATGCTGACGCTAGTTGTGAATTGGTGCATCAAGCCGTTTACGATGCTCGCGATTGCCTGGCTCTTCCTGGGGGTTTTCTTTAAGGGGTGGCTTCCCGGAACCGAGATCATTAAAGGAGGGGCCGAGGTTGAGCTGTTTCGATCTTATATCGCGGGGTGTATTTTACTTGGGATCGCGCCGTGCACAGCCATGGTCTTGATCTGGGGGCATCTCGCCAAAGGCAATGACGGGCACACGCTGGTGATGGTCGCGATCAATTCGCTCACGATGCTGTTTCTTTATGCCCCGCTCGGCGGGTGGCTCTTGGGTGTCAACCGCATGCCGATTCCCTGGGAAACGATCGTGCTGTCGGTCATGGTTTATGTCGCACTGCCGCTGCTGCTTGGATATTATTCACGGAAATGGATCATTGCTAAAAAGGGTATCGAGTGGTTTAAGGAGACGTTCTTGCATTATTTGACGCCGGTATCGATCGGCGCGTTGCTCCTGACCTTGATTTTACTTTTTTCTTTTAAGGGCGAGCTGATTATCAATCAGCCGCAGGTCATCCTGTTGATCGCGGTACCTCTGTTTATTCAGACATGTCTCATTTTTATCGTGAGCTATGTGCTCGCTAAATGGTTGAATCTCACATATCGGGATGCGGCGCCGTCGGCCTTGGTCGGCGCGAGCAATCATTTTGAGGTGGCGATCGCGACAGCAACGATGCTCTTTGGCCTCTCATCAGGTGCCTCGCTTGCCACGGTGGTCGGGGTGTTGATTGAGGTGCCGGTCATGCTCATGCTGGTGTCGGTGTGCCGGCGAACTCAGGGATGGTTTCGTCAAGAAAACTGAGCGATCCGTTTTAGGAATCCGGAGGATTAAATGTTTAAAAAACGAGTTCTTTTTGTCTGTGTCCATAACTCAGCGCGCTCTCAGATGGCAGAGGCATTGCTCCGTCATCTGGCCGGTGACCGTTTCGATGCCGACAGCGCGGGGATCGAGCCTGGGCAGTTGAACCCCATTGTTGTTGAGGTGATGCGGGAGATCGGGCTCGATGTGTCTCAAAACGTCCCCAAGAGCGTTCAGAGCCTGATCGATCAGGGCCGATCATTCGATTATATTGTGACCGTCTGCGATGAGTCACAGGCTGAACGCTGCCCGATCGTTCCCGGCGGAGGTGAGCGTATCCATATCGGATTTCCCGACCCCTCGCGGTTTGACGGGACGCATGAGGATAAGCTCGAACAGACCCGACGAGTGCGGGACCAAATCCAGGCGTATCTCGAGGAATGGGTGGACTCGCTGAGCGATGATAGGCAAAGAAGTTGATGTCGTGACGATTTTGGTGTATTGTAAAACACCTGTGTGCTATTTATTTAAAAAAGGAGAGGATATGAACAAGGTCGGAGTGGTCGTGTTTGTGGGGATGGCCCTTTGTATTTCGGGCCAGTGTTTTGCCCAGGATAAAGGCCTCCATTTAGGGGGGCTTGAGAAAGAGGAAAAAAAGGCCGCGATCGAGGCCAAAAAGGCAGAGCAGGCGATGGCTGTCGCGGCAAAGAAGGCTGAGGTTGGCGTTGAGGCGGTTACGCCTGAGGCAGAGGTTCAAGCCGAAGCGGTGAAAATGGAGGCAGAGGCTGCGAAGGAAGAAGCCGAGGTGCAGGCTGAAGCTGCAAAGGAAGAAGCCGAGGCACAGGCTGAAGCCGCAAAGGAAGAGGCGGAGGTCCAGGCAGAGGCTGCAAAAGAAGCGGCTGAAAAGGCCAAGGAAGAAGCCGCCAAGGCAGCAGATTTTCAACAACAAGAGGCGGAGAAGGCCGCGTCGATGAAAAAGCAGGAGGCGGAAAAGGCTCGTGTCCGCACGGAAAAAAGGACGCGCGCAACGACGGCTGTTAAGGGTGGCGGCAAAGGGAAGAAATAAGATTTTTTTAGTGCTGTGTTCGGAGAAAGGGGCGATTTTATCGCCCCTTTTCTTTAAATAAAGTGTTTAGAATAAGAATATTTTTTGTTATACTATCCGAGAATTCAATATCAATAAGGCGGCTGTTAGACGGGAGGCCCCTGTGAGCAATCTGGCCCTTATTTCCCCGGAGATCAAAGAGATCTTGAATGATCCGCATAAGGTCGACCTGTTGAAGGAGATCTTTATGGACATGCATGTTTTTGACATGTCTGTCCTGTGTGAGGATCTCGAGCCGTCTGAGAACGCGGAGATCGTGACCGCCCTGGGGTTCCCGAAAGGGATCGAATTCTTTGAACAGTTCAAGATTAAACAGCAGACCGAGATTTTTCGTCATTTTTCAAAGGAATGGATGGCCGATGTCCTTGAGGAGATGGCGCCCGATGAACGGACGAATTTCATTCGTGCCCTGCCCCAGGAGCGTGTTGAGGACATCCTGCCGCTCGTGGCCCAGGCCGAACGCAACGATATTAAACGACTCGCCCATTTTGATGAGGACACCGCGGGCGGGATCCTCACAACGGAATACGCTTTTCTTTCGCCCGATATTACGGTTAAGGAGGCGATGGAGCGGCTGAAGCTCCAGGCCTTTAATCGCGAGACGATTTATTATGTTTATGTCATCGATCCTGAGAAAAAGCTCCTTGGGTTTGTCTCATTGAAGGACCTGCTTGTCGCTCATTCGGATAAGATCATTCGGGATATCATGCAGGTTAATGTGATCCATGTGAATGTTCATGCGGATAAGGAGGAGGTCGCGCGAAAGATCTCGCAATACGACTTTCTCGCGATCCCGGTTGTCGATGACCTCAAGCGCCTCGTTGGCATCGTCACGGTCGATGACGTCATGGACGTTGTGATGGAGGAGGTCACGGAAGACATCTATAAATACGGCGCCGCCGGTACTCCGATCGATTATTTGAACGCAAGCCCCTGGCACATCGCGCGCCAGCGGGTCATGTGGCTCTCGATTTTGGTCGCGGTCGGACTGGTCTCGGGCTGGGTTATGCAGCTCTATGAATTTCAATTGCAGAGTGTCGTAGCGCTTGCCTTTTTTATTCCGCTTTTGTGCGGTTCTGGCGGCAACGCTGGCACACAGTCATCAACGGTTGTCATCCGAGGTCTCGCGACTGGAGAGATCAAGCTCAAAAATCTCGGTAATGTCTTTATCAAAGAAGGGTTAACCGGGGTCCTGATGGGGTGTGTGATGGGAGTCTTCGCGGCGATCCGCGCGGTGTTCGTGAATCGTGATCCTTTATTGGGGGTCACGGTTGGCCTGACGATGGTGATTACGGTCATGCTTGCCACAACCCTGGGGGCGCTCCTGCCGTTGATCTTTAAAAAATTTAAGCTTGATCCCGCGCTCATGTCCGGGCCGTTTATTTCGAGCATCGTTGACGTCGTCTCAATCTTTATTTATTTACAATTAGCGTCGATGATCTTTGCTTGACGCGATTGTCACATAACAGATATGGCCATAACCCATCCGATCCTGATTTTTGCCTTTATGATGGCGGTGCTCTTTCTGGCGCCGATCCTCTTTGTCCGTCTGCGGATGCCGGGTATCGTCGGCCTGATCGTGGCTGGAATTATTATCGGACCCCATGCCTTGGGGCTTCTCAGGCCTGAGGGTTCGATCCAGCTCTTTTCATCAGTCGGGCTCATTTATATCATGTTCCTCGCGGGGCTTGATATTAATCTCCATGAGTTTAGCCGCCAACGAAAATACAGTATCGTCTTTGGGCTCTTGACCTTTGTGATCCCTATGCTCTTGGGAACGGCCGGGTCGCGATGGCTGTTTGGGTTCTCCTGGCCGGCGGCGCTTCTTTTGGCGAGCATGTTCGCCTCACATACCTTGATCCCTCTTCCGATCACAAGCCGTTTGGGTATCAACAAAGAACGAGCCGTGGTTGCGACGGTCGGAGGGACGATCATCACGGACACCGCCGCCCTGCTGGTTCTGGCTGTTGTCGCGGAATGGGCAACGGGTCAGATTACGGCAGGATTCT
>CAYVEC010000041.1:0-7144 GCA_964450385.1 uncultured Planctomycetales bacterium
TCTTTCGTCGGGACATCTGGCGGATCAAGGCAAAAAAATTGCCTCAGCACAAAATGTTCCTGTTGCGGCAGGCCCGCATCATTGTCTTGGCCTTTCGAGGGTTTGATGAGGACATGTGCCAATTACGCGCCTCGGCCCTGACGTTTTATTCGTTGATGTCGATCGTTCCGATCGTGGCCATGGCCTTCGGGATCGCTAAGGGGTTCGGCTTTGAAAAGCTTCTTGAAAAAATGCTCTATGAGAAACTTCCAGGCCAGGAAGAGGTGGCGGGCCGCATCGTGGGGTTCGCGCAGTCCTTTCTCCAGAACACGCAGGGCGGGCTCATCGCCGGGATCGGTGTTGCCGTCTTGTTTTGGACGGTCATCAAGGTCCTCGGGAATATTGAGAATTCCTTTAATGATATCTGGGGCGTGAAACGGGGCCGCTCGTTCGCGCGGAAGTTCAGCGACTATCTCTCGATTATGCTCATCTGCCCGATCCTGCTCGTGATCTCAAGCAGTCTGACGGTTGTGATCCATAGCCAGATCACGCTCATTATGGAAAAGATCGCGATCCTCGGGGCCGTGGCCCCGCTTATTAATTTCGGTCTCAAACTCCTGCCCTATATCTTTCTCTGGATCCTGTTTACGTTCATTTATGTCTTGATGCCGAATACAAAGGTTCAGTTCAAGGCAGGGCTCCTCGGCGGGATCGTGGCCGGGACCATTTATCAGCTTGTCCAGTGGTTGTATATCACATCGCAGATCGTGGTCGCGAAATACGGGGCGATCTATGGGAGCTTCGCGGCCCTGCCGTTGTTCCTGGTATGGCTTCAGGTGAGCTGGCTGATCCTGCTCTTTGGGGCAGAGATATCCTTCGCGGAGCAGAATGTGGAAACCTATGAATTTGAACCTGATTGCCTGCAGGCGAGTCATGCGGTTAAAAGGCTTTTGGCCCTGCGGATCACGCATCTCTGTGTAACGAATTTTGTGACCGCGCGGGCGCCGTACACTGCGAGCCAGATCGCGCATCACCTGGAGATCCCGATCCGTCTTGTGCGCCAGATTCTTTTTGATCTGACCGAGGCGAACATCCTTGTCGAGGTCCGGATGAACAATGCCATTGAAATGTCCTACCAGCCTGCGCGGGACGTGAATGCCTTGACCGTGCAGAGCGTCATCGAAAGCCTTGATCATCACGGGATCGAGGAGGTGCCGATCGAGCCGTCCGAGTCATTGCATAAAATCAGGGAGTCGCTGAAATCCTTTGAGAGTCTTGTCGCGAAGTCGCCGATGAATCTCGCGCTTCGATCAATTGAGGGACCGTAACAAAGGGGAAGGGGATGATCACGGGTGATGATTTTCGACTGACGTTTGACGTAATGTTGAGGCTCGGGTTGTCGTTCGCGTTCTTTGTCGGAATCATGTTGGTTGTTTCTCAGGATGCCGTTCAGATCCTTAATCGTGATCTTCAGCGCGAGCTAGGGCTTAAAAAACGTCTGGTCTCCAAGATCGAGGACCGGCATTTTACGTTCATTGACCGGGCTATTTTTCGGTTCCGCTATTGTTCAGGGCTATCGATCGCGATCACGGCGTTCCTGTTGCTGCTCATGTTCACGCTTTGAGGAAATGGCTGACAAAACGCCGTCTCTGTGGTATTCTTTTCCTCTTGTCGAAGGCATTTCAGGGATCATGGAGAGGTGGCCGAGTGGTTGAAGGCGCACGCCTGGAAAGTGTGTGGCGGTCAAAAGCTGCCCGAGAGTTCGAATCTCTCCCTCTCCGTTTTCTTTTTTCTAACCAAAAGACCTTCTGCCAGTAAGGGCGAAGGTCTTTTTCATCACCGAGGATATCGGGTGGATTGTTGCTCATATCGCTGCCATTTTTTGAAGTTTTTATCTCGGATCATCAGCATCTTATGATATATTATTTTCGTTATTACTACTGTAATGGACGGCTGACGATAGCGACTAAATATCACGTTATGTGATCGCTATTATCGGATGAGGTGAAATGAATATGAACGTCTATGATGCCTGGATGAAGGCCCTAAAAAACACGGAGATCATCCGTTCTCGTGTCACGGTCCTGCGAAACGATGCGGATACTGCCATGCCCTATATCTTTTTGGCGGAATCAACGATCAACCGAGGGGATACCGTTGTTCGCAAGGGCGAGGTCGTGATCCAGAAACCCTCCCTGGTCTTGCCGCCGAATCTGCCGCGGTTTGAGGGATTTGATCTGGAGGCCGGCCACGACGCTGGCCAGGATGAGGGCGAGGAAGCAATCGTGAATTTTTTTCTTGTCCGAGGGATCTCGATACCATCGTATCGATACAATAATAAAACGCACGTGCTCGATGTCTTTGAGGGCCGGCTGACCAAGGCGATCGCGTTTTATAAGGACGAGCTTCTTCGCCAGGAGAATGTGAGGACGGGTCTTATTATCGGCCTTGAGGAATGCTGGCAGATGTCGGTTCTCCTGTATAATTGCTCGCAGGTGGTTAAGAACGCGGATTATGATATTCGGCACCTCATCAATGCATACAAAAAAAAGAAATAGACCGGGGCTGCGATCGCTGTTCCCTTTTTCTGCTCGGCTCACGGCGGTCGTCCTGCTCCTCCTTCTGCTCGTTCATCCCTTCAGGTCCTGGGGGGCGCCCAGCGAAATGATAACGCCTCGTCTGGCGCATGAGACGCGGCACTTCGCGAACGGGCTTACCCTGGTGATGACCCGGATGCCCGCGACTGAAATGGTCTCGGTGTATGCCTATGTCCGTAACGGCTCAACCTGCGAAGGCGATCTGTCGGGGAGCGGGTTGTCGCATTTTCTCGAACACATGATCTTTAAGGGTACGGTCCGCCGGGGACCAGGGGTGATCTCGCGCGAGGTTCTGGAACTCGGAGGCACGATCAACGCCTCAACCGGCCTGGACCATACCTTGTTTACGATCACGGTGCCAGGGCAGGCCTCGGCCCAGGCGATTGACCTGTTGGCTGACATGCTTCAGCACGCTGCCTTTGATCCTGCTGAGTTTGAACGTGAGCGGGACGTGGTGCTCAGCGAGATTCAAATGCTCGACGATAATCCTGATTGGCGGCTCTCGCGGCTGTCATTCGAGACCGTTTATACGCGTCATCCGTACCGGATCCCTGTCATTGGTTATGAACCGCTTTTAAAGACGCTCTCGGTCGATGAGATGCGGGGGTTTTATCATCGTGTTTATTCGCCTGAGAATATCGTGATCAGCGTCGCTGGATCTTTTGATCCAGATCGGGTCGCGCGTGAGGTGGAGGCGGCCTTCGCCGAGGCCGAGCGCACGAGGATAAGGCCGTTGACGCGGCTGCAGGAGCCGAGGCAGCTGAGCCCGCGCTATCGCCGAGAAACGGATAAAAGCCCGATCACCCGGATCGCCGTTCTTTTTCCGAGTGTCAGTCTTTTTGATCCCGACATGGTGGCCTTGGACGCCCTGGCCATGATCCTTGGCCAGGGAGCAAGTTCACGGCTCCACCGCGTCATGGTTCAGCGTGAACAGATCGTCGAGAGTGTTTCCGCATCGAATTTTACGCCGCAGGATCCCGGGATCTTTGAGATCACCGCCTCATTTCAATCAGGCGACCCCGATGATGTCGTTCGCCGGGTGTGTGACGAGATTCGGCGCCTTCAGACGCGCGGGGTGACGGCGGCGGAATTACGGAAAATCCAGAAACGTGCCCGGCGTGAGTTTTGGCAGAATCAGCAGGATTCGAGTCAAGTGGCCGATGACACGGCCGTGTTTCAGGGCATGATCGGAGATCCGGGTTTTGCGCTTCGCTACGCCCGGGCGTTTCAGGGCCTTGGGCCTGAGGACATTGTGAGGGTCGCGCGTGAGTACTTACAGCCTGAACAGATGTCGGTCGTGGTCCTTGCGCCTGAGACGGAGGTCAGCGAGGCGGAGGCCGAATCCGTTCTAGCATTAAGTGGCGAGCCTCAACGGTTCAAATTGTCCAATGGGATCCGGCTTGTGGTTCGGCCGAATCACGCGACGCCGGATGTCGCTGTTGTTTTCGTTGTTAACGCCGGGACCGGGCAGGAGACGCGCGAGAAAAACGGTATTTCAGAATTTATGGCGGATGTCTGGACCAAGGGGAGTCGTCGGTTCTCGGCGGAGGACATCCAGGATCTGGCCGAGGAGAAGGCGGTCGGCCTATCCGGATTCGCCGGGCGGAATAGTATCGGCCTCGAGGCCGGTTGTCTGGTGGAGGACCTTGGTTTGGCCTTAGATCTCCTTGCGGAAGTCGCGCTTCGGCCGACCTTTCCCGGAGAGGAGATTGAAAAGACCCGGACGCGTTTCTTGGCCGCGATCGCGGCGCGAGATGACGACATCAGCCAGGCAGCTGGGCGCCACACCCTTGAACTTCTTTTTGGAGATCACCCGCTCGGGAGGACCGCACTTGGAATGAACGAGACCGTCGCCGCGATCACCCGTGAGGATATTCAGCGCTATTATGAAACATTCTTGCGTGCCGGGAATGCGGTCATCACAGTCTTTGGTGATGTGGATCCTGGCGAGGTTGTGCGGATGCTCGAGGCGCGCTTTCGCGATATGCCGACTGGCGATGTCGAGCTCATCGCAACGCCGCCGGAACCCCGTGACGGGTCCTTGACTCGTGTCCTTGAATTCCATAAAAAACAGGCGGCGGTGAATCTCGCGGCCCGGGCCGTGGGGATCTATCACGCCGACCGTTTCGGGCTTGAGGTCCTTTCCGCGATCCTTGGAGCTCCGTTCCGCGGCGAGATCTTCCGCGTCATCCGCGATGAAATGGGGGCATCCTACCGTCTCGGCGGCGGATACCTGCCGGCGCGCGAGGCTGGCTATCTCAATTTTCAGGTCATGACATCACCGGAGCGGAGTGAGGAGGTCGCCCGCACCCTTCGGGACCTTGTGCGCGGGTTGAGGGAGCGGCCGGTTGATGAGGCGACCCTTGAGGGGATCAAGGCCTTTTTGATCGGTAAGTTTCAGAGGACCACGGAATCGAATCAGGGGTTTGGTTTTATCTCCGCCCTTGATGAGCTCTATGGCCTGGGATATGATGCCTATCGAGGGTATGAGACGCGGATCCGGGCGGTGACGGCGCGGGACATTCAGCGGCTAGCTGAGACGTATCTGCGTGATGAGCAGCTGGTCACGGTCACGCTTCGGCCCGGGGAGGGTGAATCGCCTGAGCCGGATGTTTACAATGCTGAAAAAAAGTGATACATTGAACCCATATTGTGCCTAACCTCTAACGAATGGATCGGATCGTGTGGAGCATTCCCTTTCAGATCGCGCTCATTAAAAAGCTTTATGGTCGGTTTCAGCTGATGCAGACCCTGGATCAGAAGCGGGCCCTTGTCGATGACGGGCTCAGGGAATTCTTCGCCGGCGGTGATGCCGGGCCGTTCAAGAAGGAAATGGAAGCCCTGGACCATGCCGACAATCGGCGCGCTTTTATCGATGAGCTCCTTTCGTACGGTCTGATCGAGGAACTTCTGAGCGACGCCCAGGTCGAGGATATTATTATTAACGGCACCCGCCCGATTTTTATCCACCATGGGTCCAAAGGCCTTGTCGCCGTTGACAAGCGTTTTCACACTGAGGAAGAGCTAGACCTTTTCGTCCATAAACTCGTGCTCTTTTCCGGCCGAAGCCGCGTCGACAAGCTCATGAACATCGAGCTCCCTAATCTTGAGGGGCGTGTAAATATCATTGACTCGCCGTTCGGGCCGCAACTCACGATCACGAAGGCGAAGTCGTCGCCGATCAGCGTTCTTGAACTCATCGAGCGGGGGGCGATGACTTATGAGGTCGCGGCCCAGCTCTGGCTCTATCTCGAAGGGATGTCGATTCGGCCTGCGAACATGATCATCGCTGGCGGCCCGGGTGTGGGCAAGACCACGCTCCTGAACGCCCTGTTCTGTTTTATTCCAGATACAGACCGGCTTGTTGTCATGGAAGATACCCTTGAGCTCAATACCGATTTTTTTGACAGCTGTTCCCGGTTGGAAAGCGGAGAAAACTTCACCCTCGCTGACCTAGTAAAGAACAGCCTCCGAATGCGGCCTGAGCGCATCGTCGTGGGTGAGGTCCGCGGGGCCGAGGCGCGCGACATGATCACAGCCGCCAATATCGGAAAATACTGTATCGGCACGATCCATGCCCTGACCTCGCGTGAGGCGATCATGCGTCTCCAGAACGAGCCGATGAACATCCCGCGAGAGCTCGTCCGGCTGATCGACGTCTTTGTGGTTCTCAAACGCTATCATGTGGCCGGCAAGGTCACCCGAATGGTCGATGAGATCAGTGAGACGAGCGGGATGGAGCAGGAAAAGGTGCTCCTGTCGCAGATCTATAAATACGATTATGAAACGAACCAGATCCGTGCGGTGACGACGAGCACGGTCTATCGCGACCGGCTCGCCCAGCAGTCGGGCCTGCTGCCGAAGGACCTCATCCTCGAGCTTCAGCTGCGGACGCTCCTCCTTAAAGAGCTCGCCCAGCGGGGATTGACGACCTTGAGGGAGGTGACCTTGTTCTGCCGGGCGTTCAGCCGCGATCCCGATGCCGCGGTCGCGGGTCTTGGATTAAACCGCGAGGCCCTGCTCGGCAAGGAATATCTTAAAGAACGGCGTCAGCGGTTTGTCCATTAAACCCTGCCCCGCGCTTAAAAATATGGTTGACTCTTCGAGGATTTTGTAGTAAAAACGATAAGACTTTTTGACATAAAGTGCGCCTGTGGCTCAATTGGATAGAGCATCTGTCTACGGAACAGAAGGTTGGAGGTTCGAGTCCCCCCAGGCGCGTTTTTTTTATCCCCTATGACGGCAGAGCGCAGACAACGACAATCCCCTCGACCTCAGAAAAGATCCCCGCGTTCGACGGATCAGGCGCTTTCTGAGCCGGCTTTTTTAATAAGTTTGTTTCAATATCTTGCGGATGAGCTCCTCGTCGTCGACGAGGAAGGCCGCATCGTGTATGTCAATGACGCGGTGGTGAAGGGGCTTGGATATCCGCGGCAGACGCTCATGTCGAGCCGCATCACGCGTTTCTTTCGTGAGAAGATCACGGTCGCCGACTGGCAGAGGGAACATCTCCAGTATCTCAAAAAACGCCGTGAGCCGGCGAGCTGGCAGATCGAGCGGAAGTGCCG
>CAYVEC010000042.1:0-5464 GCA_964450385.1 uncultured Planctomycetales bacterium
CGGTCTCGACTTCGGATGAGCTCATAGGCCCCGGGCGTCGCCGAGACAAAGACAGCCTGTCTCACCATGGCCTCGAATTCGGCAAACCTCAACGGCCGATTATCAAGACACGACGGAAGACGAAACCCGTGCTCTACCAAGACCTCTTTCCGCGCCCGGTCCCCCTCGTACATCCCGCGGATCTGGGGCACCGTCACATGCGACTCATCGATCACAACAAGAAAATCCTCGGGAAAATAATTAAGAAGACAATGCGGGGTCGATCCCGGCGGCCGTCCGGACAAGGCCCGTGAATAATTCTCGATCCCGTGGCAATACCCCATCTCACGGAGCATCTCCATGTCATAACCCGTCCGGGTCTCGAGACGCTGGGCCTCGACCAGCCGGCCCGCGGCCCGAAGCCCGGCGACGCGGTCCCTCATCTCAGCCTCGATCTCGGTCAGGGCCTCCGTGATCCGCGGCTGGGTGGTCATAAAATGCTTCGCCGGATAGACGGCCGCGGTCTGAAGTTCCGCGATCACATTCCCGCTCACGGGGTCAATCTGCCGCAGGGCCTCGATCTCATCGCCGAAGAACTCGACACGCAACGCATCCTGACGATAGGAAGGATAGATTTCAACGACGTCGCCCCGGACACGGAGCCCCCCCCGATGAAAATCCATGTCACTGCGCTCATACTGGATATCGATGAGCGACCGGATTACGTCATCACGCTCGACCCTCATCCCGCGCGAGAGCATCACGAGCGAGGCCGCATAATCCTCAGGCGAACCAAGGTTATAAATACACGAGACACTCGCCACAATGATCACGTCCCGCCGCGACATAAGAGACGTCGTTGCCGCAAGACGAAGCCGGTCGAGCCGTTCGTTGATCGCTGCATCTTTTTCAATATACATATCGGTCTGCGGGATATAGGCCTCAGGCTGATAATAATCGTAATACGACACAAAATACTCAACCGCGTTCCTCGGGAAAAAATCCCGGAACTCCGTGTAGAGCTGCGCGGCAAGGGTCTTATTATGCGAGATCACAAGGGTCGGGCGATTGATCCGGCTGATCATATTGGCGAGGGTAAATGTCTTGCCGCTGCCAGTCACGCCGAGCAGGGTCTGGGCGTCGGCCCCGGCCTCGATCCCGGCCGCGAGGGCGTCCACGGCCTCACGCTGCTGGACCACCGGGGTAAAAGCGCTGTCGAGCTCAAAGATCCCGGACGGCATGGTCATGTCCCGCGTTGAATAAGAGAAAAAACCTGTTCCACGGTTCGGGGATCCCCGTACCCAAGGGATCGGAAGACGATACCCCGGCGATACCGCCGGATCCGGACCTCGACCTCGGAGACGTCATCGACGGAATCGATATAGATGTTCATCCGTTCCCGGCGTTCTCCGGCCCACCATGATGACCGCCGGTCCCGCGTCACGATGAGACACCCCGCACCGGCTCGGGGCCGGAATTCAAAGAGATCCGGAGATGCCTCCTCCTCGATCTCCCAGCCGAGCTCGCCGAGCGCGCTCCGCACAGCCTCACGCGTGGTTTCAAAATTCGCATAGACACGCCGGGTCGCGCCTCTGCGGTCAGGAATATACCCTGACACCACGGTCGGCGCGCACGACGCGGCGGTGACAGCCAAGATCACCAGGCCTGCGAGATACCCGCCACCGAATTGTCGACGCGTGCGTTGTTGCATCAAGACCGGTCCCCTCTTTTAATAATCCAAAAAGGCCTTAAGATCATCCGCGAGCGGCGAGACCACAGTCCGGGCCTGCCCGGTCCAGGGGTCGCGCCATTCCATACGGTGGCAGTGAAGCGCCAGGCGATGGCAGTCGATTGTAAAATCCCGCCGAAAGGCGTACACCCGTTCACCCAAGACCGGGTGCCCCATCTCGGCGCTATGAATGCGGATCTGGTGCGTGCGCCCGGTTCGCGGGTGCCACTCAACCACAGAAAACCCACGATGATATTCAACCACCTCATACCGGCTGACCGCCGGCTTCGGCCGGGCTCCTCGCGGGTCACGCTTGTGATAGACATCCTCAACCGGCCGGTTGATCGTCCCGCGGGCCTGCTTCACCCGCCCCCGGACAAAAGCGATATACGTTTTATCGATCTCCTCACGATGGAACAACTCCATCATTCGCGCCTGGCCGTCCTTGCCCCAGGCAAAAATAACCGCGCCACTCGTCTCACGGTCAATACGGTGACAAGGATGAAGCCGGGCCGACGCCCCCTTGGCATAAAGCTGATTAACAAGATCGGTCAAAACCGGAGAGGCAGAGCGGGGAGCGGGGATCACCAGCATCCCTGAGGGCTTATCAACAACGCATACATGGTCATCTTGATATAAAACGGTGATTGGCCGCATGAATACCTTGTATCCACGAGATCGGCGGCAACATCAGGACCTGGCGTCATACACCTCGTCGTCATCGTCCTGAAATTGCATTTCCAATAACTGGCTTATGTGATTTAATTTGGTCAATAACAGCCACGGGAACAGCACCACGATCCATACCTGAACGGCCAGAATGAATAGTTGCTGTGCCGGCGTCAATTGCAACAAAGTCTCCATCATGCCCCCTCGTCCCCGTGTTTAGTCAGGGCCACCTGAATGTAATCTGAGATCGTGTTCGCGTCTTTCTCGCTGATATTATTAAAAAAGATCGCGATATAATACTGCCCTTCGGTCTCGGCCAATTCCGTACGAACCACGATCCCCTCACAGCAGATCTTCTTCGTCTGGGTCTTGTCGCGCTTCCGAAAATTGAGCAGAAACTGGATCTGAAGCTTCGTCATCGGCTCAATATACTTCGAAACCCGGCAAAAGGCACCGGACCGGCTCAGGTTCTTCGTCTCGGTGACCGCGTCAAACTCCTCCCCGCAGATCTTGACCGGGATATTCCCCTCAAGCCGCGGGCATTTACGGCGTTCATCGCTCTTGTGTTCCTTGATCATGGCTCCCCTTTGTCCGACCCTGCCGAACACCCGGCAAAAGCAGGTCTCTTAGGACTCCGCCGTCCCAGCGGCATCGGCCTTGGCCTTTTCGACCTTCTTACGCCAGCAATTATCATTACAATAATATCGATTATTGCGGTAGTACCTTTTCGCAGGTTTCACATTTTTGCCACAGAACCCGCATTTTCTCATTTCCTCATTTTTTTCAGCAGCCATACGACCCCTACACTCCTTTCAATCACCTACCTGGTTGACGACCCGGGTTCAATATACCGGTAGATCCGGCTCCGCGGATACATATTTGTGTCGCTCTCATCAAACTCGACGCCGATCTGATACTCTTCGCTATGGGGAACGCGCTGGACCCAGACGACCCGTCCTTCGAGAATTAAGGGCTGACCATCCTCGACCGCGAACTTCACCCGTATCCTGCTGTGAAGCGGAACAAACTGCTCACCGCGCAGCCGGACGCCCCCAGCACTGAGGTCACAGGCCACGCAGGCGCCGATCAGCTGACCCCGTTCAGAATCAAGTTGATAGGGCTGACGAAAATCCGCCCGTTTAAAACGGCGCTGCTCCTGCATGGACAGTTTCTCCCCCGATCCGATTCAAGCTTGGTGAATTATAGCATATTCCTACGGAGTCTCAACGACTTTTTAAGCGGGAAAAACCGGAGAACCTAGCGCCTGCCCTAATCAAGCCCCCTGGCTCGAACCCCGTCCTTACTGAAAAACCAAAAATCGGCATCATAATAACTCTGAATTTCTTTCAAATGCTTGAAACATATCATACCGATCGGTGCAATCAAAAACAAAACGGACGTTTTTCTTCCGCCCTGAAAAAGAACATGTTATAATCCCCCCATGTATCAGGAATTTTTCAATTTTAAAGAGCTTCCCTTCAATATGACCTCAGACCCCGAGTTCTTTTTCCCGAGCCGGCACCATGAGGAGGCCTTTTCGCACCTCGTCTTCGGAATCAACAACCGCAAAGGGATCGTCCTCATCACCGGTGAGATCGGCACCGGGAAGACCACCCTCTGCCGCACCCTCCTCAACCGACTCGACAACACTGTCCGATCCGCCTTTGTCCTCAACCCTTATTTCTCTGAATCACAGCTCTTACAGCTCATCGTCCGTGACCTCGGTATGACCGGTCATTTTTCAAATAAACTTGCCCTCATCAGCGCGTTCAACGATTTTCTGCTTCAGGAATCGAGCGCCGGCCACAACGTCATCCTCATCATCGATGAGGCGCAGAATCTCAATGTCCGTCAGCTCGAGCAGATCCGGCTCCTCTCGAACCTCGAGACCGAAAAGATGAAACTCCTTCAGATCATCCTTGTTGGCCAGCCCGAACTCCTTGAAAAACTCCGGCTCAATTCCCTGCGCCAGCTCTCGCAGCGAATCTCAGTGCGCTACCATATCCTCCCGTTAAGCCGGGACGAACTCAAACAGTATATTGAACATCGCATCCACGTCGCAAGCCGAGAACCCGACGGCCGATCCATCGTCCACTTTACAAACGAGGCCCTAGACGCGATCTACAACTACTCCAAAGGCACCCCGCGGCTCGTCAATATCCTCTGCGACCGGGCGCTCCTAAGCGCCTTTGTCCAAGAGACCCGGGTGATTGAAAAAGAGACCGTCCAACAATGCGCCTGCGAGGCCTTAACCGTCTGAAAGGACATCCGATCCCATGAGCACGATCCACGACGCCCTCAAAAAAGTTCAAGAGTCCCTCGCGACCAAAACGCCGGAGGCCAAACCCCAGCAGCCCATTCCTTCGCCGTTTGCCTCCTCACGGCCAGACCCGCAGGCCGCGGCCAAGCCCGCGCCTCAATCCCCCTTCGCGCCGACAGGTCCTGCGCCCAAAGCCACACCTAAATCCCCGTTCGGCCCCGTGATCCCGGGATCATCGCCGAGCCAAGGGCAGCAAAAAAATTCTAAAAAGATCTCCTGGCTGACGATCCTCGGCCTGATCGTCGTCCTCGGCCTCGCCTTCTACGCGAGCTACATGTACGTCCCTGAAGTAAAGACCGCGACAGATCACACAATCGCAAAATTCCGTCGGACGCTCAGCCAAAAGGCGTCGGCCCAGAAGGCCCGCCGCACGGCCGCTCCTGTGCGAAAGACCACCGCCGCGAAGACCGGACCTGCGGCGCCGTTTGAACTCACCGGGATCATGGCGAGTAACGGCCATTATTTTGCCCTGATCAATGGGTCCATCGTTGAACAAGGCGACGCCCTCAGCGCCGAGACCCGCGTCACCGAGATCACCAACTCGCATGTGATCCTGACAAAGGATGGCGAGGACATTTTCTTGAAAGTCAAAAAGTAACCTAATGGGAATTGTCTGCTTGTGACCACGTCCCGGCGACCGGCTATTACAACCGGCTGAGCTCGAGGGCGGTGTCCGATTCCATCCCCGCGTCACCTCCCAATAACAGCGGCAGGTTCGTCGGCGAGATCTGCAGGATGATCGGTACAAATCCATCGATCTTGAAGTC
>CAYVEC010000043.1:0-5244 GCA_964450385.1 uncultured Planctomycetales bacterium
GCTCAGTTGATCGGGCATTTTTATCAGGGGGATTTTCTCTCTGCTGTTCAGAAGGCCCTTGCGAAACTTGAGGGGGCCTTTGCCCTTGGGATCTTATGCGAAGACGCTCCCGACACGCTGATCGCGGCGCGCATCGGTTCTCCGTTGATCATCGGCGTTGGGGATGAAGAATTTTTTATTGCATCGGACGTTCCGGCGATCCTTGAGGAGACACGTAATATTATTTATTTGAAAGACGGCGAGATGGCCGTCATGAGCCCCGGCGGGATCCAAGTGATGACGTTTAAGGGAAAGGCTGTGACGCCGAAGATTGACAAAGTCAAGTTCAGCGTGGACGCGGTCAAGAAGCAGGGTTTCCCCCATTTTATGCTCAAAGAAATTCATGAACAGCCCTTCGTGCTGCAGGGGATGATCAAGAGCCGGATCAAAGGAAGCCGGATCGAACTGGAAGGCTCCTCGCTCACAGACCATCAACTGAAAAAGATCCGAAATATTGTGATCGTGGCCTGCGGAACGGCGTATCATGCGGGGATGATCGGCAGATATGTCATCGAGCGTATCGCAGGGATCCCCGTCTCGGTGGACGCGGCCAGTGAGTTCCGTTACCGGGATCCGATCCTTAACGCTGAGACGCTTGTGGTCGCCATCAGCCAGTCCGGAGAGACCGCCGATACATTGGCAGCGGTGAGGGAGGCGCGCAAAAAGCAGGCGCGGGTCCTTTCGATCTGCAATGTGGTCGGGTCTTCGTTGGCGCGCGAATCCGACGGGGTTCTATACACGCATGCGGGCCCGGAGATCGGCGTGGCTTCGACCAAGGCGTATATCGCGCAGATCTCGATGCTGTATTTTCTCGCGCTGAAATTGGGGTCGTTTACGGGCAAAGCCCCCCTGGCCGAACGCAAGCGCATCATTGCGGCGTTAAAGCATATGCCCAAGGTCTACGAAGAGATTTTAAAGAACAAGGGGGAAGTCGCGAAGATCGCGAAGAAGAATTCCCATTTCGGATGTTTTCTGTTTTTAGGCCGCAACATCAATTATCCGTCGGCGCTGGAAGGCGCGTTGAAATTGAAGGAAATTTCCTATATCCCGGCGGAAGGTTATGCCGCGGGCGAAATGAAGCATGGGCCCATCGCCCTCATCGATGAATACCGCGCCGTCGTGTGCATGGCGCCTCAGTCCGAGACCTATGACAAGATGATCTCCAATATGCAGGAGATCCGTGCGCGCAAGGGCAAGATCATCGCGATCGCGACCCAAGGCGATGCCTCGATCCGCAAGCACGCCCATCATGTGATCTATATTCCTAAGACCCACTATCTATTGACCCCGTTAGCCGTGGCGTTGCCGTTTCAATTGTTCGCCTATTATGTTGCCGTTCAGTTGGGATGCGACGTGGATCAGCCGCGGAATCTGGCTAAATCCGTTACGGTGGAATAAACATGTTATATATCGTTTCGACTCCGATCGGAAATTTAAAAGATATGACCTTCCGGGCCGTCGAGGTCTTGAAATCCGTGGACCTCATCGCTTCCGAAGACACGCGCCATACCGGCATCCTTTTGAAGCATTACGAGATCCAAACCCCGCAGACCAGCTATTTTGAGCACAGCAAAGCGAACAAGACAGAATTTTTGATCGGGCTTCTGAAGGAAGGGAAGTCGGTCGCGCTTGTTTCCGATGCGGGCACTCCCGGGATCAGCGATCCGGGCTACCGTTTGATCCGGGCCGCCAGAGAGAGCGGCATTGCGGTCACCGCTGTTCCCGGAGCGTGCGCGGCCGTCTGCGCTTTGAGCGTTTCGGGTTTTCCGACGGACCGGTTTGTGTTTGAAGGGTTTTTGCCCCAAAAGTCTGCCGGGCGTATCCGGCGGCTGACCGAGCTTAAGGAAGAAACCCGCACGATCGTGGTGTATGAATCGCCGCACCGCCTTCTGAAGGCGCTGAAGGACATTGACGAGGTCCTGGAGAATCCGCGGGTGATGGTGGGGCGTGAACTGACCAAAAAATTTGAAGAAATTTATGAAGGCGAAGCCCATTCGGCCCTGGAGCATTTTTCAGCCCGCAACCCTAAAGGCGAGATCGTGATCCTGATCTCCCGCCGTGAATTTTAAAACCTATCAAGATTAGTATAAGGCAACGAATGCGGTGATGACGCCGGTCTGGCTGGCGCCGTCATTTCCGTCGAACTTTTCGAGCGCCTTTCCGATGATCGCGCCTGTCGATCGGGTCTCGTCAGTCGCGCGCATCGCGTGCCCTGAGAGCGAAGAGGTGGTGAGCGCATCTCCCGGCAGGATGGGGCCGTTTTCCAGGCAGACTTTGACAGCGACCCGCCCTTTGAGGGCAACGGGGGGAGTTGTGCCGCGCTCAAAGCTGACGGTATCAGCGGCCAAAATCATCTGGCTTCCCTTGAGGGTGACGGCCGGGCCTTTGGAGGCGATGCCGATGACATGAGGGTCATACGCCGTGGCGCTGATCTTGACGCGTCCGGGTTCGGTTTCATCCATGACAAGGACATCTCCGGCGGAAACTTCTTCGAACGATCGAAAGTCTTCGGCTACGTCAAACCCGACCGTGCCGGTCGATGTATTGATCATGAGATTGCCGGCCGAACCCAGGGTGCTGATGCTTGTCAGGATGAGGGAGCGGGCGCCTGCGGTTGAGTCGATCCGTACGTTGCCGTTGACGTGCAATTGGGCAAGCGGCGAAACCGTGCCGATGCCGACTCTCGGGGACATGATGATAAATGTGTCGTCCTGAACGGCAGCTTGCGGCGTGCTGCTGTGCCCCCAGATGAATGTTCTGTCTTTGTATGTGGTCATGTTGCGCCCGCCGGCAAATGAATGCGTGCCGCCGGCAATATTCAGTTCTCCTCCCAGGACAGCGGAATAGGCTCCGGAGGCGGTGTTGGATACGCCGCCGCCGACAAATGAATGGCTTCCGGTGGCGGAGTTTCCGCTGCCGCCGATCACGGCCGAAAATTCTCCGCTGGCGGTGTTGTTTTGTCCGCCGCCCACAAATGAGTAGTGGCCCGTGGCGTCGTTGCTGAACCCGCCGATGACCGTGGCATAGCTGTTGGCCGTATGGCTGGCGGATCCTGTGCCGGCCGTGTTCTGCTCTCCGCCTCCGATCAAAGACCAGGAGCTGTAAATTTTATTGAGGCGTCCGCCTCCGATGGTGCTTGTATAAATGTCTTTGGGTATGCCGGTGCTTATATGGATATATTTGATCTGATTGCCCTGGCCTCCGTAAATGGTGTTGTAATAGCGAGCGATGATCTCGTTATTGCTACCGCCTCCGATAAACGAAACTTCGCTGCCGCGTAGGATATTCCCGTTGGTCGTGATTCCGTTGACGACCGTTGTCCCAGCGCCGCCTCCGCCGATAATCGTTGAATTAGCCGGGTTTTGAGTGATGGTGAGCAAGTCGCCGGCCTGATAGAGGAGTTGTGAATTGAAAGAGTTATTTTGCCCCCCGCCGATCAGGTTGTTCTGGGAGGCGCGGATGGAGTTTCCGGCCCCTCCGATGATCGCGGATTCGATGCTGCCGTTAATGACATTGCCCTGGCCGCCGCCGATCGCAGAATGCGAAGGACTTTCGATAATATTTCCCTGGCCGCCGCCGATCAAACATGTGCCGCAGGTTGTTGTGCGGATCTCGTTGCCGTTTCCTCCGAGGATCGCCTGTTCACCCCCGCCGGAGTTTATGAGCTTGTTGTTGCGTCCACCCACAATGGTTGAATCAAACACGCTGGAAATCGTATTACTTTCCCCTCCGAGAATTGAACTGCTGAACGAGTACACATCGGTGCTCGGGGTTGAGTTATTAAAACCAAACACCGTCGAATAAGACGTGATCGTGGCAGGCGAGGGATTTATGCGCCATTCCACAGGATCATCGACTCTTCCCGCACGGAACGTGGATTGTTTAGGGCTCCACAGCAGGGTGGCTGAGCGCTTGACCCTGGGAGGGTCAGAATAACTGCTGTTGCCGATCGTTAAGATGTCTTTGGCCAGGATCCCGCCGTCATTCTCCAGGGAGAGCTTGAATTGCGGTGAAGAAGTGCCGATCCCGACCTTTTGGTTTAAGAGGTCGGAATTGCGCAGAGTGATGATTTCTCCGTTTTTATTCCATACCGATGAGAGGGGAGCCCAGACCCCGGCATTGCAAAAAAGGATCTCTGACGATGTGTTCCTGTAAAGCCAGCCGGCCTGGCAGCTGCCGCCTTGGGTGGACGGGAGAAGGAGTATCCGGTCAAGCGCAAGCTGGGGAGGGGCCAAATATGTCCGCACGGTCAGTGAATTGCTTTGAGCGAGGACATTGGACGCTGTGGTTAAGACAAAGACCCCCGCCAGCAGGGCGCGTTTGGGCGTTCGTGAAAGGGTTGCGAGCAAAGTTTTAAATGATAGATTCAGCATAGTTTTACCTTAAGGTCACGACAGCCTGGATCATTCCTTCCTTTTGGCCTTCGGGGCCGCCTGCGAAACGCTCTAAAGCTTTTGCGACGATCGTGTGGACCGCGGCCGTTTCGCCTGAGTTCTCAGCGCGCATCGCATGGCCCGGCAGAGAGGAGGATGTTAAAAGATCCCCTGCCTCGATCGGCCCGTTTTCCAGTGTGACTTTGACCAAAATCCGTCCGGCCAAAGCCACGGGGGGATTGTCTCCGCCCTCAAAGGCGATGCCGCCGGGTGAGAATTGTATTTGTGTCCCATCGAGCAGCGCGCCGGGAAAAGCGGACACGATTCCCAGGACGCGCTTATCATAAGGCCTGGAACTTTTGACAACGCGGGCGTTGTCGCTGATTGCCACAACATCCCCGGCTTCAACGGCCTCATCAGAAGCGAACCGTTCCGCCAGATCGAGCCCGACGACCCCCGTTGAGCTATCACGTCTGAGATTGGACCCTGTCATATCCGGTGAATTGGCGATGGAAAGGATCCCGTTGGTGATCCGCATATTTCCGTTGACATGGAGCTTCTCATTGGGGTTGAGAGTGCCGATCCCGACTTTGCCTGTCGCGATGATAAAGTAATAATTTCCCACCATGTTGGTCAC
The DNA here is from genome assembly GCA_964450385.1 of uncultured Planctomycetales bacterium. Classification (GTDB taxonomy): domain Bacteria; phylum Omnitrophota; class Gorgyraeia; order Zapsychrales; family JANLHA01; genus JAKLFA01. The sequence goes on from CAYVEC010000043.1 coordinate 5,050, forward strand.
GTTGGTTGGGCTTGCGTAATGCCCCCAGAAAAAAGAATTCGCGAGCTGAAGATTCACATTGGTTCCCATGGCCCAGGTATAGAGTCCGTTGGTTGTTATGTTTTCACCCCCGGTCACAGTGCTATAGGTATCTCCTGCGCTTATGTCAACATTCTTTCCGCTTTGTATGGACACCCCGCCTGAAGCTGTGATCGA
>CAYVEC010000044.1:0-1293 GCA_964450385.1 uncultured Planctomycetales bacterium
GGCATGGAGTGGTTTTTAAAAAATAAGGAAGCTTATTCGGTTGCCTGGTATGCCGAGAAAGACAGGCTTATGGAGGGTATTGCTAATTATGTGACACCGCGTGTTGAGGATCTTGCGGATCGTTCCGCCGCGTTTTTGGAATTGGCCAAGGCCCAGTATTCGGAATGGAAAGGCGTGCTGGACCAACTTGAAAAAGAAGGGATGGATCTGGTGGACGAGATCGATCAGCTCGGCGCGGGCGGAAGTGTCAGCGCGGCAGGCCAGCGGTTGTTGACCGCGGTGGCTTCCGTTCTTCTCTTTCAGTTTAAATCCCGAAATCTTGCGGCTCAAAAAGAGGCTCGCGACTCGGGTTTTAGCCTCAATTACCTGACGGAAACGAGCAGGATCATTTATGATAATATCACGGGCAGTATCGAATATTGGCAGGAGTATTATGACGCGGAGGATCCTCGCCTGTTACAGACGGAATATAAACGTCTTTTAGAGGATTCATTAGACATTTTTGAAATGAACGTACAGGAGGCCCTTCGTCTTGAGGACAGGCGTGATGACGATTCGTGGGTGGACTGGGCGGCGGTTAATGAATGCCGCGAGAGGAACCCATCGGCTACCTGTGATCCCGATAATTTTGTGGTCTTTCCGCACGGGAATGAACCAGGGCTGTACGCTTTATTTTCCGAAGGGAATATAGTTTTCTATTATGAGTATGATTGGATGCCGGGTTTCCAAACTGTTGAGGCGATTTTCGCGTTGGATCACGGTAAGCGCGTTGCCGCTGAAGAGAATATGCCGTATTCATTCAATATTGCATCTCCAAACAGCGACGAGCTGGAAGAAGACTTAAAGCCTTTTAAAACAAACTGGGAGAATGGGATTGAAGCGTCAAAAACAAAATTTGAAGCGGACAACGAAATACTCCGAGCGGATTCTGCAGAGGCGTTTGGCGGCATCATTCTCAGCTACGCCAAGGCTGTCTATTATCACTATTATGTGACCGGGGGGCAGAAATTCGGGGAGAACGAGACCCGCTCCGGGCTTCAGCGGTGGCTTGGGCGTGACAGCCTCAAATTGCTTGTCGACAAGGGGCCAGCGGTGAATCCCGAAGGAGCGGCGGCCCAGGGAGCGGCGCCTTCAGCTTCGGAAACGAATCGGGCCGGAAGCGACTATGCTACGGGTGACGCTTCGGATTCTGACGATCAGGCCGCGGAAGAGGCGGAAGACCCCTCGTCGGCGTCTCAGCAGGGAGTCCCAAGCGCTGGTCAGACAACGGCGAGTTCCACGGGGGCGGGTCAG
>CAYVEC010000044.1:1303-3268 GCA_964450385.1 uncultured Planctomycetales bacterium
GGATCAGGCGGACGCGCTCGGGGCAGCTCTTTCCGGGCTTGCGACTGCTGGGATCAATGCGGTGACCGTGGGTGTTAACCTGTTGGCCCAGGCGCTTGCGTTGGGCCAGACTTACCAGGATCAAGCGCCGATGTCGGCCGATAGTGCGACGGGGGTGTCAGACAACCTATCCTTGGCGGATACTGTCAGCGCCTTTTTTGCGGGGACAGGGGAGGAGACGCCAGCTAATCTTCCATCCACTTCGGGAGGTTCAGACGCGGTTTTGGATCCTACGGCAACGATCGCGTCAGAAATCGGCATAGGATCGAGTCTGTTGGGATCTGCGCTGGGGGCAGCGTTTGGGAGCTTTTTGGACGCGGTGTCGGGTTTTTCAGGGGCTTTCGTTTTAAATGTTTCGGCGGTCAACGGAAACGCTTCTGCGCCGGCGGGCAATACGGGATTCGTAGCACCGGGGTGGTCAGCCGATGCGGCGGCTGTCGAGCAAGGGGCCGAAACGAACGACCTTGCGGAAGGTTTTAGCGCGTTTTTGAATGCTTTTGCCGCGTCCTTCGCGGGATTCTCTGCGGGAGCTGAGACTGTTTCAGATTCGACGCCAGCAGCATCCTCATCACTGCAGACAGGCGGGAATGTTATTTTAGGAACGCTCATCGATCTTTTAACGTCGTCAACGCCTTTTGCGGGAACGGAGGCGTCATCCCAGGACATTCCGGCGTTATCCTCGCCTGTGGACGCATCGACCGCCGAGGTCGGTCCGACGATCGATAACGCGGCGCAACTTTCCATCGGGACAACGGTGACATCGTTGAACGCTTTGCCGTCTTCGGCAATAGGGGGGCTGGCTCAGGGAGCGGCAGCGGTTGGCGTTCAAGAGATCGGATCATCCGTTGAGCAAACTCCTGCGGCTGTAAGTACTGGGGCGCAGGCGGTGTCCGCGGCGGGGAGTTCCTTCAGTGATATCGATGGTTTGGGTGCGGCTAGTTCAAGTGGTGTACCGATCCCATCGATCAGCGGTTCCGTTTCGTCCGTGAATAATGCGACCGCCGACGCGGTCTCGCTGGCCGGGGTTTTGTTCCCAGCGGGATTGACCGCGGCCGATGGATCATTCTATTTTGAGCCCCCCGTCGGAATCCCTGCGGACAATGCCGACGCGGTCTCGCTTGGGGTCCAGACACCGGTTTTATCCAGTGGCGCGGAGTCGACGGGAACTTCCGTTGTGGTGGAACCTCCCTCAGCCGCGGCCAATCTTTCGGGCGGTTATGTGAATATCGTGACCGATGCCGGTCAATCGGTTTCTTCCGGAACGGCGGATATCGCCCAGGCCCTTACGGCGGATCTCTCGATTCCTGGCGCTGTGGGATTGACCGTGGCCGCATTGCTGCAGGGCGATACCGTGGGGCCGCTTAACGCGGCAGATTCCTCGTCGCCTTATATTTCGATCGATGCCCTTGGGTTTGGCGCGGGTGAGACCGCTTCTCAATCGCCAGCCGCGGCAGATGAAATCAGCGAGATTGGGCCGGATAAACTCTCGGCGCTGTTTGCTGCGATCTTGGGGCAGCAGGTCCGCCTCAATGAAAGTTTGCCAGCCGTTCTGAATTCGTTGACGTTGCCCGCGCTGGCGCATTACGCGACCGTGGGACTGGAAGCTATGCAGAGCGCAGGGCAGAATTTGCTCGCGGACGGTCAGCTCTCGCTTGGTGATTTTATGATGGCCGCGGTTCTTGGTATGGTTCAGGAAGGGGCCTTGTTCAGCGGTGTTCAGGATCTTTCGGGAGAGCAGCTCGTTCAAATGTCGAATCTTCTTTCGGGCTACGCCGTGGCGATGGATTCGGCGGTCCAGCTTGATGGGGCGCCGGTCGCTGTTTTTGTCGATCGGGACGCGGCCGGGATCCCGGTATCCGACAAGATGGCGCAATACGCGCAGACGCTCCAGGACCTTGCCGGTAAGTTGAGCGCTGGCGGTTCGAT
>CAYVEC010000045.1:0-2367 GCA_964450385.1 uncultured Planctomycetales bacterium
GAGCCTTTTTGATAAGCCCCTTAAAGATATAGCCGTATTTGTATTCGGGCAAGATTACGCCCACGACGAGTTCTGTAAACGCCAGGGCGTTCTGCTGATTGCGGATGGACTTTTTTATTTCTGGCAGGAGCGCGATCGTTTCGAGATCAGGGGTCGGCGCGATCTTGAGGGCACTTAGTTCGCGGACCCGCGCGAGGTCAAATTCCGAAAGGAATAAAAAGATCTTTTCTGGGCGGTATCGAAAGATGAGTCGGCTATAGAACAATCCATCGAGACTCGCGAAGCCCGTCACGACAAAGGCCGATAACGTCTCCGTGGTCCGGGCCCGGGGGCTAAAAATTGCGCCGGTCTGGCTCGATCCGACGGCGAGATGGACGGTTCGGGCCCGCGTCTTCAAAAAACGCTTCGCCTGGTGTTCGATCACTCGGCTCTGATGAAACGCGATATAATCCGGCGCACGGAGTGTCGTGTGGTACCACCGCCAGGCAAAGACGTTCTCAAAAAGCAGGATACGAATGATGAAGACTGCGATCAACGGTCGGAGAACGCCTCGTGCGCGAAGGCGGCCGGCCAGGATCCATGCTGCGGTGAGAGTGACGAAGGCAATCCCAGGGACCACATGGGCGGCCGCATCAATAGGGAGTGATTGCACAGCGGGGATCATCACGGCCCCTCTCTTTTTGTGGGGGAGGCGTCGAGTTGCTCGAGCGCCCGCTCGACAAACGCGTCGGTCCGAGGCCCTGCTTGCACATGGGTGGCATCCTTATTATCTTCAGCCGTAAACACCAAGGTCGCCTCCTTCGGGATAAAACGGCCGTAATCAAATTCCCTGTCGAACCCCTCGAGGTGCGGCGGGTCAGGGCATTGAGGCGCTGGTTTTTCGGTGTCTAGACCCCGTGAACGGTGCCTGTCACCAACCTGTCGCCAACCACAACACCCGATCCACAAACTCATCCACTCGCGGCCCAGGACGCACATGCGTCGCGTCCTCATAGTCCTCGGGCGTAAAGAGCACCGTCTCCTCCCTGGGGATGAACCGCACCCCTTCGATCTCCCGCGCGACTGCCTCTAGGTGGCCGCGCACGATCCGGTTGAGCCGGAGCATCTTATCCGTATAGGCGAGCGGGTTGTACTGGCCCTCGATGATCATCACCCGGATGCCCTGCCGGCGGCACCGTTCGAGAAAAAGTCTTAGATATCGGACATTCGTCTCGATCGGGCTTTCATCATGCGTGCGTAGGAGAAAATCGATTTTTTTCTGGAGCTGTTCCTCGAGCTCGGCCTCGGTCAGGGGTGCAGCGACCGATCGAGGCATCCCGAGAGCCTTTTTGATAAGCCCCTTAAAGATATAGCCGTATTTGTATTCGGGCAAGATTACGCCCACGACGAGTTCTGTAAACGCCAGGGCGTTCTGCTGATTGCGGATGGACTTTTTTATTTCTGGCAGGAGCGCGATCGTTTCGAGATCAGGGGTCGGCGCGATCTTGAGGGCACTTAGTTCGCGGACCCGCGCGAGGTCAAATTCCGAAAGGAATAAAAAGATCTTTTCTGGGCGGTATCGAAAGATGAGTCGGCTATAGAACAATCCATCGAGACTCGCGAAGCCCGGCGCGATAAAGATCGACAACGTCTCCGTGGTCCGGGCCCGGGCACTGAAGATCGGGGTGGCCTGGCTCGATCCGACGGTGAGGTTGATGATAGAGGCGGGCGTCTTCAAAAAACGCTTTGCCTGATGCTCGATCATCCGGTGCTGATGAAACTCGATGTCATGTGGCGGGTCGAGTGCCTGGTAGTACCACCGCCAGGCAAAGGCGTTGTCAAAAAGCAGGATACGAATGATGAAGATCGAGATCAACGGTTGGAGAACGCCTCGTGCGCGAAGGCGGCCGGCCAGGATCCATGCTGCGGTGAGGGTGACGAGGGCGATTCCAGGGACCACATGGGCGGCCGCATCCAGAGGGAGTGCTGTCACATTAGCGATCATGACGGCCCCTCTCCTTTTGTGGGGGATGCGTCGAGTTACTCGAGAACCCGCTTGACAAACTCATCGGTTTGAGGACCTGCCTGCACATGGGTGGTATCCTTATTATCTTCAGCCGCAAATACCACGGTTGCTTCCTTCGGGATAAAACGGCTGTGGTCCAATTCCCTGTCGAACCCCTCGAGATGACGGCGGGGCAGGACGTTGAGGCGCTGATTTTTCGGTGTCTAAGCCCCGTGAACGGTGCCTGTCACCAACCTGTCGCCAACCACAACACCCGATCCACAAACTCATCCACTCGCGGCCCAGGACGCACATGCGTCGCGTCCTCATAGTCCTCGGGCGTAAAGAGCACCGTCTCCTCCCTGGGGATGAACCGCACCCCT
>CAYVEC010000046.1:0-1557 GCA_964450385.1 uncultured Planctomycetales bacterium
CGCAGCGGGACGTTGTGCAGATCGTGATGAGAGATGATCCGGCAGCCGCCATATTGGAAAGGACTAAAAAATTTATCTGAAATCAGGAGGAATTGAGCATGAAGACAATAGGACAGTATAGAGACGATATCAAGGCCCTTATGAAAAGGGTGGACGATATCAAGACCAAAGCGGAAACGGAAAGCCGTAATCTTACGGTGGATGAAGTCGGTGCGATCAAAGACCTCAATGCGGAAGTCAAAAAATTGACGGACATGGTCCTGGCCATCGAGGAAAACGAGACCATCCGTTTGTCCCTCGAAACGCCGGGAGCACCCCAGACCATTGAGGCAAGACGGCCCGCCATGTCCGTCCAGGTCAAGGACAAGGAAAAATTTCCTACCCTGGGAGCTCAGATGATGGCAATCAGGGCAGCCGGGTCTCCAGCAGGTCGGATCGATCCGCGCCTATTCAACGCGGCTACCGGACTCAATGAGACGACCCCATCGGACGGCGGATTTCTTGTGCAGACCGACTTTTCCAATATGCTCCTGCAAGACCTCGTCGCCACCGACGACCTTGCGAACCGTTGCCGCCGGATTCAGATTTCCGGCAACTCCAATGGGATCAAGATCAACGGCGTTGACGAAACCAGTAGGGCCTCGACCCGTTCCGGTGGAATCATAGGCTACTGGAAGGATGAAGCCGCCGAAAAGACGGCCTCAAAGCCCAAATTCAGACAGATCGAGCTTACCCTGCACAAGCTGATCGGCCTCTGCTACGCGACTGACGAGCTGCTCGCGGATGCGGTGGCCCTGGAGGCCTTCATCCGGCAGGCGTTCGCCTCCGAGTTCGGGTTTCTTCGCAATGACGCGATCATCCGGGGGAGCGGGGCGGGGCAGCCTCTAGGCATCCTCAACTCCGGGTGCCTCGTGACCGTGGCGAAAGAAGGCGGACAGAAAGCCGACACGATCGTCTGGGAGAACGTCGTTAAGATGTACGCGCGACTTTTCGCTTCCTCGCGGCCCAATGCGGTCTGGCTGATCAATCAGCAAGTGGAGCCTCAGTTAATGCAGATGGCCATGAGCGTCGGAACTGGCGGCGTCCCGGTTTATATGCCAGCGGGCGGGGCCTCTTCATCGCCGTATGCGACGCTGTTCGGGCGGCCGGTCATTCCGTGCGAGCAGTGCTCTGCTCTTGGCGACGTGGGCGACATCATCTTCGGAGACTTCAACGGCTACATCCTCGCGGAGAAGGGGGGCATCGAATCTGCCAGCAGCATCCACGTCCAATTTAAATATGATGAGAGCGTGTTTAGATTCGTGATGCGCTGCGATGGTCAGCCGGTCCGGGCCTCTGCCCTCACGCCATACAAGGGCGGGGCTACGGCGACCCTGTCTCACTTCGTGACCCTCGCTGAAAGGGCTTAACCATTAACCCATAGGCCGGGGCTTCGGCCCCGGCACCTCAAAAGGAGGCATAAAATGAATTTCAGTCCTGAAACATTCCCGATCATCGAAGGTCACGAACCGGCGGCCTCGAACGCTATCGCCGCGACTTGCGACCCCGTCAATGTGG
>CAYVEC010000047.1:0-1552 GCA_964450385.1 uncultured Planctomycetales bacterium
ACCTTCGCAGAGCTGTCTCCATCGCCGATTGAGATTTCTATTGCCGTTAATGGTCGGGTCATCACCGGAATCAGGGTTGAGGGGCTGGTGAATGACAAGCGAAGGGAGGAGGTAGAGACCACGGTCCGGGATTGGCTTCAGGGGCGTGCGTTTCAACATGGGGAGGGCACGAGCGATCCTCGTACGGATTCGACATCTTCACCACCAGCGCCTGTTCAGAGTGGTTCTGCCAACGGGCTCCGTCAATTAGAGTTTAAGTTTAATGACTATGGAATGATCGGGCAGGATGCCGAGAACTTTTCTGGTGAAATCGTCCGGATGTTACAGCCGTTCTTAGGCGGCCAGCCGTTGCGGATAGATGAGCTGGGGAGATTTCAAAAATGGGGCATTCCGGGTCCTGGTTTTTTCCCTCGTGATGAAAGCGGTCGACCACGGGCGTTTACCCGCAGTGAGTTTGGGGCGATTGTCTCACGGGTATTGAAAGCCATGGGAGCGACGGATGATCACAGCACAAGGTTGTTGATGCGCGGCTTAGGAAAATTTTTAAATGGGGAAGATCCTTCGGCCCTCCGGAGCGCGCGATTTTTCCTAGAGGGGTTTCCGGCAACACGAGATTATATCGCGAGGCATTATCCAGACCACCGTGTTGTTGCCCTTGCCCGGGACGGTTTGGTATTTCATCTGGCGGGTTATTTTATGGAAGAAGACGTGCGGCGTGATGAGGGTGGGGCGATTTATTTTTCGTTTCCGACGTTGAGCCGAGAGGCTCGGAGCCTCGAAGGCGGATCGGATAATTCGGCTGTCATCGGTTCGGTTCAGGCTGCGGCTGAACAGATCTTTACGGAGACAAAGTCTGATTTTGAAATGGGGGCGATCCATTCGTTTACAGCGGCGTTTATCGAACGGTTTAACGCCTGGCTTGATGGAGATTCTGAGGCTGTCCTGTTCTTAGAGTCTTTCTTGGGTCCGCAGGTACAGCGCCTTGGATTGAGCGACGCGACGCCGGTTCTTGTGTATGATACGATCGGTACCGGAAAATCATCTCTTGTGGCTGCGGCGTACATCAAGCGATGTCGCCCTGACCTCATTGTGGATGTCGTCCTCGGATATGCGGGCGATGCCCTGAAGATCAGTGTCCATGAAGAATATCCGATTAGCCCGTATGAGTTTGGACAGTGGCCGTTTAAAATTCAAGGTTGGGATGCCGGATCTGGGGAGGTCATATTCTCCTTTGATCGGTCGGGGATGTTCCATTGGATGACCGCGATGATGCTGTCATACAATCGAGCCGTGATCGGGAGAGATGATGAATTGGCTGATCGGCCGCTGGATCTCCGCTCAGCGGATACGTATTCGTTTCTTTTTCCTGATATAACCGTCGGAGGGGAAGCCGACGCCGCCCCCGGCGGGATCGACCTGAATCCGTCGATGCTGAATTTAGAGACCCGCGGAGAGGGTGTCGACCTTCAGATCCCGTTTGATGATGTCCAGATCCCCGACTTCAAGATCGATGGATTTGTACCGATCATCCTGCAGATCTCGCCGACGAACC
>CAYVEC010000048.1:0-1519 GCA_964450385.1 uncultured Planctomycetales bacterium
CGGCGGGACGTATAATCTCTTTCACTACACGCTGCCCCGTCTGGGCGTCAAGGTCAATTTTGTGAAGTCCAATGATCTTGCGGCGTTTGAAAAGGCGATCACCCCCAAGACCAAGGCGCTCTACGCCGAGGCGATCGGGAACCCCAAGCTGGATGTGGCCGATCTCGAGGGCATTTCCAAAGTCGCGCATAAAAACGGCATCCCCTTCATTCTTGATAATACCATGGCACCGTATCTCCTGAAGCCCTTTGATCACGGAGCGGATGTCATTGTTTACTCGGCGACCAAGTTCATCGGCGGGCACGGGACATCCCTGGGGGGCGTGATCGTGGATTCCGGAAGATTCGACTGGACGAGCGGGAAGTTTCCTCTTATTAGCGGTCCGGATGCCAGTTATCACGGAATTGATTTTGTCGAGGCGCTCAAGCCGCTGGGGAACATCGCCTATATCATTAAGGCGCGCGTCACGCTTTTGCGCGATCTTGGCCCGGCGGTATCGCCGTTCAATTCGTTCCTTTTTCTGCAGGGGCTGGAAACACTCCATTTGCGTATGCCGCGGCACTCCCAGAACGCGCTGGCGGTCGCCCAACATCTTAAAGGACATCCCAAGGTCAGCTGGGTGAATTATCCCGGACTGGAGGACAGCCCCGAGAAGAAGCGGGTAGGGCAATATCTTCCGCTGGGCGCCGGGGCAATTGTGGGTTTCGGCATCAAGGGTGGGATCGAGGCGGGCAAGAAATTCATTGATTCGCTGGAGCTTATTTCGCATTTGGCGAATGTGGGGGATGCCAAGACCCTGGCCATCCATCCGGCGACAACGACCCATCAGCAGCTCTCTTCAGAGGAGCAGCTGGCGACCGGCGTGACACCCGACTTTATCCGTCTTTCGATCGGGCTTGAGCACATTGAGGACATCACGGCCGATATCGATCAGGCATTGGCGCGGACATAATTCACGTTTCAGGGAGGTTTTTATGGCGAAGGTTTATGACAATATTACAGAGACGATCGGCCGCACGCCGCTTGTTCGTCTCAACAGGATCGCTGAAGGGCTTGAGGCCGAGGTTTTGGTCAAGGTGGAATCGTTCAATCCGCTGTCGAGCGTTAAGGACCGTATCGGTCTTTCCATGATCGAGGAGGCGGAGAAAAGCGGTCTTTTGAAAAAAGATTCGGTCCTGGTGGAGCCGACCAGCGGGAACACGGGTATCGCTCTTGCTTTTATCGCGGCGGCCAAAGGTTACCGGCTTATTCTGACCATGCCGGATACCATGTCGCTTGAGCGGCGGCAGCTTTTGGCGATCTTTGGGGCCGAGCTTGTTTTGACGCCGGGGGCCGAGGGTATGCGCGGGGCGATCAAAAAGGCGGAGGAGCTCGCCTCCTCCACGCCGAAGGCCGTGATCCTTCAGCAGTTTTCCAATCCGGCCAACCCCGCGATCCACCGCAAGACAACGGCGGAGGAGATCTGGGCCGATACCGGCGGAAAAGTTGATATTATTGTGGCCGGGGTGGGGACGGGCGG